>DNHS01000010.1 GCA_003485765.1 Candidatus Omnitrophota bacterium | reverse complement strand
GCCACGCTTATAGCAGCAGGCCTACCTCTTGTAAAAGCCCTCAGGACATTACATGATCAACTGGAGCCAGGAGCTTTAAAAAGCGTTATAAAATCAATAGCAGATGAAGTGGAAAGCGGTTCCAATTTTTCAGAAGCTCTAGCTCACTTTCCGAAAGTATTCCCTGATTTTTATATAAATATGATAAAGGCGGGAGAGCTGGGAGGTATGCTTGAAGACATACTTAAGCGTTTGTCTGAGTTTTTGGATAAGACCCAGAAGCTGAGGGATAAGGTAAAGTCAGCGCTTATGTATCCAATGTTCGTAATGATAGTTGCGGTTCTCATACTAATAATGCTGATGGTGTTTGTAATACCTACTTTTACAAATATGTTTTCAGAGCTTGGAGGAAGNNATTGCGCTATATAAGGCAATTATAAAAAATCCTGATAGAAAATTGATAGTTGATAAGTTAAAGCTGCGTATCCCTGTTGTAGGAAATTTAATACAGCAAGTTAGCGTCGCAAGATTTTCAAGGACTCTAGGGACATTGCTTTCAAGCGGAGTTCCGATACTCGCTGCGCTTCAAACAGTGAAAGATACAATAGGAAATGAATTCATTGCCAGAGCAGTTATACAGGTGCGGGATAGTATCAAAGAGGGAGAAAGCGTATCAGGGCCTATGGAGGCAAGCAAGGCTTTCCCCCCGCTTGTTACAAAAATGGTAAATATAGGCGAGGAAACAGGGGATTTGGCAAAGATGCTAATGCAGATTGCAGATAATTTTGAAGATGAGGTGGATGTTGCAGTAAGCGGCCTTACCTCTCTTCTGGAACCTTTGCTTATAGTTTTTATGGGTCTTGTTGTAGGATTTATCGTAGTTTCAATGTTTATGCCGCTATTCTCGCTGGCAAAACTTATAGAATAACTTGCAACTCGCAACAACTTTACAAATCAACAATGTCAATTTGTAAAGTTGTTTGGAATGTATATGGATAAGAAAAGAGGGTTTTCGCTGCTGGAATTGATTATCGCAATAGCTGTATTGGCTATTGGTTTAGTAGGAGTATTGCAGATATTTCCTATTGGCTTAAGGGCGTCGCAGCGCGCAGGCATGATGACAAAGGCATCTTTTTTGGCGCAGAATAAAATAGAAGATGTTAAACTGGCTGGGTTTGATGCGATAACAGAGCTTCCTCCCAAGATACCTCTTTCAGGAAAAGACGGAGATTTTGAGTGGGCTATAAAGATAGATAATATTTCGCTAGAGGGAGTAGCCTCAAGCGACGATATGAGAAAGGTTGTTGTGACTGTAATCTGGCCTGAACGAAATACCACAAGGTCTAAAGATTTTATCACCTATGTCATTAAATAGGCTCAAGGGGTTTACTCTCGTAGAAGTGCTTATTGCCCTTGCGATATTGGCAATGATAGTGGCTTCTACGTTTACTATTTTTCTGAGCGCTTCAAAATCCTGGCAAAAGGGTGAGGCCAGAAGCGAGCGTTATCAGAATGCGAGAAGCGCTATCTCCAGGATTAGCGCAGAAATAAGCCAAGCAGTAATTAACTCTAATTCTCTTTGTAAGTTTACAGGAGATAAGTTTAAGGTCAGTTTTATTTCTTTCGTTTCCGCGGATTCAGGCGTATTTGAACTCAGCGAGGTGGAATACTGGCTGGATAGCGCTAAAAGGCTTCTTATGCGCAATGATGAAATAGAACCAGATTATGATTTTACAACTTATGGCCATAGTGATGTATTGAGCGATAATGTTTCAGAACTGGAATTTTCATATTTTGACGGGTTGGTATGGCAAGATGCCTGGAATTCTGATCAGGCGTCAGGCGTTGGCCTGCCAAATGCAGTTAAGATAAAGATAAAAATAGAAGATAAAAAAGCTAAAGAAGGCGAAATATTTGAAGTAATAACACGCCTTAGAACCGCATGATTCCTTACATCTTATGAAGATTGGCATAATTGGTCCGGCGCAGTCCGGAAAAACAACCATATTCAAGGTATTGCTGCAATCTGCTAATATTACCGGCGATATAGGCATGTTTAAATTTATGGATAGCCGCATAGAAAAACTTAGCGATATCTTTTCCTCAAAGAAAAGAGTATATCCTGAAACAGCTTTCCTGGATATTAGTTCAAGCGCAGGTTTTACAGGCAAGGAATATTCTAAGCTGAACGACATAGACCTGTTTATATGCGTAGCAAATGCATTTTTCAGCGAAAACCCTAAAAAAGACCTGGAAGGGTATATGATGGACATTATTCTTGCCGACCTGGAGGCTATACAGAATAGGATTACTAAAATAGAGAAAGAAAGAATGAAAATCAAGACTGATATAGAGAGCGAAATGAGACTATTAAAAAAATGCCAGAATTCTCTTGAAAACTCAAAACTTCTGCGTAATATAGGGTTGACTAAGGACGAGCTGAAACTTTTTTCCGGTTTTTCATTTATAAGCCTCAGGCCCATAGTTGGCGTTATAAATCTAGAAGAAGGGATAAATATGGATAAGATAAGCCAGACTGAGGAATATTGTTCTTCAATGGGCTTAAACTACGTAAGATTTTTCGGCAAGACAGAGCTTGAGATTTTGGAATTAAAACCAGAAGAACGCGGCCAATTTTCAAAAGAGATGGGCTCTGGGTATAATTTCAGGGAAAATATGTCAAAAATAATATGCAAGGAATTGAATCTTCTCACGTTTTTTACAGCAGGAGACAAAGATACAACAGGTTGGCATCTGGAATCGGGCCTGAGCGCTATAGAGGCTGCAGGCAAGATACATTCTGATATAAAGAGGGGTTTTATCAGGGCAGAGGTTGTGAATTACGAAGATTTTATTAAATGTGTTGGCAATATGCAAAAGGTGCGCGAGGCAGGATTATTGAAGATAGAGGGAAAAGAATATATTGTTAAAGACGGCGACATGTTGAACATTCGCTTCAACGTCTAGGGAGGAGAGATGCGGAAGATTAAAAGGGCGCTTATAAGCGTATCAGATAAAAAAGGATTAGAAGAATTGGTAAAAGTGTTGAATGAATTTAAAGTGGAGATATTATCTACAGGCGGGACTGCTAAGCTTATAGCAAGCTTGGGTGTGCCTGTCAAGTCTGTGTCAGACTACACTGGTTTTCCAGAGATGCTGGACGGCAGGGTAAAGACACTACATCCAAAGATTCACGGCGGGCTTCTCGCTATACGGGATAAAAAAGAACATATGGAGCAGATTAAGAAACATGATATAGGCCTGATAGATATGGTGGTTGTAAATCTTTATCCTTTTGAAAAAACAGTTGCCGAGCCTAGCGTGAAATTAGAAGAAGCGATAGAGAATATAGATATAGGCGGGCCGAGCATGTTAAGGTCAGCTGCAAAAAATTCTAAGGATGTCGTGGTAGTGTGCAACCCAGATAGATATAAAGATGTGATAGAAGAATTAAAGAAAAATAACGGGGCGGTTTCCGATGAATTGCATTTTAAACTTGGCGTAGAGGTTTTCGAGAAAACATCAAAGTATGATGCAGCGATTTATAGCTACTTGAAAAAACAAGTCGAAAACGAAGGGTCAAAGGTAGAGGGTAAAGAATTTCCAGATGTTCTAGAATTGAAGTTTGAAAAGGCGCAGGGCTTGAGATACGGAGAAAATCCGCACCAGAAAGCAAGTTTTTATAAAGATAAAAATATAAGCGTAGTAGGCATAGCTAATGCAAAGCAGCTTCATGGGAAAGAACTTTCGTTTAATAATATCATAGACCTGGATGCGGCTCTTGAGATAGTAAAAGAATTCAAAGACCCTGCGGCAAGCGTCATAAAACATACAAACCCTTGTGGGGCTGCAAGCGCTAAGACATTAGCAGAGGCATATAATGATGCTTTAGATTGCGACAAGCTTTCCGCTTTCGGAAGCATAGTAGGCCTTAATAGAGAAGTAGATTTAAAAACAGCCGAAGCAATAATCAATGCAGGTTTTACAGAATGCATTATCGCCCCTTCGTATGAAAAAAAGGCGCTGGATATTTTAATGGATAAGAAAAATCTCAGATTGATAGAAGTCGGAGAATTAAAAGGCATAGAGAAGGATTATGATTTGAAAAAAGTTGTAGGCGGGCTTTTGATACAGGATAGGGATATTTTTCATATAGAAGAGAAGGATTTAAAAGTAGTTACAAAGAAAAGGCCTACAAAAGAAGAAATAGCTTCTTTACTTTTTGGTTGGAAGATAGCAAAACATGTCAGATCAAATGCAATAGTATTGTCGCAAGGCACAAAGACAGTAGGAGTAGGCGCCGGACAAATGTCCAGGGTTGATTCAATGGTTATTGCCATAATGAAATCTAAAGAGCTTTCTAAAGGCGCTACATGCGCCAGCGACGCATTCTTTCCTAAAGAAGATGCTATAGAGGAAGCTAAGAGAGCAGGTATAACGAGTATAATCCAACCGGGCGGCTCTATTCGAGACGAGCATGTTATAAAAGCATGCGATGATGCTGGAATTAGTATGGTTTTGACAGGAGTAAGACACTTTAAACATTAGGCCTGCCTTAGTCCTTTAAGCTTTATATTATGAATTACACTTTGGCGATACAATACATTGATTCTTTTATCAATTTCGAAAAGATATCTAAGTATCAATATACAGCTTCGTTTAACCTGGAACGGATGATTGCTATTTTAGATAAATTGGATAATCCGCATAAAGATTTAAATGTTATTCATGTGGCAGGGTCTAAAGGCAAAGGGTCTACATGCGCTATTTTGGCTTATATATTAAAGGAAGCCGGTTATAAAGTTGGATTATATACTTCGCCGCATCTTGTGAACTTTAGGGAAAGAATAAGAATATTAGGCCAAAGACCGGATATGTTTGAAGGGATGATAAGCGAAGAAGAATTTATAGGGCTTATAGAAGAGATAAGGCCTGTTGCGGAAAAATTCAGAGAGCATAAAACTTTAGGCAAGGCATCTTTTTTTGAAATTCTGACAGCATGCGCTTTTTTGTATTTTAAGAAAGAGCAGGTTGATATAGCGGTTTTAGAAACAGGGCTTGGAGGGAGGCTGGATGCAACGAATGTTACAATGCCTTTAGTATGCGGAATAACAAATATTAGCTTAGAACATACGGATAAATTAGGCGATACGCTGAGCAAGATTGCATATGAAAAAGCAGGGATTATAAAAGAGCAGAGTTTAGTTGTTAGCGCTTCGCAGGAAAAGGAAGCGATGGATGTTATAAGAAAAGTATGCAAAGAAAAAAAAGCAAAATTGTATGAGGTTGGAAAAGATATAAAATATTCTATTGTTAGTTCAGATGAAGATAGGCAGGTCTTTAATCTAAAAGGGCCAGGGTATTATTATAAAGATTTGGAACTAAATTTAATTGGCGGCCATCAGATTGAAAATGCTTCTCTTAGCATAGGTATGCTTAAAGCTATAAATCAGAAAAAATTTTATATAGAAGAGGATGCTGTAAGAAGCGGGTTAAAGAAAGCGGACTGGCCTGGGAGGCTGCAAATCATCCAGAGGAAGCCTTATATAATTTTAGACGGCGCGCAGAACCCTGCCAGTATGCTGGCATTAATTTCTTCGATAAAAAAAATATTCAGATATAAGAAATTAATATGCGTATTCGGGATATCCAGCGATAAGGATATAAAAGGCGTAAGCGGTATTTTGGATACGGTTAGCGATATAATAATTCTGACAAAAGCAAAAGATAATCCCAGGGCAGAAGATGCATCAAGATTAAAAAGGTATTTTCTAGATTCAAGATCAAGGCTTGAAGAAGGCAATGATATAGAAGAAGCTTTAGGAAAGGCAGTAAAACTTGCAGACAGGGAAGATTTAATATTGGTTACAGGCTCTTTGTTTGTAGTTGGCGATGCAATGCAGTATTTTAATTGCAACAACTTGACATTTTAACATTGTTGAAATGTCAAGTTGTTTGGATAAGGTTATGGGAAATTTAGGGTTAGATGATATGATTGTGGCGGTCTCAACGCCTATAGGGGAAGGCGGCATAGGTATTGTGCGATTAAGCGGGAAGGGTAGTCTGAAACTCGCGGATAAGATATTTCTATCTAAAGATGGCAAAAAACCTTCTAGATTTAAAACGTATACGGTTCATTATGGGCACATTATAGATAATAGCAAGGGCAGAGGAGTGGTGGATGAGGTGATTTTGACAGTAATGCGTGCGCCGAGAAGTTATACGAAAGAGGATATAATTGAGATAAATTGTCATAGCGGGATAGCTCCGCTCAAGAAGATACTTGATTTATGCCTGTTTAATGGAGCAAGGCTTGCAGAACCAGGAGAATTTACTAAAAGGGCGTTTTTAAATGGAAGGATAGATGTACTTCAGGCAGAGGCAGTGCTGGATATAATAAAGGCAAAAACTGAACTTTCACTGAGGTCTGCTTTGAATAATTTGGAAGGCCTTTTTTCCAAAAAGATAGATGAAATAAGAGAAAACCTGATTGAAATATACGCTCATATGGAGGCTTCTATAGATTTTTCAGAAGAAGAACTTAGAGGACTTAGGAAAGATAACATCTTTAAAAGGCTTAATAGCGTGAAAAATGAGATAGAAAAACTTATTTCAAGCTCTAATCATGGCAAGATCTTACGGCAAGGAATAAAGACAGTTATATGCGGCAGCCCTAATGTAGGTAAGTCCAGCCTGATGAACGCTATATTAAAGGAATCCAGATCCATTGTTACGCATATACCTGGAACTACAAGGGACACAATAGAAGAGATAGTTAATATTAAAGGTATATCTGTGGCGCTTGTAGATACAGCAGGCATAACTGACACAGACCATTTGGTAGAAAAAGAGGGCATAAGAAGGAGTCATATCTATTTAGAAAATGCAGATCTGATTTTATTGGTTTTAGACTGGTCTAGGAGGCTGAATAAAGATGACCTGGATATAATAAAAAGAATAAAGGATAATAGGAAGGAAGTCATAGTGGTTATAAATAAACGGGATCTCAGGAAAGCGCTGGATATTAAAAGAATAAGAAGATTTTTTCCAAAAAGCCCTTTTGCGCATATATCTAGTTTAAAGATGACAGGTATTGATAAACTAGAAAATGAAATCAAAGATATAGTTTGGAAGGGTAAAACCCCTGGTCCAGGCTTTATAGGGGTTTCAAATGAAAGGCAATTAGATATTTTAAGGCGCTCTGCTTTAGATATAAATGAAGCTATAAAAGCGCATAAAAGCAGATTACCTATGGATTGTATAAGCGCTTATGTTCGAGCTTCAATAGAAAGCTTGGGGGAAATAACAGGTCATACAATAACAGAAAAGGCGCTGGATAAGATATTTTCAGAATTTTGCATTGGCAAATAATACAATGTTACAAAACGAGTATGACTTGTTTTGTAACATTAGAGAGAGAGGGGTGGGAGATGGATAAGAGTAAGATACAAAAGGCAGTGAGGATGATTTTGGAAGCAGTTGGGGAGAATGCGGATAGACCAGACCTTAAGAAGACCCCTGAAAGGGTGGCTGAGATGTATGCTGAGATATTCAGCGGCATATCAAAAGATCCTGCCAGAGAATTAGAGGTTCTTCTGACTGAAAAACATGATGAGATGGTGCTTTTAAAGGATATACCTTTATATTCTATATGCGAACATCATCTTTTACCATTTATAGGTAAGGCCCATATAGCTTATATACCTAAGAATAATAAAGTCACAGGATTAAGTAAGATAGTCAGGGTAGTAGAAATTCTTTCAAAAAGATTACAGGTCCAGGAAAGACTCACTACTGAAATAGCTGAAATACTCATGAAAAAGCTTAAACCAATGGGAGTTATGGTTATAATAGAGGCAGAACATCTATGTATGAGTATGAGGGGGGTTAAAAAATCAGGCGTTCTTACAGTTACAAGCGCAGTAAGAGGAGTTTTTAAGGAGAACCAAAAGACAAGAGCAGAAACATTAGCTCTTATAAAGAACTAAAATCATATAATACAGTTTAAAAAAACATAAAAAAAGTATTGACAAATAGATTAATGTAGGGTATACTTCTAATAATCTTTGATTAATCCTATCAGGAGAAATATCAATGAAAAATGTATACCTTATAGTTATCTTTGTATTTGTTGCATGTCTAATATATATTCAACCTCTCTATGCTCTTTATGAGACTAAGTATATATATGAATATTATGAAACTGAACCTAAACCAGAAAAGGCTAAAATATCTCCATGGGGAGAAATAAAACTGCAATATGACGACAATATTTTTCTGGACCCAAGCAATGAAAAATCAGACATTATACTTACTCTCACCCCAGGCATAACAGCCTATCTTCCATTTAGCGACAATCTTCTTACATTGGATTATCATGTTGATTTTGTAAGGTTTATGGATAATTCTTCCCAGAATACCACTAACCATAATGCCTTTGGGAATCTACAATTAAACTGGAGGGATGTTACCTTTAATATATACGATAACTTTATAAGGACATTCGACAGGCCTAGCACAGAAGATGTTTCTAGGGTAAAAAGAGATGACAATAGAGCAGGCATTACAGCAGGAGTTCAAAAGGATAGGCTGGGCATACAAATTGGATATGAGAATTTCACGCGTGATTATAAATCAGATTCTGTTTATGATCAATATGACAGGACTGATCATCGCTATTCTTTTATGGTTACTCATCAGACATTTCCTAAGACAAAACTTCTTTTAGAATATGATTTTAATCAAACAAGGTATGATAATAATATTGCAAGATCTGATTCAGATTACCATCAGATACTTGTTGGAGCTATTGGGAACTTGACTCCAAAGACAACTGCAACAATAAAAACAGGATATCAGTTTAGAAATTATGAACAGGCAAGCCTTCCAGATTTTAATTCATGGGTGCTTTATTCAGATATTGTGCATACATTTTCACATAAAAACGCCTTAAAACTTTCATTATCTAAAACAGCCTATGAATCAACATATGGTTTAAATAATTATTACGATGTTACAAGCGCTTCTGGAACATTTGACCATTTTTTTACTTACAAATTATTAGGTTTTATTACAGGTTTATATCAGATTCATTTATATCCTATAGAAACTACAGAAAGCGGCGTAACCAAAAAAAGAAAAGATGAATACTATTCACTTGGCGTAGGATTAAAATATTATTTTCGAAAATGGCTAACATCTACCCTACAATTAGAACATATTATAAGAGATTCTAATTTCTCTACATTTGACTATACTCAGAATCTAGTTACATTAAGCGCAAAAGCAGTATTTTAGTAAGGAGCTAATACTATGAAATATTTTATCCTCATTTTTTTTATGTTTATTATGCTAAACTTTTCAAATGTTTTTTCCGAAGAATACAAAATAGAGACAGGAGATGTTTTGGGAATAACTGTGTATGAACAGCCTGACCTCACTACAAAGGCAAGAGTAGGTTCAAAGGGCGAGATTGCATTTCCGTTGCTTGGAACTCTTGAAATAGGAGAACTTACAGTAGCTGAGGCAGAATCAAAGATAACAAATTTATTGAAACAAGATTACCTAGTTAATCCGCAAGTGAATGTTTTCATTGAAGAATACCATCCAAAAAAAGTTTTTATTATGGGTTTTGTAAATAAACCAGGAGAGTATGAGCTTTCTAAAGACAGGCCCACTACTGTATTAGAGGCAATTACAATGGCAGGAGGTTTTAAACAAGGCGCATCTCAAAATGGAACTAAGATTATTCGTGTAGAAAATAATTCACAAGTTACTATCCCAATAAAGATAACAGATATAACTGAAAAAGGCAATAAGGAAAAGGATATAACTATAAAACCAGGCGATGTAATTGTTGTGCCAGAGAGTTTCTTTTAATTGAGGGCATAATCATGGAGAATACTACTTTTAATAAAGAGCTGCATATAAAAGAATACATTTCTGTAATACTGCGTAGAAAGTGGACGCTTATAGCATTCTTTTTAATAACTGTTACTGCAGTTACATTTGCAACCTTTAAACAACATCCTATTTACAGAGCTGTATCTACAATTATTATAGATGTAGCTGAGCCAGATATTTTAGCTGTAAAAGATATTATAAAATTAGGAGAGACAAATTATTTTGCGTATAGAGCTTATATAGAAACGCAGCAGGAAATAATAAAGAGCAGAAACATTGCCATGCAGGTTATAAACAATCTGGGTTTGGCAGATAAAGAAGAGTTTAAAAAAGAAAAAGATCCCGTAGGGCACTTATTAAAAAAGTTAAAAGTTGAACTTGTAAAAGATACAAGAATTATAAAGATAAGTATAGATGATAAGGATCCAAGGCAGGCTGTTCTTATAGTAAATAAATTTGCCAAGGTCTATACAGATTCTAATATTGCTTCAAGAATTAATCCTTCAAATGAGGCAGAAACCTGGCTGAGGGAAGAAGTTGATAAACAGAAATTAAAAGTCAGAGAATCAGAGTTTAGTTTGCAGGCGTATAAAGAAAAGAATAATATAGTAGGTTCTATAGAAGATAAACAGAATATAATTAATGACGCTCTTATGAAACTCAATACAGTTTATCTGGATGCCCAAAGAAAAAGGATACAGGCAGAGAGCGCGCATAAGAGCTCTGTTGATACGGAAGGAAATCTTAGACTGGAAAATTTATCAACCTTATTGAGTAATAATGAGGTTCTTCAGCAATTAAAAAAGGATTATTCAAAACAACAGGCAATTTTAGCCGAGTATAAAGAGGTATATAAAAATAAACACCCCAAGATGATAGCTCTTTTTGAGACCACAAATTATCTTAAATCACGCATAAAAAGTGAAGAGTTGCACATAAAGGCCGAGGAGACATCGCGCGTAACAACAAAATTGGAAACCGAAGATGATTATGCAGCAGAAGAAGAAGGTAAGTTAAAAAAACTACTTGATGAAAGAAAAGAAGAGGCATTAGAGGTAGAGCGAAAGATAATAGAATACAATGCCCTAAAAAGAGAATTAGAAACTAATAAACGTATTCTTGATATTGTTTTAAATAGGATGAAAGAAACAGCCATCTCAAGCAAAATCCAGACAAATAATGTCCGTATTCAGGATATAGCAGAGGAACCCAAGAGGCCTATTAAGCCTAAGAAAACGCTTAATATTGCGCTATCTATAGTGCTTGGTATTATAGGTGGTTTAACTTTGGTATTTTTTAGAGAGTATATGGATACTACAATTAAAAATTCAAACGATATAGTAACCCTGCTTCAATTGCCTGTATTGGGGTCTGTCCCAAGGATTAAGCCTGACGGAAAGAATATAAGGAACAAGATAGACGCAGACCGCGTAGTTGAAAAAGATTCCTTATGTATGGCTTCCGAGGCCTATCGTTCAATAAGGACTAATCTATTATTTTCCTTAAAGGATTCAGGTTATTCGAAGAGTATAGCTATAACAAGTTCTGTGCCGAAAGAAGGAAAGACAATCAGCGCAGTGAATTTAGCAATAATGATGGCGGATAGCGGAGAAAGCGTGCTTCTCGTAGATTCTGATATGAGGAAACCCAGGGTGCATACTGTATTTAATATAGATAATGTATCAGGTTTTTCTAATTATCTTGCAGGACAAGTTGATTTTGACAGGATTATTAAATATACAGGTATTAACAATCTATCTGTTATTCCAGCTGGGAGCATCTCTCATAAATCAGCTGAATTGATTTCTTCAAAGAACGCAAAACTTTTCTTAGAAAAAGCAGGCGCAAGATTTTCAAAAATAATATTTGACGCGCCTCCTGTCGCGCTTGTTACAGATGCGGCAGTATTATCAGGCCTATGCGACGGTGTTATTCTTATAGCTGAAGCTGACAGGACTACAAAAGACCTTTTAAATAACTCAAAGGAATTATTGCACAAAGCAGGCGCAAATATAATAGGAGTTATCTTAAACAACGTCTCGCTTACCAGAAACAGCTATTATTACCCACAGTACTATTACGGTAAGTACTATAAACCCCTTAACGCTAAATAGATAAGAAATTTGCTTTAATATGCAGCGCGTATTGCAAATACATAGAAGGGGTTTTGATATAAGGTAGTTAAAAAAACTTAAAATTGACTAAAGTAGTTAAATAGTCAAATAAAAAGGTGAATATGAAAAAAGATTTAGATACAGAAGTTTATTTTACTCCAAGAGAAGCTGCAAAGCACCTTAACCTGAGCCTTTCAGCTATAAAAAATTATATATACGCCAATAAGTTAAAGACATTGAAAACACCGGGAGGCCATCACAGGATATCTAAGAGCGAACTTCTTGCTGCAATGGGCGAAGAAGGCAGTATTCCAGTAAAGATAGAAGGTCCTTTTGCGCTTATGGAAATTTATTGCATGGCGCTAGTAAATGTATTTAAGTTATTGGGGTTGCCTGGAAATTCTTTTATCATTCATTCCAAGAGGGTATCTGAGATTTCTTATAAATTGTCAAAGGCATTAGGCCTTACAGATGAGGATATCATCTATGCGAAGACGGCAGGCCTTGTTCATGATATAGGCCATATGGCTATTGATAGGCGCATACTCCTAAAATCAGAGTCTTTAACAGCTCAGGAATATGAATTAATGAAACTTCATCCATCCAAGGGAGAAGAATTATTGAATTCGATAAAGGAGCTGAAAGAAATAGCGGATATTGTTTCTCAACATCACGAAAGAATAGATGGCGCAGGTTACCCTATGGGGCTTAAGGGAAAAGACATTAAAAAAGCAGCGCGCATAATTTCAATTGCAGAGGCGTATGATTCCATGGTCTCAGAATATTCTTACAAAAAGCCTATTTCAAAAGATATGGCCATAGATGAACTTATTAAGTGCAGAGGTTCTCAATTTGATGAAGATGTAGTAGAGAGTTTTATAAAAATCCTATGATAATAAAATTTATTTTAATATTAATGATAATAGTATCTCCTCTTTTCCGAGGTTCAGTATGTCCGTTAGCTTTCGGGTCATTGCAGATATTGACGGCAGTTGCTATGTTGTTATGGTTCTTGCATATGGCCAAAGAAGGAATATTAAGATTCAAGCCTACAGCGCTGGGTATCCCATTGTTATTGTTTCTGTTATTAGCAGCAGCGTCTATCTTTAGAGCCCCTTATATGCACGATTCTCTTATTGAATTTTCTAAATTGGTAAATCTTATAGCAATATTCTATCTAACGGTAAACCATATCAATGATAGGCGCGATATTAAAAAGGTTGTAAATGTCATTGTAATAGTTGGGGCCGTACTTTCTATTTTTGGAATCATTCAATATCTGGGAGGCATAACAAATTCCTGGTGGGATATCAAGAATTTTCTTTCATCAGTATATGTGAACCATAACCACTTTGCTGGTTTTTTGGAATTGAGTATCCCATTATGCATTGGCTTAGCCTTGGGCGAGAGGAATGGTATGAAAAGACCGTTTTATATCTATCTTTTCTTTGTAATGTTATTGGCATTTATGCTTTCAATGTCCCGCGGCGCCTGGTTTTCGCTGGCGTTTTCAATGTCGATAATGTTTATTCTGCTATACAAAAAAGGTTTTATTAGAAAAAGGTTTTTCACCTTATTTTTTATTTTTATTTTAATCGGATTTTTGTTTATGAAAAATGGGGCTTTGGATTTATTTTTAGGCCGAATAGCCAGTTATAAAGAATTTGACTTTGAAGGCCGTTTAGAGATATGGAATGGCACGCTCGGTATTATAAAGGATAACCTATTTTTTGGAACAGGGATAGGGACATTTATACATTGTTTTCCAAGATACAGGCCTGCTGGCCTTAATCTTTTTGTAAATTATGCCCATAATGATTATCTGCAATTAGCTTCTGAATTAGGAATCGTTTCGCTTTTTTTGGCGTTTTATATGCTTTTTTTGATCGCAAGAAAAGCGATAAAGACTTATTTAGTTTCAGAGAGTAATTTTAAAAAAGGTGTTTCCATAGGAATGTTTACAGGTATTTTAAGTATAGCTATACATTCAATAGTAGATTTTAATTTAAGGATACCAGCAAATGCAATTTTATTTGCTGTTTTATCAGGGATGATTTTCAGCCTGCGTTCTAGGGATGCAGAGCCGGATAAATACTTGGAGATAATGCTTAACAGAAGAGCGTTGTATGTTTTGAGGCCACTATTTATCGTCATTATGTTTATATGGATTTTGGGCATTTCGAGACTTGTTGTGGCAGAGGCTATCCTTATAAGTGTACGCAAGGCTGGTTGTGATGAAAAACTTAGCGGCTTAAATAGGGCTATAAATATTTTACCCGGAACTAGTGATTATTATAAAAAATTAGCGCAAATACATACGGGCAGAGCTTCTATTAACTATTACAAAGAAAAAGACCTTTTGATGGCGCTTGAATATTACAGGCGCGCTTCTGAGATAAATCCAGCGGATGCATGGGCATGGCTAGGGATTGGAGATTCTTTTTTATACCTTGGAGATATTGATTCAGCCAGAGGTTTTTATAAAAAGGCTTTAGATTTAGATCCGAACAATTCTTATTACTTGAAAAAAATGGGAGATCTGCTTGTAAGTTTAGGTAATATCGATGAAGCAGTAAATGCCTTCAAACGCGCTTCTTTGCTTGAGAAAAAGAGCATGGCGTGGTTAGATCTAAATCATGGTAAATATGAACCAGAGATATACATTGAAAAAGGGGATTTATATTACAGGAAAGGCGATTTAGAGGGGGCCTTGAAGATGTATAAACTGGCAGAGGGCTTTGGTTCGGAAGAAATGTCTATAAAGATGGTAAATATATTAGAAAGAATGGGACAGGTGGATATAGCCGGAAAATATCCTCAGCCTTTAAATGATTCAGAAAATGTCCTCCTTCTCAATTCAAGGGCAAGGCATTTTATCTCAATAGGTGATTATAAAAAGGCAGAGGCGTTGATAGAAAAGGCGTTGTCTATAAATCAAAACGATTGCATGACGTTGCAGAACAAGATAGACCTCTTGCAGAGGCAGCGGAAGCCTTTTGAAGAGATAATGCCTTATATGCATAGGCTTTTGGAGTTGAATGATAAAAATGGAGAAGGTTTTATTTCAGGGAGGAACATGGCCCTAATTTTCAATTTAGAAAAAGATGGCCTGATATCTAGCTCGGGCATAAAAAAAATTAGTTTTATATTACCTCTTGGGCTTGTAGGCGTGAAGATAGTGGCAGCTGGCACTTTTGCAAAGAATGAATGGCCTCACATGCTGGTGAGGATGAATTCAACGTCTATACTGTCAGCATATGTCTCTTCAACTTCTTATGCTGAATATAGTGCCTCTGCCTTTTCGCAAGAAGGCGCTAACCTTATCGAGATAGAATTCTCCAATGATTACTTTGATAGTTTGTCAGGAGAAGATAGGAATCTAAAGATAAACAAGATAATTTTAGAATACAAATGCCCGGATTATGAAAACTGATGCTTTATTTATATCTTTTAAATTACTGGTGTTATTAGCGTGCGCGCTTAGCCTATCCATTTTGATCACGCCTTTAAATTTTTTAATGCTCGAAATGTTTATATTAACAGCGCTATTAATTATTTATTTTCTTTTTAGAGACATAACAAAGGTTATTATTGCATGGATCATATCCTTACTTTTTGTTGCATTTTTTAAAATGCCTTTAGGCATAGATATGCCTAATTTATCTCCTGATAGGGTAATATGGTTTTTTCTGTTTACTTTTTATTTATTTAAGGTAATAACAGGCAAGATTTCCCTATCTAATAGAACCACAGAAATATTCATGCTTATATTATGCGGCCTTGTTATTTTTTCAGTTATCGTGACCAGGCAGGGTTCCAGGGAAATGGATTTTTTTAATGTATATAATTTATATACATTATTATTTAATGCTTATATTGCCCCATTTTCTATTTTCTTAATTGCAAAGGATTTTATAAATGAAGAAAAAAAGATACGTAACTTATTTATCTTATTATCTTTTATTCTGTTATATCTAAGCGTTACTTCTATTTTTGAACATTTTGGAATGAGAAATTTCATTTTTCCTAAAGATATCATGAATCCAAAAATGGGCATTCATTTTGGCAGGGCAAGAGGGCCTTTTCTGTCTGCCGCTATAAACGGGACAGTCCTGGGGCTGTTATCTATCTTGAACTTTTATATGGCACTGAATACAAGATTGCCTTACAGGATTTTTTTTATTATAAATATTTTTCTTTCTTTTATTGCCATATTTTTTACTTATACGAGGGCTTCGTGGCTTGGGGTACTAATTTCTTTCATGTTTATGGTGTTTATAAATCAGAGGCTCAGAAAATATCTCGTAATTTTTACCTTATTAGGAGCAGTTTTTTTGGGCCCGCTGTATTCAAAAATAGTAGATATAGAAAATGTTATTTCACGTGTTAATTCTACAGGTCCGGTAGATTCCAGGATAGAACTCTATCGTATATATATATCTATGATTAAGGAGAAGCCTATTATGGGGCTTGGGTTTGCAAATTTTAACAATTATGCCGCAGAGTATTCTAAAGGCAAATCAATAGTTAACTTTATCACAGGCGATGTTTTATCAATACACGACACCTTTTTTGGCATATTCGTAGAATTAGGCGGATTGGGCCTTATTGTTTTTCTGTCCATGTTAGCATCTATTTTTTGGAAAAGCTTCATTTTATTTAAGCATCTAGAAGAAGGGTTTTTAGGAAGGGAGATTGTTATTATATTTTGGGGGGTAGGGATAATCTATTTTCTAAATTCATTTTTCATAGATATGAAATTTCATCAGATTCAAAATGTTATTTTTTATATGATGGCAGGTATTGTTTCGGGTTTATATCAAAGAAGGATAAGATATGAAAAATGTGTTAAATAAAAAGCAAGAGATAATTCAAGATATAGCTATGTTTTCAACTAGTTCGTATTTTGCTCACTTGGCATATTTTGTACGGGGATTTTTAAATGCTCACATAGTTGGGCCCAGCATGTATGGATTATGGTCAGCGCTCAATATTATATTTAGTTTTGTTTTCTGTCCCACTCTGGGAGTATTGGATGGAATGTCCCGGGAGATACCTTATTCTATTGGCAAGGGAGATTATGCAAATGCTGACAGGGTGAGAGCCAATGCCTTTGGGTTCAGCTTGATCGCATCGATTATAGCGTCCATAAGCATAATAATAGTTTCCTTATTTTTCAAACGTTCGCTTGGTTTAACAGGCATTATAGGCATACTAACAGTATCGATAATGATAATAGTTCAGAATGTTGAAAATTTTTATGAAATGGCTCTTTCTGCTGAGAAAAGATTCTCATTGATATCTGTTGCAAATGTTTTATTCCCCATATTGTGCGTTATACTCACGTTAATACTGGTAACGAAATGGGGAATTTACGGCATATATGGAGTTGCTATTTTCGGGCCTTTGGCCTTTTGTTTATTTTTTTATTTTACTACACGGTACAAACCAAATCTAAAATTTGATATAAAAGAAAGTTTTAGATTGATAAAAATAGGTTCCCCGTTATTGATTTTATCGTTAGTGCCTTTCGTGCTTTTTACGATAGATAAGATACTGATACTTAAATTTTTGGGCACAACTGAACTTGGTTACTATACAATAGGCCTGCTCATCTGCATGCCCTTGCTTTATTTACCTGGTATAGTAGGCATGGTTGTAGAGCCCATGCTTTTTCATAAATATGGAGAAAGTGAAGAGATAGAAGATTTGAGAAAATATTTATTTGTACCTGCTAAGGTCATGGCTGTTTTTCTTCCATTGTTAATAGCAGTGGTTTATTTTGCCTCATCTTTTATTATCAGGCATTTGCTGGTCCAATATACAGCTTCTCTATCTCCGCTTTTTATCCTTCTTTTTGGAAAATTTTTTCTTCTATTCTCTCCTACAACAAAAGGCCTGCTTACCGCCCTTCATAAACAGGACAAGATGTTATATTTTTATTTAATAGCTGTATTTTTAAGCACGATTCTTGATGTCTTTGTTCTAAGATTAGGCCTTGGCTTGGTTGGCGTTGCATTTGTAACTGCATTGGTGGGGTTTTTACTTGGCACATCACTTTTTATTTATGTATCAAAGTTTTATTTGAAAAAAGGATGGCGTTGTCTAATAGCGTGCGCCAAGCTATACATCCCGTATATATATATTCTAGGCGTTACAATATTTTTAAATTTTATAATTGAAAATAGTGACGCCTTTTTTCAGGATCTGCTCCTAGTCTTTTTAAAGATAATTATTATTACAATCCTGTCCATGCCTTTTATTTGGTATTTAAATAGACGAATAAGATTTTCAGAGGAAGTAGCCCTGATATTAAAATCTAAATGGAAGGCCTTGTTTCTTGGAAATATGAACAAGGCGTATATTCAATAGGGAAAGAGAAAGATGATAACCATAGAAGAGATTTTTAACTTGGATGGGCTCAAACAGATGGAGGATAATTGGGGCTATCTTTTAAAGGAAAGCGGCGTAGATAACATTTTTTTAAGTTTTGATTGGATATTGACATGGTGGAGATGTTTTTCTAGAGGCAATAGCTTGTTTGTTTTAAAAATCATGGATAAAGATCAACTTATTGGAATAGCTCCTTTAATGATAAGAAGGCATACCTTTTTTGGGTTGCCCGTCAGGACAATATATTTTATAGGCACAGTTGTCTCAGATCGCATGGATTTTATTTTAACAGGCCCAAAAAAAAAGGAATCTATCTTGGCAGTGTTGAATTATATTATGAAAAATTCATCTCGGTGGGATTTTGTGGATTTACAGGAGATGTCCGATACCACGGGTAATTTCCATATACTCAGGGAATGCATTAAGGAATTAAATTTACCTGCAATGTCAGGCATTGATGAACGGTCTTTTTACATAGCCTTTAGAAATATAGATAAAGGAAAATTTTTAAAGACTTTTTCTAAGAATATCCAAAGGCAGTTTAAAAACGTAAAGAATAGGGTATCTAAGGAGATGGATTCTGAATTTGAATTCAAGAGATTTGTAAACACGAATGGCAACGGAATCTCTCCAGAAGAGTTGGTTTCTGAGATTGAAAGAATTGAAAAGGCGAGTTGGAAAGGTAAGGCATGTTCAGGTTTATTTTCAGAGGCAAGCACAAAATTTTTTCATAATGAAATAATAAAAGGTTATTTTAAAAAAGGATTAGTAGATATCTCTTTTTTAAGTATAAAAGGCAGGAATATCGCTTATCAGTATAATTATTCTTATAATGCCAGGTTATATAATTATAGCGTGGCATATGATACTAAATATAGCAGGTTTTCTCCAGGTTTAGTGCTGCAAATTCATGTTTTAGAAAGTTGTTGCGATTCTATAATAGATGAGTTTGATTTTCTGAGAGAGGAAGCGGAGTATAAAAATAGACTAACTTCAGATTATAAGATTCATGCCAGGACCAGGATATTTAATGGAGCCGTGTATTCCAAGTTTTTATTTATTTTACAGTCATGCATTTTGCCTTACTTGAAAAACAAAAAAATAATTTATAAGACCTGGATGGGTCTTAAAAAGGCCGCGCATGTTTTTAAAAAAAGGTATTAAAAATACCACAAAAAAAATATTGTATCGTTCTGGATTGGCAAATTTTTTATTAGGCTGCAACAGCCATAAATTACTTATATTGTGCCATCATAGGATAGCGCCGCCAGGCGATAAATTTACATATTTAGGAGTGTCTCAAGATATTTTTGAACAGCAGATTGTATTTTTGAAAAAGTATTTCAAGATAGTATCTTTTAAGGAAGGGGCAGAGTCTTTAAAAACAGGCTCTATAAGAGAATCCTTGCTGGTATTAAACTTTGACGACGGGTATAGAGACAATTATTTATATGCTTTTCCAATTCTTAAAAAATATAATATTACTGCTACTATCTTTCTTGCGGCAGGTTTTATAGGGACTAAAGAACAATTCTGGTGGGATATAGTTGCAGATATAATTTTAGGTTCTTCGCATTTAAAAGGAAAAGAGATAGAAAAGATGGATATGATTGACGGCATAAATGATTCATTGCAAAAAATTAGTCCGAAGGAAAGAAATATCAAGATAGAAGTGATAAGAAAAAAATTAGAATTCAGTGGAAATGACAGAGGAGAAAGAGAGATATTAAATTGGGAAGAGATTAAAGAGATGAGCAGGTATGGTATTGAGTTTGGTTCGCATACCCTCACCCATCCGGATCTCACATTGTTAGGCAAGGACGGATTAATAAGAGAGATTTCAATGTCCAAGCAAGTTTTAGAAGGAGCTTTAGGAAAAGAAATTTTGGGGTTTGCGTATCCTCACGGTTTTTATAACGATGATGTCAAGAAAATTGTCACAGAATCGAATTATCTCTATGCAAGGACAATGCTAAACGGATTTAATAATATAAGCGAAGACATATTCGAATTGAAGTGCATAAGCGGATATAGCTATGGCTTAGATGATTTAGCTGCGAGATTATCTTATAGGGGTGTGATATAGAGATATGGTAAAGAGAATATTTTTTCTTAATTCAACTTTAAATGTAGGCGGCGCAGAAAAGATGGTTTATGAATTACTAAGGCATATTAACTACGACAAATTCCAGATAAAGATATGTTGTCTTTATGGCCCTGGCTCTATCGGGGAGATGCTTATGGCGGAAGGCATAGATGTTAGTCATAGTTTTATGAGAAATAAATATGATCTAATCGGGATTTATAGATTTCTATCTTTGCTTAAAAAATCGCGCGTAGATTTATTATATATAAATCATGGGGTGCTCGATTTATTTTGGGGTTTTATATGCGGCAAAATGCTCAAGGTGCCTTCTATTGTATCAGTTGTCCATACCATGGTCAATCCATGCCCATGGGTTAGATTTAAATCAAGGTTAATTAATAAGCTTATAATGCATAGGCTGGACAAGATAGTTGTAGTATCTAAGGCAAGGATGGATTCTTTGATAAAAGAATATAATCTAATGCCGGAGAAACTTATATTAATTCGTAACAGTGTAGACATGAATAGATTTACGGATTTTAAAGAATATAAGAATGGATTAAGGCAAGAAATAGGTATTTCTGAGGATGAGAAAGTTATAGGTATGGTTGGAAGGCTTGTCTATGAGAAGGCGTACGATATTTTTTTAACATCAGCGCATAAGATCAGCAAGCTCATCCCTAATAGTAAATTTTTAATTATAGGAGACGGCAGAGAAAGGCCTGCCCTTGAGGCATTAACCTTAAGGTTGGGAATCAAAAAGCAAGTCATATTTTTAGGAGAAAGACAAGATATTCCACAGCTTATTTCATTATTTGATGTTGCAGTGCTTTCTTCGAGAATAGAGTCTTTTCCTGTTGCTTTATTAGAATATATGGCAGCATCAAGGCCTATTATTGCAACTAATGTGGGAGGCAATACTGAGATAATATTGAATGGTGAGACAGGGTGTATTGTGCCTCCAGAAGATGCCGAAGCTATTGCCAAGGCAGTTATAGAATTGCTTAATAATAGGAAAAAGGCAGAAGAGATGGGGAAGGCAGCAAAAAAAATAGTAGAGGATAGATTTTCTTTAAAAGACATGATAGACAAAATGGAAAAATTTTTCTTGGATTGCGTTGAAAAAAATCATTAAATTGTTTTATAAATTCTCGTATGAGATTTTTTAATGGATGGAAAGGCCATGTAGAGCTAAATAGTCTAGGACATAAAAAATGATAAAAGAAAAAGAGCAGCTTTTTAGAAAATTATTAATGGTTATAGATATGTTTATGATAGTTGTATCATTTTTTATCTCTTTTATATTGAGACAGAATGTACATATTTTTTATAAATTAGATTTAATTCCAGGGAAAGAGGTAATAGCTGCTTTAAATAGCTTGGGCGGACATATATATATATTACCTTTTCTTCTGTTTTCTTGGTGGGCAGCGCTTAGTTCCTCCGGGCTTTACGAATCTTTCAGAAGAAAAAATGTTATTGAAATAGTATGGGGCATTATAAAAAGCGCATTTTTTGTAATGATTGCTCTGACAACTGTTGAGTTTATTTTTAAGCTGCAATTTATAAGCAGGACATTTATAGCTTTTTTATTTTTTATTAGCATTTTATTTTTGATAATAGAAAGAATTTTTATAGTATTTTTTCTTAGATTTCTAAGAAAGCGGGGTTATAATTATAAAAATGTTTTAATAATAGGCACAGGGCCAAGGGCAGAGAACTTTATAAAACTTGTGCACAAGCATAATGAGTGGGGCCTTAAGATATTAGGGTTGATAGACATAGATAAAAATATGATGGGTAAGGCAATATTAGAAGAAAAGGTAATAGGTACTCTGGACGATATTCCGAAAATACTTAATGAAAATGTTGTGAACGAGGTTATGTTTATAGTTCCGAGGTCATGGCTTTCAATAATCGAGAAAAGTCTTTTGGCCTGCGAGGCGCAGGGTATTAGGACAAATATAGCAGCGGACTTTTTTAATCTTAATATAGCGCGCTCTGTGTCAAGCGATATAGAAGGTATGCCGCTTCTCAGTTTTCAGACAACGATAGGAGAAGAATGGCAATTGTTATTAAAGAGAGTATTTGATATAATACTATCATTGGCAGGGGTCATGTTTTCATTGCCTATATTCCTGGGGCTGATTATTATGATAAAATCTCTGTCTCGCGGGCCTGCGATATTCAAGCAGATAAGGAGCGGGTTGAATGGCAGAAAATTTGTTATGTATAAATTCAGGACAATGGTGGAAGACGCAGAAGCTAAAAGAGCTGAACTGGGAAAGTTTAATAATATAAACGGCCCTGCGTTTAAGATGCACAACGATCCAAGGGTCACAAAGTTTGGAGCTTTTTTACGAAGGTCTAGCTTAGATGAATTGCCACAGTTATTTAATGTGCTGAAAGGCGAGATGTCTATTGTAGGGCCTAGGCCGCCATTGCCATCTGAAATAGAAAAATATGAGATATGGCAGAGGAGACGGCTGAGTATGAAACCAGGGCTTACTTGTTTATGGCAGGCCAATGGAAGAAATAATGTGGATTTTGAAAAATGGATGAAACTGGACCTTGAATATATAGATACATGGTCTATAGGTTTAGATTTTAAGATTATGTTGAAAACAATACCAGCAGTGCTTTTCTCAGTAGGGGCCAGGTAGAATTAAAAACAATGGTTGTGTAGGGGAGGGTTTTAAACCCTCCCCTACAATATGCCAACATTAGCCATGGAGGGCGTATGAAAAATATATTTTTTATTATCTTTGTTATTTTATTTCTTACAGGATGCTCTGTTAGCAATAATAGTCCTGATAAGAGAATTGTGGTGCAGATAAATAAATACAAGATGACAGAGGAAGACCTAAAATATGAGTTTAAAAATACACCGTATGATGAGACAGAGCTTCTTAAAACAGAGAATGGAAGGAAAAAATATCTAAGCGGCCTCATAGAAAAAGAGGTGCTTTTGCAAGAGGCGCAGCGCCAGGGTATAGATAGGGAAAAGGATTTTATGAAAAGCATTGAAAATTACTGGGAACAAGCGCTACTTAGGATACTTATAGAGAGGAAGTCCAAAGAGATCTCAAGTCTGACCCACGTTTATGATAATGAGATAGAAGAATATTACAAGAATTCAGGGGAAAACCTGTCTTTTTCAAAGGTTAAAAATGAGATAATGAATATAATAAAGCAGAAAAAAGAAACCGATGCAATGAATGCATGGATAGATGAGCTGAAAAATAGTTCTTATATAACAGTTGATGAGAAAGTTCTGAAGTCCTTTGCTACAGAATAGCAATAAAAAGGGCAGCTCGGGATAAAAGTTTGTTTCACAAAATTTGGGAGGGAATATATATGGGGTATAAAAGGAAACATTATTTTATAAACAAGGTATTTCAGTCAGAGTTTATTTTGAAGTTTTGCGGTCTTGTAGTAATAGGATCAACTGTGTTTGGCATAATACTGTATCTATTTTCTAAACACACCCTTACAACGTCTTTTGAAAATTCCAGACTTGTTATTAAAAGCACTGCTGATTATATTTTCCCAGGGCTTTTATTTGGTGGGCTGATAGTGGCAATATTTACAGCCCTGGCAGCAAGCGTAATCGTGATGCTGATGACTCACAGGATAGCAGGGCCAATGTACAGGTTTGAGAAATACATAAATGAAATAGGATCTGGCAGGCTTTACTCTAATTTAAAGATCAGAAAGAAAGATCAATTTCAGAATATGGCTGGCTCCCTGAACAAGATGACGCAGGATCTTAAGCTGGGACTTGTAGAGGTAAATGAGGTTTCAGAGAAATTGGATAAACTCATAGTCCAGCTTTCAGATAGCTCAAGCAGGGAAATTCTTTTAAAAGAGGACATAAAGAGAATAGTAAGCGAGTTAAAAAAAGATAAGCAGAATCTGTCAAGGGCGCTAGGGTATTTTAAAATTAAATAAAACCAACTATGAGGCTCAGAAAATATTTAATTTTAATAGCTATAGTGTATTTATCTATTTCTGCAAAAAGCGCTTATTCTCAGGAAGAAAATAGTAGTGTTTTCTCTTCAAAGTTCTGCACTGTTTTTTATGATAATGAGGTGGACTTGAAAAGGGTCAATAGAAGAATCAATCTAGGTTTTTCTAATTTTTACAGCCCGCGGAAATACAGCGAAAGAGCAGAGCTTTCGATAGAAAATACCTTGGCTGATAAGCTGGATAGCATTTTTAACAAGGCAGAGGAGATACTGGATATGTACCCTGCCAAGATACATGTTGCAATCAATATATATAAGACCCAGAAAGAGCTGAATAAGGTATATGAGGAGTTTTTTAATGAGCCGAATACCGCAGTTTCTTTTTATATATATAAGACAAATACTATTTATACAGTAGAATCTCAGCTAAACGAGAATATACTTGCCCACGAAATGGCGCATTGCATAATAGATCATTATTTTGTTATTTTGCCTCCCAGAAAGATACAGGAAATGCTGGCTGTTTATGTAGATGTCCACTTAAAAGATTAATAAAAAAACTTGCAAATAAAAAGTTAATTTGGTATAATTATATAAGTATTATAAAAGTTTTAAATTAGGAGGATGTCATGAAAAAAAGCTATTTATTAATTTTATTCTTTATTATCTGTATAATAGGCAAAGCTTATGCAGAAAAAGTTCCTGTAGGTATCTGTAAGACTAATTGCAGAGCTAATGAAGGTGTTATATGCCTCGAAAGAAAGCCATGCGAGCCTATTAATAATGCTTTAGAAGAGGCTGCCAGGGATTGCAGAACAGGCGGGCCTGGTATGTATGAAAACGTAACCAAATTAACTTTTTTAGACATCTTTTCTCAAGTTTTAAGGATTGATAGAGAATTGCCTGGGACTATAAGCCAGCTTTCTGATAAACAACGGTATGAACTGGAATCCAGGCTATTGGCAGGGAAAGGTATTAATATGTTTGTAGGGACCAACCCTGAAGATCCGCTTACCAGAAAGGAATTGACGACTACATTGAAGTCAGTGAGTATAGAAGATGATCTAGGCTTTTCAGCAGGCTTGTCGAATCAAACTTTTAATTTAAATAATGAAAAATTAGTAGTGTATGACCCAGTGCTTTATGTTGACGAAGGCAAAGGGTTTGAATTATGGCAGAGAAAAGAAAACTTCAGCCAGAGCCTGGGCAAAGAGAAACATTATGTGGCAAAGATAGACGATTGCAATAATGCCAGGATAGTTTTTGGCGATAACCAAAAAGGCAAGATACCTGCTGTAGGTTCAAAGTTGAAAGCCGAATATAAAATTCTAGGCCGCCAGGATGATACAGTGACAAAATGCGAGATAGCGATGCTTCTATCAAATCCAGCTATTGTAAAATCCCTAAAGGATGAATACAATCCTAGCAGGCCGCTTACTAAGGAGAATTTTGCAGATCTTTTGATCAGAACCATGCGCCTCCAGAAAAAACTACCGTCTAATTACACTAATCTGACTCCTGAAAAAATATATTTACTGCAGACAGAATTATTGTCCAAGAATGGAATAAATATATTCACAGGCTCGCATTCTACTGATATGATCACAAAAGAAGAGCTTGCGAGAGTGCTTTATAAATATCCAGTAGTAGAAATATTGGGCGCAAGCACAGGAAAAGGGAATCAGCGTTTTGAACTTGATAATGCCGGATTTGCTATATATGACCTACATACATATGTCAATGAAGGCGCAAGGGATGAGGAATGGGATAAGAAAAATAACTTCATTGAGAGCTCTTCTCTGAGCAAGGATTATGCTATAAAACTTGATTCTGGAAATTACGCAAGCGTCTATTTCGGAGACGGGAAACAGGGAAAGATTCCAGCTCCGAATTCCTCAATAAAGGTGAGCTACAGGCTTCATTCGCCTCTAACGCTTCTTACAGAAGATGATATCATGTGTGTTTTTTGGAAACTTACACCTCCTGTTCCTGAGGCGTATGAACCACCTCCTGGCCCCCCTGAATTTCCTCCGCCTACAGACGGGTTTGAAGAGCCTGCTTCGCATATTTAATAAAAATGGATTGTCTATATGAAAGTTCTTTTAGGAAATAAATTTTTTTATCACAGAGGCGGGGCAGAAAGCGTATTTTTTGATACTACCGACTTGTTAGAAAAGAAAGGCCATAAGGTTATATCTTTCTCAATGAAACATCCTCGGAACTATCCTTCGCCGTATGAAAAGTATTTTATTTCCAATGTAGATTATAAACAACGTGGATTTAAAAATAGAGTCAATAGCTCTTTGAAAGCGCTTTATTCATTTGAGGCAAAGACAAAGATAGAAGAGCTCATAAAAAAAGAGAAGCCAGATATCGCGCATTTACATAATACTTACCACCAAATTTCTCCGTCGATTTTACATACCCTTAAGAAGTTTAATATCCCAATTGTGCTGACTCTTCATGATTATAAGATGGTTTGTGCTTCATATCTAATGTTATGCAGAGGTAAGGTCTGTGAGGCATGCAGAGACGGCAGGTATTATAGCTGTTTCTTGAAAGGATGTGCTGCAAATTCTGGAGTAAAAAACCTAGTGAATACAATAGAGATGTATCTGCATCACAGGGTATTAAACATATACGACTTGGTGGATATTTTTATTGCGCCGAGCAGATTCTTGAAGAATAAGTTGGAAGAAATGGGTTTTAGAAAAAAGATTGTTTTTTTACCTTATCTTATAAAATCAGACGAGATTTCGCCTGAATATAATTGGACAGAGAAATCCATTGTATATTTCGGCAGATTAACTAATGAGAAGGGGCTGTTTACTTTATTGGATGCAGTGAAAAAGATTAAAGGAGTAACGGTTAAGATTATCGGCGAAGGGCCTCGCGAAGAGGATATCAGAACAAAGTTAAGGATAGAAAAAATCTGGAATGTAAAACTATTGGGATATAAAAGCGGGTCAGAATTAGAAAGTGAGATAAAAAAATCTATGTTTTCTATTTTACCGGCAGAATATTATGACAATAGCCCTAGGGCCATAATAGAATCCATGGCTATTGGTAAGCCTGTTGTCGGCTCAAGGATTGGCGGAATTCCTGAGCTAATTAGAGATAACGAAACAGGATTAACTTTTGAGCCAGGAAATGCAAAGGATTTACGCGCAAAGATAGAATATCTTGTGAATAATCAAGATCAGATTGTTAAAATGGGAAAGAATGCAAGATCATTCGTAGAAAAGGAACTGAATGCGGATAAACATTATAATAGATTGATGGGGATATACAATCAGGCCATCGGCATTAGATTGCAAGGTAAATTATGAAAATATTAATGTTATTAATTATTTTGTTATTTAATTTTAATAATATAGAGCTTTTATTCGCCAAAGATAATGTTATTACTATCTATTGCGATAAAAAGATAGGGCAGGTAAACAATAAAGTGTTTGGGGGCAACTTTATAGCATATGACCCTAAAACTTATGAAAATTTTAAAGGAGAGCATTACGGATATTCTGATTATGGAGCAGGAATATGGGATCCAAAAGCTAAAAGGCCAGTCAAAGAAGTCATAAATTTAGCTAAAGAAGCAGGAATGAGCATAGTAAGGTTTCCTGGGGGCTGCGGGACTCATCATTATGATTGGAAGGACGCTATCGGAGAACAAAGAAAGCATTTTTTATACGGGATAGACGAATTTCTAAAAACTTGTGAAGAGATGAGCGCAGAGGCGGTTATAACAATTAGTTATTTCAGGGGTTGCGAGCACGACGCTAGCGATCTAGTAGAATATTTGACTTCTCCCGATGACTGGACTAATCCTAATGGCGGCATAGATTGGGCAAAAGAGAGGGCCATGAATGGCCATGTTTTGCCTTACAGCAATGTTAAATACTTTGAGATAGGCAATGAGGTCTGGCACGGAGACCATAGGAATATAAAAGCAGTATCGCCTGAAGAATATGGAAAGAAATATTTAAAATATTACGAAGCAATGAAAGCGGTAAATCCTGAAATTAAAATAGGAGTTGTTTTATATGAAAAAAATTGGGATACCGTAGTTTTAAATATAATAAAGGATAAATTGGATTTTGGCGTAGCCCATATCTATCCAGGTTATGGGCTATCCCAAGAGAGATTGTGGCTAATGAGCGCCAAGGAGATTTTTACGATATCTTTAGGCAGCTCTATTATAGAAAACGAACCTTATATCCAGGGTCTTTTGGAGCTTTTGAAAAGGACTTCTGGCAAAGATATGCCATTGGCGATTACTGAGTATAACGGAGGTTTCGTGCAAGATAAGCCCGTGCCATACAGGCATTGTTTAGGGACAGCGCTTTTGAATGCAGAGATGTTGCGGATTCTGATGAAACCGGAAAACAAAATATTGATGGCTAATTATTGGCAGTTTTGTAATAGTTATTGGGGCATGATTGAATCAAAGGGGGATTACATGCAACATGACTATAGAGAACCTATCAAGTATATAAAACGCCCTAATTATTATATTTTTGAGTTATACAACAGACACTTTGGCTCTGAACTTTTGGCAACAGATGTTGATAGCGGCACCTATAAGGTCCAAAATTTTTCCATACCCTATCTGTCTGTAAATGCCAGCATTAATTCCGACAAAAGCAAGGTATATTTGATGGTGATAAACAAAAATTTAGATAAGGGTATTAGCGCTACGGTTGATTTAAGAGGTTTTGACCCTACAGAAAAAGGCGAAGCCTGGATTTTAAATGGGCAAAATATCGATTCAATCAATAAAGATGATGCAAATAATGTCGAGATAAGACAGGTTGATTTTGTAATTAAGGATAATAGTTTTAAATATACCTTTGAGCCTCATTCCCTGACAGCCGTTGAGATTAAAAGCCGTAGTCGTTAATGGGTATTTAATATGAAGACCAAGTTGCATTCTTCAATAATCGTCACTTATCGTTGCAACGCGCGTTGCAATATCTGCAACACTTGGCAGAACCCTTCAAGGCCTGGCGATGAGATCAGGCCTCAGCTGCTAGAAAAACTTCCCAGCATGTTTTTTACCAATATAACTGGTGGAGAGCCTTTTGTGCGAGAGGATTTGCCGGAGATAGTGGAGGTTTTAAGGAAAAAGTCAAAACGCCTTGTTATCAGTACAAACGGCTATTTTACCGATAGGATAATTTCTATTTGTAAAAGATTTCCTGAAATAGGAATTCGCATAAGCATGGACGGATTGGCAAAGAATAACGACCAGATTCGCGGGATCCAAGAGGGTTTTGATAAAGGGATTAGTACGCTACTGGAATTGCGGGAATTAGGCATTAAGGATATAGGGATTGGGATAACGGTGCAAGATTTGAATTGCGGAGATATCGTGCCGTTATATCTTTTAGCCAAAGGTTTAGGATTGGAATTTGCAACAGCTGCTGTTCATAACTCATATTATTTTCATAAGTGGGATAATAAGATTGAAGATAAGAAAAAGGTTAATGCTGAATTAATGAAGTTGATCAGACTATTTTTTAAATCGAAGAAGGTAAAAGATTGGTTTAGGGCTTATTTTAATTATGGGCTTATTAATTATATCCAGGGAAATAAACGCTTTCTTCCTTGCGATATGGGCCAGCAAGGTTTCTTTTTGGATCCATGGGGGGATGTCTTGTCTTGTAATGGCATGGACGAAAAGCGCGCCTTGGGTAATTTAAGGGAACAGTCATGGAACGAGATATGGAACGGCAAGCAGGCGCAAGAAGTTAGGAAAAGCGTTAAGGATTGCAAGAAGAATTGCTGGATGATAGGAAGCGTTGCACCAGCTATCTGGCATCATCCAACAAGGCCTATTGCTTGGATATTAAAGAATAAAATCAGACAGATGTTAGGAAAAGACATTAATTTTTGTGAGATATTATGAAAATCGTTGTTTTGGGCACAAGGGGTTTTCCGAATGTCCCTGGCGGTGTAGAGGCGCATTGCGAGAATTTATATCCATATTTGACTAAGAAAGGATGTGAGATAACCGTGTTTACAAGGAGGCCATATGTTAACTATTTTTGTAACAATTACAAAGGGGTAAAATTAGTTCCTTTACCTTGCCTTAAGAATAGATTTTTGGAAGCTATTTTACATACATTTTTTGGAGTTTTTGCTGCTAGAAAGATTTCACCAGATATACTTCATATACATGGTATTGGCCCTTCGCTGGTTACTCCTATTGCCCGGCTTTTGAGATTAAATGTGATAATGACTAATCATGGGCCTGATTATAAGAGAAGAAAATGGGGTAAGCTTGCAAAGCTTATCCTTACTTTAGGGGAATTTTTGGGTTCAAGATATTCTAATGGTATAATATGCATTTCCAATTCCATAGCAGACAGGATTAGAAAAAGATATAAGAAAGAAACGGCTGTTATCCCTAATGGCGTAGAATTGAGGCAGATTGTTAAGGATGATAACGTCGTTATGGAATATGGCCTGACCAAAGGGCGCTATGTTTTATCTGTGGGGCGTTTTGTGCCGGAAAAAGGATTTTGCGATTTGATAGAGGCCTTTGCATATATTGAGGGTTGGAAATTGGTAATAGTAGGGGATACTAATCATCCTGATAGATATAGTTTGCGTGTTAAGAAAAGAAGCGCTGAAAATAAAGATATAATTTTGACTGGTTTTTTAACTGGACAGGCATTGCATCAGCTCTATGCAAATGCTGGACTTTTTGTATTACCATCATATTACGAAGGATTGCCTATAGTTTTACTTGAGGCAATGGGTTATGGTTTATCTTGCATAGCAAGTGATATCCCACCAAATAGAGATATTGGATTAAGAGAAGACAGATTTTTCAAAGCAGGGGATATTCAAGGTTTAGCCAATAAAATAAGAGAATTTATCAATAGGCCATTGACGGACCAAGAAAAAAAAGAGCAGATAGAAATGATACAAGAACGCTATAATTGGGACGCCATAGCAGATAGGACGCTCGAAGTGTATAGGCAGGTTAGGGGAAGGAATAGCAATAATCATGCTTAAAAAAATATACTATTTTGCCAAAAATTTCTTTTTGGTAACAATTCCATCAATTATTATATTTGTTTTATTTTTTGAGTTTGTGGTATTCAGGACTATGTTGCCTGCTTCTGACATGCCTTATAGATCTGTCATAACCTCTTCTGAGGACGTTGCTAGGTTTGCATATATTCATGGCATGTATGATAAAGGGGTGTATCGTAAAGGCGAAATCAAGGCGCGCTATAATATTAATAAAGAAGGATGGAATTCTAATAAAGAATATATTGAGCAGAAATCGGACAAGATAAGGATAGCTGTGATAGGTGATTCTTATGTGGAGGCTTTAAACGTAGATGCAGACAAATCTCTTGCGGAGGTTTTGGAAGCTGCTGCTATTAAAGAAATAGGAAACAAGGTAGAGGTTTATAGGTTTGGTTTTGGTGGCGCACCTTTAAGCCAGTATTTTCAAATGATGCGTTATGTTAAAAAGAAATACAATCCGGATGCAATTATTATAATCATTGTCCATAATGATTTTATTGAGTCAATAAAGGGTTTCGGAGAGGAGCGTGGAGATTTTTTGAAATTTACTAAAAAAGATGGATTATGGGTAGAAGTAGAACCAAAACCGTATGCGTATGTACCTAATCATGTGAAAATGGCATTAAAGCACAGTAGTATTTTTAGGTATCTTCACTATAATTTAAATATAAGGGAGTCCCTTTATTTTTTAAGCAGTAAATTTAAAGGCAGGGATTTCAAGATGAATGTAGACATAGATGGGATAACGGCAAATTTAGATAATATAAGAGACCTTTGTTATAACATTTTTTCTAAGTACAAAGAAACATTAGGACTAGATACTAAGTTTCTTTTAGTCATGGATGGAGATAGAGAGACAATTTATAAAGGAAATGACCCAAAAAAAGAAAAGTTATATGCGTTAAATATGATCGCTTATGATACAGCAGAAAAATTATCAATACCATTCATAGATCTTAACGATATTTTTATCGCAGATTATAAAAATAACAAGAAGCAGTTTAATTTTAAATATGATAAACATTGGAATGAAAGAGGGCATTTTCTGGCAGGCAGCGCTGTTGCAAAATTTTTATTAGATCATGGGTGGTGTTCTTATGACGATAAGGGAGGCGAACGATAAGGGGCAGAAAGGGACACGCCCCCATAAAGTTCCTAATCATGTTTAAAAAAATCCCATATTTTACTAAAAATTTCTTTTCCGTTACAATTCCATCAATTATTATATTTGTTTTATTTTTTGAGTTTGTGGTATTCAGGATTATATTGCCTGCTTCTGACATGCCTTATAGATCTGTCATAACCTCTCCTGAGGACGTTGTTAGACGTGCATATATTCATGGCATGTATGATAAAGGGGTGTATCGTAAAGGCGAAATCAAGGCGCATTATAATATTAATAAAGAAGGATGGAATTCTAATAAAGAATATATTGAGCAGAAATCGGATAAGATAAGGATAGCTGTGATAGGTGATTATCATGTGGAGGCTCTGCATGTAGATGTAGACAAGTCGTTTGCAGAGGTTCTGGAAAGTGTTATAAATAAAGAAATAGGAGACAAGGTAGATGTGTATAGGTTTGGTTTTTATGGCGCGCCATTAAGCCAGTATCTTCAAATGATGCGTTATGTTAAAAAGAAATACAATCCTGATGTAATTATTATAAGCATTTCCCATAATAATTTTGTTGAGTCAATAAAGGGTTTCGGGGTGGAACCTGGAGATTTTTTGAAATTTACTAAAAAAGATGGATTCTGGAGAGAAGTAAAACCAAGGCTAAATGCGTATGTGCCTAATCCTGTAAGAAGGGCATTAAAGCACAGTAGTATTGCCAGATATATTTTATATAATTTAGAAATAAACCGGTCCATTTATGTTTTAAGAGGTATATTTAATAACAAAAACTTTAAGATGAGCGTAGACATAGATGAAATGACGGCAAATTTAGATAATATAAGAGGCCTTTGTTATAACATTTTTTCTAAGTACAAAGAAACATTAGGACTAGATACTAAGTTTCTTTTAGTCATGGATGGAGATAGAGAGACAATTTATAAAGGAAATGACCCAAAAAAAGAAAAGTTATATGCGTTAAATATGATCGCTTATGATACAGCAGAAAAATTATCAATACCATTCATAGATCTTAACGATATTTTTATCGCAGATTATAAAAATAACAAGAAGCAGTTTAATTTTAAATATGATAAACATTGGAATGAAAGATGGCATTTTCTGGCAGGCAGCGCTGTTGTGAAATTTTTATTAGATCATAGGTGGTGTTCTTATGGTATCAGATAAGGTTAAAAATTTAATTATCATTACTATTATTACAGTAGTCGGTGTATTTTATCTTTCTACTATGAGGGAAGGGCATGATTGGGGAGATGATTTTAGCGCTTATATTAACCATGCCAAAAACATAACCAAAGGCATTGACTATAAAACTACCAGATACATTTATAACCCTTTTTACCCAAGTCTTGGGCCCAGGGTATATCCGCCCGTCTTTCCTTTTTTATTAGCCCCGCTATATAAATACTACGGGCTTGATCTAACCCCTATGAAAATAGAGAATGCGCTGATATTTCTGCTGTTTTTATTAGTGCTTTATTTGATTTTCAAAAAAGAACTTTCATTTTTATCTCTTGCAATTATGCTTGTGATTATTGGTTTTAGTCCTTTCTTTTGGAATTTCAAGGATAATATAAAGTCTGATGTGCCTTTTCTTTTTTTCTTATATAGCAGTTTTTTAATTATCATTAGAGCATATGAAACTGACAAATTACGAATGTTTAGTATTATATATTCAATTCTTGCAGGTTTTCTTGTCTATCTTGCTTATGGAACCAGGAATATAGGATTCTTGTTGATACCAAGCCTTTTTATTTATGACATAATAAAATTTAAAAAAGTATCTCTATTTTTTATTATAACGACTTTAATATTTTTTATTTTTATTATACTACAGTCAGTTTTCTTATATACTGACATTAGTTATCGTGACCAATTTGCAGTTGAATTTAAGATTATTCTTCGCAACTTGTTTCTATATGCCAGGGCGTTGTCAAATATCTGGGATAACGGGTACAGCAAGATATTCGAAGGCATTTTCTCTATAATATTTTCTATATTCAGCTTCATTGGATATATAGCGAGAATCAAACGCAGAATAACAATTTTTGAGATATTCCCAGCATTATATTTGATATCTGTTCTTATCTGGCCTGCAAACCAAGGGGCCAGATTTCTGATACCTATTATACCGCTCTATATATTCTATGCTTTTATAGGTATTGAGAACAGTTTTTTTATTAATCAAAAAGGCGCGCAAAAGCTTATTTTTACAATAACCATGGCAATTATTTTTATTTCCTATATTGGGAGATACACAACATTAGATTATGGCTATATAAGAGAAGGGATTGGCAAAAAAGAAACCAAGGAACTTTTTGATTATATAAGAAAGAATACTCAAAAGAACGATATTTTTATATTTCAAAAACCAAGGGCATTAGCCCTCTATACGGACAGAAATGCATCAGTTTATCATTGCGCATGGGATTACAAAGAACTATGGAAATACTTTAAAGAAATCCATGTATCTTATATTATTGCAGGAGAGCCGTTTGAAGACGATCGCAAGTTTCTTCGCCCTTTTGTAGAAAAATATAGAAATAACTTCGAAGAAACATATTCTAACCCAGATTTTAAAGTTTATAAAATTAAAAACCCCCCGCCGCTATAAACATTTATTCAATTCTTGAAGCGCAATATTTAATGTGATACAATTTATCCATGCGCATAAGCAAAAAGATAGGTCTGAGTTTTTTTATAACATTCCTTCTAGTAGTACTCTTAGGGGATAAGGGGGACGTGTCAGAAAGGGGCATGTTCCCATAACTCTTTTCTTCCTATCACAGGAATCCTTAGGCTTGGCATAAGTAATAAAGCCAGGCGTCAGTCAACTTATCTAAATCTTTATCCACTTTCTTTCCATCAAAAATCGAATAGATGCCGATATTGTTAAAACCCAGATTTTCCAATTGTCTTATTTGTTCTTCTGGCTTTATGTAATAAAGTCTTAAACGAAAATTATGAGCTCCGTCATTGATGATCGCATATTTAAGATTTGTCAATCTTCGATAATCTTTATTAACTACCCTGATAAGTATATTGTTACGAATTTTGTACAAAAGATCATGCAATTTAAAACAGGCCTTAAAATTAAGCGGATTACATAAGGATAAAAGATTGTGCGAAGAAAAGAAAAAAAACGCGCCATCACTGCACACACGCTTTATTTCTTTTAAAGCAACCAGCCTGTCTTCATGGGAAATACAGTCGAGGCCATTGAAACTAAAAAGTATAAAGTCAAAATACTTATCTTTAAAGATGCCCAAATTTCTAACATCGCAAACTTCAAAAAAGAACTTTCCGGACAGTTCTAGAAATTTTTTTCTGCATAGATCTATCATGCCTTTTGAGTAATCTATGCCAAAATATTCTTTAACTAATGGCGCAAAATTACGCGTTGTCCTTCCACCACCAACACCTATATCTAGCATTTTCATTCGAGCTAATTTATCTCTAAGCATATCCAGTATCGTAGATTCAGGAAGGAATAAATCGTCTACAACACTAAAACTAGCAATGATGTCTGCGGATTCATAAGTATTTTTGTTATTTATAGCTCTTTGGTTGAACGGAATCCAAAAGAAATCAATTGCTTTTCTTATTATTTTCAATTTAAAAAACCTCGCCAATCCGTTATGTTAATTTAAACGAAATTTCATATTAGGTCAATTATACCCCTCAAAACAAAAAACCACAAACGAAAATTTACAAAAATTGATTCAATTCTTGAAGTGCAATATTTAATATGATACAATCTATCCATGCGCATAAGCAGAAAGATAGGCCTGAGTTTTTTTATAACGTTTCTTCTTGTAATACTTTTAGGAGCGCTTTCTATTTACAGCCTCAGGCACATATATAAGGGGCTGGATCAGGTTTTTTCAAAAGAACTCCCTGCCTCTAGAATAACATACCAGATAGCCATTTCAATGGAAGCCAGCCTCTCAGAATTAAATAACTTCCTCATAACTACGAATGAGAACTTCAAGATAAATTACGAGCGTTCATATAAAGATATGCAGGATAATATATCAACTCTTAAGAATTTTATTGTCCTGGATGAGGAAAAAGCGCTTTTTGAAAAGATAAAAGAGCTGGCAGAGGATATAAATAATATTTCCGAGGCAGTATTCAAGAATACCTTAAAATCAAAGAGTTTAATTAAAGATGCGGCAAAGCTAGAAATAAAATATAAGAGTAATCTTTATAAGCTTTTTGATTTTGAAGAGAATAAAATGCTTTCAGAGAAAGACCTGCTTCTCGTAAATGCCCAGTATATTCCTGCGTCCCAGCTTATTATAGACGCAAAATCAAAGATCTCAGGTATTCTGGACAGCCTTATGCAGTATGCGCTTAGCGGCAAAATAGAAAGCCCCGCATTATTTATGGACGAATTCCCGGATCTTGATAAGTATATAAAGGATTATAAGAATTATCACGGATATTCGCTTTCTGAAAAGGAGCGTTCTATAGCCTCAGAACTTCTAGATTTATCAGGAGATATAAGGTCTCAGGCGCAATCTATTGTGGAGCTTAAGAAGGATGCAAGGGCTCATCTGGAAGCTCTATTTACAAAAGAAAAAGAGATCATGAATACCCTGGATAAAACAATCAGCTTTAGAAAGGCCAGGATTTCTTCCAATCTTGGGATAGGCAATACCCTTACAGAGGATATCCCTGCGGTCCACAATATTTCCAAGATAGAAAAGGATGTTGCTCAGTCCTGGAGATTGAGCGGCAAATATATTCTTACAGGAGACGATGTGTATAAAAATTCATATTATGCATTGAGGGAGGTTATTGAAAGGGAGCTTAAGGATTATGAGGTGCATGCAAGGCTGAGGGCCAGGGATAAATTTTTAGAAGCAATTGTGAAGGCGGATAAGGGGATTGTAGAAAATATAAATTCTGACATGGGCATATTCAATAGCAGGGAAAAAGGTTATAAAGATATAGAGCTAATGAAATCAGATTTGCAGAAAAAGATAGGAGAATTGTCTAAGAGAAATGATTCCTTGATAAAAGAAGCCAAAGGGGCCGAAGAGGAGGTTTTCAGTAAACTGGTTTCTGCGAGATGGACCCTATCCAGGCTTAATTCTAGTGTGTCTGACGCAGAAAGACTGGTTGTAAATTATCTTTTCAATCAGGAGAAGATACATAAGGACCTTTATTCAGAGTTATATTTTAATATGAAAAAATATGTTAACGCTTATAGAAATTTAGCGGCATCGGATAAAGATATTGAGTTGATAAATGATATAGAATCAGGCCTGGACAAATTCAATTCTTCAATACTCAATGTTATAAACAACCACGATAAGATTATAAAGGGAAGAGGATGGAATCTTATAAAATTGGAGGATGAGTTAAAATCAAATTTACAGAAGGAACTTGATAATGAGTTAAAACAGATAGAGAAAAATAAAATAGATATCAGGAATAAAATAGCCACTATAAATACTCTGATATTCCTTATAATGGCGGCTGTTGCTTTTATAGCGGGGTTTGTAGTTTTCTATACTACAAAATCTATAACAAGCCCTATACAGGAACTGCATAACGGAGCTGAATTAATAGGCCATGGCAATCTTGATTATAGGCTTAATATAAAAACAGGCGATGAGATAGAAGAGTTGGCAGAAGGGTTTAATAGGATGGCAGGAGAATTGAAAGGCCTTTATACAAACCTGGAGAATAAAGTTACTGAGAGAACTGCTCAGCTGGCTGAGGCAAATGATGCGCTTGGAAGGACAAATAAAGAGTTGGACGATTTTACGTATATAGTATCCCATGATTTAAAAGAGCCTTTAAGGGGGGTAAAGGCATTTGCTAAGCTTCTTATAGAAGATTATTCAGGCAAGCTGGATAATGAAGGCAAAGAATACCTGAAGACAATATCTGATTCGAGCGCCAGGATGACGCGGCTCATAGAAGATCTTCTGAATCTATCGCGCATAGGCAGGCAAAAAAATATAGAGCCAAACATTGATCTTAATGAACTGCTTTCAGATGTTAAAAAGAATCTAGTATATGCGCTCGAGGAAAGAAAAGTGGACCTTAACGTCAAACCGGATTTTCCAAAAGTCACATGCGATAAGATAAGGATTTCAGAGGTTTTTTCAAACCTTGTTTCAAATGCTATTAAATACACTAAAAAGGATATAAGGCCTGTTATTGAAATAGGATGGTCTGATAAAAAAGATTTATATGAATTTTATGTGAAGGATAATGGCATAGGCATAGAGAAGCAGTATTATGATAAGATATTTCAAATATTCCAGAGGCTGCACGCCAAGGGCGAATACGAGGGGACGGGCGCAGGGCTGACTATTGTAAAGAAGATCGTGGAAAACCACGGCGGCAAGATCTGGGTGGAATCAGAGGTTGGCAAAGGAAGCGTTTTTTATTTTAGTTTACCAAAAGTTGGATAGGTTAAACTATGGCTAAAGAAAAATTAAAGGTATTAATGGTAGAGGACAACCCGACTGACGCGCTTATTTCTAAAAAGAGGCTTCAGAGAGACGATGCGTTTGAGTACGATATCACTCATGTTGTGTCAGGGGAAGATGCTCTTTTAGCTTTACAAAATAACTCTTTTGATATCACGCTGTTAGACTATAACCTTCCCAAGAAAAGCGGGCTCGAGACATTAAAAGAGATAAAGGCTAAAAATATAGAAATGCCTATTGTTATGATTACGGGCCAGGGGGATGAGCAGGTGGCAGTTACGCTTATAAAAGAAGGCGCATTTGATTATCTGCCAAAGAGAGACGGGTATGAAGATTCAATACCGTTAATGATAAGAAAAACAATAGCTGAATTCAGGGCAAAGTTAGAACGGGAAAATTTGCAGAAAGAGATTGCGCTGAAAAAGGAAGAACTTGAAAAGACAAATGCCAAGCTTATGGAACTGGACAAAATGAAATCAGATTTCGTGGCAAATGTAGTGCATGAATTAAGGACGCCCCTTACCATAATAAAGGGCAATCTGGATAATATTGACAAAGGTTTCGCAGGAGAGGTTCAGCCGCAGCAGAAAGAGATATTGGGAGATATTTTCAGGGTTATAAACAGGCTTTCCAGGCTGATTAATGACCTGTTGGATCTTTCTAAGATAGAATCAGGTAAAATGGAGCTTAACAAAGAAAGCCTGGATATAGTTACGCTGGCTGGCGAGACTGTAAAGACATTTGAAACATTGGCTGGCAGTAAAAAGATAGGCCTTATAAAGGAATTTCCTAACAAGGCAGTGACTGTGAACGCTGACAAGGATAAATTGACCCAGGTTTTTATAAATCTCATGGGTAATGCCATTAAATTTACCGATAAAGGCAATGTGGTTGTTAGAATAATTGATCTGCAGAAAGAGGCGCAAGTCGAGATACAAGATACAGGGCCTGGCATACCTTTGGATCAGGTGGACAAGATTTTTGATAAATTCGTAAGGGTGGTTGCTGAAAAAAAAGAAGGAACTGGGCTGGGCCTTCCAATAGCAAAAGATATCATAGTTCTACACAAAGGCCGCATAAGAGTGGAGAGTGAAAGCGGAAAAGGTTCCAGGTTTATTTTCGTTATACCGAAGTAAAAATTTTTCTTTAAATTTTAACACTTTTTATATAGTTTTTAAAATATATTAAGTTATTTTATAGCTTGTGTTTAGGTATTTTATATGGTATACTTATGATGAGGAAAAAGGTGCGGATATGAGGTTTAAAAACCTATTAATCTCAGTGTTTATAGCGGTTATTTTGTTGTATTCTACTTTAGAGAATTCTTTTGCGCTTTCTGCAGAAATAAAAAATGTTACGAAGATAAATAGGATGGGCAACTATATCATATTGATAAATTATGAGACGCATGGGACATGGACAGACAATCTTCTTTTCAAAGTTTATTGCAAGTTTAATGAAGAGGAATTCACATTTACAAGCGCAGTCCTTAATAATATCCCTCAAGGCTGGCACAAGACAGAGATCGGGATCTCTGATGTCATGAAAAAAAGATATGGCTCTATAAGAGAATACAAGATAGAGTTATACTGCAAAGGGATATTGATAGATACTAAGAGCGGTTACTAATATATCCTGCCATTAATCGGTTCAAAATTAGTTCAAAAAATCTTGACTAATGCCTAATTCCGCATTATAATTTTAAAATAGAAGATGCGTAAATTAAAGTATGCCTTAATATTTATATTATTTTTTCTTGGCGCGGATTTTTGCCTGGCATCCAGTTCTTTTATAGAAAGCATATCAAAAGTTCGTAAATCAGACGGTTATACATTCAAGATTAATTATGAGACAACCCAGGAATGGACAGATGGCCTGATATTAAAACTTTTCTGCATATTCTCCAAAGGCGCAGAGCTTTCCTTCACTAGCTCCGGATATAATAATCTTAAAAAAGGCTGGCACAAGACCGAGATAAAGATTCCAGATGTTTACAGAGACAGACATGGTTATATAAAGGATTACCGCGTGGAGATGTATTCAAATGGTATTCTTGTTTCAATAAAAAGTATGTAAAAAAAAGGGGGGATATAATATGAGCATGACTAGAAAAAACAGGCGCGCAGAACAAAAGAGAAAACGCAAAGGCAAGCGTCATGCAAGGAAGCATGCCCCGTAACCGAGCGAAGCGAGTGGTACGGGGTAGGAAAAGAATAGGCGTTCTTACAGGCGGCGGAGACTGCCCTGGTTTGAATGCCAGCATCAGGGCAATTGCAAAAACAGCCATCCTTAATTACGATATGGAAGTTGTAGGTATAAAGGATGGCTTTTTAGGTTTAATTGAGAACAGGTTTCAGCTTATTTCTTATGAGGATGTTTCAGGGATTTTGACTTTAGGCGGCACTTTCCTGGGCGCTTCAAACAAGGCAAATCCTTTCAGGCACCCTGATTTTAAAGGTAGATTTAAAGATGTTTCTGATATTGCAGTAGAAAATTATCGCGCTATGGAACTAGATGGTTTGGTTTGCATAGGAGGCGACGGAACCCTTAATATTGCTTATAAGTTATATAAGAAAGGAGTTAAGTTAATAGGAGTTCCTAAGACCATAGATAATGACCTCAAACAGACAGAAGCAACAATTGGTTTTGATTCTGCTTTGGTTACAGCTACTCAGGCTATAGATAAGCTTCATACAACTGCGCAGTCCCATCACAGGGTTATGGTTATAGAGGTGATGGGCAGGTATGCTGGCTGGCTCGCCTTATATTCAGGGCTGGCAGGCGGCGGAGATATAGTATTATTGCCAGAAATCCCTTATGATATTAAAAAGGTTTGCGATGTTGTTTCAAAGAGGAATCAGCGCGGCAAGAGATTCAGCATTGTAGTAGTCAGTGAAGGCGCAAGGCCTAAAGCAGGCAAGATGGTTATAAGAAAGATTGTAAAGGATTCCACAGACCCTGTTAGGTTAGGCGGTATAGGAAATAAATTAGCTAGTGATATTGAAAAAATTACAGGTTTGGAAACAAGAGTTACTACGCTAGGACATCTTCAGAGGGGAGGGGAACCAACGCCATTTGATAGGATACTTGCTACGCGTTTTGGAACAGAAGCTTGCGAATTAGTAGCTAAAAAGGACTTTGGGAAAGTAGTTATTTTAAAATCAGGCCAAATTAAGGCAATAGATTTAAAGAAGGTTGTAGGGGATATAAAGAGAGTAAGCTTAAATGATCCTGTTATTAAGTCAGCTCTGGCAGTAGGGACATCTTTTGGTATTTGACTTGACATAGGCTGATTTTTGTGGTATAAATAACAACGGCAGCTGAATCGGGCTTTTTTCGGCAGCTCGGTTACCTTGTCGGAGAGGTTGTTGCCTTTTAGCCCTGTGCCTTAAATGGCGCAGGGCTATTTTGTTTATGAACAAAAAACTATACGGCAGCATATTGGGCACAATAGGATTCTTATTATCGCCTCTTTCCTGGTGGAATGACCTATTTATAAATTTTCCAATAGCCTACGTTTTTGCATGCGCAGCGAATTTTGTCTACAAAGGTTCATTTTTAGGCTCATTTATTATCTTCTATTGGTTAACGAATGTTGCGGGATTTGTGTTATTGCAAAAAGGCCTGGAGAAGATGCAGAAAGATACTAAAGAAAAAAAGAAATATTCCGGGAAAGATTTCCTGAGAGATGCATTATTGTCTATTGCTTATACTTTGTTAATATTGATATTTGTAAAATTAGACATAATCAAACCGATTCCATAAACTTTATCCAAACAACTTTACAAAATAACATTGTTAGAATGTAAAGTTGTTTGACTTAGGTACTGTTATGATTGACCTTAAAAAACATCTTAACGTATCTCAATTTTTAGCTGCCACAACAACAGATGGCCCAGTTCTTGTTATTGCAGGCGCAGGCTCAGGCAAAACAAGGGTCATAGAATACAGGGTTTTGAACCTTGTTCAAAACGGGGTGGATCCAGCCTCTATATTGCTATTGACCTTTACCAGAAACGCTTCCAAAGTTATGCTGTCCCGCGCTGCTAATCATGATCCCAGGTGCGCAATGGTGGAAGGCGGGACATTTCATTCATTCGCGTATAAAGTATTAAAGCGTTACGGAAAGACCTTGGGTTTCACAAGCCCATTTTCCATCCTTGATGAATCTGACGCCATAGACGCAGTCGGCAAGTGTTCGGGCGATATCAATATTTCTGAACGCGATAAAAAATTTCTTAAAAAAAATACAATAAGAAATATAATAAGCATGTCTATAAATAAGCACGGCTCCCTGGAGGAAATCGTTGAAAAAGAATATCCGCATCTGGCCGAATACAGTGAATATATAAAAAACGTAAAGTCAAAATACGTAAAATATAAAATAGAAAAAAATTATCTGGATTACGATGACATGCTGGTTTACCTTAAAAAACTGTTAGAGGATGATGGTATCAGGGCGCATATTGCGTCAAAATATAAATATATAATGGTGGACGAATACCAAGACACAAATAAGCTTCAGGGGGATATAAGTTATTTATTAGCCAAAGACCATAAGAACATCATGATTGTGGGGGATGATGCGCAAAGTATTTATGGCTTCAGGGGTGCAGACCATAAAAATATAATGGAATTTCCGAAAAGGTTTTCAGGCTGTGCGATAATAAAACTGGAAGAAAATTACAGAAGCACTCAGCCTATCTTAGATGCGGCTAATTCAGTGCTTTCTGAGATGAGCAGTAAATACGCTAAGAGGCTGGTCTCTAGCCTGAGACATAAAGGCGCAATGCCCCAGATGTGGTTTTTTAATGATGCCTATGAAGAGGCGGCTTGGGTTGCGGATAAGATGAACGAATTAAAAGATAGAGGCATACCGTTTGATAAACAATGCGTATTATTTCGTTCAAGTTATATATCAATAGCGCTGCAGGCAGAATTAAAGAAGAGAGGCGTATTTTATCAGTTGATGGGCGGTATGAAATTTTACGAAAGCGCTCACGTAAAAGATGTTGTGGCGCACTTAAAAATCGTGGCAAATCCAAAAGACGAGTTGTCCTGGCACAGGGCATTGGAATTAATAGAAGGCATAGGCCCTAAGACAAGCGAGAAGATTTTGAAAGGCATTATTTCAAAATCTTTTGCAAGTTATGAAAAGGGTTTTAAATATTCTAATGGTATCCAGAGGCTTAGATTATTGATAGAAGGCCTCTCGGATGAAAAAACAAGGGTAGGAGATAAATTTGCATCAGCCCTTGATTACTATAACCCTTTGATGAAATTGAAATTTGACGATTGGAATACAAGGGTCAATGACCTGGAGACGCTAAAGAAGATCTCTTACAGATATGATTCGCTTCAAGACTTATTGAGCGATTTTGCAATAGAGCTTCCTGATTCTCAAGAGGCTCATCATCAGGCAGACTATAAAAAACAGCCTACTCTTTCCACAATTCATTCTGCAAAAGGCATGGAGTGGGAGGCGGTGTTCCTGATAGGGCTTATTGATGGAGTTTTTCCTGTGAGTTTTTCTTTAAGCGATGAAGAGGGGATAGAGGAAGAGCGCAGATTATTTTATGTAGGGCTTACAAGGGCAAAGAGCCATTTATTTATTACGTTTCATCATGAAAATAACCGGGGCCCCATGAACCAGTTTAATAAGATTTCAAGATTTATTGATAATTCAAGTATTATTTCAAGGCTGGAGCAGAAGCTATTGAGGGACGCATAAAATAATATATGGTTTTTCGCGCGCTGAGATATAGGAATTTCAGGATTTTCTTTTTTGGCCAGGGTATTTCCCTTATAGGCACATGGATGCAGTATGTTGCAATGAGCTGGCTGGTATATAAAATGACAAATTCTGCTTTCATGCTTGGCGTTGTAGGGTTTGCCAGCCAAATCCCAACTTTTATTTTATCGCCATTTACAGGAGTAATTGCTGACAGACATAATAGGTATAAAATACTTCTTTTTACTCAGGCTCTTGCTATGTTACAGGCGTTTATTCTGGCATTCCTGACATTGACAGGAAATATCGCTGTGTGGCATATCATAGTTATGGGCATATTTCTAGGATGTATAAATTCACTTGATATACCTGCCAGGCATTCCTTTATATTGCAGATGATAGAAGAGAAAGAGAATCTAGGGAATGCAATTGCATTGAATTCAATGATGTTCAATTTTGCCAGACTTATAGGCCCTTCAATAGCAGGCGTACTTATAGCTATTACAGGAGAAGGCGCATGTTTTCTTATTAACGCTGTAAGTTATCTGGCTGTCATAGCGTCTCTTCTCGCAATGGATAAAGGGGTTAAAATCAGAAAATATAAACAAGAAAACTATGATATATTTAAAGATTTAAAAGAAGGCCTTGATTATGTTTTAAGGTCTCAACCTATCAGAGCAATTCTATTACTGTTGGGCATTATAAGCCTTATGGGCATGTCTTATGCAGTATTGATGCCTGTCTTTGCAAGGGATGTTTTGGGAGGCGGACCCCATACATTAGGTTTCCTAATGGCAGCTGTTGGCGTGGGCGCGTTAGCAGGTACAGTGTATCTCGCTTCTATGAAGAGGGCAATTATGCTTGGAAATCTATTGCCTGTTTCAGTAGGCGTGTTTGGTATAGGCATAATCGCATTTTCTTTTTCTCATAATATAGGGCTTTCTCTTGTATTGTTAGTTATATCAGGATTTGGTATTATGGTACAGATGGCTGCGAGCAATACAATATTGCAGACTATTGTTGATGATGATAAAAGGGGAAGGGTAATGAGTTTTTATACAATGGCATTCATGGGCATGGCGCCTTTAGGGAGTCTTCTGGCAGGGGCTATGGCAGTAAGATTGGGAGCTAGTAATACATTGATAATAAGCGGATCCTGCTGCATAATAGCTTCAGTTGTATTTGTATTTAAAATTCCTTCTTTGAGGAAGATACTTCAGCCTATCTATGTTAAAATGGGTATAGTGTCAGAGATTTAAATGGAGGGGCGACATGGGTCTTAAAAATTGGAAAATAATCTTAAGCATAGCTCTTATAGGGCTCTCTTTTTTACTGCACCTGCTGCATTATTATATATTCCGCGATGCGCGCCATATTTTTATTTATCTATTAGGCGATCTGGCATTCCTGCCAGTTAGTGTGCTTTTTGTCACTCTTGTGGTGGAGCACTTGATACAGAAGCAGGAAAAACATTCTATGTTTAAAAAGCTTAATATGGTAATAGGCGCTTTTTTCAGCGAGGCAGGAACTGAATTATTGAGCCTGTTTTGGAAATTTGACGCTGACACTGAATATCTCAGGGCCAATCTGATTTTCAATAAAGACTGGAAGCAGAATGACTATTATCTTCTCAAGAAAAGATTCAATAACCATAAGCCGGAACTTAATATTCATAAAGGCGATATCGCGCATTTAAAAACATTCTTAAGCGCAAAAAGGGAATTTCTCCTGAGGCTTCTGGAGAATCCTAATCTTCTGGAACATGAGACATTTACCGCTTTATTATGGGCTGTATTCCATCTTACAGAAGAGTTATGCGCAAGGCCTGATTTCAAGAACCTTCCACAAGCTGATTATGAACACCTGGCCGGAGACATGAAAAGGGCGTACAGCTTATTGATCGTAGAATGGATTATTTACATGAGGCACCTGCATAATAGTTACCCCTATCTTTATTCTCTTGCAGTAAGAACAAATCCTTTTGACATTAAAGCATCAGTAATAATTGGTAATAGATAGCATTTTAGCCTTTATAAGCTGATTTATTTGTGATATAATCCTTATTCATCAATCAATTCTAAAATGGGGCAGTAGCGAAGTTGGTATCGCGCCGCAATGGCATTGCGGAGATCACGAGTTCAAATCTCGTCTGCTCCACCATATATTTAGGAATAAAAGGTGTTATGGCACAGGAATTTTATTCGTTTAAAGAGATTGAGGTAAAATGGCATAAGAAATGGGAAAAGATGGGTCTGTTTAAGATGGACCAGAATTCTCCCAAGAAGAAGTATTATTGCCTTATGATGTTTCCGTATCCTTCTGCAGCTCTTCATGTAGGCCATGGCAGAAATTATATAATAGGAGATTCAGTAACAAGGTATAAGATCATGAGGGGATACAATGTTCTCTCGCCAATGGGTTTTGACGCATTTGGTCTCCCTGCAGAAAACGCCGCAATAAAAAATAAAATCCACCCTGAAACATCCACTCTAAATAATATAAAAACTATGAGGAGGCAGTTTGACTCATGGGGCGCTGGTTATGACTGGGACAGGGAAGTTGTTTCGTGCCTTCCTGAGTATTATAAATGGACACAGTGGATATTTCTGCAGCTTTACAAAAAAGGCCTTGCTTACAAGAAAAAGGCGTCTGTGAACTGGTGTACTTCATGCCAGACAGTGCTTGCCAATGAACAGGTTATAGAAGGAAAATGCGAAAGGTGTTCTTCACAGGTTACATTGCGGGATTTAGAGCAATGGTTTTTTAAAATCACTGATTACAGTCAGCGGCTACTGGATGACATGGAGTTACTTAAAGACTGGCCAGAGCGCGTAAAGCTGATGCAGAAAAATTGGATCAATAGGAGCGAAGGCGTCGAGATTAATTTCAAGGTAAAGGATTCTGATATTACATTAACATGTTTTACTACAAGGGTTGATACAATCTATGGCGTTACATATATGGTGATTAGCAATGAACATCCTGCTATTCCAGAGTTAATAAATGATGCGCCGAATAAAAAAGAGATAGAAAAATTTATAGATGAAACCAGAAAAGAAAATGCTGGGGATAGGGTCGGGGCTGATATTGAGAAAAAAGGGGTGTTTACGCATAGATTAGTTATAAATCCTGTAAATAATAAGAGCGTGCCTCTATGGATAGGAAATTATGTTGTAACAGAATATGGCACTGGCGTTGTAATGGCAGTGCCAGCTCATGACCAGAGGGATTTTGAGTTTGCAAAAAAATATGGCTTGGATATAGAGGTTGTGATTGACAATCCAAAAGCTCATTTGGATGTATCGAAAATGAGAGAGGCATTTATAGAAGAAGGCATTATGGTGAATTCAGGAAAATTTAATGGCCTTCCAAGCCTTGATGCCATAGAGAAGATTTCTGATTTCATGGAAGAAAATAGAATTGGTAAAAGAGAAGTTCATTATAAATTAAGAGATTGGCTTATTTCAAGACAGCGTTACTGGGGTGCTCCTATACCAATGGCTTACTGCGATAAATGCGGCATGCAGCCAGTAGATGAAAAAGATTTACCCGTCTTATTGCCGAAGGATGTTTTATTCAAGCCGGCCGGAGAATCTCCGCTGAAAGCCGCGCCAGAATTCGTAAATACAAAGTGCCCTAAATGTGGCGGCAATGCCAGGCGCGAGATAGACACAATGGATACTTTTGTAGATTCCAGCTGGTATTTTCTCAGATACTTATCTCCAAGAGATGATAAAAGGCCTTTCGATAAAGAACTAGTGAATAAATGGCTGCCTGTTGACCAGTATATAGGAGGGGTAGAGCACGCGATACTTCATTTATTATACGCCAGATTTATTATCAAGGTTTTGTACGATACGGGGCATATCGGATTTAAAGAGCCTTTTGCAAAACTTTTCACCCAGGGCATGATTACCAAAAATGGAATAAAGATGTCAAAATCAAGGGGCAATGTCATAAGTTCAGATGATCTAATAGAAAAATACGGCGCAGATACAGTCAGGCTTTATACATTATTTATAAGTCCGCCTGAAAAAGACGCTGAATGGAACGATCGCGGGGTTGAAGGCGCGTGGAGGTTTTTGAATCGCGTTTGGAAATTGGCGGAAGAAAGAGCAGAGGATATAGAGCATAGAGTAGAGAGGGATGCTTATGCAGATAGTTCCCTGAGATACAAGACGCATTTTACGATCAAAAAAGTTACAGAAGATATGGAAGTTACGTTTCATTTTAACACTGCAATTAGTTCTATAATGGAGTTAGTAAATGAGATATATGAATATCTGAGTAAAGATCATAAAGCAGAGGGTATAGAGATCAAAGAGGCAATCCAGACAGTTGTAATATTATTGGCGCCATTTGTGCCGCATATTGCTGAAGAGATGTGGGAGAAACTGGGTAATAAAGAGAGTGTATTCAGGGCGCAGTGGCCCGAGTATGATAAAAATGCGCTGAACCAAAGCACAGTTGAATTGCCCATCCAGATTAATGGCAAGCTGAGGTCAAAAATAGAAGCGCCTTCTAGCGCAGACGACGATGACATTAAAAAATTAGTTTTAGAAGACCCTGTTATTAATAAATGGATAGAGGGGAAGCTGCCTAAAAAGATTATAATAGTAAAGGGCAAATTGGTAAATTTGGTAATATGATTAGAAAAATACCTATATTTATTATCTTCGTGGTATTATTTTCCGCGCAGCAAATCTTTGCGGATACTATTTATTTGAAAAACGGCAACAGGCTCAGAGGAATAATTATTAAGGAGACAGATAAATCAATAGAACTAAAGATAAATCCAGGCGCAAAGGTTACATTTTCAAAGGATGATATAAAGAGCATAGAAAAGGAATCTGAAGGCGGGCGCGCAAAACTGGAGGAAGAGTGGGGCATAGGGAGAAATAAACTAGAGGTCAAAGAGATTGCGAAAGATGTTTTTGAAGAAGAGCAGCTAAAAAAAGGCCTTGTTCAATACAAAGACAAATGGGTGAGCGCTGAAGAAAAAGAAAGGCTTCAGGCTGCAAGCCTTGCCAGAGATGCGGATAAAGGCTCTGAGGAGAGAAGGTTTTCATTAAAAGATGACGATATCGTAAGGTCAAATATTGCTAAGAAGTTATTGTCCAAAGGAAACTGGTTTTCGCGCAAAAGCGAACATTTTGATATATTTTACAGAGATCTTAACCAGGCAAAGATAGTAGGAGATAAAGCAGAATATTACTTTGAAAAAATTATATACGATCTCGGATATGAAAAAGATTTAAAGTGGGATAAGAAATGCCAGGTATTTATTGTGGAGAACGTTGATAAATGGAAAGATTTTTTAAAGAGCATAGGTTTTAATGCCGACTTAATAGGAGGCTTTGTGCCTAATTATGGAGAAAAAGAGATGTTTCTATGCGCGATATCAGAAGGATACCTTGCGCTGACATTTCCGCACGAATTAACTCATCTTATTTTCAAAGAGATTGCAGGCAAAAATATTATACCATTGTGGTTGAATGAGGGACTGGCAAATTATGAGGCGAACCTTACAAGCATTTCAAACGAATTGCTTACAAAGAGTATAAAACAGGGCACGCATATACTTCTAGGAGATCTTTTGCGCATGACAGCCTATCCTGAAGGCAAAGAGGCAAGGGAACTTTTTTATGCGCAGTCAGAAAAATTGGTGGAGTTTTTGATAACGCAATGCGGCAGGGAAAAATTCAGGAAGTTCTGCGATATTATACTCAAGGATAAGCCATTTAAGGATGCCATCTCCAATGTTTACAGAAAAGATTTTAAAGATATAGAAGATTTTAATATAAAGTTGGTAGAATACATTGTAAAATGAGAATTGCGAAACCAACTCGGAAGATAACAAGATGGTGATTAGATTTTTGCCGGTTCTTTGTGTTTTTCTTTTATACGGATGCGCAGATATTAAAGTGCCTACTACGCATTATGCATTTACGCATCCTTTAAGCACAAAGACAATGGTTTCTATGGGGGCTAGCAAAGACGAGGTTATTGAAAAATGGGGAGAGCCTAGCCAAATAAAAAATCTTGGCTATGATGACATTGGCCTGAAGAAAGAGGCGTGGATATACAATGCGTGGTTTCACAATGCTCCGCTTGATTTCAGGCATTTTTCAAGAAAAAAATGCATATATTTTACAGGAGATTATGTAACAGGTTTTAAGGATATAGAAGAGGGTGACGGTATATGAAAAAAGTTTTTATAAAGATATTTTTATTATTTGGTTTTTCAGTTTTATTTTGCAGCATATTATATTCCGCAGAAGATAATAACAAATCACAATTGCAGTCATCTCAGGTTTCAGATGAAAAATCTTCCCAAACGTCGGAACAAACACCACCGAAGTCTATATTGCCGCCCGTAGTTCCTATAAATATCCCTGCTTTGCCCAAGTTGCCAAAGTTACCAACATTACCGCCATCAACTAGCGTAACAAAATCTGTTCCAAGCGTTCCTATTTTGCCGCAAAAAATACAGCTAATCAAAGGCTTATTAGGGACAGTTGTAAATATAAGATCAAAGAAAGATGAGATTTTATGGTTAGATGTTAAAGACAGATTTTCTGATGAGACAGTAAGAATAAATGTTAATTCAAAGAAGACGCGCGTAATACAAAAAGATGCAGCGCTTGTTTTAAAGGATATTAAAACCGGAGATATAGTTAGAATTATTTTTAACCAAGCAGGCAAGGAAATCCCAGTCAATGTCATAAGTATAATTAACGAAGAAGATCTAAAAATTAACGCCCAGCCTAAATAGCAATATTTTCATTTAGTGGATAAAAGACCTATCGCTGCAATCTGTATTTTCTTTATCATAGGCGTATTTTTAGCAGCATATTTTTCAAATTTATTAGAGTTTACCCATATATTCATAGTAGTTTTAGTTTTTATTTTATTCGCTGTAATATTTTTAAAATTCCTTAAAATTTCAAAAATATTTTTATATTTATCAATAATCTCTCTTGGTTCGCTTTTATATTTAAATTCTAATATATTCCCACCAGATCATATAAGCCGCTTTTTGGGAAAAGATAAAGTTAAAGCAGAAATAACAGGCATTATAAAAAGCCCTGCTGAAGCAAGAGGGGTGTATTTTGGGAAGGTTAACTCGAGATATGTATTTGAGGTAGAGAGCGTAAACGGTTTAAAAATAACAGGCCTGGCGCTCGTCAGGATACAGACGGAAAAGGATTATCAGTATGGGGATAGGCTGTTTGTAAAAGGCACGATAAAGAGGCCGGGATTGCCTAATGATACTTCTCGACGAAGTTTATCCAGAGCGAAGTCGAGAACTAATTTTAACTACAAGCAGTATTTGGAAAACCAGGATATTTTCGCCATTATAAACGCATCAGAAAAGAATGTAACATTATTATCGCATAATTATAGAGTAAATCCTGTTATCAGATTTGCTTATTTTATCCGCGAGAAACTAAAGAATCAGTTTCTGGAAAAGATGCCACTTGAAAGCGGGGCTTTTTTAAGGGCAATACTTCTTGGCGATCGCTCAGAACTTCCTAAGAAACTCAACGAATCATTCAGGAATTCAGGCACAATGCATATACTTGCCATAAGCGGGTTGAATGTAGCGCTTATAGCAGCGGCATTTTTATATCTTTTCAGGCTGCTGAGGCTTAAGAGAAAAATTTCTTATATAATTACCATGTTATTGTTAATTTTTCTGATGATATTAACAGGTTCGAGCGCATCTGTTGTAAGGGCAACTATCATGTGTATTGTTTTTCTTGCAGGTTTATTATTAGGCAGACCTGCGGATATTTACAATTCTCTTGGCATAGCGGCGTTTTTTATATTGATAATAAATCCCAAGGATATCTTTAATATAGGTTTTCAACTTTCTTTTATAGCGGTTTTATCTATGGCATATCTTACGCCGAAATTGATGCAATTGGTAAAAAAGGATTGGAATTATTATGTTAGAAAATATTTACTGGAACCCATTGCAGTTTCAATTTCTGCTACGTTAGGCACATTTCCTTTTATTTTGTACTATTTTAGAATGGCTACGCCTATTGCTATTATTTCAAATATCTTTATAGTTCCGCTTATGTTCGCATTGATGATAGGAGGTATGTGCTTTATTGCGTTTGGATGGCTGCCTTTTTTAGGAGGATTATTTTCATATTTTAATAATATGCTGGCAAATATTATATTTTTCTTAGCAGAGTTTTTTGCGAAGGTAAAATTCGGGCATTTTAATATATAACTGAAGCGGGTTGACCGAAGTTAAACAAGATGTTAAAATAACTTATTATGGAAATCAATGGCAAATTTCTTACACTAGGCATAGGAAGCCTACCATATGTTGACGCAGTCAAAAGCTCGGATCGGATATTCAAGGCGTTTGACATACCTTTTTGGCCTCAGCTTCCAAAAAGAAGTTTCAAAGAAAATATGTACAGCCAGTTCAGCCAGGGCTTGCCAGGGCTTGTTATAGATGAGAAAAAAAGAACCATTCATGTTGATAGCTCTAAAGATTTGAGCGAGGAACTGGCCAGGATATATGAAGCATATATTTCAGGCGATTATGATTCATTTGGTATTACAGAGGAATTCGCAGAAGGGCTTTACGCGTTTATTAAAACGGCAGAGAGATATAAACCGGAATATGCAAAAGGCCATATTACAGGGCCTGTGAGTTTTGGCCTGGGAGTGACTGATGAAAAAGGCAAGTCTATTATTTATAATGACGGGCTGAAAGAGGCCTTTATTAAATTATTAGAGATGAAGGCTATGTGGCAGATTGGTAAATTAAAAGATATAGCAAAGAAGATTATAATTTTCATAGATGAGCCTTATCTTACAAGTTTTGGGTCAAGTTTTGTAAATATAAAAAGAGAAGAAGTTATATTAATGTTTGATTCTATTATAGACGGGATACATTCAAAAGGCGCGATAGCGGGAATACACTGCTGTGGCAATACAGACTGGTCAGTGATCACAGGGACAAAGGTTGATATTATAAATTTTGACGCTTATTTATATGCGGATAACCTTTCGCTTTATTCTGAAGATATAAAGGGATTTTTAAAAAAAGGGGGATATTTAGCGTGGGGTATTGTGCCTACTTCTGAGGATACATTAAAGGAGACAGGCAGTTCTCTTTTTAAGAAATTAAGTTTGCAAATAGAGAATCTGGAGAAAAAATCAATAGATAGAGATTTAATAATATCAAATTCGCTTCTCGCCCCGAGCTGCGGAATGGGCACCTTGTCAGAGAATCTCACGGAAGATATAATAAAAAAACTAACTGATATAGCCAAATTAGCAAAATCAATCGCCTAACTTTACAAATAGTGCCTGGCACGAATTGTAAAGTTAGGGGAAATATGAGATATGAATTATACTAGGATTAGGTTACATTTGAGCATAAAGACTGCGGTTCTGGCGCTTGGCGCGCAATCAAAAAGCGCTTTTTGTTTTGTTAAAGGCAATACTGCCTATTTATCAGATTCAGGAGGCGATCTGAGTGATCTGGAGAATTTTAAAAAATTTGAGAGGGATATAAAAGGGCTTCAAAAAAAATTAAAAATAAAACCCAGGGTTATTGCATGTGACTTACATCCGGAATATGTTTCTACTAAATATGCTCTGCGAACGACGAAAATACAGCATCATGAAGCGCATATAGCAAGCTGCATAGTAGATAATAATATAAAGGGCAAGGTGATAGGAATTGCGTTTGACGGCACAGGGTTTGGCTCGGATGGGAATATATGGGGAGGAGAATTTTTTGTAGGGGGCATAAAAGGGTTAAAAAGGGCTGCGCATTTAAAGTATATTCCAATGCCAGGCGGAGAAGCTTCTATTAAAGAGCCATGGCGGATGGCGTTTAGTTATCTTTATGATGTATATGGAAAGGAAAGAGATTGGCCTCGCCCGGAGGGCTCGGCACTTCCTCGGACATTTCGTCCTCGGTCGCTTCGACGTCTACGGTGCTTCGCAATGACAAGTGCCAAGGGGGTATAATGGAAAGATTGATTGAAAAATGNNGGACATTTCGTCCTCGGTCGCTTCTCCGCCTGTGGCGGATCGCAATGACATATTAAAACAGATGGTAGATAAAAAGATAAACTCGCCTTTAACATCCAGCATGGGAAGATTATTTGACGGTGTTTCGGCGCTGATAGGGGTATGCGGGATTGCGAAATATGAGGGGGAAGCTGCTATAAAATTAGAGAAAAGAATATCAGTTCAAGGTTCATCTAGGTGCCGAAGCAAGGTTCAAAGAAAATATCAATTTAAATATGCTTATGAAAACGGTATTATAATAATAGATTGGGAATCTGTTATAAGAGGCGTTGTTAAAGATTTAAAGAGTGGCGTGAAAAAACCAGAGATTTCAGTAAAGTTTCATAATACTATTTGCGATATGATAAAAGAAACCTGTAATTTATTGAGAAAAAGATATAAGATAGAAAAGGTTTGTATGAGTGGAGGAGTTTTTCAGAATAAATATCTTAGCGAACACATAAAGCCGATATTGGAAAAAGAAGGATTTGGTGTTTACACGCATAAAAATATCCCAACGCATGACGGTGGCATTGCATTAGGGCAGGCAGTTTTAGCAGGAGCGTAAGATGTGTTTAGCTATACCAATGAAGGTTTTAAAGATAAATGGAGATAGGGCAACTGTATCCAGTGGAGGAATACAACGCACTATAGGGATAAATTTTTTGAAAGGCCCTAAAATAGGCGATTATGTTATTGTGCACGCTGGGTTTGCAATAGAAAAATTAGATACTGTTAAAGCAGAAGAGACATTGAAAATATTAGAAGAACTCCAATGAAATATATAGACGAATTCAGAAACTTGGATATCGCTGAAAAATTATACAGACTGATAGATGAAGAGGCTAAAGATTTGCGCCAGGTGAATTTTATGGAAGTATGCGGCACTCATACTATGGCTGTTGAAAGATTTGGCATCAGGCGGCTGCTTCCCGAGAATGTAAAGCTTATTTCAGGGCCAGGATGTCCTGTATGCGTAACTCCTAAGGATTATATTGATAAAGCAATAGCCCTTACAGCTATTGACGATATTATCGTATTTAGTTTTGGAGATATGTTAAAAGTTCCTGGCACAAATTCCAGCCTTTTAAAACAAAGGCCAAGTGGTAAAGTGAAGGTTGTTTATTCAGCGATGGATGCTGCTATGTTTGCGGAAAATAATAAAGATAAAAGAATAGTATTTCTTGGAATAGGATTTGAGACTACTGTTCCAACTGTAGCGGCTAGCATAAAATACGCAAAAAAGAAAAAACTAAAAAATTTTTTTGTATATTCTGGGCATAAAATCATGCCTCCTGCAATGAAATTACTGGCAAGAGATAAGCATGTAAATATAAAAGGATTTTTGTGCCCTGCTCATGTAAGCGCTATTATAGGGGTAAAATCTTATAATGAAATTAGCAGGAAATACAATATACCATGCGTGATAGCAGGCTTTGAACCTCTTGATATATTGCAGTCTATCTTAATGCTTGTAAGGCAGGTTAGATCAAAAAAGGCAAAGGTTGAAAATCAATATAACCGCGTGGTTAAAGCTTCAGGCAATATTAGAGCGCTTCGTCTTATTGAAGAGGTTTTTTCAATAAAGGACTCTGAATGGAGAGGCATAGGGGTCATACCAAAGAGCGGATTAATCTTAAGCAAGCGATATGCGGATTTTGATATAGAGAATAATATAAATTTACAGGAACCAAAAACCAGCGTAGATAAAGGATGCATATGCGGCAGTGTGTTAAAAGGCATAAAAACGCCTCTGGATTGCAGATTATTTTTTAAAAAGTGTAATCCGAATAATCCTTACGGCGCATGTATGGTTTCAAGCGAAGGCACATGCGCTGCATATTATAGGTACAGAAAATGAAAACTATAACTCTTTCACATGGAAGCGGCGGAACTTTGATGCACGATTTGATAAAAGATTTATTTATAAAAAATCTGAATAATCCTTTTCTGAATAAACTTGGGGATGCGGCGCTTATAAACTTAAGAGCAAATAAACTGGCTTATACCACTGATTCGTTTGTTGTTAAGCCTTTATTTTTTCCAGGCGGCGACATAGGAAAGCTTTCAGTATGCGGCACAGTGAATGACTTGGCTGTTTCAGGAGCAATACCTGAATATTTATCCTGCAGCATGATAGTGGAAGACGGGTTTAGTTACGCTAGTTTAGAAAAAATAACAATTTCTATCAGAGATACATGTAAATCTGCAGGCGTAAATATAGTAACAGGGGATTTTAAGGTTGTTGAAAAAGGGGCTATTGACGGTATATTTATAAATACGTCAGGCATAGGAGAGGTATTTAAGAATTCAAATATGTCTATTTCAAGGATAAGGCCTGGAGATAAGATTATAATAAGCGGTACTATAGGAGACCACGCTGCTTCAATACTTCTAGCAAGGGAAGAATTAAAATTTAAAGCCAGGATTTTAAGTGACTGCAGCCCTCTCAATAAATTAGTATCTTCAATAATATGCAGAGGTATAAAATTTATGAGGGATCCCACTAGAGGTGGACTAGCTACTACTCTGAATGAAATTAGCCTAGCTTCAGATTATAATATTGCAATAGAAGAAAAAAATATTCCCATAAAGGAATCAGTAAGAGTTTTATGTGAAATACTGGGCTTTGACCCGTTATATATGGCCAATGAAGGCAAGCTGATTGCAATAGTTTCTAAAGATTCTGCTGGTAGTATATTGTCGAAGATGAAGAAACATTCACTTGGAAAAGATGCTAGAATTATAGGCGAGGTCAAAAAAGAGAAAAATAAAAAAGTTTATCTCAAGACTCAGTCAGGTGGTTTAAGGATTCTGGATATGATTACAGGAGAGCAGCTTCCAAGGATTTGTTGAAAATATGACAAAGAGTAAAGTTTATCAAAAAAGATTTTATAGAGAATTGACAAAGGGCAGCGACCTTATTGGGCAAGAGGTCATTGTAAAAGAAACAGATCTTTTTATCTTCGCAGAAAAGGATATTAGGCCTATAGCAGAGGGAATTGTCATAAAATATAGGGCTGAGATAGAAGATTATATAAGCGACAGACCTGAATTTATGACAAGTCTTGAACCAATCAGCCATGATCCTCTAGCCGCAGATATTATAAAAGAAATGATCCGGACAACTGGACTTGCAGGAGTTGGCCCAATGGCAAGCGTTGCAGGGGCTATAGATAATTTTGTAGGAAATGAACTGCTGGCTTATTCCAAACAGGTTATAATAGAAAACGGCGGGGATATATTTATAAAATCAGACAAAGTTCGCACAGTTGCGATTTACGCAGGCGATTCGCCTCTCTCCAATAAAATTTTTATAAAGATAAAGCCAGAAGATACGCCTATTGGGGTTTGCACATCTTCCGGCACTATAGGCCATTCTTTAAGCTTTGGAAAAGCAGACGCTTGTGTTATAATAGCTAAATCTGCAACTCTTGCAGATGCGGTTGCGACTGCGGCGTGCAATAGGATTAAAGAAAAGAAGGACATTGCGCCGAGCCTTGAATTTGCTTTGTCTATAAAAGGGGTTAAGGCTGCAGTAGCAATTCTAGGGAAAGAATTTGGGAGTATGGGAGATATAGAATTAGTGTAAAGGTAATAGCCCTTCGCAGCATCTACCTGAGAGCTATGGCTGCTCGGGGCGATTTTTACGAAGTAAAAATCGGAGCTTAAAATGATTTCTAAACGCATTGTTTTAAAATTTCCACATAGATTAGTGGATCAGCCAATAGTGTATAAGATGGTAAAGGATTTTGATCTGGAGTTCAATATACTGAAAGCATATGTCACGCCTAGAGAAGAAGGGCTGATGGTTCTGGAGCTTACAGGCGAGGATGAGAAACTTGAAAAGGCGTTGAAATACGCGAAGTCTCTTGGCGTTACAACGCAGCTGCTTTCAAAAAATATAATAAGAAATGATGCAAAATGCACTCATTGTGGAGCATGTGTCCCAATATGCCCCACAGGAGCATTGGTAACAGACCCATTGACCCGTAAAGTGCTTTTTTATGATACAAAATGTATTGCATGCGAGTTATGCATTAAGGCCTGCCCTCCGGCCGCAATGGAACTGCATTTTTAGACTTGACATTAATCCCTACTTGTGTAGTATAGTATAGTTAATATTTTTCAATCCTATGAAAGGACAACTTGGACCTGTATTTTATAAATAAACCTAATCTTGACCGGCTGGTAAAATCTTTGTCTAAAACATATAAGATTTTCGCGCCTGTAAAATCAGATAATAAAAGATTCTACAGAAAAATAGGAGAAGACGGTCTGGGAGATTCTGTCATAGGAGAGATAAGAGCTATAGAGCCTATAAAGAGCTTCTATTTTCCTGCCAGGACAAAAATAGCGGAATATTTTTCTAAAGACGATTCTAGTGAAAAAGAAAGACCTATAGCCATTATAGGCGCGAAATCCTGTGATCTTGCCTCGTTTAAGGTAATGGACTATGTTTATGCCAGAGACCCCTTCAAAGAGTCTAATTATATCTCCAAAAGACAAGAAAGCCTTATAGTATCAAGTGACTGCACGTGTTTCGGAGAAACCTGTTTCTGCGTAGCAATAAGGATTATGCCATATCCGACTGAAGATTTTGATATAAATCTTTCAGAGGTAGAAGGAGGATATGTTGTAGAATCTGGTTCAGCCAAGGGAGAAGCTATTATAAAGGAATACTTTAAATTATTTCAAAGCGCAGAGCCTTATATAGAAAAAAGAGACTCATATAGAAAAAAGCTGAAAGAGGACTTGTTGGAGCATGTAAAGAAAAGCAAGATTCCTCCGAAAGATTCCATACAGCCTGCATTTAAGGGTAAATTTGATTCGCCTTTATGGGAAGAGGTTGCGAAGACATGCGTTGAGTGCGGCGCTTGCAACATGATATGTCCAGCGTGCCACTGTTTTATTTTAATGGACCAGAAAAAAGAAAAAGGTTTTGAAAGATTAAGGATGTGGGATTCTTGCCTTCTGATGTCTTTTGCAAGGGTTGCAGGCGGCGCAAACCCCAGGAAACTTTTGGCGCAGCGCCTGAGGAACCGCTTTGACAAAAAATTCAATTTTTTCCCTGATACGATAGGGAGATTTGGGTGCACTGGCTGCGGAAGATGCACCGAGGCATGCCCTGGTAAGATAGATATACGCGAAGTGCTTAGTAAACTCGCAACAACTTTACAAATCAACAATGTTGATTTGTAAAGTTGTTTGGATGAGATGAGATAGAGAATAAAAATTATGGAAAATCTGTATTTGCCGATAAAAACAGAAGTGCTTGATGTGATAGAGGAAAGCCCTACTATAAAGACTTTTAGTCTTAAGCCAGAAGCTCCAATACAATTTAAGGCAGGACAGTTTGTAGAAATGAGTATCCCTGGTAAAGGCGAGGCGCCTTTTACGCCATCGTCTTCTCCGTATGAAAAGGATAAACTAGAGATTACTATAATGAAGGCAGGAAGAATTACTTCTATGATTCATAATTTGAAGAAAGGCGATATAGTTGGGCTAAGAGGGCCTTATGGTAAGGAATACCCTCTTTCTGAATTTGAAGGAAAGGAAATTTTACTTGTAGGCGGAGGAGTAGGGCTTGCGCCGCTCAGGGCATTATTCTTGGCGCTGGCCCATGATATAGAAAAATATAAAAGTGTTTTATTTTGCTGCGGCTCCAGAACTCCGTCGGATATAATTTATAAAGATTGTGTCCTAGATAAATGGCAGTTGTTAGATAAAAAAAGGATTAAATTTAGAATTACAGTTGACAGGAAAGATGATAGCTGGAAAGGAAACGTAGGCCTTGTAACCACAACCATTGATAAGTTAGATGTTGATCTTAAGAATAGCGTAACAATCGTGTGCGGGCCGCCTATTATGATGAAGTTTACGACATTTAAACTTTTGGAAGTAGGGTATAAGCCGGAACAGATTTATTTGTCAATGGAAAAAAACATGAGCTGCGGCATTGGGAAATGCGGGCATTGCAGACTTGGAAATTTTTATGCATGCAAGGATGGCCCAGTATTTAGATACGATAAGATAAGTCATATACATGAAATCTGGGATTAGGATGATTTTATAAGAAGTAGCATCGGTAACTTTACAAATAGTGCCTGGCACGAATTGTAAAGTTAGGGTAAGTGGGCAATATAATATAAGATGAAGAGATTGTTCGTAGATTTAGAAAAATTGAATAAGTGCGGGGAAGTGGCTGCAGAGTGCAGTTATTATTATCACCCGAAAAATTCAGGTATAACTCGCCTGAGGGAAATCGGGCAGTTCTTGTATATCTGCAGGCATTGCGAGGAAGCGCCTTGCGTAAACGCTTGCCCCAAGGAAGCAATAATAAGGCAGGATGACGGAATAATAAAACGCTTTACCATGCGCTGCATATCGTGTAAATCCTGTAGTCTTGCATGCCCGTTTGGCACAATACCTCTTGATACTATACCTTATATAATATCCCAGTGCGATGCATGTATAGATAGGAGTGATATAAAAGAACCTCCTTGTGTTAAAACGTGTTCGATACCGGATGCGGTAAAATTTATAGAAATAGAAGAGTCTGAAAAAGACGATATATATTTAGTAGGCAAATATGTGGCAGTGCATGCTATGCCGTGGAAGAAATATCACCCATGATGAAACTTTTGTTTAATTTTTTAATATTTCCAGGCTTTTTATTCACAGCGATTATTGGCTTGGCGGCGAGTTGGATAGATCGCAAGGTTACTGCTAGGGTTCAATGGAGAGTGGGGCCGCCATGGTACCAGCCATTAATGGATCTTGTGAAACTCAGCATAAAAGAGATTACAGTCCCAAGATCCGCGTCAAAAGGATTATTTTTCCTCTCTCCCATGATAGGCCTTAGCGCTGTTACGCTGGTCTCAACATTTGTCTGGCTTAGCAATATATACCCTGGCTCAAATGGTTTTTCAGGAGATATTATTGTAATCCTATATCTTTTGACATTGCCTGCAATAGCTGTTATATTGGGCGCTTCTGCAAGCGGAAATCCTTTGGCATCTCTTGGCGTATCAAGAGAGATAAAACTGGTAATGGCATATGAGCTGCCTTTTATTATTTCATTACTGGTGCCTGTTATTAAGAGCGGTGGGATGTTAAGATTGGGCGATATCATAGCTTACCAGGCAGCTCATGGCGCATTTCTTTCAAGCCTCTCTGGCATTATCGCGTTTATTGTTATGATATTCTGCATGCAGGCAAAACTTGGCCTTGTGCCTTTTGACATGGCAGAAGCAGAGACAGAGATAATGGCAGGCACATATATAGAATATTCAGGCATGCTTTTAGCTATATTTAAACTTACAAAAACAATGTTAATGGTGGCCCTGCCGTTATTTTTGATAACATTATTCTGGCAGGGGTTTAATTTTCTGAGCCTATGGAAGTATGTAGTGCTTTTGGTTATAATAATTTTGATGAGAAATACAAATCCAAGGGTAAAGATTGACCAAGCAGTAAGGTTTTTTTGGGGTAAGATGACTTTAATGGCGATACTTGCGGTATTATTGGCTGTAAAGGGGTTTTAACCTCTTAAATTATGAATCTTAAATTAAAAGCGCTTACGAAATCTATTTGGGTATATCACATGTCAACTGGCAGCTGCAATAACTGTGATATAGAGATTCTTGATATGCTGACCCCGAGGTTTGATGTAGAGAGATTTGGCATAACGCTCGTGGGAAGTATCAGGCACGCGGATGCAATACTTGTAACAGGGTCTTTAAACCTGAAGACAATACCGCGCGTAAAAGCAGTCTATGAGCAAGCTCCAAAGCCATGCGTGGTTATTGCAATAGGGGCCTGCGCATCCGGACAGGGCATTTTTAAAAACGGGCCAAATTGCCCAAACCCAGTAGATTCAGTTTTACCAGTAAATGTTTATATACCAGGATGCCCTCCAAAACCAGAGGCAATGATTGCAGGTATTGTAAAGTTGATTAAGGAATTGACAGGCAAAAAATGAAAAGAGAAGCGATAATTGAAAACATAAAGGTGCGCTCAGGGAAAAGCCTGATAGAATTTACAGATAAATCCAAAACCAGGATATATTTTACTATTAATAAAGATATATTAACTCAGACAGTAAAATATCTTTTTAATGATGTAAAAGCAAGGTTTTCTACTGCCTCAGGGGTTGACATAAGAAAAGCAATTGAGATCCTGTATCATTTTTCAATAGACGAGATAGGGCTTATTGTTACATTGAGGGTTATTCTGGATAAGCCAGATCTGGAAGTGGATAGCTTGACGCCTTTCATGAAATGCGCAGAGTGGATAGAGATGGAGATGCATGAAATGCTGGGCGTGAATTTCAAAGGCCATCCGAATTTAAAACATCTGTTGCTAAAAGACGATTGGCCAGAGGGGAATTATCCATTGAGGAGAGATATATAGAAGTCGTCTAATGTTACAAAACAAGTCATACTCGTTTTGTAACATTAGGTTTATATGAGGGTAATTACATGGCGCGCAAGATTATTCCAATAGGCCCATACCATCCATTACAGGAAGAGCCTGAATTTTTTAAACTGCACGTTGATGGCGAAACTGTAGTGGATATAGATATTGAGATAGGGTATAACCACAGGCTTATTGAAAAGATAGCTGAATCCAAAAGTTTTGATCAGGTGACATTTCTGGTTGAAAGAATATGCGGCATATGCTCTACTTCGCATCCTTTTGCTTATGTGAACGCTATAGATGATCTGCTTGGAGTGACTCCACCTGAAAGAGCGCTTTATATACGGACAATTATAGGAGAGCTGGAAAGGATTCATAGCCACCTCTTATGGCTTGGCCTTGCAGGACATTTCCTTGGATATAACACAGTATGGATGTGGGCGTGGAGATACAGGGAACCAGTGCTTGATATATTTGAGCGTATTGCAGGCAACAGGCAAAACTATGCAATGATGAAACCGGGCGGAGCAAGAAGGGATATATTTGAAGAGGATTTCCCATGGATAAAAAAGACATTAAAGGATTTGATCCCAAAGGTTGACATGTTTAAAGGCGCGGTCATGGATGACCCTGTTATCCATGCCAGGACAGAGGGCGTGGGGGTTCTGACAAAGGAGGATGTGCATCAATATTCTGTTATAGGGCCGACAGCCAGGGCATCCGGCGTAGGCATTGATGTCAGGAAAGACGACCCGTATGCGGCATATGATAAGATAGAATGGAAGGTAATCGCGCATGAGGGCGGAGATGTATACAGTAAAGCAGTTGTCAGGATACTGGAACTTTATGAATC
>DNHS01000038.1 GCA_003485765.1 Candidatus Omnitrophota bacterium | reverse complement strand
GATTTCTGATACATGTTGCCGAGCGAATGCAGTTCCGCAGGGCATGGCGCGCCGCATATATTCCTCAAGGCGCAGGTATTGCATTCCGGAATCTTCTCGACAGCCCTTTTTCTGATTTCTTTAAACGCCTTTGACTGCATAGCCTTTGGAATAGAGTCTCTAAAAATATTCCCTCCGGAAAATCCTTTTAATCCGGTAAATTCGCCACAGGGTATCATTGAGCCCTGGGCAGTAATCGTAAAAAAACAACGCCCTCCTCCGCAGGGAGAAATATCGCACATTAACCTGCGGCCAAGCGGGGCAATTATAGCCAAGATTGTATTGGTAAAATTTCCGATTATAATCTTGTGTTTTGATTTGCTGGATAATTCTACCGCAGTATCAACCGCCTTTATAAAATATTCTGCCAGGGTTTTATCGTCTGGCTTCAAGGCCTTCATAGAGGCTCTAGTGAACCTTACCGGATTCAGCAGAACGCAGGGAGTCTTTCTTGCGTGCAGAAACTTCACCAGCCCGGGCATGTCTTTAACGTTGAGTTTCGTTACTGTGGCAATGACGTTTAATCCTTTATACCCGTCAAACCATTCTATGGCCCTGACTGCTTGGACAAAATTACCTTTGGTTTCCGAGCTTGCCCTTAACTTGTTATTTGTAGAGGGCAAAAACGAATCCAGCGAAATACCTACGCCGACACGATGCTTTTTTAGGAATTCGACGTCCTTTTTCTCCATCAGTATAGCATTCGTCTGGATACCGAACTTAAATATTTTTTTATATTTTTGGATTGCTTCAAATATAATATCTTTGACTAAAAGCGGCTCGCTGGCATGAAAAATAATAACCTGTTTTCTTTTGCTGCCCTTAAAATACTTGGCGAGTTTATTGAGAATAAAACCAAGCTCTTCCCTGGTCATTGAACGGCCGCTTTGCCTTGTCTTTGCCGGGATATAACAATAAGGGCAGCTGGCATTGCATTTATCAGTCGGGTCTATATAAATAGCGGTCAATTCCTGGCCGAATCTAAACTCCTCAATCTCCCGGCTTAATTTATGCTTGACCTTTTCGTAAAGAGAAAATACACTGGCGGGAATAAAAATATCGGATTCGCTCTCTCCGGGATTAATAGCCCAAAAAAGATTATCGGTATCAAGCAACACGCTGTCTTTATTATTCTTCAAGAAATTTAATCCTAGTGGCATATAAATGGCCCCATCGTTGTTTGCAGGGGACAGGCATGCCTGTCCCCTGCAATGTTCTGATTTAAAGAAAAGTCTTTTCTTTAGATACATCTCCGTACATCACAAAATGAGACAAACCATTAGCAGTCTTGACGCATTTCAGGCGATAAGAAACTGCCGATGAATCCTCCCCCTTGTCTCTTTCAGCTTCAATCTTCTTGTTCTTTGTTTTTCCGCTACGCATCTTTACACCTCCTTTTCCTTTTTTCGTTTAATTTTAAAGGTATCCCTGAAACCACAAAAAATACCTCGTCAGCTTCTTTGGCTATTATCTGATTTACTTTACCGGCCACATCTCGGAAGGCCCTGCCTAATTTATTCGCGGGAACCAATCCCAGGCCTACCTCATTTGAAACCATGACTACTTTTGCTTTTTTCTTTCTAAAATTAACCAGCATGGCATCGATTTTTTTGAGAATCCCTCCATCTTTATAACCGTCCAAAATAAGATTTGAAACCAAAAGTGTTAGGCAGTCAATAATAATACAGTCAAACTCATTGCCAATCTTCCCTGATAAAACCTCTATGTCTTTAGGCTCCTCGAAAGTCTTCCAGTGTCCTGGCCTTACCTTTTTATGCAGCCGGATACGCTCCTGCATTTCTTTATCAAGCGGCTGGCAAGTTGCGACAAAAGCAACTTTCCTGTATTTCTTTGCCAGGCTCAAAGCATACGTACTTTTCCCGCTTCTTGCTCCGCCTAAAATAAAGATAATCTTTGACACTGAGTGCCTCAATTCAAATGGGTTATATCATTCAGCGCTTTAATCTTTAAGCATCCTTTATTATGCTCAACGATACTGACGCTTGCTGAACGCGGAATGTTCTTCCAAAAATCATTTGTTTTTAAAATTACGGTGACAAAAACGCTGATAGGCCCGCCATGGCAGACTACAGCGATAGTTTTATTTTTATTAACAGAAATTATCCTTTTCAGCGCCCTTGTAACTCTTTTTCTAAAACTGGACAGACTTTCAGACTTCGGTATAGTTACGCAAAGAGGCTTTTCTAACCATGCGTTATAAATCTTTGGATATTTTTTCATGATTTCCCGGTAAGTCAATCCTTCAAATATCCCAAAATGCATCTCGTTTAAATCCGGCATATTGTTAATCTTTGCGCCTTGAAAGATTATTTTTGCAGTTTGGATTGCCCGTTTTTTTCCGCTGGTATAAATTTTATGGATACTCATGCCGTTTAACTTTTCCTTAAGGCGCCTTGCCTGTCTTTTTCCTTTAGCGCTGAGGCCTATGTCTGTAGAGCCGCAATATCTTTTTTGGGCGTTCCAAAGTGTTTCGCCGTGCCTTACAAGAATTAATCTTGTCACCATATTCTGCCTTAAATTAAAAAACCCTTAAGCTCTTTTTTAGAGAACTTAAGGGTTGCACCCTGTTTTACTTGGCCCTTATGCTGCCCTGCGCAGCAAAAAATATATCCTAATATATCGTAAGGTTTTCTGGCTTAAGGCTTCCTACTCTTTGCGCCTTCTCATCCCGAAGAATCGGAAAAATGGCTTATCGCAGATTTCGTTCCTATTACAGCAGCGGGGCTGCGCTGAATTTACATCAGCTTCCCTTATACAATATAAAAATCTATTCAGTTTTATTTTTTATACACCAATAATCAAAGTATGTCAATCTTTTTATTCATAATTCCATGTTTAATACTCTACACCGCGACGGGCGTTTACGCGCTGCCTGAAAGGATGTTTCTTGTCTATCATTATGGTTATATAATCAGCAAATTTTTCTATCTCTGAGATATCACCCCTGCCTGTAAGAACAAGCTCTATATCCTTTGGAGCCTTTTTAATCAGCTCTAGAAATTCTTTTTTACCAGCAAATCCCTGGTCTATAACATTTATAATCTCGTCAAGTATCACCATGTTATACTTGCCGCTAAAAATAGCTCTCTTTACATCTGCCATATTTTTCCCGATAGATTTTTTTATTTTTTCTTTAGTTCTCGATTCGGCCTTCGGCCTCGCTCGAACAATATTCTTCTTTCCCATAAACATTGGATGAACCTCTTCATACTTCATCAAATTAATATTTTTTATTTTTCTAACTGTAATTTCCTCTCCTGTTACAAGCGATTTTGGTTTCAGGAATTGAAATATAATAACCTTAAGCCCCTGGCCGCTTGCGCGCATCGCAAGGCCAAAAGCAGATGTTGTCTTCCCCTTCCCGTTTCCTGTGTAGATATGTATCATTTTACCCATCCATCCTTCAAAAGGCGAGTTTGCCTATTAACGTAAGAACCGTTACAATTATTGCGGCTATAATAACTCCTAATGAAATAGCTATAAAACTAGGCATAAAGCGCATACGTAGAAGCGAGGCGATTATAGCGCCTGTCCATGCGCCAGTACCTGGCAAAGGCACTGCTACAAATAGCATTAGTCCTATTGCCTCGTATCTCTCCACAATTTCTGCATGGTCTTTTGCCCTTTTAAAAAGCCATGCAAAAAATTTCTGCATATATTTAACCTTGCTGAGTTTTTTAGAAACAGGTTTTAATAAAAAATATACAGGCGCTATTGGCGCTATATTTCCAAGCACTGAAAAGAAAAAAGTGCTTCTAATGCTCTCTTTCAACAATAATATCCCTATAGGTATAGATGCCCTCAGCTCTGTAACAGGCAGTGCCCCTAAAAATAAGATTATTGCTTTTGGAGACAAACCAAATGATGCAAATAAATTAAATATCCTTTCCTGCATTATTACCCTCCCATCCATATTTACCGATTAATGGAACAAATACGCATCCGCAGATTTCTTTTTCCAGCACTTCTCCTTCGGCTGTTTTTTCTATGACTAAAAGTTTCTGGCTGACTCTCGGGCCAACAGGCATAACAAGTTTGCCAGGCGATTTCAGCTGTTTTATAAGAGGCTCCGGCGCAAACCCTGCGCTGGCTGAAACAACAATTTTATCAAAAGGCGCAAATTCCTCCCAGCCCATTGTACCGTCGCCAGTATTAAGCGTAATATTTTTATAGCCCATCTCTTCCAAAACCGCCCTAGCCTTTTCTGTTAAATTCTTTAACCGCTCTACTGAAAACACCTGATTTGCCAGCTCAGCAAGTATTGCTGCCTGATAACCAGAACCAGTCCCTATTTCAAGGATTCTGTCGCTTTTTTTAATATCCAGGAGTTGCGCCATAAGCGCTACTATGTAAGGCTGAGATATGGTCTGTTCATTTTCTATTGGCAATGGGAAATCGCTGTAGGCGTTTTTATAAAATTTAGGGTCTGTAAATTTGTGGCGGGGGACTTTTCCAAAAATATCCAGAATCAATTTGTCTTTAATGTCGCGGCCTGATAATTGATCAATAACCATTCTACGCCGCATTTCTCCAAAATCATTTTCGCGTATATTCATTGATAATAAATTTTACGAATCTTGCAGTGTCTAAAAATGGGTTTATCTGGCTGGCTTCGCCCTCATAGATGGAATCTATATTCACAGAGGATATCTTTAAACCTCTGCGCTTGGCCTCCATAATTATCTCTGATTCTATCTCATATTTTGTAGTATTGAGCTTCATTTTCTCTATGCCTTTTCTGGATATAAGCCTGTAGCCGCATTGGGAATCGTCAACTCTTTCAATTATAAGAAGGGATATTATAAAAGACGTAAATCGATTCACGCACCACCTGAGGAAAGGCATCTTCTTGGGGTTATGAAGCCTGTTGCCCAAAATCACATCTGAGCCTGACTTTTTATACTCATCAATAAATTTATCAATATCGCGAAGGCTGTGCTGGCCGTCTCCGTCCATTGTAATAACAACTTCGCAGTTATTCTCCATGGCATATTCTAATCCTTCGCGTATACAGCGGCCTTTGCCTGCATTCTTTGCATGCGCGATAAGCTCTGCCCCAAATTTATTGGCCTCTACTATGGTATTATCCTTGGAGCCGTCGTCAATCACAATTACCCTGAAACCTCTTTGTTCCAGCGCTCTGACAATAGCCCCTATGGTTTTGGATTCATTATATGTTGGGATTACTATAAAAATATTGGATTCGTTCATATAACTAACGCGTCAACAGGCGTTTCCCAGAATTTTCTGAATATAAGCCACTGATCAGGATATGCCCTGATATATTTTTCCATGCTAGCTACAAATTTTTTATTTGCTTCTTTCATAATTTCATCTTTATCCATCCCTGGAATTTCTTTTAAATACATAGGCTTGTCGAATATAAGGCTGTAATTAAAAGAATCTCTCCTGATAAGAAACCCAGGGATTATAGGCGAATCTGTTTTCAGGCTAAACATGGCCGGGCCCTTCGGGATGCTTGTGGGCATGCCAAAAAAATCCATCACCATCCCGTTATTGGTGAAATCCCTGTCTCCCGCAATCGCCAGAAGGCCTTTTCTTCGCAGGGCTGATACGCAGCGTTTCATAATATGATCTATCGGTATTACCTTCAGGCCTTTTTCTTCGCGTTGTTTTATAAAAAAATCGTTTATATTTTTGTGTTTATGATTCAAGACAACAGCGCTTATGTCATAACCAAGCATGGCCATGACAACGCCTCCCATCTCCCAATTTCCTATATGGCACGTAAGGATGATCCCGCCCTTATTTTGTTTTAAAACTCCGTCTATATTTTCAATACCCTCCACCTTGACCCTTTTTTTTATATCCTCCTTGCTAAGGCTTGACATCCTGAAAAAATCCACAAGATATAACCCGAAATTCCTGAATACCTTCCTGGCAAGCTTCTGGCATTCCTTAACGTCTTTCTTTGTTATGATGCCCAAGTTTTGCGCAACTGCATTTCTATCTTTTTTGGAAAGGATATACTGGAGATAAGAAACTCTTTTCGCAAGGCTGTAAGCAAGCTTTAGAGGCAAAATATTTGCCAGTAAATAACCAAGTCTATATAAAATATAAAAAATCATCCATCTCCTGCCGTTACTATATAATCGCCTGCAGAATAAGCTGCGCGATATCCATTGCTGAGTTTGGTTTTTTTATTAAATCCGCTCTTTTACGCATCTCGTCTAATTTTACGCTGCTTGAAAAAAGTTCCTGCACGAGGACCGCTACATCGTCCTCGTCTTCCGCCCTTAACGCAACTCCTTGCTGTAAAAGAAAATCTGTATTCTTTGTTTCCTGTCCTGGTATCGGATGGATTATAATCATCGGAAGGCTTTTGGCCAGCGCTTCAGAAGTTGTCAGTCCGCCTGGTTTGGTAACTATAATATCCGAGGCCTCCATTAATTCATCCACATTTTCCACAAGGCCGAAAATCAGCATCCTTTTCTTATATCTTTTTTCCTTTTTGGTCAATATCTTCTGAAGCCGCTTATTAATGCCGCAAACTGCCAGAATCTGAAAATCAAGATCTATGCGCTCCAGCGCATTTACCATTTTTTCAACAGGGCCAAGGCCCTGGCTCCCTCCCATTATAAGAATAGTGCGCTTGCGGCTATCGAGCCCCAATTTTCTGCATATGTCTTCTTTTTCGTGCCTATTGCTAAATCGTGGATTAATAGGGATGCCAAAAACCCTTATCCTGGCGCCATCCACGCCGTTTCTCATAAAATGATCCCTGCTTAGTTCAGACGGCACGATATAATAATCTACATTATCAAATATCCAATATGAATGAGGCGCGTGGTCAGTCAGGACACCAAAAAGCGGAAGGTCTAATCCGAGATATTTTTTATAATCTGCCACCATGCCGCAGGGAAATGCCTGGGTGCACACAACCGCATCAGGTTTGAATTCGTCTTGAATCAAGACTTTTAATTTTTTAGAGTTAGACCTGTGAATGGAGTTTCTCATGCCCTGCACGCTTTTGAGCACCTTTGGATTGTCATAAAGATACTCCCATACTTCAGGATTATTCTTTATGACGCTCATGTATGTCCTATTGATCAGTTTTTCAAATATAGGGTTGGTATAGGCAAAACCATTTATATTCATGGTGACCATGCCAGGAGAAAGCGTCTTCAATGCGCTTTCGATCGCAAGGCTGGCCCTGTAATGCCCTGAATTTGAGGTTATGTACATTAAAAGAACTTTTTTATGATCTGACATTATTCTTCAAAAAATGTTTTATACGCTCGGTTGCCTCTTTAAGATTGTCCATGCTGGAGGCATAAGCAATCCTTATATGGCCTTCGCCCTGTGAACCAAATGCAGTACCAGGCACAACTGCAACCTTTTCTTTATATAATAAGCTCTTTGCAAATTCTACCGAGCTCATGCCTGTATTTTTAATTGAAGGAAAAACATAAAAAGTTCCCTCAGGCATAGCGCAATAAAGCCCTATCTCATTAAGTTTTGATACAATAAATTCCTTGCGTCTCTTGTATTCCCTTTTCATCTCAAGCACAGATCCACTAGAGCCTCTGAGGGCTTCTATTGCGCCTAACTGGCCCATTATAGGAGAGCATAGCATTGTATATTGATGAATCTTTGTCATTGCGTTTATTATTTCTTCAGGGCCGCATGCATAACCCACGCGCCAACCTGTCATTGCAAATGTCTTTGAAAAACCATTCAGGTATATTGTCCTCTGTTTCATACCAGGCAATGTGGCTAATGGCGTATGCGAGAAGTCATAAGTGAGCTCATCGTAAATCTCGTCGCTTATTACAATCAGATTATTGTTTACAAAAATTTTAGAAAGGGCCAGAAGCTCTTTTCTTGAATAGGAAACGCCTGTTGGATTGTTAGGATAATTTAAGATAATCGCCTTCACGCCCTTTGAAATATATTTCTTAAGAAGCCTGGGTGTTAATTTAAAATTATCAGCTTCGCTTGTTTTTACCAGTATAGCCTTGCCGCCAGCCAGTTCGCTTACAGGCTCATAAGATACATATGAAGGATCCGGGATTAGAATTTTATCCCCGCGATTCAATATAGCCCTCAAAGCAAGGTCGACTGCTTCGCTAACTCCAGTGGTAATCAGGATGTTCTGGTCAGGATTATAAGAAAGAGAATATTTATTCTTGAGATATTTGAATATAGCAAGCCGCAATTCATATAAACCCTTATTAGACGTGTAAGAGGTATAGCCTTTCTCTAAAGAGAATATCGCAGACTCGCATATATTCCAGGGCGTGACAAAATCAGGCTCTCCTACGCCCAGTGAAATAACATCCTTCATCCCTATTACAAGATCAAAAAATTCCCTTATACCCGAAGGCTTCATCTTTTCAACTATTCTAGATATCTTCATAATCAATTAAAATGATATTGCTATTCTATTATTTCTTTCTATGCGTTTCAATATATCCCCGTCTGCCTTGTATCTTTTAAGAATAAAATGCGTAACAGTGCTATTGACATTATCTATTGTAGCGAGCCTCTCGGAAACAAAACTGCTGACTTCCTGAATATCCTTGCCCTCTACAACCAGCAAAAGATCATAAGACCCAGACAGAAGATAGCAGCTTTTAACTTCAGGAAACCTGTATATCCTCTCAGCTATATGGTCAAAGCCATGGCCCCTTTGAGGAGCAACTCTCACCTCTATAAGAGCCCTCACCTGCTGCACATCATCTTTTAATATATCCCTATTGACTACTGTTTTATATTTAACTATAACGCCTTCTTTTTCATACTTTTTAATCGCATTTTTTATTACGCCAACGCTTTTTTTCAGCATCCTTGCGATTTCTTCAGGCGTTGTCCTTGCGTCTTTTTCCAAAATTTCCAATATCTCTTTCATACCTCCTCCTCCGCGTTCAAACAACTTTACATTTTGACATTGTTAAAGTGTAAAGTTGTTATTATTCTATTATAGCAAGCGTTTGGCCCACTTTAACTGTATCGCCTTCATGGGCCGCTATTTTCTTTAAAACACCTGAAATTTTACATGGCACATTGAATGCTGCTTTATCAGTAGCCATCTCAACTATCTCATCGCCTTCTTTAATGTTGTCTCCTTCTTTAAAATGCCAGAAAGAAACCACTGCTTCATTAATGCCCTCTGCTAGTTCAGGTAATTTTAGTTCTGCCATATCTCCTCCGCGTACGAACTTCTGACAAATGGGCCGCAATAATATTTTTTAAACCCTGCCTCTTTTGCCCATTCTGAAAATTTATCAAACTCCGCTGGTTCTAAAAACTCGTCTACGTCCAAGCAATCAGCGCCTGGCTTTAAATACTGCCCTATTGTAATAATATCGCAATCTGCTTTCCTCAGATCCTGCATCACGCTACGAATTTCTTCCCTGAATTCGCCAAGGCCTACCATGATCCCGCTTTTTGTAATTATACTGCTGTCCAATTCCTTGGCAAACTTAAGCACTTCTATCGAACGGTTATAGTCTGCCTGCGGCCTGACTTTATTATAAAGCCTTGGCGCAGTTTCTAAATTATGCGAAAGAATATCGGGCTTTCTAGATACAACCTTTTCAATAGAACTTTTATTCCCAAGAAAATCAGGGATAAGCGCTTCTATTTTTAAACTCCTGCCAATCCCCTTTAATATACTTATGCAATCTGCGAAGTGATTTGAACCTCCGTCTACCAGGTCATCCCTTGTGACAGAAGTGATTACTACATTTTTAATATCCAGCTTCTCAACTGCCTCTTTAATTTTTAAGAGCTCTTTTTTGTCGGGCTTTTCTAATTCTATCATTTTATTCTCTACAGCGCAAAAATTGCAGGAGCGAGTGCAAAATCTGCCAAGTATTAAAAACGTGCACCTTTTAACTGAAAAACAATCATATATATTAGGACAGCGGGCGCTCTGACATACTGTATTCAGCCCAAGTTTAGCAATAAGTCCTCTTGTCCTGGCAAAGCTTTCATTATCTTTTACAGACCGCTTCAGCCAGCAAGGGAACCTCTTCAAATGACTCTCTGATCTTGCGCTTTGCATCTTCAATGTCTAATCTTTCTTTAAGTAAATTTTCCAGCGAAGTTACTTTAACCCCGTCAATGCCGCAGGGTTTTATAAACGAAAAAGGCTTTAGATCCGTGTTTATATTTATCGCCATGCCATGATAAGTAACCCATTTTTTCACGCCTATGCCTATTGAAGCGATCTTTGAATCCCTGACCCAGACGCCTCTCATGCCAGGCCTTGTCTCAGCCCTTACTCCATATTTACTTAAAAAACTTATCCCTACTTCTTCTAAAAATCTTAAAAAGCCGTGTATATCCCTTGCTTCGTTTTCTAATTTGAAAATTGGATAAGCCACTAATTGACCAGGGCCATGATAAGTCACATCTCCACCCCTATCAACATTCAAGACCTCTATGCCTTCAGTCTTGAATATGTTTTTCTCTGAGCCAATCCTCCCTATTGTTATAACACTCTTATGCTCTGTAATAATCAGCGTGTTTTCGCATGCGCCTTCAGCCACCTTGCTTCTAACTTCGCATTGCGTCTTATATGCCTCTTTATAATCGCTTAATCCTAAATCTATATATCTCATTTCCCAAACAACTTGACAAATCAACAATGTTGATTTGTCAAGTTGTTAGCTACGAGTTTGGCCGGAACCAAGGACAATATATTTGTAAGTACAGAGTTCCTCAAGAGCCATGGGGCCGCGGGCGTGAATCTTGTCTGTGCTTATGCCTATTTCAGCGCCCATGCCAAACTGGTATCCGTCTGTAAATCTTGTGGACGCATTATGATAAACGCACGCGGAATCCACTTCTTTTAAAAATCTCTCGGCTGTCAATTTATTTTTCGTAACAATTGCGTCTGAATGCCTAGAACCGTATTTATTTATATGGCTGATCGCGCCATCTACGCCCTTTACAACTTTAATTGTCAGAATTAAATCCAGATATTCTTCATACCAGTCTAATTCTTTGGCTTCTTTTATTCCCCGCAGAATCTTCAACGTCTCAGAGCACCCTCTTAGCTCCACGCCTTTATCATCTAAAACCCTGGCTGCTTGAGGCAAAAAATTACGCGCTATATCTTTATGGACCAGCATCTTTTCTATGGCATTGCAAACGCCCGGGCGCTGGACCTTTGCATTGAGCATAATATCCAAGGCCATTTCAAGATCAGCGTCTTTATCAACATATAGATGGCAAACGCCTTTATAATGTTTTATTACAGGGATTAATGAGTTTTCCGCAACATATCTTATAAGGCCTTCTCCGCCTCTTGGAATAACCACATCTATAAGGTTCGTCTGTTTCAACAAAATCTCTACAGCTAGCCTGTCAGTTACATTAATCATAGCAACGGCTGATTCTGGTATGCCTAATTTGCCAAGGCATTTTGTAACCACCTTATGAATCGCGAGATTAGAATTTATTGATTCGCTTCCGCCTCTCAGAACGCACGCATTGCCTGACTTAAGGCACAAACCAGCGCAATCGCTTGTAACATTCGGCCTTGATTCATATATAATTCCAATAACGCCGATCGGAACGGAAACTTTTTTTATAATAAGCCCGTTGGGCCTTTTCCATTGCCTAAGAATCCTGCCAACAGGATCTTTTAAAGACGCTACCTGTTTTAAAGAATCTGCCATTTCTTTTATGCGCTTTTCCGTAAGGGTTAACCTATCCACTAGCGCTTTTGAAAGGCCGGTTTTATTTGACAGAGCCACATCTTTTGCGTTCTCCGACAAAATATATTTGGTATTTTTCAGAAGCGCTGAAGCCATTGCCAAAATCGCCTTGTCCTTATCCTTGGTAGAAATATTGCCGAGCTTAAGCGACGCCTCTTTAACATCTTTCAACATCTTTATAATTTTATCTTTAAGTAACATAGAATATTACGCGGAGCTGCGCTCCGCTACTCCGTTATAAAACAACTCGATTTATAGCGTTGTCGTAGAAATCTTTGCCTGTTATTTTATTCTTATGAGCCTGAAAAAGCGTTCCTATGTTTTCTCCGGTTAAAATTTTCAAAAGCACATTCTTTTTTCTTCCATTGGCTATGATACAATCTATGCCTGATTTAACAGCTATTTTTGCGGCGTCCAGTTTTGTCTTCATGCCTCCACGCGAACATTCTTTATCAGTTCCGCACGCAAACTTTTCAAGACTAGCGCTTATATCTCCCACAACGCTGGCTACGGTTTTCTTGTCGTCTATATATAGGCCATCTACGTCTGTAAGCATAATCAATAAATCAGCTGAAACAAGGCTTGCCACCAGAGCTGAAAGTTTATCATTATCGCCAAACTTTATTTCATCTACAGAAATAGTATCGTTTTCATTTATAACAGGCACTGCCTTTTTACTCAAAAGCGTGTGCAGAGTATTTTCTGCGTTAAGATACCTGCGCTTTTCCCTTATATCCTCCCATGTCAAAAGTATCTGGGCTGCATGAAAACCTTTTTTTCTGAAAAATTCTTCATATGTTTTCATGAGATATCCCTGGCCCAAGGCTGCGCAGGCCTGCTGCTCAGGTAAACTCTTAGGCCTCTTTTTCATGCCAAATAACCCCATGCCTGCAGCAATAGCGCCTGAAGAAACTATGACCACCTGATAGCCATGTTTGACTAAAACTGCTACCTGTTCAGAAAAATTCTTTATCCATCTCTTGTCAAGCTTAAGCCCTTTTGCTGTCAGGACGCTTGCGCCTACCTTTATGACTATCCGTTTCGCTTTTTTTATCTTTTTACGTTCCATGTTTATTGGCGCAACTTTTTATACACCGCTTCCAGTAATTCCTTTATCCCTTCACCTGTAACGCAGGATATTGGATAAACAGTTTTCCTTACATGTTTTTTAAATTCTTTTAAATTTTCCCTTGCCTCAGGTATATCCATTTTATTTACTGCGATGACCTGCGGCCTCTTTACCAGCTCCGGATTATAAAGCTTTAATTCATTATTTATTGATGCAAAATCCTCCGCGGGATTCCTCCCATCCACTCCTGCCATATCTATCATATGAATAAGGACTCTCGTGCGCTCCACATGGCGCAAGAAATCATCTCCCAGGCCTTTGCCGCTATGCGCGCCTTCTATTAAACCAGGTATATCGCAAATAACAAAACTTCTTTCATCGCTTAATTTTACAACACCCAGAATAGGCGTTTTTGTGGTAAACGGATAATCAGCTACCTTTGATTTTGCTTTTGATATGCGTGAAATCAGGCTTGACTTTCCTGCATTCGGATAGCCAATTATGCCCACATCAGCTATTAATTTTAACTCCAGGGTTATTTCTTTTTCTTCGCCAGGGTCTCCATAAGTAGCCTGCTTAAACTTAGAGTTACCACGGCCGGCCAAGCCGCCTTTTATAAGAACTACTGACTGGCCGTCTTCCTTTAAATCGCAATATGTAATATCTTCATACCTATCTCTAACTATGGTGCCGAGCGGAAGCCTTATAATGCAATCAACCGCATTTGCGCCTTTTCTGTTATTGCCTGAGCCGTTTGAACCCTTGTCTGCTCTGAAATGTTTGCGAAAATGAAAATCCAAAAGGGTCTGGACATTTTTATCAGCTACGAGGACTATGTTTCCGCCTTTGCCGCCGTCTCCGCCGTCCTGCCTTTTTTTAAGGTTTTTTATTTTGCAGAAACTATTAGAGCCGTCTCCGCCGTCTCCTGCCTTTACGAAAATATCTGCTCGATCTATGAACATTTATATCACATTAACTTTTCGGTACCCAAATTTAACAGTGCCGGCTTTTAGAGCAAACAGGGTATAATCCCTGCCTATGCCCACTCCAAGGCCTGGAAAAAATTTAGTCCCTTTCTGCCTCAGGATAATGCTCCCGCTAGTTACAGTCTGGCCTTCAAAGCATTTTACGCCAAGCCTCTGGCCATTTGAATCTTTTCCGTTTTTACAACTTCCTTGAGCTTTAGTATGCGCCATTTTATCCTCCGATTAAACCACTATTTCTTTCACCTTCAACATTACATATCCCTGCCTGTGTCCGATTTTTTTCTTAGAACTTGCATGCCTGCGCCTGTATTTAAAAGAAATAACCTTTTTCGCGCGTTTTTCGCCTAATAAATCGCAAACTACATAGGCGCCTTTTATATAAGGGCTCCCTATGGTCGATTCCTTCTTGTCCGAGATAAAAAGGACTTTGTCCAATTTTACCTCCTTTGCTTCACCCAGGTTAAGTTTTTCAACCTCGATTGTGTCGTTTTTTGCGACCTTGTACTGCTTTGAGCCTGTTTCTATTATTGCGTACATCTATGCCCCCTTTTTTAGTTCATAACTTCGTAATCCGTTAAAACATTATATTATATATAATTGCAGCCAGTATGTCAATCTCACTTCTCTATTAGTAGTGTCAAGATAATTGTAC
>DNHS01000028.1 GCA_003485765.1 Candidatus Omnitrophota bacterium | reverse complement strand
AAACTGCGGATTGCTCAATATGCCTTGATATGTAAGATTAAACCCTTCGTCTGAACGGCTGAAATTAGAAAAATCTACGCCGCTATTTTTACTTACTCCATATACATCATTCCCCGCCCTATTCTTATCCCCGGCCCACATATTGTTTAATTTCCATTCTACTCCCATATCATCCAGATCGCTGACTTTAACTTCTAAAAATCTTGCCTCAATCAAAACCTGCATAGGAGTTATGTCCAGATTATATAAAAGGTTCTCTATGGTTTCCAGATTTGAAGGCGTATTGCTTATAATAAGCGCGCCTGTGCGCTCATCTAAAGTCAATTTTGAATCTTTCGGCCAATCAACTGAATTCTCCAGGATATTTTTTACTGTCTTTACTTCTGAAGGAACAGCGGAAGCGCTAGATCCATCCGCGCCTGATTTAGCCTGAGTTGTAAACTCTGCAAATCTGCCTACGCCCTGGCTTAAAAAATACACCCTTGTATCTATCTTCTCGTTACTAATCTCGTCCTTTGTAGCCACCCAGACAGCGTCTTCTTCTATCCTGTAAATCAGGTCCTGGGATTTCAATATATACCTCAACGCCTCTTCAAGAGGCATGTCTTTTATCTTTATGCTCACTTTCTTCTCTGCCATATCTATCCCGGTCGAAGGCACTATATTAACGCCTGTAGCGTCTGATAAAAAACTCAGCACATAATCCAGTTCCACATCTTTGAAATCAACGCTTATGGGTATTTTAAGGCGCTTCCTTATCTCTGGGATTTTTACAATAGGCATTATCTTTTCCCCCATTTCCAGCTTAGCTGTTTTTTCTTCTGGGAGGATGTGTTGTTTAGCCACATCCAGCATCATTTTTTCTTCTGTAAGCTCTCTCGCCCTTTTTAAAGCAGATTCTTCCATCTTTATCTTTTGCATATCTATATAATGTAATATCTCTTTGAATTTTTCATTCCCAGGAAATTCCTGTGTTGCCTTATTTACAAGGGCCTCTGCCTCTTCAAACCTCTTTTCCCTGATATTGCCTATTATGCTGTCCATAAGGATTGCTATCTTATTAACTCTGTCTCTGGCTTCTTTTGCCTTTAATCTTTGCTCAAAGATTATTTTAAGCGTTACTTTTTCTTTTTCTTTTCTAGCCAGTCCTAATCTCTGCGTTTCCAACTCTTTCTCCATCGCTATTTTCTGGCGCTCCGCCTGATTTTCCATGTCTATCTTTGCGCGCTTGGCATCTTCCATTCTCGCAAGCATCATCTTTTCCTGGCTTTGTTTCATGTCCTGCTGCATGCTGCGTATATAAGCGTCTGCCTGGACTGCCAGCGAACCAGCAGAATCCATCTCCTTTACCTTCTTGAACTCCACTATGCTGGAAGGATAATCCTTGGATCTGTAATATTCCATAGCGTTTTCAAATACAGCCTTTATATCCTGCTCTTTCTCGTATAATTCTTTCTTCTTAGAGTCAATTTCTACCTTTTTCTTGACCTGCTCTCCGCTAACAATGCTCTCGCTTTCTTTTTTAGCAATAGTCTCTGCTTCGTTCACAACGTCCTTTTTCATCTTTTCCCATTTTTTCTCTTCCATGATCATTAGTTCTGCCATGCGGGCCTTGGATTTTTCAATGTATATCTCTGCAAAAGGCGTAAAATAAACATCGTTATTCGTCTTTTCCACGTCAATTAATTTTTCAAATATTATGACTGCTTCCTTATATTTGCCTGATTCAAACAAGGACATCGCTTCTTCAAAATATCTTCTGAGATCAAACTTTGACGCAACAACAGTCCTAACAAAAGAAGGATCCACTGAGGCAAATATCCTGCAAGGCAAACACTCCAGCATTATAAACGCTGCGATTAATGTTATATAAAATAACTCCTTATTTCTTCTCATTTATACCCTCTGTCCTATCAGGAGCTTCCCTTTTTTCTTCTTTCTTCTCTTCTTTAAGAGTAGCTATTGTAATCTCTTCTCCGTTCTTTTTCTTGAGCCGGATTTCCTTTTCGCCTATGCTTAAAACAGTGTAGTCACCTGCCATATCGCCTTCCTTAACGGAAAAGCTCTTGCCTGTATTCTGATCCTCTATAATAACAATAACCCTGGCTCCAAGCATCATCCTGCCTTTATAGACAAACATAGGCTTTGCAGGCTCTTCTTCTTTTAAAGGTATAATGTCTCTATTGCCTTCATCTTTTATCTCAGAAACAGGCTTGAAGAAAATACTCCTTTCCATTAGAGTTGGGTAATCTTCTGCTGTCTCCTGCTTCTTTAAGCCTTCTATGTCCCAGTTATCCTTGGCCGTCTTTTTTTTGGATTTTGCCCTTTCTGTCACAGACTCAATATCCTTTAAAAACTCATCGGATAATTGCTTCTTCTTTTCCTGAGCATTAAAACCTATGCCTATCGTAGCAACCAATACAGGCACAAGAAGCCAGAATATAGCTTTCTCTTTTGCGATCATTTTTCCTGCCTCGCTATCATAAAGGTACTCAACACCATGCTTATCTCAACCTCTCCCGAAACAGAGTCTATACTTTTCACGTGCAATTCTTTTACGCTGATCGCAGGGCTCGAATTTTTAAGCTCCAACAAAAGATTAATAAGAGCCTTTGTATCTGTCTTTATCGAGATTTGAACTGGCAATTCAGTATAAAACAACCCCTTTGAAACAGGCTCTATATATTCAATAGATTTGAGTGGTTTCAAGGCATAGATATTGGAGTTCTGGCTTTTCAGAAGCGCGCTGACTGCAAATTCTATTATCTCAAGCTGCCTCAAAAACACAGGCACTATATTGTCTTTGGGAAGGCCATCCCCAAATCCAAGATTTTCAGGAAGTTTCACGCCTTTTGCCCCTGCTTCTAGTTCGAACTTCTTCATGGTAAAGTGAAGCTTTTCAATAAAATAAAGGCCTGCCTCTGCATCTTTTTCTGATAACCTTGCCTTCTTTGGGTCTATAAACTCCGCCAGGCTGAAAAACTTCTCTTCCAAAGAGATCTTATCTTCATCCATCTTGGCAAAACTTTCTTTCGAAGGCACTGTGCCTGTAAGCGTGATAAATCTTTTCATTTCGCTTATCTTCCGCTCCAGTTCTTCATCCATTATTAAGCGGCCTTCTCTGAGGAACGGGCTGAGAAAAAATATATAAATTCCTGCCATTACAGCAAGAATTATTATGCCCTGTTTTAGAATATTTTTTTCCCTTAATGTTTTCAACATGCTAACTCCCCGCCAGGACAACGTCCATAGTAACGCTGAACTTCACTATCTCTTCGCCTGTATCTTTATCGTTTTCCACGGAAGACGACACAGGCCGCACATCGCTGAAATCCGGCAATGCCTTAAGGCTTGATACAAAATTATTCACTGACTGGTAAGAAAGCGCCTTTCCGTTCATGCTCATCCTGCCAAGACCGCTCTTTTCTATTGAGATAATGCCTGAGACATCAGTGATCCATACATCTTTTGGCAGCATCTCTGAAATAGATTTAAATATCCCAAGCCACACAGCCCTGGAAGAAGCTGTCTGGTACAGCGTATTCATTTTATCTTTTAAAATATCTTCCTCTTCGCGTATCTTTTTTATCTTCGGCTCATAAGTTCTGTATGTTTCTATCATCTCCTCTACCTTATCGAGTTTGATCTTTTTTATGTGGTAATCCTGGCGCATAAAAATAGAAAAACTTATAAGTATCAACACGCCTGCAGCTATTGAAAGGCTGGAATAAATACGTTTATTGGAAGAAGATTCCTTATCCGATAACGCCTCATTCAGAAAATTCACTTCTATCTTTAAATCAGCTATACCCCTGAGCGCAGTTCCTACAACCGTAGAAAATTGATTCTTAGACCCGCTTGCCTGGAGTTTTTGAAATACATCTTTAGATACTCTCAATTTTCTGAAAGGATCCATAACCTGAGGTTTTATGTTAAATTTGGAAATGACTGCAGCCTCCATATTTTCCATAATACTGCCGCCGCCTGTCAGAAAAAGCTGGCCTATCTTTTTCTCTTTCGGCGCATCTTCTCCTTGCTGCATAAAATAATATTCCAGTGATCTTTCCGCCTCTGTCAGGAGTTCATCCACACCTTGCTCTTTCGCCTCTTCAATGCGGTCACCTGCGATGGGAAAACTCCTTATCCATATATTACCTTTATTAAATATAATGAAGTTGGTGGATTTTGCGCCTATGTCAAGAATTGAACCGATGTTTTCATTATTATAATCCTCATTAAATGCCATGCAGTTATATACACTTATCGGAGCTACATCTATTAATTCCGTAGATAATTTAACGGCCTTCAATTTTAAAATCATCTCCTCAACAAGATTCTTCTTTATCGCAACTATCACTGCCTTCTTAGGGACAGATTTATCTTTATTCAAAAGCGACCAATCCCACATAACCTCGTTCAGGCTGAAAGGTATCTGGTTCTGGGCTTCGAATTTCATTGTCTGTTTTAATTTATCTTCTTTTATCTGGAGAAGCTTTACAAACCTCACAAAAACAGACTGGCCGTTTACTGATATATTTACAGACTTTGACTTTATATTATTCTCTGATAATAATTCAGAGATAAGCTGGCTGGTAATTTTATCCCTATCTAGCTTCATATCTCTTGGGATTTCCTTTATGCCGATCTTGGTCAGCATAATGCTATCCTTCTCTTTTTTAAGCTCAACTAATTTTATAAAATGTGCGCCTATATCTAAGGCTATTGAACTTGCCTTGAACTTGGCCATTTACCTTGTCCTTCCCATTATAACCCTGAGTTTCTTGATATCATCTTCTGTATATTCCCGCCAGCCATTAAGGGCATTTCGCCTGGCAGCCGGGAACAGCTTCTTATTTTCATATCTTATAAGAGTCTGTTTTGATATGCCCAGAAGCTGAGCGGTCTGGGTAACAGAGTAATATTTTTCTTTCATATATACCACCTCGCTATTTAATAACATGTTTACTCCCATAGACGATTCAGGCCGAATTTTTTAACTAATTCGGCCTTCCTTATAGACTCAAACACCCTATCGAAAAATAATATAGCTTGATAGGGGGTGGTATAACTATATACTACCTAATAGTACTTGTCAAGGGCAGGACAAAAATAGTACCTCATAACTAGTAACTCGTGATTAGTAAGTGGTTGAAAATAAATAGGTTGGCTTATTCTTCTTTCCAGAACTTGAAAGGCTTCTTTTTTTCAGGTTCAGGCTTTATAACGCCTTTTTCGCTTATGGTCCATGTCCTTTCTGCAGGAGCAGGATCCATTTCATCAAGGTCTATTTTCGTATTCTTATTAACATCTTTTGCAGCCTGGACCTTAAAATAATGATTGCCATCTTTCATGTCCTTCATGGCGACTGAGATATCCTTTGACCAATTAGACCATTTCTCATCATCAAATTTCCATCTGAATAAGCAGTCCTCCACGCTTCCTTTAAAGGTAAAAAGCGCTTCCTTGGATTTTGTCAATAAACTAGGGCCGCTTGTAATTATGGTATCAGGCGCTATTATTATAAGCTCTATAGTATCGCTAAGGACCTCTGATTCATTACCGGCTGTATCTTTAAACTTTACATAAACCTTGCGCGTGCCGCTTATAGGCGCGAGCATCCAGTTTTCTTTCTTTGTTTTGAACAACTCCCATTGTTCAGCATCAAAGACGCCGTCATTTGAAATCACCATGCTCTGAACCTCTGTTGTAGAATCGCTGGCTCCGATAGCAAGATTAACATATACAGAATTTGTAACAGCGTCCTGATTATTTATTATGACATCCCCTGTCGGGCCTTTTGTATCAACAGTAAAACTCCATACAAGCTGAGAAGTTTTATTGCCGACAAAATCAGCTACCTCAAGAGATATTACATTACTGCCTTCACTGAGAGGAATAGAAGGCACATATATAATATTCTGGGCTTTTTCATCGTAAGCAGCGCCCACTACAGATTTATTTATTTTCATATTTATAGCGCTTGAATCCACTCCGCTCTTGTCATCAGTTGCGCTGATAGTGATTGTAGGTTTATCAGAGGCGAGTATTGAGCCCTTTGAAGGAGAATAATTGCCTATAACAGGACTGCCTCTATCTATCCATAATTCAAACGAGGCTGTCTCCCCCCAGTTTCCAGCTGTATTCTCAGCCTTAAGATTAAATACCCTGACCCCATCTCCCAGAAGATCAGAAGGAGTATGATAAAAAGTTCCTGATGTATCAGCCTGATTGTCAGGCAAATCTCCCCACGCGTAACTGTAACCAATTGGCTGCACGCCCTTCACAGGATATTCCCATGACATATATGGGTCTCCGCACCCCTGCCATAATTTTGAAGATATGTCACTGCCTCCAGCAGAAGTCTTCGCCCATATTACAGGCACTTCCATTTTTCCAACACCAAGTTTAAATCCGCTCGCAGCTATTTCCCAGCCTGAATAATCATATCCATCGCTTACCCTCACCCGCCATTTGTAGTCTATATAACCTTCGGTGGTAGGAAGCATAGGGGTGGTATATTCCTGGGATTTGGATTTAACAACGCCTGAGTCAACATCTATTGTTTTAAAACTATCCTTGGATATCTGAATATGATAATAACGCTGAGGGTCTTTATCTTTATCTGTAACCGCCCATTTCAGCGTTAAAGGATTATCAAATACTGCCTGGCCGTCGTTATAAGCTAGTATAGCTACATCAGGTATGGCATTTCTAGTGGGGAGCAAACCGCCAAATATTTTATAACTCGTGCCAGTAATAACACTAGTACCCAATGGATAGCCTAAGCTATTCTCTGCATTGTAACTTTTTGAAACACCGCTGGCTCCTCCGCTATCTGCCAGGGCTGTGTGCAATTTATAATTTTTACTGCTGGATATACTGGCGTCGGCAATGCTTGAAAAAATAAAAAAGACTGCTATAAAAAATACAGCAGCCTTGGAAATGAAGCCCACCCATGCTGAAGCCATGGGTTCTTTGGGCGGAATACTGAGCGGCTGCGTTTCATCCGCACCCTGAAGAACACGGTTTTGCGGCCGCGAATGTATAAAATATCTTTCGGATTTAATCAAGCGCATATTAGAATTAATTATATACTAGTGGCATAAAAAATCAAGGATAATTTTAAGTTTTATTAATAGTCTTTTTGCTGCTCAGGTCGGTGGGTTTCAAGGACGCAAAATTTTCCCAGCGTGAAAATTTTGCTCCGTTTTGACACTCGCTCGTCTGCTGAGCCATGCTGAGGCCTGAGGCACATTAGAAAAGTTTTGGCAAAAGTCCGCAAGGAATTATGGTGAGTTCTGATCGGTTGACAATACGATAGTCGACAGAAGAACGAACCATAAACCGTAGCGGACGGCAAAACTATTTCGTGCCGAACGGCCTCAGCATGGCTCAGCAGACACCGTGCCCGCTCGTGTCAAAGAGGCCTCTCAACCCACCGACCTGAACAGCATTCATCTTTCAAAAACCACCCAGATTTTCTTTTCTGCCAGGACTTTGCCTTTTTCCAGCATCTGTCCTGTAACAATAATTCTATAGCAGTCAGAGCGCAGCGTGACAAGATTTGATATCTGCTTGAATCTGCTTCTCTTATCTGTATCGCCTGAACCAAGCGCATTAGTATTGATAAGATCGCCTATGCCTAAATTAAGGCCGTTTTTATTCCCAAAAACTCTGTTATTGATAATATTGTCCGCTATAGCATCGTCTATGCCAGGTAAACTACTGAGCACTTTCCTGGAAACTGTATTTATATTTATCCTTCCGTATAAATTATTCGCAGGATCAAGCCTTATAAAATCGAAATGCGCTGCGTCTGTCTCTGAGCTATTTTTTACCTTTATTTCCAGGATATTTTTCGGCATAGACACAGCGCTTCCCGTGCCTATCTCTATGTTCCCAAAAACTATTCCTCCATCAGGCCCTGGCGTAAGCGCAGGCGTAAAAGCGGTCCATGTATCATCTGCAAGATGCATCGATATGGCTATTGCTTCTCCTTCTTCTCCGAATATTTTCAATTTGTAATACCCGTTCTTTAACTCATCCTTTAATTCCCATTTCCAGGTTCCAATTGAATCTTTTTTTCCGTTCTCGCACCAGTCTGTAAAAGGAGCTGCTCTCTGGATAACCTTCCAGCCGCCTTCAGAACTTTTTACAATTTTATTTTCCGCTTCAAGCCTTATCCCGGATATAGTGAGCCTGTCTGCAATCTTCGCGACATCTTCTATCGGGATGTTCATCCAATCATCATTGCCCACAGGCACAAACGAAATTTCTCCGATAGACGAAAAATTCTTATTCTTTATATTCACCTCTGTATCATAGTGTTCTATTATTTCTTCTTCGATTTTTTCCCTCATCCCGTCATTATCATTAGGAAGGCCGGGAGTCCCTCCTTTTTTTGCAGTAGAAGCATACCAGTTATCAGGTATGCCATTATTATTTGAATCCATTACATAGCTCGGGTCTGATTTTTCCAGCGCTATGTTATTAGTTATATTGCCGCTAAAATATTCTTCTTTATCTACAATGTGGCCCATAGAATCTTTAAGCGTTATAAAATTCCCTCCCATAAAAGCGTTATCACCCAATAGATCTGAATTAGGAGTTACAACCCTTAAAAAATGTAACGCCGCGGATTTCTCTTTACCCCATATTGAAATAAATGATATGCCATTATTATTTATGCCTCCCTGCGTATCGTCTTTGTCAATAGATAACGCCAGGTGTTCATGCGGGCCTATCGTTGTTCCAAGCGGAATTGTGGCAGGCCATCCTTCTTTACTTGGCCCTTCTATGGTCCACCCGCTCAGACTTACTTCATTAGGCGTAAGATTTATAAGTTCTATATACTCTCCGTCAGGCTGCTGGCTCAGCTCTATTGATTTAAAATATGTATATCCTGTTTCACGGTTATTCTGGATCCTGATAGTAAGTTTTCCTCCTGAAACAGTAACAACTTTCCCGTTGCCGAATAGATCGTTATCCATTACATTCTTTGAATTAGAACCTCCTATATTTACATCGCCTATCTCCTGATCAACCGCTCCCGAAAATAACCTGACATAATATTTGCCGTCCGGAAGGTCCTTCCATGTCCATTCGCCTTCTCCGGTTTTCCCTCCCTTGGGTTCATTATTCTGATAAAATCCATTCTGCCAGATCCAATCTCCTCCAGGGGCCTGGCCGCTGAAAGTACTCCTTGGAATAACAGGCCTTACCATTATTTCATTTATCCTTACGCCCTCTATGCCTCTTATCTCGCTCGCGCTGAAATTCTGCTGGCCTAGCCTGGGATATAATTCAAGATAAGAAAAATAACATACTGAGCCAGAGCTGTTCTTAATAGTGAGGTTCAGGATTTTATTCTCGAATGACACAGCGCCTATTCTCAGTATCTCGCCATGCTTTACAGAGTTTTGAGTCATACCATTCACAGTGACATCGCCCACCAGTTCATCCTTTATCCCAAACACACCTATATAATATTCGCTCTCTGGCAGATTAATCCAGGTAATTGTAAATAATTGTCCGTCTTTTACATCGCTCTGATAAGAACCCCCCTTCCATATCCAATCCCCTATATCGCCTCTATTGATCGCCGCAAGCCTGCTATATAATTTTGGTATGACGCTCTGGCTAAAATCAGCGTCGCACGCGTCTATTATATTGACTGCCTTTTGGAAAGGATCTCTCGCGCCTGCATCCTCAAGTAATACTGCCAGGGATTGGGCGTCCATGGAATTAATATTATCCTTTAATCTTCCTTCAACATCTATATTTCTATCAACAGAATAAGTAGTTATATAAGGGTACAATTTCTGAATATCCTGTTTTGAAATTGACTTAATTTTGCTTATCTCAAAAGGCGTCTCAAATGCCTTATCATCTCCATAAAGATTAAACGGGACATATTCCATAGGCTCGTCTATGCCCTCTCCTGCCTCATCCACGATACCATTCGCGTTATTATCTATCCCGTCAGAATCCAGTATCCTCTGATTTTGATTATCATCTATACCTGCTTCGCCTGGCTGGCTGTCAGGCCCGTATCTAAAACTAAGGATATCTTCATAAACTTTATCTGGATCTTTCAAGCCGCAAGAGGTTATAAATTTTTTAAGATCCAGCTCGTACGGCATCCACCCTTCTGTAACTTTTAAAGGAGAGAGATTATGTTTATACGCCATATTTATATCCATAAAACTCGTCTCATCCCTTACCAAAACAGCGTATCTGCCTATGGCCTCACCTTCTTCGCTGTACACATTTATCCATTTTGAATCAGGCTGGCCGTCACCATCATTATCAATATCGCTGCCTTTAAAAAGCGTATGCCATCTGTCTTCAAAACTATCTATGAACCTATCGTCTTCTTTTAAAATCTGCTGGGCATAGGTAATGCCTGCCTGGGCAAGGTAAGATGCCCTTGTAGCTTCAAGGTAATTAGCAGCGGCTTTCAACTCTAGCCTCATGGTAAATGCAAAAGACACTGCCATTATGCCAGCGACAGCCAAGACACTCACCACAAGTATTAATGCGATACCTTTATCTTTCTTCATTTTCTCCTATTATACAAAGCGCTCATTAGATTTGCAAACAAAAATCCCGCGTCCCTTTTCAGAGACGCGGGATTTATCTTTTTTTGGCGTATTTCTACGTCTGGCCGAAAACCAGCTTCCGCGTTAGTTCTGCGGTTACTTACCTTTTAACTTCTCCACTAAATCATGGATAAGTTTTCCAGCGACATCTTTTGAACCAAGGCCAACTGCAAGCGCAAATGCCAACCCTATAGCTCCTAGCAAAACTGTAATAGTGGTATTCAATATAGTGGTAGCTATATTTAGCTGTTCCAGCGTCATAATAGCTGCGAAAATTACTATCACTGTCTGCGTCACCTGGCTTAATAGTTTCGCCTGTTTAATGCCTGCATTCATGGAAGTAGTCATTACTATTGAACCTATAATGCTCGCAAAAAATATCCCCAGGGAAATTATAAAGATGGCTGCGATAACATTAGGTATATAAAGTATGACTTTATCCAATAGAGACGCTACAACTGTCATGCCTAGCGCATTCAGGGAAGTCATAAACACAAGCAGCATTATTATCCAATAGATAAGCCCGCCCATTAATTCTGAAAGAGTATTTTTTATTCCACCTTTCCTTAATACATCAGCAAGCCCTGATTTTTCGCTGGCAGCATCAAACTGTATCATCTTCAACAGCTTCACAACCACATTCTTCAAAACCGCTGCTATAATCCAGCCAACTACTAGTATTACCAATATGCCTACCAAAGTTGGTAGAAATATAGCTGCTCTTACCAGCATAGCCTTTACTGGCTCTATTACTATCGCACTCCAGTCCATATGCATACCCCCCTTTCTTTTCTAACTTGTAAGTATATCCTACGTTTGTGTAATCGTCAAGGGGCCGAGTCCGGAGGACTCGGCACTTCCTCGGACATTTCGTCCTCGGTCGCTTCGATGCTTCGTCACTAAAACTTTATTTTTCAGCTTTCCCCTGGCTGGCAACAGATGCTATTTTTGCCTGTACCTTTTGCTGGTCGCCAAGATAATAATGCCTTAAAGGCCTCAAGTCATCGGTAAGCTCGTAAACAAGCGGGACTCCGGTAGGTATATTTAATTTCACTATCTCTTCCTCTGATATGTTGTCCAAATATTTCACAAGCGCCCTTAAGCTGTTTCCATGCGCAGCTATAATAATCTTTTTGCCGGACTTCAATGCAGGGGCAATTGCTTCTTTCCAGTACGGCACAACCCTGGCTACTGTTTCTCTTAAACTCTCTGTAAGAGGCACGTCCTTTTCACTAAGACTCTTGTATCTTGGGTCATTTCCAGGATAACGCGGATCATTTTTTTCAAGCGCCATTGGCGGAATATCATAACTTCTTCTCCATATAAGCACCTTGTCTTCTCCAAATTTCTGGGCCATTTCCGACTTATTAAGGCCCTGCAGCGCTCCATAATGCCTCTCGTTCAGGCGCCATGAATTATATATAGGTATCCACATTAAATCCATTTCATCCAGAACAAACCATAATGTTCTTATCGCTCTCTTCAGAACAGATGTAAACGCTGCATCAAATATATAACCTTCATTCTTAAGGACTTCTCCAGCCTCCCTTGCCTCTTCAATGCCTTTCTCAGACAAATCTACATCTGTCCATCCTGTAAATTTATTTTCCTTATTCCAGGCGCTCTCTCCATGCCTCAAAAGAACCAATCTAATATTATCCATCACGCTTCTCCCTGTTTGATCTTTTCCCATATTTTTCTTTTTTGTTTCGATACTGCTTTATATATAAAAGCATTCATCTCTTCAAGCCATTGTAATTTTGCCTTCGCAGGCATATTCATAGTTTCCCTGATATAATTTATATCCGGCTTAAAAGCAAAGCCTTTCTTAATCTTATTTCTTTTCATTTTCTTCTCTTAACATTTCAACTTCTTTCAATGCTTCAATATCAGCCAAATCCTGCGGCCTTCCTGCTATCTCTTTCATCTTTTTTAGATATTTTATAGCTATAACAGGTATTTTTATAAAGCCTGCTTTCATAATCTCTTTCTCTTTGTAAGCCTTTTTAAATCCTATAGGTTCATATATAAAAACATCTATATGGTCCTGAAATCTCTTTAAATGGTAAAAAGAAAATACCAGCATGTCTTTTTCTTTTTTCCATTTTTCCCTTTTAGCCGCATCTGCAAAATCTGACGCCTGAACAGGTATCTTTGGCCTATATCCTAAACAAGTTAATGCCTTTGTAAATTTCAATAAATTCTTTTCTTCAAAATCTACAAATAAATCAATATCTGCAGTCATTCTCACTACACCGTGCAAAACTACTGCCCCGCCTCCAACGACTAAATACCTAACCTTCTTCTTATTCAATTCCCTAAACACCTCTTCATAAAACATAAATTTACTATACATCAAGGGATTGTAAAAATCAACGAGTATCTGAGGGACGTGTCAATTAGGGACACTCTTGGTAGTATTTATTTCATAGAAGCTACGCACTTATCCACTATTGCCTCATAAGGCCTTGGAATCAAAACATATTCTTTATATCTCTCTTGTCTCTCTCTTGCGTTATTACCCAAATCTAAATATAAAGGATTGGCTGTTACTATATCATCTTTTGTTCCATTTGCGTAAAAACTGTAACTTGACCATTTATAATCGTAAAGATTCTTTACGACTTTGGCTCTTAAGGGGTTTCTTTCGATATACCTGGCGCACTCTAATAGATATGAATCAATTTCGATGTGAATGCTCTTATATCGATTCTGGAATAAATAACCTACATGCCCATATGTCTTTCTATAATAACTAGCATATCTCTGACATATTTCCTTCATAATTTTAGGTAGATTCTCGGCATTTATTATTTTCGTTAAAAAATGAAAATGATTCAACATAAAAACATAATTATATAGCTCAAACATAAAATTGCTCTTACATTCCCTTATGATATCTTTAAAAACTATGAAATCCCTTTCTGACTTGAATAAGTCGTACTTATTGTGTCCTCTGTTAAATAAATGATATACTGCATTGTCGCAAAGAACCCTAGCTTTTCTTGGCATAAAAAATCCCTCCTTTTAATAACAAGCGCCTATATATAAGACACATAAAAGAGGGATTTTCTTTCAAAAAATTATTTTTTTATTATACTGCACTAGGCATGTCCCTTTTTGACACGTCCCTTAATACTGTTAATACTGCATCTAACAGACTACGCTTTAAGCGTTCAGTCAATTCATCAACACGTTTATATACTGCTTTTCGACGATGGCCGGAAGCACTACCGTCCGGGCTAACAGCATCATTTGTTTCTGCTTCTTTCTTCATTGCTTTCTTAACTCTTTTCAAAGCTTCCCCAACAGGAAGTCTTAATGTATCTCTGGAATTAGAATACGGATAGATGGGGGGGTAGTGGATAGATAGAATAATACTATTATCCCATATATGAAAATCTTTGAACTAAAATCTTTTTTAAACTTTAACATAATATTTGCAAAAAATTTCCCTCATAGGAATTATCTTATGTATGGGACAGGCATGTCTATCCTGTATTTCATATAAAGTATATCATACAATAGCGTTATGTCAAATTTATTTTAGACAGCTTCTATTTTGGCAGGGTGATGGACTTTTGGGACTGGTATTTGCCTTTGCGGTCAGCGTAAGTAACCTGGCACTGCTCATCTGATTCGAAGAAGACTACCTGGGCAATGCCTTCATTGGCATAAAGTTTTGCAGAAGAACCTGAGGTATTACTTATCGCTATAGTAAGATATCCTTCCCATGACGGTTCAAGCGGCGTAACATTTACTATCACGCCGATTCTGGCATATGTGCTTTTACCTGTACAAAGCGCAAGGACATTGGAAGGCATTTTAAAATATTCAAGGGATCTTGCTAGAATAAAAGTATTCTTGGGAATTATACAGGCATCACCTTTAAAATCTTCAAATAAATCTGGTTTTATATTTTTAGGGTCTATGACATCTTGCTTACCAGAACCTTTGAAAATTTTGAACTCATCAGCAATCCTTATATCATAACCATAACTGGAAAGACCGTATGAAATATTATTATTTTTAATCTGCTGAGGCTCGAATGGCTTTATCATATCATATTCTAAAGCCATTTTCTTGATCCAGGAATCGGGTTTCAGCATTTGGAATATCCGCAGGAACGGCAGACTACACAGCCTTCTTCATGCCTTAACGCAGCCCCGCAGTCAGGGCATACCCCAACCACTGTGCCGAGCTTATCTTCTATCATGGTATGAGGAGAATGTTTTTCCAGAGCCTCTTCCTGGTGATGCATCTTGCCATTGCCAAGCCTTAATTCAAGGACCCTTGCAATCGCGTCAGAACATGAAAAGATCCTTCCGCTTTTCTCCCACGAAGGAGACGGGCAGCGTATTCCTCTTAATTGCTCTACTATTTTACTATTCTCTACTCCTGAGCGAAGCGCCAGAGACACAAGCCTTCCTATTGCTTCCAACTGGCTCGCAGCACAACCTCCTGCTTTACCCATCTGGATAAACACCTCAAAAGGCAGATTTTTATCATCCACATTTATCGTGATATAAAGATTACCGCATCCTGTTGCAACCTTTGTAGTAGTGCCATTGGTGACAACAGGCCTTGGCCTGGGGGCAACGTTTTTCTTTTCCTTAAGTTCTAACGCTGTATCCGCATTTATTTCTTTCTTTGTCGAATCATTAGAGTTTATGTTTAGCACCTGCTCCTCCCTGGATTTATCTCTGTAAATGGTTACGCCCTTACACCCTAACTTGAAAGCTAACATGTACACCTCTCGCACATCATCCTTTGTGGCATTATGCGAGAAATTGACTGTCTTAGATACAGCATTATCAGTATATTTTTGGAAGACTGCCTGCATCCTTATGTGCCACAGAGGAGCTATATCATGGGATGTAACAAAAATCTTCTTATATTCTTCAGGAACATCTTCTATATCTTTAATAGAGCCCTTTTCCGCAATTTCCTCCATGAGTTTTCTGGAATAAAACCCATCTTTTTTTGCAACCTCTTCAAACAATGTATTGACTTCAATAAGTTTATCATTATCCATTACATTTCTGTAATAAGATAATGCGAATAACGGCTCAATGCCGCTTGAGGCATTTGAGATAATTGAAATCGTGCCTGTCGGCGCAATTGTTGTAAGCGTAGCATTTCTTAATTCTTTCAACCCAGCTTCATTAAATATGCTTTCTTTAAAAGCAGAAAAAGCCCCTCTATTTCTGGAGAGCTCCTGCGATTTAACCCGGGCTTCATCAGATATAAACTTCATTATTTTCTCGCCAAGCTGGACTGCTTCTTCGCTATTATAAGGTATCTCAAGTTTTATAAGCATATCTGCCCAGCCCATCACTCCAAGGCCTATCTTCCTATTGGTCTTGGTCATCTTTTCTATTTCTTTCAGAGGAAATTTATTCATATCAATTACATTGTCAAGGAAATGAACGCCTGCATGCGCCAGTTCTTTTAACGCATCCCAGTCAACTTGTTTTTTGCCGTTTCCACATATAGTTTTAGCTAAATTTATTGAACCCAGATTACAGCTTTCAAACGGTAAAAGCGGCTGCTCTCCGCAGGGATTTGTGCTCTCAATCTCTCCCAGCTTAGGAGTAGGGTTATCTTTATTTATTCTGTCTATGAAAATAATTCCAGGCTCGCCGTTTTTCCAGGACAATTCCACTATCAGGTCAAAAACTTCTTTGGCTCTTAATTTTTTAACTTCCTTTTTATTGTGCGGGTCTATCAAAGAATATTCTTCATCAGCTATAACCTTATTCATAAAATCTTCAGTAACCGCTATGGAGATGTTAAAATTTGTTATCTCCTTGTCATTCTCTTTGCACCGGATAAATTCCATTATGTCTGGATGATCCACGTGAAGAATTCCCATATTTGCCCCGCGCCTGGCTCCGCCTTGTTTAACCGCTTGAGTAGCTGCATTAAAAACCTTCATAAAAGAAACAGGCCCGCTTGAGACTCCTCCTGTAGACCTTACAACGCTGTTTTTCGGCCTGAGTCTTGAAAAACTAAACCCTGTTCCCCCGCCACTTTTGTGGATCATAGCAGTGTTTTTTATCGCGTCAAAAATAGACTCCATAGAATCGCCTATGGGGAGAACGAAACACGCAGATAACTGGCCTAAATCTTTTCCTGCGTTCATAAGGGTTGGGCTATTTGGCATAAATTCGAAATTGGACATACTCTCATAAAATTTATTTTCTGTTTCTTTTATTTCCAGGTCGCTTGCGCCGTACAGCTTGTCTGCTTTTGCTATGTAGCGGCTCACCCTTCTAAACATACCTTCAGGCGTCTCTATGACCTTTCCATCTTTATCTTTCACCAGGTATCTTTTTTCAAGGACCTTAAGACAATTTTCTGAGATGTTCAAGTTTTTTTCAATCTTAGTTTTTAATTCCATTGCCTCTCCTTCTCATGAAAAATAAGTATACCACTTGATAATTATATGTCAAGCTAAAAAACACAATATATTGATATTAATTTAACGACAACGCCTATATGTTGTGGTTCGACAGGCTCACCACTTTGGTTATATGATATCGATGCTGGTTTTAGGAATCCAGCCTTTCAAGTCCTTTGAAAGCTCAATTTCATACCAATCTTGCGCCTCTTTTACTATGCTAATCTTAGTTCCTTCGTGGAGCGTAAATTGCAAAAGATAATTTTCTTTTGGCCCGCTTCTTGCATCAGCTTTTTCATCTATGATAATCCCTGTCTTTGTAAAATTTTCGTTTCTTATTTTTGTAAATAAAAATATTAGGAAAATAAAAAATACGGCTCCAAATACTCCAGCAGTATAAAACATAAACCGTCTTTTAGCAATAAAAAATATTGAAAATATCAAAATTAAAATCATGGCTAGATAAAGAAAAGAACATATTAACGACAACTCATCTATATTCACCCTGTCATATACAAAAAGCGACATATTTAAAACAAAACCTCTCTCGAATGTATTTATTTTATCTACAGTCATCTCCTTCGTAAGTTTTAAATTAAGCTGAGTGTCTTTATCGCGCGGGTCCATTCTTAATGCCTTTTCGTAATTTAAAATAGCTTTGCCTATTTTCTTCAATTTGAAGCAGCTGTTTCCTGAATTATAAAACACCTCCGGACTGACTTCATCCATTCTAAGAAGTTCTTCGTAGAAAGAAATCGCTTTTTCATAATCCCCATTCTCATAACTGGAATTCCCTTTTCTGTAGAGTTCTTCAGGAACCTCAACTGCCACCATAATTCCTGTAAATATAAAAAATATCAAAAAACAAAATACAAGGATCTTTTTCATATATATCTCTCTAAATTCATTATAATGCCCTCTGCTTCCCTGAGGGTACGGTCCATATCGTCTTTTGTAAATCCAGCTGACGCAAACCGAGCCATGTCGCAATAGTCAAACATCATCTTTACTTTACCGATAACATCCTCGCTAACTCCAGCCTTTTTCAGCTTCTCTTCAAGCAAATCTTTTGTAATAGACGCATGCGGGATATTTAATTTATCCGCTATATATTCTATTACCGCCTTATAAATCTCTGTATAAAATTCCTGCACCATGTTTTTATACATTCGCGGCAACAAATCTGCATCCTTCGGGGTACGAGTGGGGTATAGCCGCTCAGTATCAATTTCAGACAAACTCTGGCCTTTAGGCCAGAGAAATTGATTTACTGTTTTTCTAGCGCCTTTGAGTCTTTTTGAAGCAGCGTTTCTTGCGCGTAAAGATCTTGCATATCCTGCATCAGTCCTCAGCCTGCTTCTATATAGTTCGTATAAATACAGGGCTATGAGGATAAAAAGCGGAAATATATTTATTAATACAAATATTTTATTTTTATATAAAAAAGTATTTTTGGGCTTGAACTGCGCAGGAAAAATTTTTATGTACCCTATGTCTTTTTTTAAAAGCTGGATTTCTTCCTTTGCGGCAGCAGGCATAAACATAGTTTTTTCGGCAGGCGCATCTATTGATTTTGTAACATCTATTGTCACAGGATCAAGTTTCTTCTGCGCATAATCTCTAAGCACGGGGTCAAAATAATTATATTCAATAGGGCCTAATGTAAAATTCCTAGCTTTTTTCGGGATAATCATTTTTTCAAATATCTTTTCGCCCTGGACCACATAATTATCTTTTGAGATATTTTCAGAGCTGCCAGATTCGTAAAATTTAACATCTTGAATTTCTGGCACACTAGGAGAAGATATTGTCTTTATATTGCCTTTTCCTTTTATTTTTATTTTTAAACTCAGGGGCTGATTTTCTTCTATTGTATTTTTGTCAACACTTAGAGAGATATCAAAACCCCCCACATCTCCTTTGAAATCAGCTGGTTTATTTTGTTCCGGTAAAGGCGCTATCTCTACTTTTATGGGATCTGTTGCAAGTATTATGGGCTTTCCTCTTTTGAACATGCTGAATGGATCCTGATCAAATACATCGAAAGGATTTTTTGAGATAAATTTATCTATATCTTCCACAGCTGCCTCTAATCTTGCAGAGCCTATAATAAATTCTCCAGGGCCTGTGGCAAAAAGAGCGGTTTTAATTTCTGTTACAAGATATTTTGTCCCATCTATAACTTTATAATATTTTTTCTGCGGAGGCATGTCTTCTGCCCAGAACCCTGTAATAGAAGGAGGATTATAAATTGGATTTTCGAATAAATTAACTGCCTGGTAAACCGCAAATGTAAGCGTTATTTGTTCATTTACATATGCCCTGAGTTTATCCACATACGCTTCTATAAAAAGTTCTTTTCCGTGCTGCGGCTGAGCATTGGACTGAGAAGGCGCTTGCGGCTGGCTATTTCTCGGCAATACCTTTATATTTATAGACCCTGCTGAATATGCTTTGCCTTTATAATTAATGCTGAACGGCCCAAGCGTATAATCGCCTGTATTATTAGGCACTAACATATAGGTAAATGATATTGAGCTTGAAACCTGTCCATTTATAATAGAGAGATTTTGAGACCTTCCTGAAGAATAAGCAGTAAACCCCTTCAAATCAGGGATATCGGGCTGCGGGATATTAGATACGTTGCCGGATACTGTTATAGTAAGAGTTACCTGTTCATCTAATGTAACCTCCTGCTTATCCGTATCAGCAGATATTGTTATATCTTCTGCGTATGAAAAATTTGCTATAGTTAAAATTAAAATGAGAAATAAAATCTTCTTCATAATTACACTATTTGAAGAGTTAAATTATACTTTTATATAATTAATGCTACTTGCGCCAGTAACTGCTATTACTAATTTGATGTTAAATATCACCAGTCCTTTTCCACTCTATATCTGCCTTCTATAGGCTTATTTCTCAATTCTTTCTGCAAATCTTTTTCATCATCTTTAAGCGCATCCAAGAGCCTTACAGCATCCTCTTTTGACATCTCGTCTTTTTTCTCTTCTCCGGAAGATTTTTGTTCTTCTTCCTTTGCATGGCCATCTTTCTTCTCAGTCTCTGATTGTTTTTGTTCCTTATTCTGCTCTTCTTGAGCCTGAGAAGGCTCGTTTTGTTTTTGCTGCTCCTGATTCTTATTTTCTTTTTGTTGAGATTCCTTTTGTTTTTCGTTTTCCTTTATCTTTTTTCTTACAAATTCTATATTATATTTCGCGTCTTCATCCTTCGGATTTATATCCAGGCATTTTTTATAATCCTCTATTGCTTCTAACAATTTGCCCATCCTGTAGCGCGTATTCCCCATATTATAATACGCCTTATGCTGAAGTTCACTATCTTTTGAATTCAAAGATTTCTCATATTCTTTAAATGCATTCTCATATTTTTTCTGTTCATGAAGGCCGTTTCCTATATTGTAATGAAGCTTGTTGCTGTCAGGATTTTCGATCTGCGCGTCGCGCCATTTAGATAAAGCCTCATCGATCTTGCCCTCTTTATAAAGCTTATTCCCTTCCTTATTTTTTGAAGCAAGCGAATCCGCCCATACCCAACCTAACGTAGAAATATAGAACAATAATATTAGTAGCAGCTTCATTTTCTTTTCCTATCCCCTATCATAAATTCTACACACAATAATATCAAAACAATGCCCAGAAAATATTGAAATCTGTCTTCATATTGCGTAAATAATCTGCTTGAAAGTTCTTTTTTCTCCATCTTGTTTATTTCGTCATAAATCTTATCAAGTTCAAACCCGCTAGCTGTAGCGCAGTAATATTTACCGTCTGTAATAAGCGCTATCTTCTGAAGCGTCTCTTCATCTAATTTCGTCATTACAACTTCTCCGCCATTATCTCTCTTATACCCATTAATATTGCCAGACTGGCCTATAATAGGTATGGGTTCCCCTTTTTTTGTGCCTATACCTATTGTATAAATTATAATACCTTCCTTTTTAGCCTCATTGCTGGCTTCTGCCGGATTCGTATCATGCCCTTCTCCATCTGTAAGAAGAACAAGGACTTTATGTTTTCTTTCTTTTTTAGTAAAACCTTTTATAGCGGCCTTAATCGCATCTCCTATAGCTGTGCCAGGTTTTGGCATCATACCAGGTTCTATTATACTTAAAAACATTTTTGCTGCGCTATAGTCTAGCGTTAGCGGACATTGCATGAAACTATCGCCTGCAAATGTTATTATCCCAACCCTGTCGCCTTTTAATTTATCTATAAGAGAGGAGATTTCCAGTTTTGCTTTTTCAATGCGGCTTGGCTTTATATCCTGGGCCAGCATGCTTAATGAAGTATCTATGGCTATCATTATATCCACTCCGTAACGCTTGGCCATAGTAAGCCGGCCTCCTATCTGAGGCCTGGCCAAAGTCAGAACCAAAAAACTTGCGGCTATAATTATTAAAACTTTATTCATTCTTTCCTTAGTAATGCTCTTGGAAGAAGAAAGCTTTTCTACAAGAACAGGATCTCCGAATTTCTCTATTTTCTTTCTTTTATTTATCCCTGCAAATATAAAAAATATTACCAATATTGGAATTAATAAAAGAAAATTTAGATATACGGGCGAACCCCAATGCATAACTTGCCTCGCGTATTCGACAAACAACTTTACAAATCAACAATGTCAGTTTGTAAAGTTGTTTGGTTTAAACTTATGGAATTTTAGCAAATAATGTATGCGCTAATATAATTTCCAGTAACAGCAGCGCAAACCCCGGCAATATGAAAAATCCCGCTAATTCAGTGTAGTTTGCGTATTCCTTTGTCTCTATTCTTGTTTTTTCAAGCTGGCCTATTGTCTTATATATCTCTCTCAAGCCTTCTTTATCTTTTGCCCTGAAATACAGCCCTGCTGTTTCATCAGCAATATTTTTAAGCAGCTTTTCGTCTATCTCTGTATCCATATGCACATATCTTTTTCCAAAAATAGGGTCCTCCACTGGATACATAGCGCCTCCTGGTTTTCCCGCTCCTATTGTGTATATCTTTATGCCAAACGCTTTGGCTGCTTTACTGGCAGTTAAAGGGTCTATCTTACCGGCATTATTAACACCATCTGTCAAAAGTATTATTATCTTACTTTTAACATTAGAATCCCTGAGCCTGTTTACGGCATTGCTTATTGCCATTCCTATAGCAGTCCCATCTTCTATCATCCCTATATCCACCTTATTCAGAAGCTCTATAAGCGCGCCATAATCAAGCGTAAGCGGACACTGTGTGAAACTATATCGCGAGAAAACAACCATACCGATCCTGTCGTTATGCCTGGTTTTTATAAATTCCTTCAAAACATCCTTGGCCGCGCCTAATCGATTCTGCGGAGCGAAATCTTCCGCCTTCATACTGCCAGATGTATCAAGAGTAAGCATAATATCGATTCCCTCTGTTATTATCTCTTCTTCCTTCTGGCCTGCCTGAGGCCTGCTAAGCGCCAGGATAAAAATAAAAATAGCTGCCATCCTTAATATCATCGGCGCATGCCTGTACTTCACGCGAAACCCTGGCCGCATGCTCTTCGGAATAGAAATATCTGAAAAAATAATACTCGCTTCGCGTAATTTAGCTCGCCTGAAATAATCCCAGATTAATAACGGGATAATACCAAGTAATATTAAAAATGGAGGGTTTGCAAATCTCATGTTGTAATTTTAGGCGTTGTTATATTTATAATCTCTTCTGCTTTTTTATAAGCTTCTTCAATCTCTTTCTCGCCAGGCGCATATTTTGCAAATTTCACCATATCGCAATCTTCAAGAAAATCATTTATTCTGTCTACATGCAGGTATTCTATTCTTTTTGACCTCATCTCCTGGAAAAGTTCCCATGTAGTCCTATCCATAGCAAATATCCTGTACCTATTCTCTATGTAAGTCCGAATAATATCCGAAAGCCTTATATAATATTCCTTGATCATGCCTTTTCCCGCAAGCTTCATTTCCTTAAGAGCTTTCAAAGCTTCTTTTGCAATCTCTTCCGGAAACCTCGAGGGTATAGAAGGTTTTTCTTCTACCTTCTTCTTTTTAAAATAAATAAACGCCGCAATAAGCAGCACCGCTAAAATCAATATAATAACCAGAAGCGCTGGAAACCTTCCGCTTATTTCTAAAACATCCTTTAACGGCCTTATATCATTCATATGACTATTCTCATGTATACCCTTTTTTAGAATTCCATTGCCGCTAATTTTTTTTCTCCGTACAAAAGCGGGAATATACATAGCCCTATGCCTATTAAAGAAACTATCCCCATAGAGATCATAGCCGCTTTTTTTAAATCCATATACGTAGATATATGGCCTTTTAAAAATAACTGGAATGGAAATATTGTTACTGCTACCGCAATCAATATGAATCCTATGCTCGCTATCAGGGTCAAAGTGCCTCCGAAACCCGATACAATTTTAGCAGGATTTTCCGATTTAAAATCTGGAAAAGCCGCGCCCAAACCCATGCTTAAGCCTATAAGCGCCAGATTCATTATTAATATGACCCAGATAAAACAAGCTTCCAGCAAGCCTGATATCCCGAGCATCTTGTTTGATACCATTAAAAGAGATTCTGTTATAAAAAAGCTTATTGTAAAACTTGCCAGAAATTTTCCATAAAGCACCTTCTTTAATCCCAACGGCGAAAGGCCTATTATCCAGAATTTATTGCCTTCCAGGCTTATCTGTGGAAATATAAACCTTGTGCTCAGCGAACCAAGCGTAAGTAGTATTGCGCTTAAATTCAGGAAGGCGCATATATGTTTCCAAAAAGGCTGCAGCATATTGTATGAAAAATGCCTGATATTCACAAAATATACGCCGAGTATTCCAAAGAATATCACAAACTGTGTCCACTGCATCGGCTCGCGCCAGAAAAGTTTCATATCTTTAATAATCAGGCCGCGTGAATCCATTCCGAATATCTTGAATAACGGCCTTATTCTTTCTATGATCCCTCTGCCTAAGCAGAATATCTTCTCTCTTGCCTGAGAATGAAGCTCCTGCCACGATATAAGATAAATTTTTTCTGCAAGATTAACTAACGTCTCTGTAAAAAATAAGGCAGTGCTCAAAAGTAATAAAAAATAATAAAAGGCGTCTTTAAATTCCTTTAGAGACGCTTTTAAAATACCTTCTGCCATCCAGTAACTCGGTAAAAACGGAGAATGCGATATATGTATATTAGGCAACATCTGATTCAACATAAATATCTCGATAGTCTGCCCTGATTCTTCAAATCTCACTCTTTTAATAGATTTATAAATGACCAGCGCTACGAACAGGCTTATTAAAAATATAACAGCTCTCAATTTTTTTTGCGGCAAAAGCTTTGCAAGCAGCATAGTAAGTCCTGAGCCAATAGCGCCTGCGATTATCAAAAAGGGGATAAAATACAAAAACATAAAAATATACAGAGCCCTATCAGCATGATTTGCCATCCCAAAACTTACCATAAACGGCACAAGTATTGCCATAAAAGCCCATGAGCTAAGCATATTTGATTCAATGAATTTATACCTGAAAACAGTTCCTGAACTCAAAGGATATGAAAAGAGCAATTCCGTGTCCTTAGAGATGTAAATAGTAGAGTATGTAATAATCGCATTACTAAAAATAAGCATCAGAAACAGCGCAAAATAAAACAGGAACATAAGCCTTTCTACTATTATTGAACCGACTTCTGGAATACCTCTCATAAATGAAAATGCCACATAGCATATAAGAAATTCTATAGCCAAGAATAATAGCGAGCATAATAAAATAAAATATATTTTAAGTAAACTCTGTTTCTTAAGCATTGCGATGCTATTGCGTATAACATTCAGCCATAATTTTAAAAACGCATTTATTTTCATGTTAGCTTTAAGAATATCTCTTCCAGCCTTCCATCTATTCCGCTTTTCTTGCGAAGCTCTTCCAGCGTGCCTATTGCTATGAGGTTTCCGTTATCTATAATACAGATCCTGTCGCATATCTCTTCTGCCAAAGATAATGTATGAGTGGACATAAATATGGTTTTTCCATTTTTAGAGCTGCTCTTAAATATATCTTTGACTAACTTTGTAGTCTTTGGGTCCAGGCCCACCATAGGTTCATCCACAATAATAATGTCTGGATTGTGAATCAGGGCTGCTATTATAACCACCTTCTGCCGCATGCCATGCGAATATTCTTCTATCAGGGCATTTTCGTATTCCTTCAGGCTGAAAAACTCTATGTATTCCTCTATCTTCTTCTGCGACTCCTTCCCATCTAACAGGTATATCTCACAAATAAACCTCAGAAATTCTCTGGCTGTAAGTTTCTCGTAAAGATATGGCGTATCAGGTATATAGCTTAAAAGGCATTTTGCCTTTACATAATCTTTCTGCATATCATAGCCAGAGATTTTTATTGAGCCTTCTGTAGGCCTTAATAACCCTGTCAGCAATTTTATGGTAGTAGTTTTGCCTGCGGCATTAGGACCTAAAAATCCAAACAGCTCGCCATTTTTAACTTCCAGGTTAAGTTTATTAACCGCTACCTTTGAACCAAATTTCTTTGTAAGATTTGATATTTGTATCATATTGTTTTTGTCCGCAGGGAAAAACTACAGCTGTCTACAACACTACAGGCCTATCTATATTCTATAACTTTTATCTCAAGGTCTCCTATAATCTTTATTAATTCCAGTTGTTCTTTTATCCCTCCTTCAACAAGCGGTATGTGGGTTGCATCTGCTATCTCCTGGCCAAGCGTAGGATCCATATTAACCCATTCGCCAACATATACCTTTGGCCAGGCATGATAATAGAACGCGCCGTCTAAATACACAAGCCCTGCTATCATCTTAGTAGGTATGCCTATAGAACGACATAGCGCGGTAAATAAGACTGTATGCTCATTGCAATCGCCTTCCATGCTTGCCAGGACATCCAGGGCAGAAGGAATGCTCAAAGTAGGCATCTTCTTTATATTGCTATAGGCCCATTTCGAAATCTTCTTTGCGCAAACCCAGCTATTTGTCTCTGTGCCTACAATCTCCCTTGCAAGTTTCAGGATTTTCTCGTCCTTAGACTGCACAAATGGCTCCTCAAGGATATCTGCTAACGGCAATGCCAATGTCATAACCACATCAGGTTCTCTGTCTTTATATATTTCCAGATAAGACTTGTCTTTTTCTATTTTTAAATAGGCGGTTTTTCTAGGGTCTGCTATTTGCATGTTAGAGGCAATAGAAAATTCAGACGATAGATCCCCCGAGCCCCCTGGGCCAGATACGTTTATATTCATGGCGTCCATGGAGTTTTCCTTAAGCATAACAAACCCCAGGCCTGATTCCTCTTTCAGGATGTCTCCGTCCTCTGTCATCCATGTCTTGGTCTTTATGCCATAACAATCTATCTCAAAGATATCCGCCTTTTTTTTCTGCCCGCCTGATTCAATTATCTCGCTTCCAATCTTTTTAACACTCACTTTATTAGTAGACATGCTTACCGGCTCAAAAATCTCAAAATTAAGCTCCTTATTAGCATCGAGCCTTTTGAATAAAAGAAACGGCGCTATTGAATTAGCTATAAGCGTATTGTTCCTTATTGCAAGGCTCGTTTCTTTTTTACCTGCGCCTGTGTCTACATTAATCTTAAGAAAATTATCTACTATCTCCCCAGATATGTCTATCTTATAAGAACCTGATATCAGTTTATAATAAAAATTTTTAAGCGCATAATTCTCGCTAAAAAATGAACCGCCTTTTATTCTTATAAACCTACCTTCACCTAGTAAATTTAGTCTCAATAGCGTTGTTTCGTTTATTCTGTATCCTGCTATGCCTGAATCTACATCCTGGCTTATAACAGTATTTGAAAATCCTATCCTCTTATCTTTAAAATAAATACCCATCCATGATTCGCGCATAGGCAGGTCTTTTGTCAGTTCTATCTTGTATCCGGAAGGATTTGTGATAATAAAAGCGGGCAGGACTTCTTTATTAAAAAGAACTCCCATCATGGTAAGCCAGAAAACTGTAACACAAAATGTATAAAGTTTTCTCATTTTAAAATAAAACTACCGCATAATGTTATCTAAATCTTTTGGCGCGGGCCTTGAAAAAAAGTACCAACGGCTCTATGTATGGTTTATCTGTGGATATCTCTATTGAATCAAGACCCATTGATTTGAACGCCTTATTTCTAGCGCCTATAAAAGATGATCTCCTTTTTGTAAGTTCTTTTTTTAATAAATCATCTCCTGTATCCAGAAATAAAACCTCTCCTGTTTCTGCATCTTCAAATTTCACAAGGCCTATATCTGTCAAATCTTTCTCTCTTGGATCAGATATAGAGATACCTATAATATCATGCCGCTTATTCAGAATCCCGAGAAGCCTTTCATAATTAGAATCCAGAAAATCAGAAATAAGAAAAATAACCGAGCGCTTTTTTAAAACCTTTCCCATGTATTCCAAAGCTGAATTTATTGATGTCTTTTTGGATTCAGGCTTAAAATATAAAAGTTCTCTTATTACCCTTAATACATGCGGTCTGCCTTTTTTAGGCGGGATAAATTTTTCAACTTTATCCGTGAATAACAATAGGCCGATTTTATCATTATTTTTTATTGCGCTGAAAGAAAGCACAGCTCCTATCTCTGCCATTAATTCTACCTTCATCTTATTCCTGGTTCCAAAACTGCCAGAGCCGCTCATATCCGCCATGATTATTACTGTAAGCTCTCTTTCTTCTATAAATTTTTTGACGTACGGATGGCCTGCTCTGGCGGTTACATTCCAGTCGATAGAACGTATATCGTCTCCAGGCGCATATTCCCGGACTTCATGAAACTCCATGCCTCTGCCTTTAAATACAGACTCATATTCTCCGGCAAATACATCGTTCACAAGCCTTCCGGTCCTTATTTCAATCTGCCTTACTTTTTTAAGGATTTCTTTCGGGATCATGGAACTTCTATTTCGTCAAATATCTTCTTTACAATATTTTCGCTCGTCATCTCTTCTGCTTCTGCTTCATATGTAAGAATAACGCGGTGCCTTAAAATATCCATACCCACTGCTTTTATATCCTCAGGAGTTACATAGCCTCTTCCACGGATAAAGGCGTGTGCCTTGCTGGCTATATTAAGGTATATGGACGCCCTCGGGGATGCGCCGTAAGCAATGTAATTCTTTATATCCAGCTTGTATTCCTCCGGCGTGCGGGTTGCGTAAATGATATTCACTATATAATCTTTTATCTTCTCGTCCATATAAATCTCATTTACAATCTCTCTTGCCTTTAAAATATCTTTAGAAGAAACAACTGCTTTCACTTCGCCTGGATTATGTCCTGCCATGCGCTCCATAATTTCTTTTTCTTCTTTTTTATCAGGATATTCTATCTTTATCTTCAACATAAACCTGTCAATCTGCGCTTCAGGCAAAGGATATGTCCCTTCCTGTTCTATTGGATTCTGCGTAGCAAGCACTAAAAATGGTTCCTCCAACATAAACGTATTTTCTCCTATAGTAACCTGCCTTTCCTGCATTGCTTCTAGAAGAGCGCTCTGCACCTTTGCAGGAGCCCTATTGATTTCATCCGCAAGTATAAGGTTTGAAAATATAGGGCCTTTTTTGGTAGTAAATGTCCCATCTTTTGGATTATAAACAAGTGTCCCTATTAAATCTGCTGGCAATAAATCAGGTGTGAATTGGATACGCTGGAATTTTGTCTGTATGCATTTGGAAAGCGTTTTAACAGCGAGTGTTTTTGCAAGGCCTGGCACGCCTTCTATTAATATATGGCCGTTTGCAAGGAGGGCTATTATCAACCTGTCTACAAGATAGCGCTGGCCGACTATTACCCTGGATAGCTCCTGTGTGATTTGCTGGATAAACAAGCTTGCTTCTTTGACTTTCTCGTTTATTTGTTTTATATCCTGGCCGTACTTTGGGTTAAAATCTGTCATACATGCCTCCCAAATTTTGCGAAGCAAAATTTGATCCTGAGCAAGCCAAATAATGCAAAGCATTATTTGGCGCGTCGAAGGACCTTTTATATTGTCATGTTTTCTAACCTCTTTACCCTTTCTCTTATAGGTGGATGCGTGCTAAAAAGCGCTCCAATTGCATCAGCCCTTAAAGGATTTACTATAAATAAATGCGCTGTAGCTTGATTTGCATTCATTGGATAAACTTTGTTTCCTTTTTCCAATTTTAAAAGCGCTCGGCTAAGCCCAGCTGGCGTTCCTGCTATCAGAGCGCCCCTTTTATCAGCAGCATATTCTCTGGATCTTGAAATTGCAAGCTGTATAAGCATAGCTGCTNNTAGCTGCTATAGGCGCGACTATCAACATAACTAACATCCCTATGCCATTATTTTCTCTATCCCTGCCTCCTCTTCCTCCAAATATAGCCGCCCACCTTACCCAATTGGCAATCATTGTAATTGCGCCTGCAATTGTAGCTGCCACAGTCATTATAAGAGTGTCTCTATTCTTTACATGAGAAAGCTCGTGCGCTATAACCCCTTTTAATTCTTCTTTGTCTAGAATATTTAATATGCCCTGCGTTACGCAGACCGCTGAATGCTTTGGCGAACGGCCTGTAGCAAATGCATTTGGAGTATTCTGCGGGGCTATGTATACTTTTGGCATAGGCATTTCAGCAGCCACGGTAAGATTCTTTACTAAATTATATAATTCTGGCACTTCATTTATATTTGCTTCTTTAGCTCCATACATCATAAGCACGATCTTATCGCTGAACCNNCCTACTAAAATGAAGAAAGCCCCAACGCTACAGGGCTTTTCTTCAATTAATTACACCTTATTATAATCTTATTTTTTCTCTTCTTTATTCTTTGCTTCTTCCTTATTCTTCGCTTCTTCCTTTTTTGCCTGGCCGCAGTCTTTTATTTCGCTGACGCCTGCAAAAAGAGCTGCAAGGCCGCCTAATATCAATATAGGCGGAACACAACCTTTTAAGAGTATAACAAAACTATACCACCATGTGATAAGTCCCCATACGCCTAGTATAATGCTTACTAATCCACCAAGCACTGTTATAAATTTACCCATTTTTATCCCTCCTCCTTCTGTTTTAATATAATTCTTTATACCATTTAAAGCCGTATTTGTCAATACCTTTATAGATACTTGCCTAAACTAGCCCATGTCTTAGGCCCTACCACTCCGTCAGGTACAAGGCCTTTTGACTTTTGGAAATCTTTTATTGCCTGTCTTGTCCTTGGCCCCATCTTACCGTCAAATGAACCAGGATCAAACCCTGCATTTTTCAAAGCAGTCTGTATCTCCTTTGTAGTTGGCCTGAATTCTGCCTTTTTGGCATCCTTCTGCTTGGTTTGTTTTGCCTTGAGAGCATAGTCTTTTTTAGATTCAAGTATCTCTTTTNNCTCTTAAGGCCTATTGATTCCTGAAATGCCTTTATGGCGTCGCGCGTTTCCTTTCCCATCCTTCCATCTGTATTCCCAGGCTCATAACCTTCGCTCTTCAATATAACCTGCACTTCCTCAATCTTAGGATTAATAATATCAGTGCTTCCTACAAGCTTTTCCTCTTCTCTCTGATATTGAACTGATTTAGGAACAATATTGCATCCATAAAATGTTAACAGCACCAATATAGATACAATAACATAACCCTTCTTTCTCATATACACTCCTCCTCTTTCTGACTTTTTGTTATTATATCAAAAAATCAATGTAAAGTGAAGACTTTAGTGATAAAATACGTTTATGTTAAAACAAATTGTACCAAATAAACTTTGTCTTTCATGCGATGTATGCTGCAGGTTTCTTGATAAAAATGCGCTTCTTGCCCCGCTTTTTCTGCCCCATGAAATAACGCCAAAAATAAAGCATCATCTGGGCAAATCATGCCGCGTAAAGTTAAAACCCTGGCAAGATATGCATGCCTGCTATTTCTTTAACGCCAAAAACAATAAATGCACTATTTATTCAAAAAGGCCTTTTGACTGCCAGCTTTACCCTTTTACAATAATGTTCGATGAAAAACGCGAAAAGATTGTCCTGGGGATAGATAAAAAATGCCCGTTCAGCGCAATCCCTGAAATGGGAAACTCCATAAAAAATTATTTCCATTACCTGGTTGATTTATTGGAAAAAAAAGAAATCGCAACTCTAGTAGCCAGAAACCCTTCATTTATAGGCGATTTTCAGAGCGACGTAATACAATTTTCATATTTAGGCGCTCTTACAAAACTGATCATTAATAATCCCGAGAAAAGCGGATTCAGACAAATATCGTTGAAAGATAAGGATATATTTGACAGATTCTTTAAAAAAATTAAAGAACCTGATTCCAGCCAGAACTTTGTAAATCTATACATATGGAAAGATAAAAATCCTGTATGGTGGAAGAAAAAAGGCAGGGATAAGGATCTGGAAATACTGCTTGAAACAGATTATGGCTATGTAGATTTTAATTCTCTCAAAAAATTTCCTGATTATATATACCTGAGAGAAAGCCTTGCTGAACTTAAAGGCAATAAATATAAACACAAAAGGGCGAGCTGTAACTATTTTTCAAAAAATTATAAATTTCAGTATCTGCCTTATAAGCAGCTCATGAAAAAAGATTGCTTGAAATTATTCTCGAGATGGGCCTTTGAAAGAAAAAAGAAATTCCCTGACCTTTACTTCCACAAACTTTTAGAAGATAGTAACTCCAGCCACAAACTCGCGATAGAAAATTTTAAACCCCTGGGGTTAACCGGAAGGGTTGTAAAAATAAAAGGGAAAATTTCAGCTTATACGTTCGGATTTGAAATTACCAAAGATATGTTTTGCGTGCTTCTGGAAATCTGTAATTTGAAATTTAAAGGTATTTCAGAATTTATCTTCAGGGAATTCTCAAAAGAAATGACTCAATATAAGCGCATCAACTGCATGGACGATTCAGGACTTGAAAACCTTCGTATCTCCAAACTCTCTTACCACCAAGTTGACACTTCTGACAATGTCAAAAGTGTCAACTTGGTTACTTCCCCCAGCAGATGCGATCAAAATCGCAATTAGCGCATTTATCTTTATCGCGTTCAGGAAGTTTTTCAAAACGGAGATCCTGAATATTCCTCCAGGTATTCTTTATAATGCCCTCCATTTCATCTACCATATCTTCCCTGAGAGCTACTTTAAATTCTGTCGGCTCGCCTTCTTTTATCCCGTATTTTCTTATTGCTGTTTTGGCAGGTTCTACAAACACAAGCACGCCATGGCTTACAACTATATTTTTATCCTGCCTGGTCTTATCTCTTTCGTATAAAAGTTTATAGCACACTAACTGCCTTAAGTAACCATCGCATTCTTCGCTTTCAAGGCTCCCAGCTTCAAAAATACCTTTAGCGTGTTTATTGGGCTGACCTGTCTTATAATCAACTACTCTCACAAGATTATTTTTCTCATCTTCTAATTCTAATTTATCGTATTTGCCTGTGAAAATAATGCCATCTATATTTACAGGCATCCTGTTTTCAAGCCCGATTGGTTTTATAGGCTTTTCAGATATCTTGCTGTAATATTTTTTCAAACCATCAAATTGTTCTTTGCACCTTAATTCTATAGCCTTCTCAGGCCCTTGGAATTTTAACGCCTCGAGAAATCTTTCCTTGAAAAACTGGAAATCAGGAAACCTCTTTGTCCTGATGTATTCCCTGTATAAATTTTCCAGCCCTGTGTGTACTGCATTGCCGAACATAAGGCTTTGCTTTTTTGCGGAAGGAAGCATCAGCGCATTATCATAAAGAAATTTCCGCCTGCATTTTAGATAATTATCCAGGCTTGTAGGGTTTAGCGTCATGTCTTTAACCAGGTCAGATAGAACTTCTTCCGTCCCGATAAAAGGCTCCATAAGGCTTGTTTTTTCAAGGAAACTTACCAGAATATCTTCTTCTTTTAAATCAGGCGTTTTAGGCTTTATGCCAAGCCTATGCAAAAATACGCTGGAAATAGAGTTTTCGTCCGGGCTCGCAGTGAATATAATATTACTCCTGGCCCTTGATACAGCTACGTAAAAAAGCCTTGTTTCGTCGTAAGACCTTAGCTCTTTTATCCTTTCTTTGCTGCTAACTCTTTCTACGCCTTTTGTCATATCCGGAGGAAGCGGAATTGTATCAGGCCTTGGCTTTATGGGCCAACTTTTATCCTGCAGGCAGAATGGAATTATAACGCTGTAAAACTCCTGGCCTTTAGAACCATGCGCTGTAAAGATCCTAACCCCGTTCTGAGTCATTGTCACAAGATTCCCTTCCAGCGGCATGCCATGCTCATTTCTTGTCCTTATCTCCTCTACGAAATCCTTTAATGTTAATCCTGGTTTTGACATATCTGAACTCTTTATCATATTTATAAAAGATGACAGCGCTCTTAATTCTCTGATTCTCACAACGTCATCTTTATCGTATTTCTCCAGGATATATTTATAAATCCCGGCATCTTCTACATATTCCATCAGGGATGTATGCGCTGGCTTAGATTGCGAATTCTCTATAAGTTTTTTTATTGCAGCTCTTGCATTTTTCAGGCTTCCTGATAACTCTTCTGAATTTAAAAATTCCAAAAAGACCTTAGCGTCTTCTTTATTTCTTTTCTTCTTATTTACTTTGGCTATCAGGCCCAATGTATCCACTAGCGGAATTTTAAAATAGTCTGCTATCAGCACCTTATATAAAACCCTGTCTCTATCTTCATAATTTTCCGGGCCCATGCTTGCAAGTTCCAAAACATCCAGCATCTGTCTGACCCGCGGTTCAGGCCTCATATCTTCTTTGCCGTCAGTCGCATATGGGATACCTGAGTGTAAAAATTTATCCGTTATCTTCAATATCAAATCCCTCTTCCTGACTAAAATCGCTATATTGTTATAAGGGTTCTCTTTCTCTTCCAGGCTGAGGTCTTTTGAAGATTCAATCTGTTCTTTGAGCTCTTTTACTTTTTTCACAATAAAACCCAGCTCCTCCGCCTCCCGGGTAAATTCATAGTAGTCTATTGATTTTTTCTTAAAATCCATTATATTTATAAGGTCTTTATCGCCTGTCCTCTCATCCTCCGGCACCTCTTTTATTAGAGACTGGCTAAGGCCTATTATCTCTTTTGTTGAGCGGTAATTATTCTTTAAAGATATTGTTTCTAAATTCTTGAATTTATTTTTTAGCTCCTTAAAATTGCCGATGCTTGCGCCCTGGAATCTGTATATTGACTGGTCATCGTCTCCTACGCAGCATACATTCGGATTTTCTCCTTTGAATATGGAAAATAATAACTTAAGCTGGGCTCCATTTGTATCCTGGAATTCATCCACCATGAAAAATTGATACTGGTCTTGATATTTTTTCTTCAAGATCGGCTCATTGTTTAGCGCATAGGTAGCCATCATAATCATATCGTCATAATCATACCTTCCGCGCTCGTCAAAAACCTCTTTATTCCCGCTCGCCTTAAGTTTTTCATACTGGTCATAAATAATAGCTAGAGCCTTTATCCTTGGCACATGTTTTTCTTCTATATACGCGCCGTCCGGCTTTAATGTTTTTACATATTTCAGAAATTCTTCAGGGCTCACGCCTTCCCTCTTTAAATCGCTTATCTTTTTCTGTATGTCTTTTACGTAATTATACGGCGCGTTAAAAGGCCTTATTTCAGAGATACCCTGGGTGTGGTCCAGGATATACTCTATTGCCCTTACCTGCTCTATATCTTCAATCTGTATTCTCTCCTGGATATAGTTAGCCGCTTCTTCGGAATCTAAAAGAATTGAGTTCGCAAAACTATGAAATGTCGCAACATAGACATCATAGCCCTTAAAACCTATAATTTTTGCAAGACGCTCCTTCATTGTCTTGGCTGCAGCATTTGTATAGGTAAGCGTCAAGATATTTTCGGGAAGGGCTTTTTTCTGGAGTATGATATTCGCGGCCCGCACAGAAAGTATCTGCGTTTTGCCTGTCCCGGGCCCTGCCAGGACAAGAACCGGCCCCTCGATAGCATCCACTGCCTTTTTCTGCTCTATGTTCAGTTCTCTATAAAACTTTTCAAATCCATCCATATTTTCTACCCTAAATTCCTTTACCTATGGAAAAGGCATCGCCTAAATATCTGCCTATGCCGTGATAAGTGCCTACTTCTGGGTCGTATAAAATAGGCTTTATTTTTTCAATATCAGGAAGTCCTCTTTTTCCAAGCACGTTTTCATCGCATTTCACATCCAATATCTCTCCTATGAACCGGAAATGCAGGCCTATTTCAACTGTTTTTATAACCTTGCATTCTAAAATAAGAGGAAATTCTTCAATATAGGGCGCATCCACTAACTCGCTTTTTACAGGAGTCAACTTTGTTCTTGCAAATTTATCTTCATTCTTTCCCGATACAATTCCAAAATAATCAGCTTGTTTAATATATTTTTCAGAAGGCACATTAACTGTAAAGGCTTTTTTATCCATAATATTGCTATAGGAATAAGTCACCTTTCTTAAAGATATACCCACGCATGGCGGCCTAGAACAAACAATACCTCCCCACGCAACTGCGCAGGCATTTGCTCTTCCATTCTTATCATATGTTCCTATAATCCAAGTAGGTGTAGTAAAAATAAGCGCTTTTGCCCCAAATGATTTTTTCATATAAACTCCTCCCCTTATGCAATATATTATAACACTCTTCTCCTGGCTCGTCTACCAGGCTATTTGACATATCCCATGTTATTAAGTATACTTTTCTTATATGAAAACTAGAGAAGCGTGGAAGTCCAGGCTTGGAATCATAATGGCTGTTGCTGGAAGCGCGATAGGGTTGGGTAATTTCCTGCGCTTCCCTGTCCAGGCTGCGCAGAATGGCGGTGGAGCGTTCATGATCCCGTATTTTATATCCCTTCTTCTTCTCGGCATACCTTTAATGTGGATAGAATGGACTATTGGACGTTTTGGCGGAGGTTTTGGCCACGGCACTGCGCCCGGCATATTTCACAATATGTGGGCCAAAAATAGATTCATAAAATATTTCGGCATAATAGGAATTTTCGGGCCTCTTGTAATCTTCATATATTATACCTATATAGAATCCTGGACCCTTGCATACGCATTCTTCTCAGTAGTAGAAAAATACGGACAGGCAACAACGCAGGACAGTATGGTTTCATTCTTAAGAGGGTTCCAGGGTATAGAAAAAAATCATTTCTTTTCCGGCATACAGTGCGCTTACATATTTTTCCTTATAACGTTCTGCCTTAACATGTTTGTTATATATAAAGGTGTATCAGGCGGCATAGAAAAATTATGCAAAATTGCCCTTCCCGCCCTTTTCATATTCGGAATCATAATATCTGTGAGAGTATTAATATTCGGCGCGCCTGACCCGGCAAAGCCAGATTGGAACATAATAAATGGCCTTGGATTTCTGTGGAATCCTGATTTTAGCGCCTTAAAAAGCGCCAAGGTATGGCTTGCTGCAGCAGGCCAGATATTTTTTACATTAAGCGTAGGCATAGGTGTTATACTTACATACGCGAGCTATCTTAAGAAAACTGATGATGTGGCGCTCTCAGGCCTTACATCTGTGAGCGCAAATGAATTCGCAGAGGTAATACTTGGGTCTTCTATTATAATACCTGCTGCATTTGCATTCTTCGGCCCAAATGAAATTCAGAATATTGCAAAAGGCGGGGCCTTTAATCTCGGCTTCGTAACAATGCCTCTTATATTTGAAAAAATATCTTTAGGCGCTGTATTCGGATGCATGTGGTTTCTGCTTCTATTCCTGGCAGGCATCACTTCTTCCATATCGCTCGCCCAGCCCAGCATAACATTCCTGGAAGATGAATTTAACATCTCAAAGAAAAAGGCTGTTATTATTTTCGGTATAGCGTCTTTTATACTATGCCAGCCCGCTATATTCTTTTTGAAAAATGGCGCAGTAAACGAATTAGACTTTTGGGGAGGCACGTTTTGCCTGGTGTTATTCGCAGCTGTCGAGACTATACTTTTCGGATGGATATTTGGAATTGAAAAGGCATGGGAGGAAATACATCACGGCGCGGAAATGCGAGTGCCTAAGATATATAAATTTATAATAAAATATGTAACGCCTCTCTTTTTGTTTTTAATATTAGGATTCTGGTTTTATCAGGAAGGTATTCCTGCGATATTAATGAAAGGCGCAGACCAAGGTGATAAGCCTTATATATTAGGTATAAGGCTTATGCTCCTAGGGATGTTTCTTGTTCTGGCAATACTTGTAAAAATTGCCTGGCAAAAAAGAAAGATTGCGGCTAAAAAATGAATATCTTCGGCTGGTTATTTTTGATTATATCCTGGGGAATTATTATGGCCTTGACTATCTCTTGCTTTATAAAAGTCCTATCCAAGAAAAAATAACCCGGCTATTCTATTATTATTGCCTCAACAGGGCATTCGTCTTTTGACTGTTTTGTGCAATCCTCGCTTGCCGCAGGAACCACTTTTACCTTTACAACTGCCTTATCGTCCTTCATCTCAAAAATATCATCGCAGGTATTGACGCACAACCCGCAGCCAACGCACAAATCCTCGTCAATTCTTACCTTCATGTCATCCCTCCCGGTTAAATTATCCAAATATGATATATTTAAGCCTGTTTATTGTCAATAAAATTATTCCAACGCGAATCTTGCGATAAATTCACTAAACATGAGGTCCTGGATATAAAAACCGCTGTTCTCTATCCTTTTCACAAGGCCTTTTTCTTCCAGGCGGTAAAGAAAATTTTTTATGTTTGCTATGGGGAATTTTTTGGCGCGTTTGCCTATTATCATCATTGTCGTAAAATCCTTTATCGTGATGGGCTTTTTCTCCTCGGCTAGTATTTTCAATAAATCCTTTTCTCTGTCGCTTGCCTTTGACAGCAGAAAATTAAAATAATCTCTGCCCAATTCTTTAAGCGTGTTATTCAAGGCGTTGTCCCAGGAATCTGTCGTAACCCTGCCTTCTATCTGGCTGTCATACAAGTGACTCGCCAGCAATTGCACTTCATAAGGATGGCCTCCTGTGTATTCAAATATATTTTTCCTTATGCCTTCTTCAAATATCACTCCTGTTCCCTTAAGAGTCATGTCTATCGTAGCCATGGCTTCGCTTTCTTTCAAATTTTCAGCGTTTAATCTTTTTCTAAAAAACCTTCCGACCGGATCGTGTTTATCAATAAAAGACGCCCAGCCTAAAGGCGTTGATGAAAGGATAAACAGGAATCTGGTTTCTTTAATAACATCTTCGCTGCTTAAAACAGCTCTCAAGATATCTATAGTATTTGATACCTCAATGAGATTTTGGATGTCATCCAGCAATACTACTGCTAATTTTGTATCCAGCGCTTTCCAAAGCTCCAGCAAAAACTTTGTAAATTGAACCTGGGCATTTGACAGGGATTTTCTTTTGGAAAAAAGTTCTAAGAGGCCTTTTTGAACAGCATCTATTTTCGGAAAGCCCATTATCATTTCTTCTGCTATAAGATGAATGACATCCAGGGCTTTATTTTTTTCAGTAAACTTTGAAATCCCGCAAAAAGCCGTAGGAAATCCATTTTCCTGGCTTATGCGCCTGAATTGTTTTAAAAGAGAGGTTTTCCCCACTCCCCATTCTCCAAGCACTATAAGATGGTTGGGCCTTGCATCTAGTGCAGCGTCCATGTTTGATTTAAAAATCTCTAACTCCCGGCTTCTTCCTCCGAATATCTTTGGTTCCCATCCTGATTGAGGGGTAAATGGATTTGAAGATATCATATGCCTCCTTTAAAAGCTGACGGGCAAAGTTTATTAATCGCGCAATCGCTACAAAGCGGCCTTCGCGCTTTACATATTTTTCTCCCATGTAAAATTAAAAGATGAGAAACAATTCCCCAATCTTTGCGCGGAACCAGCTTCATTAAATCTTCTTCTATTTTGTCAGGGCCTTTATTTTCCGTAAGCCCAAGCCTGCCTGAAAGCCTTATTACATGCGTATCAACTACTATTCCAACTACTATGCCAAATCCTGAAGAAAGGATAACATTTGAAGTCTTCCTGCCTATGCCCGGAAGACTTGTCAATCCTTCCATAGTATCCGGCACATTACCGTTAAACTCATTTAAAATTTTCTTCGCCGAACCTATGATGCCTTTTGCTTTATTCTTGTAAAAACCTGTTGAGTATATATCCTTTTCAAATTCTTTCAAGCTGGCTTTTGCAAAATCAGATACAGTTTTATATTTTTTAAATAATACAGGCGTTACTTTATTTACCCTCACATCCGTGCACTGCGCTGAAAGTATAGTGGCAACTAAAAGCTGCCAGGTATCTTTAAATCTAAGCGCTATATTTGCATCAGGGTATTCTTTTTTTAAAATCTTTACTATTTCTTTAATATTTGTCATTTACCCACTAACATATATACAGAAATGCACAAAAGCATAACGGCAAATACTTTTTTAAGTATCGGGCTGGGGACTGCCTGAACAAGCGTTGCGCCTACAAAACCACCTACGATAAAACCAAGCGCTATAAACAAGGCTACCTTTATATTTACATCTCCTGACTTGTAATATTTTATTACAGCTAGAATTCCTACTGGTAAAAGAAGTGCCGTAAGCGCAGTGCCCTGGGCAAGATGCTGAGAAAATTTAAAAACATAAACAAGGCTAGGAATTAATATTATAGCCCCTCCTATGCCGAAAAAACCTGAAGATATCCCTGACACAAGCCCTATTAATATGCTTAAAATATTGTCCATATTTACTTTATTTACTGCATGTGGTAGATTATATCTATGATTATAAAGAGAGATCCTGATATTATCAAGGGATATTTTGAAGACTATTCAGGCCTTCTGGGCGGCTATGCAGACAAGGTCATATTGCCTGAAAATGAAAAAGAAGCCAGGGATATCCTGCTTGAGGCAGGCGCTAAAAAAATCCCAGTAACAATATCAGGAGGCGGAACAGGCGTGACTGGCGCAAGGATACCTTTCGGCGGATGGGTCATTGCTACAGAACGCTTGAATAAAATAATAGAAATAAATGATAAAACCCTTACAGCGACCCTCCAGCCAGGAGTAAGGCTTTCCGACCTTGAAAACGAGCTTTCAAAAAAAGGCCTTACATATCTCCCTGATCCTACAGAGCCGAACGCATTTTTAGGAGGAACCATATCCACAAACGCCTCAGGCGCAAAAGGATTTAAATACGGCCCCACGCGTAATTATATAAAAAGATTGAAGATCCTTATGTCTACGGGAGATACTATCAATATAAAACGCGGAGATTATTTCATAAATACAGGCACGATCTTTCCGCTCAGATTAAAAGATAAAGAAATTAAAATCAAAATCCCTGATTACTCAATGCCTGAAATAAAAACAGCTGCAGGCTATTATATAAAAAACCATATGGACCTATTGGATCTATTCATAGGGCATGAAGGAACCCTGGGCCTCATACTTGAGGCTGATATAGCGCTGGGGAAAAAACCTGAAGAGGTAATGAGTTTTTTCAGCTTCTTCTCTTCTGAAGATGACGCGATAAGTTTTGTAAAAGACGCGAAAACCTACAAGGCAATGTCCCTGGAATACATGGACGCTAATTCTCTTTCACTCTTAAGAATAAAATACCCTAACATACCAAAATTCGCAAAAGGCCTTATATATTTTGAGCAGGATTATAAAAAAAAATTTGAGTCAGAGATCGTAGACTCATGGACTAAGCTGCTCGAAAAACACAACGCCCTGACGGAAGATTCGTACTTTGCTGATTCCGACAAAGAAAGAGCAAAGCTAAAAGAACTAAGGCACGCCCTTCCAGACGCTGTAAATGAGATTGTAAAAAAGAACAAAATGCCGAAGGTTGGAACTGACATAGCAGTGCCAGATAAATGCTTTAAAGAAATGCTGAAATTCTACAAAGAAAAACTCGCCTCCTCTGGAATAGACTATGTGGTATTCGGACATATTGGCGAAAGCCATATGCATGTAAATATGCTCCCCAAGACGGAGGAAGAATTTAAAAAAAGCAGGCTTACCTATATGGAATTTGTAAAAAAGGCCGTAGAATTAGGCGGGACTGTTTCAGCAGAGCACGGCATAGGAAAATTAAAACATCCATTTCTTGAAATAATGTACGGAAAGGCTAATTTAAAACANNCCCAAGGAACTTCTAAAATGAAAACTATCATAGCTGTGCCTGATTTTACGCGCGAAGCCCATTTAAAAAAGATATTGCCGGGTCTTTTGACTAAACTTAATAAAAAAGGTACAGCTTATAAAGACATGGAAATACTTATCGGGACAGGGCTCCACAGGCATCCTACAAAAAAAGAGATAAAAGACAATCTTGGCAATATCGCAAAGACAGTCAAAATATCTTCCCATGATTATAAAAATGTTTTTTATGCCGGACGGTCAAAAAGAAATGTCCCTATATACCTGGATAAAAAACTAAAAAACGCTGATTCCATAATAACCATAGGCGTAGTAGAACCCCATCTTTATGCCGGTTACAGCGGAGGAGTAAAAGTCCTCTCAATAGGCCTGGCCGGAGAAAAAACAATAAACGCAACGCACCATCCAAGATTCCTGGACCATCCTGATACAAGGATATGTTCTATAAAAAATAACCCTTTCCAGTATTTCATACAGGAAACAGCCTCTCTTCTCCCAGTCAAATATTCTATAAATATAGTAAATAACAAATTTGGGAAAATATTAAAAGTATTTGAAGGAAAACCAGAGCTGTGTTTTAAAAAAGCGGTTGATTATTCCGGGAAAATATTTGAAAAAAAATTAAACAAACACATGGACATAATAATATGCGATATACCTCGTTCAAAGGGTGTAAATATATACCAGGCATCGCGCGCGTTTAATTATGTGGCAAATACAAAAAATCCTGTTATAAAAAATAATTCCTTTATACTTGTAAAAGCTAATTTAGAAGAAGGTTTTGGAAAAGGCCTTGGCGAAAAACGCTTTATGAAAAAAACTCTGGAAATGAAAAGTCCTGATAAGCTGATAAATGAGATTAAAAAAGGAGGATGTCTTGCTGGAGAACACAGGGCTTATATGGTTGCAAAAGCGCTCAAGAAAGCGAATCTAGGATTTATATCAAAAAACGCTTATCTTTATAAAAATAAAGGCCTTCCGTTTTTATTTTTTGAAAACACCAAGAAAGCTAAAGACTATATAAGAAAAAAATTCAAAAAACCTAAGATACATTATCTTAAAAACGCATTTACTTCAATCCTGACTTACGAAGCAGCTGTACGGTGACTTCGTAAGTCAAAAAAATAACCATATTAAAAATCCCTGCTCAGGCCTATACTAAGCTCTTCCCCATCAATGAAATCACATTCTATGTTCAACCTTGTATTTTCTTTAATTAGATAATCTACGCCAATTACAGCGCCTGTAATTTTTTCAGATTTAATGCGCTTCCTATCATGTTCATTAACCCATTTTATAAAATCTACTGTTCCATATCTCGCGCCTAGATAAGGCGTAAAATTCCCCATATCCTTTGAAATTAATACCGAACCCTGCCAGTCATCTATAATAACCCTATGCTTATCGTTTATGGGAGAGGTAGTACGCGGATGAACGCTTATATGCTGAAAACCCGCAACGGTCTTTATGCCTAGATTTTTATTTTCATAACCTTTTATCCTAAAGCCATACGCTCCTGCAAAACCCGTATTATAATTTAGATTACCGGGATTGGGATTATGCCAAACTACATCTCCTGCTCCTATTTTCCCATCAAAACATATCCAATTAAATACACCATAGGAAACTGTTAAAAAATATCTATTGCCGCCAGTAGAGCCCTGGCTATCTTTTAGGTTTCTATCTATAAGAAAATTTCCCTGTAACCCCAATATCCATTGTTTTTCCTTAGGCATATACGTCCCATAGCAAGGCGCAGCATAAGAATTCTCTGAGCACGCCACAGCTAAAATTATAGCGGAAAATGAAGCCCACACTAGCTGAAGCCACAGGTTCCTTGGGCGGAATTTTGTTTTCAAAATAATTTCCTGCCTTTCTCTGCCAGTTCTTTCAGGTCAGGCCATAATTTTTTACCCTTCAGTATCACCACTATTAAATTGTGCCTTTTATCGTAACTAATATAGCCCACAAAACACTGTTTTGCCCTTATGGTGTATCCTGTTTTCCCAAGCATTAGATAAGATGCATTCTTCCACAAGCTCTTATTATGATTTTTTAATTTTATACGTCTGCCGCTGGTTAATTCTATTATCTCCGTTTCCTTTATCTGAAGTATATCCAGAAGCCTTTTGTCTTTTACCGCCTCGCGCATTATCAATGCCAGATCATACGTCGTAGAATACTGTCCTTTTGCCGGCAACCCGTTAGAAGTTTTGAAATTTGTATTGCGGCATCCGATTTTCCTAGCCATGTCATTCATCATCTTTACAAAATCCTTTTCTGTGCCAGCCACGCTTTCAGCTAGAGCTACGCTGGCATCATTGCCGGAATTGAGCAGCGCCGCCTTGAGCATATCCTCCGTTGAATAAATCTCGCCTTTTTTAATATCCACTTTGCTGGGAGGCATGCGCGTTGCGCACCTTGATACATTTACATTTTTATTAAGCTCTGATTTTTTCAAAACCACAAGGGCTGTCATTATCTTTGTAGTAGAGGCAGGCGCAAGCTTGACATGAGGATTTTTGGAATAGATAACCTTTTTATTCCAGGTATTCATAAGCACTGCAGAATATGCAGTAATATGAATAACTTCTTTTGCAAAAAGATTTGCGCTTAAAAATATAATGGATATAAAAACTAGGCTTTTTCTGAACATTTAACCTTGATGCATCTCTCGAATTTCTTTACTAATATTTCCTAGAGACGCTTGCGCACGCTCGAGTTCATCAGCAAGCCTAGTAGTTATAAGTAAATGCTTATAGGAAAGCAAGCTAAATGCCAGGTTCAAAAGCGCTAGTAAAAGTAAATATACATTGACCTTTGTATTAAGCAGGAAATATATGAAGAAAAATATCCCTAAAAGAATAAGCAGCCTGTTCACCCTGGCAACTACTTCTATAAATATTCCTTCGCTGGTCAACTTTGTCATCGCTATAATATATAGTATATACTAAAAATCAACTAGGTGTAAATTTATTTGTTATAGGCATGCGCCTGTCTTTTCCGAATGCCATAGGCGTGATCTTTACGCCTGGAGGAGCCTGGCGCCTCTTGTATTCGCTAGAGTCTATCATATTCAGCACCTTTTTCACAATATCTTTATGGCCCACTTCTTTTATTATATCGCTAAACCCTTTATTTTGCTCAACATAGAGGCCTATAACCCTGTCTAAAAAATCGTAAGGCGGCAGAGTATCCTGGTCTTTTTGATTCGGCCTTAATTCAGCAGTAGGAGCCCTTTTTAAAACGCTCTTAGGTATAATATCTTTTCCTTCTTTTTTATTTCTATATTCTGCAAGTTCATAGACAAGCCTCTTGGGCACATCTTTTATCACGCTGAACCCGCCTGCCATATCTCCGTAAAGAGTACAGTAGCCAGCGCTCGTCTCGCTCTTATTGCCTGTATTAAACACCAGGTATCCGAATTTATTAGAAAACGCCATGAGTATATTGCCCCGTATCCTGGCCTGGATATTTTCTTCTGTTATATTTGGCCCTACGCCTTTAAAATGCAGGTTCAGTGTATCTAAATAAGAGCTGAATATATTATTTATTGGTATCTCGCGAAACTTTATACCCAGATTCCCGGCTATTAGACTTGCGTCTTTTTGCGTCTCGACCGAAGAATATCTGGATGGCATGCTGAGCGCAAGGACATTTCCTCTGCCAAGGCCGTCTTTGGCAATGCATGCCACCAGCGCTGAATCTATTCCTCCGCTTAAGCCTAGAGCAACTTTGCTAAAATTATTCTTAAGCGCATAATCTTTTGCGCCCAATACAAGAGCAGAATATATCTCCTCTTCTCTTGAGACAGGATTAACCCTTGGCATTGCTCTCTTTGCTTTCTTCCCTGCGCCTAAATCGAATATTAACAAATCTTCTTCGAAAGCCTTTGCTTCCACAATAATCGATCCGTCTTTTCCAAATAAAGCGCTTCTCCCGTCAAACACCAGTTCATCCTGGCCTCCGACAAGATTACAATAAACTATAGGGATTCCGAATCTCTTTGCCTTGGTCCCAATTATTCTCTTACGCTCTTCAATCTTGCCAATATGATACGGCGAAGCGGATACATTGACCAGAAAATCTGCTTTTTTTAAAACCCTCTCTGCCATCCGCTCTCTGCCATCTGCCCATATATCTTCACATATATTTACACTAAAAAACAAATCTTTTATCTTTATCAATTTATTATCAGCGCCCGGCTTAAAATATCTTTTCTCATCGAAAACGCCATAATTAGGCAGATGTATCTTATGGTATATATAAGTTATTTTTTTATTACGCATAACCGCAGCGCTATTATAAATATCTCCTTTTTTCTCATCCACAAATCCTACTATTGCAACCAAATCGCCTATTTCCTTGGATATTTTATTTAAATACCTTATATTCTCTTTTATGAAATGCGGCTTTAAAAGCAGGTCCTCAGGCGGATAACCTGTTATACTGAGCTCTGGAAATACGATTAAATCGATATCCTTGGAAGCTGCCTCTTTTATGCAGGATAATATCTTATTGGAATTGCTTTCCAGATCCCCTACTATACTATTTATCTGGCCTATTGCTATTTTGANNTCATCTCAGCAAAAACACGCCCAGTATTACAAAACCTATCCCTAATCCCTTGAGAATAGTAAAACTCTCTCCGAAAAACAAAAGGCCCAACAGAAAAGAAACTAACGGGTAGGTAGCAGCAATGGGCACCATTTTAGATACTTCTCCATGTTTAAGAGCATTATAGAAAAATATCTGTCCAAGGATGCTGGCAAGAATTCCCCCAAGAAATAAAAAGAATATTGTTTTTGGATCAGCTTTTAATGCTGATTTAAATATATTATTATTAAAAATTGCCAGGATAATAGCTCCTATGATAATCCCGGATGAACGCACTATAACGCCAGACAACGGTTCTATATTCTTAAGCCCTATCTTTTCCATTATAGGCGCTATCCCCCATACAATCGCTGCCAGTATCGCAAAATAAAACGGCTTCATAATCTCTCTCCCTATTTTTAAATATAAGATAACATATTTAATTTGCAAATGGAATAAAATAATAAATTCGTATATAATATACTTAATGTTTAAAGCTGGCAAGGTAGCGATAATCGGAAGGCCGAACGTAGGAAAGTCTACGCTTTTAAATGTCATGGTAAAAGAAAAGGTTTGCATTGTATCTGAAAAACCAGAAACAACCCGTGACAATATCCAGGGCATACTATCAGGTGAAGACTTCCAGGTAGTATTTGTAGACACACCTGGCATACACAGGCCGAAAAATCTGCTCGGAAAATTAATGGTCCGCAAGGCGCAATCCTCTCTTATGGAAACAGATTTAAATCTTGTCCTTATAGATGCCCACAGCGGCATAACAAAAGAGGATATAGAAATATTCAATCTCATGCCAGTAAAATTAAATATCCTCATCATAAATAAAATAGATGGAATTGATAGACGCCATATCCTGCCTATTATTGAAAAAGCCCACAAATTTAATTTCAAGGAAATAATACCTATATCAGCTTTAAAAAAAGATGGCACAGACCTTGTATTTAAAAAAATACTAGAATACCTGCCTGAGGGTTTTCCGTTTTTTCCAGATGACCAGCTAACTGATAAAAATGAGCGGTTTATAGTACAGGAACTTATTAGAGAAAAAATCCTGGAAATAACTTATCAGGAAGTACCTCATTCCATAGCGGTGACTGTAGAAGAAATGGAAGAAAGAAAAGACAGAGAAAATAACAACATCATCTATATAAAAGCTAATATATATTGCGAAAAGGAAAGCCAGAAAGGCATTATTATAGGCGATGGCGGCAAGACGCTTAAAAAAATAGGCGAGATTACTAGAAAAGACATAGAAAATTTCCTACAGAAAAAAGTCTTCCTGGATCTATGGGTTAAGGTTTACAAAAACTGGAGAAAAGACCCTTTTGCCTTGAAAAATCTGGGCTACTAAAACTATAAACCAAGAAACTGAACCGCTAATCCGCAAAGAAATATACTCCCGCCTGCTAAAGCATGCGTATAACGTTCAAATCTCCCCAATGGAATAAACTTGATACCAAAAAACGAGATCATCACTATGCTAAACATAGTGATAATTGTTGCCGCTCCGAATATCACTGTTACCCATAATACTCCTTGGGCGTTATTTTTTGCTGCAGGGTACATCAGAATTGGTATCAAAGGTTCACATGGGCCAAATACAAATATTGTAAATAACACCCACGGCGTTACACTAACCTTAGTTCCTTCGTCATGAACATGGACATGATCATGACTATGAGAATGATCATGAGAATGAATCTCATAATCTATATGACCATGTGAATGTCTATGAGGCTTATTCTTTAATGCCTTATGCAACCCCCAGACAAGATAAGTAAACCCAAATATAATCAATAGCCATCCTGCAATATCCCCCCTGAATGACTCCAATGCCTTTAATTTCATCACATTTATCCCTAAAATAATCCCTATAAATCCAATAACAACAGAACTCATGATATGCCCGAGGCCACATAGAAGTGTCAGGATAGCTGTTTTTACTAAAGACCAATTCCTTGCCCTACTCATCACAATAAAAGGGATATAGTGATCAGGCCCAAAAACAACATGCACAAAACCTATTGTCGCTGCGGTAATATATAAAGTTATTAGTCCAGTATCCATAGCTGATAATTTTATCAAACAGGTTTAAAACTGGCAAGTAAATTAAGAAGGCTTTCTTTAAAGCTGGGCAGTTTAAGCTCGTGCCCGGGAGCTAAGACTGCAACCCTCTTTGCAATGAGCCACAGGCCTTAACATATAATGAATAGTGACCTTCATAAGCGCCCTCCTTTTATTTAAATATAAACCCAGTTTCCTTGGACCAGAATAAAAGATCCAACTCATCCATCGGAATATTAATTTTTTTACAAAAATCCCTTAACTTGCTTTCTGTTTTGATATACTCATTTTTAGTCAATGATTTCGAAATCTTATTTATTACCCCATAATCTTTCAGATTCTTGAGTATATGCACATCAAGTATTGCGAGGTCTTTCCCAAAACCTATATTTCTTAAAAAATGACTGGCCTCTTTATAGCCTATTCCTTTTATATTTTCAACAAACCACTCTCTGGTTCTGAATATATCTTTTCCATCTATGTAAGGCTTTATAGAAAAACAACCGTTCTTTTTGAATAATCCCCTGGCGCCAACAATAAATTCTGCTTTCCTATTCAAAAACCTGGCGGCCTTCAGGTACGGACTTATGGCTTTTGGATTGCCGTTATAAAGCAGGCCTGTGCTTTTCAATTTTTTTATAGCTTTATCGCACTCAACTGCCTCTGCCTGGGGAGTCAATATGCAAAAACAAAGCTCTGAAAAAATATGCTTGTCGCTTTTTTTATAACTATCCTCGAAATCCTTAAGCCTGTTTCTAATTAACTCTTTGTTCTTTTTATAATGCTCTTTTAATTCTTTCATATCCCAAGGGCTCCGGATATTGCATCCTTATCAAAACCCACTATTATCTGGCCGTCTATATCCAAAACAGGCACGCCCATCTGGCCTGATTTATCTATCATTTCCTGGCTGGCTTTTGGATTTATGCCTACGTCTATATTCTGAAACTGGATATTATTTTTCTTTAAAAAATCCTTTACCATTACGCAATATGAACATGTAGATGTAGAATACACCTTAACATTAGGCATAACATCTCCTTCTTAGCAATGAAAGTTTTTTAAGATGCATTTGTTCCTCTTTTATCAAACCGTTTATTATATTATGCTCTGATTCCAGCACAAAATTTTTCATCTCGTGATAAAATAATATGGAATCCCTTTCAAAACCCAATCCAAGCTCCACTGCCTTTCTCCCATCCTTAACAGTATCTGCAATCACTTTTCCTTTATTCTTTTTTGTAAAAACATGCTCTTCTGACAAAGCTTTCATGTAACTGAAGTACTCATCTGTATACGCTTCACTAGGCTCATATTTCTTAACTGTTGAAAGCATATTCTTAAATACCTTTACATGCTTTTCCTCCTGACCTGCTAAGTATTTAAAAATACGCCCTATATTTTCATCTTTTAAAGATTCTGACACTTTATTGTAAAAATCTCTGCCATTTTTTTCTATCTCAACAGCCATTTCAACTATCTCGCTTCCAGAAAATATATTCCCCATAGCGTCTCCTAAACTATTTTTACCCCTATGTCAAATGCCTTTTTTAAACAACCCGCGTGTTTCAATATGCTCCCTTTTTCGTCTATGCCTGAACAGAAAAGCTCTTTTTTGTATTGGACATTCACAGTGGCGAAAAAATTTTTCACTATCGATTTGGCGTTTTCAAAAAAATCCTTCCGATTAGAACCTTCTACAGAAATAAATGCTCCTGGTATTTTTTTATAGCCGGCGTCTTTTTTCAATATATACTTTGCGCGCCAGGCGCACTGAAACCTGTCTATCATCATCTTGGACTGAGCGCTGAGGCTGCCGAAAAATACAGGAGAGGCAAATACAATAGCGTCAGCCTCCTTTATTTTCTTATACACCGGCTGCATGCCGTCTTTCACCAGACATCCGCCGTCGTCAGCCATTTTTTCGCATTCCTGGCAAGGAACGAATTTCAGTTCATTTAGGACGATCTTCTCTGTATCAGCGCCTTTACTTCTTGCGCCCTGAAGGACCTTATCCAGAAGGGTATCTGTATTTCCGCCTATCCTTGGACTTCCATTTATGCCTAAAACTTTCATGATTAATAATTCTCTGCGATCAGTTCGTAATATGCCTGAGGATGAGCGCATGTAGGACACTTATCAGGCGCTTCCACACCCTCATAGACACGGCCACAATTGCGGCATTTCCACTTAACAACCTTTTCCCTCTTGAATACAGAGTTTTCTTCGATATTCTTCAAAAGTTTACGATATCTTTTTTCATGCTCTATTTCAACCATTGCTATTTCTTTAAATTGATCTGCAATCTCCGCAAGACCTTCTTTGCGCGCAACATCTTCAAAACCCTTATAAAGCTTTGTCCATTCAAAATGTTCTCCATCTGCGCCAGCTTTAAGATTTGCCGCAGTATCCCCTATTACCCCTGCAGGATAAGCTGCTATTATCTCCACATCTCCGCCTTCTAAAAATCTGAAAAATCTCTTGGCGTGCTCCTTTTCATTATCCGCTGTTTCCAAAAATATTGCTGCGATTTGTTCATATCCTGCTTTTTTAGCTACGCTAGAAAAATATGTATAACGATTTCTTGCCTGCGATTCTCCAGCAAAAGCTGCTAACAAATTCTTTTCTGTCTGACTGCCTTTTAGTTTCATTTTATTATCCCTCCTATCTTATTTTTTAACTCATTTAACTCTGCCTCATCAGGCACCCATTGCGCCTTTAATCCTTTTATAGGCAATTCAAATTTAGCTTGTTCCAGAATATTCTCTATATCGCTCACGCTCTGGCCTCCCCACCCATAAGACCCGAATGCAATCCCAATTCTATTTTTAGGAGCAAGGCCTTTTATATAAGTGAGAAATGCCGATACCGTAGGAAGCATACCGTTATTTAATGTAGACGACCCAATGCATATATATTTTGCCTCCAGAATAGAAGCCACTACATCAGATATATGGCTGGCCTGCAGATTCCTTATTTCACACGGTATGTTTTTTTCTTCAAAAACATCTTTTATGGCATATGCCATCTTCTCAGTGCTATGCCACATAGTATCATACACAATAACAGCCTTTTTTTCGCATACATTATTTGCCCATTTCTTATAAAGAGCTATTATATCCTTTATATGGCTTCTCCATATAAGCCCATGACTTGGCGCTATCATATCCATATCCAGGCCTGAAATAGCCTCTATCGCTTTATTTACCTGAGCGCCGAATGGCAGCACAATGTTTGCATAATACTTCGCTGCCTCGGTTTGCACCCTGTCCCATCCGTATTCATCATCAAATCGCTCGCAAGACGCAATATGCTGGCCAAATGCATCATTCGGTAAAAGCAACTTATCTTCCGGAATATAAGCAGCCATTGAATCAGGCCAGTGGACCATCTGCATTAATACAAAATTCAGATTTCTCTTACCTATATTAATAGAATCGCCTGTGTTGACAACCTTAAATTTCCAATCCTTTTTAAAATGCTTCTTAAGGCCTTTTTCACCATTAGGAGAACAGATAATAACCGCATTTTTTGCTATATCCATAATCTCAGGAATAGAACCTGAATGGTCCATCTCTGTATGGTTTGATATAACATAGTCTATTTTGGATGGGTCTATTAACTTTTTTACCCTCTCCAGCATCTCTTCAAACATATAATGTTTGACTGTATCTACCAAGGTAATTTTTTTGTCTATTATTAAATACGCATTATACGTAGATCCAAGCTGCGTAGAATACCCGTGAAAATTCCTAAGGTCCCAGTCAATAGCTCCAACCCAATATATGCCTTTTTTAATTTCCAGTGGTTTCATATGGCTACTCTTCTTTCACAAATTCGGTTTTTTTCGCCCCACACACAGGGCAAACCCATGAATCAGGAATGTCTTCAAACGCAGTGCCAGGCTGTATGCCTCCATCAGGATCGCCTATAGCCGGATCATATATATAACCACATACTGTGCATTTATATTTTTGCATAACTTCTCCTTCAGCTTAAACAACTTCTTTTTTAATAAAGGTAGGCGCTGTCTCAGGCGTTGCGCCGCGTTTTACCTGATGATAATAATCATACGTCATGGGCTTCCCAACCTTTAGAATCTTTGAATCAGTCACTTGGCCAAGAAAAAGCGTATGAGTGCCGCAATCAAGCTGATTCATGACTTTTGCCTCAAAGTAACAGAGCGCATTATCCAGCGCCACAGGACAAAGCGAATCTAACTTTATAAATTTTGTATCTTTGAATTTATCTTCTACTCTGCCTGATTTAAATCCGAATTTGCCTATAAAACTTAAAGGTGTATCCTCCGAAAGCATAGATACGCTGAATCTCCTAGCTGATTCAATATATTCATGCGTGAGGTTTTTCTTATTAATGCTTATAGCTATAGTTACGGGTTCGCTCGTTATCTGAAAAACAGTATTCGCTATCTGGCCNNATATTGCAACTGGTTTCTATTAATCAGGCAGATATGTATTTTTTGCGATCTGCTTACCTGCATCTGTAAGAAATGCTTTATTAATTATCTTTTCTAATTTAGCCTTGTCCTTTACGTCCACTTCGTCTTTCAAATTAACCAAGAGATCCGCATCATACAACGCTTTAAAATTCTTTGTATTAATCCTGCCCGGTGAATGATGGTATCTGATTATCTCGCATATCTCATCTATGTCCTTATTTTTAAACCCTATCTTCAGAAGAATTTTTCTGGCAACAGCCGGCCCTTCTTTTTCCTGATAATGACCTGCTGATGAGCCATATTTCTGTTCGCTAATCTTTATGCCCACATCATGCAGGATGCTTGCGGGAATCACAATATGCCAGTCTGAGTTTTCTAATTTCAATAACTCCTCTGCAAAATGCATAACTTTTTTAGCGTGATTTATCCTTTTAGCATCTTCTCCGAAATAACTCTCTAATTCTTTTATAAGCATATCCTTTAGTGTCGCAGACTTATTCTTTATATAATTATTATAAACCTGCTCTCCTACGCATTCCTGCGCATATTTGCACCAGTCAAGGCAACTCGCTTCCTGTTCGCGCATTACAATATTCTTGCATTTTGGGCATACCGTCTGGATCTCATCCGTCCATATCTCTATTTCCTCGCCGCACGACAAGCATTTTATATTTTCCGGCTGAGGCTGTTTAAATTTCTGGGAACCAGGGCAATTACTAAGCATACACTACCTCGGCTTCTTATCCCTCGCCCCGATAAATCTGGGCTCGGGATTCGCTCAAGTGAATCCCGTAATAAAAGATGCTACGGCTGTAAAGCCGCGGAGCTTCACTTTCTCAATATCTTATCAAGGTCGTCTTTTGGATTACTGATCAGCCTTAAATCAAATTTCTCATGAAGCACGCTGAAAACATTCTTTGAGAGAAATGCAGGGGGCGTAGGCCCTATGTACATACCTTTAATATTAAGAGATAGCAAGCTCAAAAGAATCGCAACTGCTTTCTGTTCGAACCATGATAGAACCAGCGTTAAAGGCAAACCGTTAACGTCTGTTTTAAAAGCGCCTGCCAGCGCTTCTGCAATCTTTATCGCAGAATAAGCGTCATTGCACTGGCCTATATCGAGCAGGCGGGGGATACCTCCAATACTCCCGAGGTCTTTGTCAAAGAACCTGAACTTTCCGCAGGC
>DNHS01000008.1 GCA_003485765.1 Candidatus Omnitrophota bacterium | reverse complement strand
CTTTTGAATGCCAGGCAAATTGAACGAGGAACGGGTAAAGAGCGGATTATCCTCCTGGCTATCGAGGATATCACCGAGCGTAAGGAGATAGAAAATGGCCTGGAAAAAGCCCATAAAGAGTTACAGGAGTTGGCCGTCGAGTTAAAACGTACCACCCGGGCAAAATCCGAATTCCTGGCCAACATGTCGCATGAGCTCAGAACCCCGCTTAATTCCATTAACGGTTTTTCTGAGATATTATATGACGAGACTTTCGGATCGCTTAATGAGAAGCAGAAAAAATATGTTGATTATGTTTTGACCAGCGGAAAGCACCTTCTCTTNNCTTGATATGGCAAAAGTTGAAGCCGGAAAGATGAAGCTGGTATTATCCGGCTTACCTATGAAAAGCCTGCTAAACGAGATTTCACTGCTGGTAGCGGATATGGTCAGCAAAAAGAAGATTGAAATGTCGCTGGAAATAGCCGAAGATCTACCGAATATTGAAGGGGATGAGCTCAAGGTAAAAGAGATACTTTATAACCTGCTTTCAAACGCGGTTAAATTTACCCCAGAGGGTGGTAAAATCGGCATGCGTGCGAAAAAGGCTGATTCCGAGATAGAAATAGTGGTCTGGGATACGGGGGTCGGTATCGCATCTGAAAACATGGGGAAAATATTTGAAGGTTTTTTTCGTGTCGATACTCCATATTCCCGGGTAACTGAGGGGACCGGACTCGGTTTGCCGCTTTCTAAAAAGCTGGTTGAGTTACATGGCGGGAAGTTTTCTGTAGAGTCAGATGGGCTAAACAGAGGCACCTTGGTCCGGTTTACTCTGCCTATTATACCCAGGAAGGTGGTGTGAGATGAATAAAAAAGCCTTAGTTATCGACGATAATGCCAATAATCTTTTGTTGGAAAAAGATCTTTTAGAAGTTGCTGGTTTTGAAGTGTTCGAAGCTGAAAATGCTACTGTTGGAATTGCCATAGCCAGAAAAGAAAAACCGGATATTATTATTATGGATGTGCGGCTTCCAGATATGCGCGGCAGCGAAGCCGCCAGGATATTGCGTCAAGACAAAGAGATGAGCGAGATCCCAATAGTTTTTGTGACTGCTTCCGTACTGGCAGAAGGCAGAGAAGAGATAAAACCTATAACTAACAGCGGGTTCATAGGCAAGCCGATAAATACACGCACCTTTGTAACAGAAATCAGTCAATTTATTAAGGGAGATAGATGATGAAAGGCAAACCAGTAATTTTAGTTGTTGATGACCAGATTCAAAACATTGAACTTCTCGAAGCGTATCTTGTTGGGCAGGGTTATGAAATTATCAGGGCGGCAAGCGGTGAAGAAGCGCTGGAAAAACTTTCCGGTAATCAAATCGATCTGATTCTGCTGGACATAATGATGCCCAAGATGTCCGGCTTAGAATTGCTGGAGAAATTGCGTGCCGATGAAAAGACGCGGCTTATTCCGGTGGTGATGGTAACTGTACTTAAGGAGACCGAAGACAAGGTAAAAGCCCTTGAGGCAGGATGCGATGATTTTATTTCCAAGCCCGTTGATAAGATTGAATTATTAGCAAGAGTTAAGTCTATACTCAAGATAAGTTATTATCTCCGGCAGTTAGATGAAAAGGAGAAATTTAAGGCAGTGGTTGATAAAATAAGCGATGGCATTGCTATCTGTGGCCCAGATTATCTAATTAAAGACAGCAATGAGGCGATTTTAAAGTACTTAAATATTGTTGATCCGGCGAATATTAATTTGGTAGAAAGGCTATTCAAGAATTATTCTGTATCTATAAATAAAGAAGCTCTTATGGATTTAACGGTTGCGCATAAAACATTTGATATTGTAGGCGAAAAAACAGAAACAACAGAGGCATTATATTTAGAGGCAAATTTGGATTTGATAAAAAATTCCGCTGGAGAGCTATTAAGCGTTGTTTTTATTTTGCGTGATGTTACTGCAAGCCGCACTGAGGAACTCCTAAAACAGGATACCTTAACTCTTATTTCGCATAAATTGCGTACACCGTTGGGAGTGATTAGCGGAAAAATAGCATTGTTTCAGGATGGATTATATGGCGCTCTTAATGAGGAGCAAAAAGAAGCAATCGGCGCCATCTCCAAACAATCTTCTTTGCTTGTATCAATGGTGGAGGAACTGCTCGGGTTTACCATAGTATGTAGTCACTCCTCTTAAAGGAGATTGGCATTGATGTTGCTATTTTTCATCATTAAGTTCTTCGGAGCTGTTTTGTTAATAATTTTGTTCTTCGTTGTTGGTTTTATTTTTGTAAAACCAGTCCATACTCACCATCTTGTTTCAAAAGTTAATCCATCCCGAAGTTATCAGGAAAGCGTCAAGCGTATTAATGATTTACGCAGGCTCGATGGGGAAGATGTTTCCCCTGACGGGCGCCTTATTTTCTTGGCACACAGCGAGAAAACGCAGAAGACAATCGTGTTCTTCCATGGGAACACCAACAGTCCCAGGCAATTTGAAGCGCTGGGAAGGATCTTTCATAAAAAAGGATATAACGTTCTGATCCCCCGGATCCCTCACCATGGTTTTAAGGACCGGATGACCAAAGACCTCGTAAGACTTACTGCTCTGGAGATGGCCCAATTGTGCGACGAATCCGTGGATATTGCCCGGGGATTGGGTAAGCATATTGCGGTTGTTGGTTTTTCCATGGGCGCGAACATGGCTGGTTGGGTCGCGCAAAACAGAAGCGACGCTGATAAAGCTGTTATCATCGCTCCATTTTGGGGGTGGAAAGGGCTGCCAACAGGTTTTTTCAGACCGCTCATCAACCTCTCATGTATTTTGCCCAATATGTTCGTGTGGTGGGATAGAGAGGGAAAGACAGCGCTCATAGGGCCAACGTCTTCCTATTACCGGTTTTCGACCAGAGGGGTGGCTCAGATCATGCGCCTTGGCTGGTCAGTTATGAAAGAAGCCAGGAGCGTTGCGCCAAAAGCTCAGGCCATCGTTGTTATCACAAGCGCGCTGGATGATACGGTCAATGAGAAGAATCTCGATCGGGTCGTAGACGAATGGCAGAGGCACGGTGGCGTTAAGATTACACGCTTTCAGTTTGATAGAAGCTTGGATGTGTTTCACGATCTGATCGACCCCGAGCAGCCTTATGAGAAGACTGCAGTGGTTTATCCCAAGCTTATTGAGTTGATAGAGAATTCAGATATATTGTGAGGCGAGGTATTTTAATGAAAATTGACCTTAAAAAAACATTGCAGCAGCTTTACCCCAATCGGATCGATATATTAATATTGATCATAGCTTCAGCCACGTTGCTTTTTATCGGCCTCCACCTACCTGTCCTTACCGTACGCAAATTATGGGCGAAAAATACTTTTTCTATAATATCCGGGATAATGAATCTCTGGAAGGATAAGTATTATTTTCTTGCGGTTATTATTTTCTTTTTTTCTGTCATTCTTCCTATCGTAAAATTGACGACACTCTTTGTGATTTGGTACGTAAGATTAAGGGATAACCAGAGAAAATGGCTTCTCTACGGCCTGGGCTTTCTGGGGAAGTGGTCAATGCTGGATGTCTTTGTGACGGCTGTTATTATTGTGTCTGTAAAATTGGGCGCGCTGGCAAGCGCTAAGGCTGAAAGAGGCATTTATTATTTCGGGGTATCGATATTTTTGGCCATGCTTGTTACTCATTTACAGAGTAATTTAGTAAATCGCGCAGACAAGTTACAAAAATAACCTCTTATGTCCACCTTTCCGGGATGGACATCCTGTAAGCTTTTATCTCTTATTTTCCAATTTTCTTGCGCCGCAAAAGTCTTTGCGGCATCAAACAAAAAATAACCGCCAGTCGGCATTTTTTGTTTGATATTCTGCGTTATGTTCTATATAATAGGCTTGCTTGCGTTAAGAGATAAAGTTACAGCATATACAGCTTAGCGGAGCTACTAAAACATAACCCTATGCGAGTAAAATAGTTGCGTAGGGTTTTGTTTTTGGTAAAATAGTCTCGATTATGAGGATTGGATATGAGCCTAACAAAATTAAAGTCTGAGTTACAAAAACACAGCGATAGAAGAAAAGCTAAAATATTGCAACGGTTCTTTAAAACTGGGCCAGGAGAATATGCAGAAGGGGATATTTTTATTGGAATAAAAGTTCCAATTTTAAGGACTTTGGCCGAACAGTATCAATGCTTGGCATTGAATGAAACCTTAAGGCTGCTAAAATCGCGCATTCACGAAGAGCGATTATTGTCTTTGCTTATTCTCATTCTGAAATACCGTAAAGTAGATTTATCAGAGAAAGAAAAAATATATAAAGCATACTTGAATCATTCCGAATACATAAATAATTGGGACCTTGTGGATGCTACGGCAAAACATATTATTGGGGATTTTCTCAAGGACAAAGACAGAACGCCTCTTTACAGGTTAGCACGCTCTGATTCTCTATGGGAAAGGAGAATCGCTATTTTATCTACATTCCATTTTATCGAAAATAATGATTTCAAAGATACCCTGAAAATAGCGGAAATCCTAATTTCTGACCCACATGACTTAATTCACAAGGCAGTGGGCTGGATGTTGCGGGAAGTAGGTAAGAGGGACAGAGATTCTGAAGAGAGGTTTTTGAAAAAATACTACACGAATATGCCCAGAACTATGTTGAGATATGCGGTCGAAAAGTTTCCGGAAACAAAAAGACAAGCATATTTACAAGGAACCGCATAGATTTGTCAGGCTTTTCTCAAGCAGTATTGCTTCTTCCGACAGACACCAGTTGCGAAACTCATCCACTACGCCCCTTGCAATAAAAAATGTTGCGATGGGTTTTTATTTGAAGTAGAATAAATTGAAACAACAAATAAAATAAGCAGACATGCTATGGCAAAAATTAAACTGGATTTACATGATATTTTTAACCGAGGACAGACGATTGAAACAGAGCTTCACCGGGTTGTCGAGGAGGCTGTGGGAAAAAGAATCTCCTTAATAGAAATTATTCCAGGGAAGGGAAGCGGCCAGTTAAAGAAACATGTTTTGCGGTTTTTGCAGCAACCGAGAATAAAAAAACTTTATCATCGGATAGAGAAAGATGACAAGAATTTTGGCAGGATTTTTGTACATTTTCGACATTAAAAAATTACCTGCGCAGAATAAACCCTAACTGATGTTTTCTATGAAAGCTAATTGATATGTTTGGCGCATCAGGTTTTTCTTTTACTAACCTTATTGCTGGTTTTATTTTTAGCGGGATTGGTCTCGTTGCCTTTGTCTATGGGAAAAAACAAGGCAGTTTCAAGCCGCTTTCTATCGGCATAGCTCTTATGGCGTACCCTTACTTTTTAACAAGTACTTTTTGGCTCTATGTAGTAGGGATTGGCTTATGCTTACTACTGTGTTATTGGCGTGATTAACTCTTTATATTGCATAAGTGGAGATAAAGAAGTATAATTTATCCTAAGCTATGATTTAGCGTAAACCGCCTAGTGCGGAATTAGTAAATGTAATAGGATAAATGGCAGGCGTAGCGTATTACCTGTAAAAGTAAAGATAAAGGGGATGTGCCTCTTTATCAATAAACAAGGAGGAAGTATGGGGTTTCAGGAACGCGGTGGTGGATTTGGCGGGCGTCCCAGGGAAATGCATAAGGTGACTTGTTCAGAATGCAAGAAAGAATGCGAAGTCCCTTTCAAACCCAGCGGAGATCGTCCGGTATATTGCAAAGAGTGTTTCTCAAAGCGCAAAGATAATAGCCGATAGATGAGATTCGCTGTAAGGTTCGGATAAGCCCTCTGTGAGCAAAATGCTTGCAGAGGGCTTTTGCTTGAGGTATAATCAGCGTATGCAAATAGTAAGAAAGATATTAACGCTCGATGAGCTTAAGCAGATGGCTGCTGATACCTTTGGGAACATGGTAAAAGCAGTCATTGATGTTGACAGAGAGCTTATTGCAGTTGATGCCGAACTTCATTCGGACCTGGAAGCATTACTTTTAGAAGATGGTTCAAAACAGAAAAATATTTGGGGTATTAATTTTTATCCGGAAATCCAGAGCGATGATTTTCTTGAATTTGATTCCATGATTAATATGCGCCCATCTCAGGGTAATAGAAGCCGCGGTATAGAAAATGAAGAAATACGCAAGAAGATCATTAAAATTGCTGCAGAAAGGATTAAGCGATGAGTTATCAGCATAAAAATCTTGCGGCGGGCCGTTGGAGTCAATTGTCATTCTTAGAGCAAATGGCGAATATAGGAAGCGAAGTGGAACGCGCTTTGAATTGGAGGCTTAAGAATAATACTGTATATTGCCAGCTGGCGGCTGAGAGAGCCCTTGAGCTTGTGGAATTAACTATAGAAGGAATTAAGGATTTCGCGCGTCTTAAGGAACTTACCCGTTTACGAGAGGCCATAGCGGATTACTTCTTTGGATCAAATCAATTTATCTCCTCAGACTCATTATGGCGGAAGTATTTTTCTAGTTTCACTTATGCCGCACGTAGAAATTATTGACAATTAGGGGAGCCATTGATTTTCTAGCCTTCTGTGATAGAATGTATTGCAGAGGGTTTTTGTTTGAAGTAGAATAGTTAAAAAGGATTAGAGATGAATTTTACAAAGCAAAGCAAGATAGAAAATATTAAAGCGCGCGTTTTTAAGTTAATAGGGACGGTTTCCTACCAAAATGGTTCTATTGTAAGCCGAGAAGTGGTAAATAAAAAAACAGGGACTGTAACTATATTTGCTTTTGATAAAGGAGAGGGGCTGAGCGAACATACAGCGCCATTTGATGCTTTAGTTTATATACTTGATGGCGAAGCTAAAATTTTTATCTCTGGTAAACCCTTTCTGGTAAAAAAGAATGAAATGATTATAATGCCTGCCAATAAACCGCATGCTTTGAAAGCAGTAAAGAAATTCAAGATGCTTCTTATACTTATACGCTCATAATAATATGTCAAAAGAAAAGATATTAATAATAGAAGACGAAAAAGATATAGTCAAAATGCTTGACTATAACCTGAAAAAAGAGGGTTTTAAAACCTTGTCAGCCCATAATGGCGAAGATGGCCTGGATATGGCTCGCAAAGAAAATCCGGACCTTATTCTTTTAGATTTAATGCTCCCTGAGATGGATGGCCTGGATGTCTGCAAAGCCATTAAAAACGAGGCCAAAACATCTCATATACCTATAATTATACTTACTGCCAAGGCGCAAGAAGCGGATAAAATCGTAGGTTTGGAATTAGGCGCTGATGATTATATGACTAAACCATTTAGCCCAAGAGAGCTAATTGCCAGGATTAAAGCAGTATTGCGCCGCATGAAAGAAAAGGACAAGCTTCCCGAGGTATTAAGGATAGGCGATTTAACAATAGATTTTTCTAAAATCATGGTATCTATTAAAGCTAAACCTATAGAGCTTACAGCAAAAGAGTTTGAGTTACTGAAGACGCTTATAAAGGCAAAGGGCAGAGTCCTGTCCAGAGATTATCTCTTAGATACCATATGGGGTTTTGACCAGGCCCTTGAAATACAGACCCGCACCGTGGATGTGCATATACAAACTCTCCGTAAAAAGATAAAAAGCGAAGCAAAGCGCATAGTTACCGTTAAAAATTACGGCTATAGGTTCCAATTAGAGCCAGATGAAGATTAAAAAACATAGTTTTATATTCAGACTAACATTTTCTTATGTATTTATAATTTTAATTTCATTTGGATCCGCTTATTTATTCCACGCTATTTTACCAGGTTTATTTATTGCATTAGGCCTGGCCTTCTTGTCCAGCTTACTTTTAACCAGAGACATGACTCTGAAAGTGCATAAGATCGTTCGTATTTCCGACAGTTTTTCAAAAGGCGACTTTAGCCATAAAATATTCCTGGATTCAAAAGATGAATTAGGAGAACTTGCCTCTACTTTAAATAGCATGGCTCAAAACCTGGAGGACAAGATCCATGAAATTGAAATAAAAAATCAGCATCTTGTGGCTATTCTGGAGAGCATGGTTGAAGGCATAATAGTTGTTGATAAGGCCAGCCGCATAGTTTCTGTTAATTCTAGTGTCGAGAAGATATTTAATATTCCAAAGAAGGATTTGGAAGGCAAGGTTTTCTTAGAAGTAATACGTAATAACGACATCTCGGATATTATAAGCAAAGTTTTAAAAAAAGGCGAATTTACATCGTGCGAACTAACTCTTATGTGGCCGGTACAGAAGATTTTCCAGATTAACGCTTCTCCTATTTTTAAGAAAGAGGGAGTTTCTGGCTGCCTTTTAGTTGTTCACGATATAACAGAAATAAGGAAGTTGGAAACTATGCGGCGTGATTTCGTGGCAAATGTGTCTCATGAGCTAAAGACCCCGCTTACTTCTATAAAAGGTTTCGTAGAGACGCTTCTAGAAGGGGCTTTAGAGGACAAAGAGAATAACCGCCATTTTTTAAAGATAATCCAGGAACATGGGGAACGCCTTAATAAATTGGTTGATGACCTTCTTTCTCTTTCGCATCTGGAATCCAAAGAAATCTTGCTGGAAAAAGACATTTTTAACCTGCGGCAGCAAGTTGAAAAGGTTATTATGGGTTTCAAAGAACAATTAAAGAAAAGAAATGTAGATATTAAGAATGAAATACCAGCAAACAGTTTAATAAATGCGGATAAAGACAAGATAGAAGGGGTATTTACAAATCTTATTGATAATGCCATAAAATTCAACAGAGAGAAAGGTGCTATTAGAATCTACAGTCAGCAGGAAGGCGATAAAATTAAAATTATCGTAGAAGATTCCGGTGTTGGCATCCCTGAAAAAGATATCCCCCGCATTTTTGAACGTTTCTACCGGGTAGATAAAGCGCGCTCGCGCGATCTTGGCGGAACGGGCCTCGGACTTTCCATAGTAAAGCACATTGTCGAATTGCACGGCGGCAATGTAGGCGTGGAAAGCGTAGAAGGCCTTGGTTCTAAGTTTTGGTTTACTCTTCCAAATACTCATTAAATCCACCCAAAAAACTTTACAAACATTTTACTTATCCTTGAAGCGCATTTAATAGCCTTCTTTTATAATTGTCTATGCAAATGAAAGGAGGTGAGAAATGAATGCGCAGGCAATGTCAATGGACGAAAGGATTTTTGTAGCCAGCCATTTGCGTTCCCAGCTTACGAGGCTTCAGCATGTACTGGATGTTGTAGAAGAAAAAAATGAAGTTGAGTGCGATTTTACGCATGAATCTATCAAGGAGATAGAGATAAAGCTGCGCCAGCTTAGAAAACTGTGCGCTAATTAAAAAGGAGGAATAAAATGAGGAGATTAGTTTTGATAATGGCGGCGGGGATTTTTTTATTTGGTTTTTCAGGCCTCGCGTTTTCTGCCACTACCCAGGTGGATGCCCTGATAGAGAAATTGGTGGAAAAGGGGATACTCGACCGTCAGGAATCCATAAAGCTGAAAAGCGAGATCGCGGAAGATGAGAAACTGGTGAGGGAGGAAGGATTAAAACAGAGTTTACCCAGCTGGGTAAGAGACACAAAATTAAAAGGCGATTTCAGGACGCGTTACCAGTATGACAGAAAAAGGAATACTGCTACGCAGAATGAAAGAAGCAGGATAAGGATGAGGTTTGGCACAGAATCGGAGGTAAACGACCAGACTAAGGTTTATTTCGGCCTTGCGAGCGGCAACAGCAGTGACCAGCGCTCCACAAACCAGACACTTACTGATTCTTTCGCAAAGAAAAGTGTATGGATAGATTATGCTTACGCGTCTTACGCGCCTGTGGCCTGGGCCGCCTTATCGGCAGGCAGGATGAAAAATCCTGTATGGCAGACAGGCGATATGCTCTTTGATACCGATATAAATCCCGAAGGCGCAGCTATACAGCTTAAACATGCCTTAGGCGATAGAACTAATTTTTTCATGAATAACGCTTTTTTTATCCTGGATGATTCTGCATCCCCTAACGGCACAGGATCTGATCCCACTATGTTTGTAATTCAGCCCGGCGTAGATATAAAGGTAAATGACAAGACAAACCTGAAATTAGCAGGCGCTTACTACGGGTTCAACAGCGTAAAAAATCAGGTTCTGGACGGCACTTCCGGAACCAATACTTTGTCAGGCGGGGGAACATCTTTATTGAACTATGATTTTGACGCGTGGAGCGTTAGTTCGGAGTTAGGGCTGAAAGAGCCTATGTTGATATCGAAGTTCATTCCCTATATAGCGGTATTCGGTGACTATATAGAGAACATGGACCCGTCTTCAGAGAATACAGGTTACATAGCGGGTTTCAAGTTCGGCAATAAAAAGGTCTCTAACTGGAAACAATGGCAGGCCAAATATACCTATAGAAGTATAGGTAAAGATGCTGTCCTGGATATATTTCCGGATTCTGACGCTTACGGCGGATTTACTGATGTCAAGGCGCATGAATATCTTTTGATGTACGGCTTGAGCAAGAATGTGTGGCTGGAGCTGGATTATTATCAGTCTGACAGAATCAAGGCCGCAAGTAATAAGGAGAAACTTTTTCAGGCGGACATGAACTTTAAATTTTAAGGAGGGTTAGATGAACAGATTTTTAAAACTAAGTATTTTCGGAATAGTAGCGGTTTCCTTGTCCTGCCTCTTTCTGGCAGGCGAGGTTTTCGCGGCATCGAAATTAATCAAGGTTGATGGCTCGAGCACGGTTTTTCCCATAACCGAGGCAGTAGCTGAGGAATTTCAAAAGGCGAACAGCGGAATTAAGGTTATGGTCGGGATCTCAGGCACGGGCGGAGGTTTCAAGAGGTTTGGCAGGGGAGAAACAGACATCAGTGACGCTTCAAGGCCTATAAAACCAAAAGAAATAGATTTAGCCAAAGAGAACAACATCGAATATATCGAACTGCCGGTTGCTTACGATGGATTATCAGTTATAGTAAATCCCAAGAATACCTGGGCAGATTATTTAACAGTTGAGGAATTAAAGAAGATGTGGGAGCCTGCCAGCCAGGCAGTTATTACAAAATGGAGCGAAATAAGGGCTGGTTTCCCGGATAAAGAAATCCGGCTCTTTGGGCCCGGCACAGACTCCGGCACCTTTGATTATTTCACAGAAGTGATCTGCGGCAAGTCAGGCGCCTCAAGAGGCGATTATACTGCCAGNNTAAAAAAGTTTGTGGAATTCTATCTTAAGAATGCCGCGGAATTAGTAAGGGAAGTAGGGTATATTCCTTTATCTAGCGAGGCATACGAGGCTGCTCTTGGGCGTTTTCAAAAAGGCGTCACCGGATCTGTCTTTGGCGGTAAGGCCGCGAAAGCAGGGCTGAGCATGACAGAACTTTTACGCATGGAGAAATAATTTGTTATTGAAAAGGAGAGTTCTTTTAAAAATAAAAGAAACGCTGATAGAAAGGCTGCTTTTTTTCTGCAGCCTTTTATCAGTGTTTACTACCCTGGGGATCATTTTGGTCCTGTCTTTTGAAACCTTTGAGTTTTTTAAAGAAGTGCCGGTTTTAAAATTTCTAACCGATACCCAGTGGACCCCGCTCTTTATCAATAAGCACTTTGGGATACTGCCATTGCTTAGCGGAACATTCCTGACCACTCTAATCGCTATGCTGGTGGCCATGCCTGTAGGCCTGGTGGGCGCGGTTTATTTAAGCGAATACTCTTCTTTAAAGGTAAGGAATATCGTCAAGCCTTTATTAGAGATATTGGCGGCGGTGCCTACAGTGGTATATGGATATTTTGCCCTTCTTTTTTTAACGCCTCTTCTAAAGAAGATTATCCCTTCTTTAAGCGGGTTCAATGCCTTATCCAGCGGCATGGTCATGGGGATTATGATCATCCCGCTTATTGTTTCATTGAGCGAGGACGCGATGCGGGCTGTGCCTATGGGTTTGAGGGAAGGCGCGTACGCGGTCGGCTCAAACAGGTTGCAGGTATCTTTCAGGATAGTTTTGCCCGCGGCATTATCTGGGATTATAGCGGCATTTATCCTCGCGGTATCAAGGGCAATAGGCGAAACAATGATAGTGGCCATTGCCGCCGGCCAGCAGCCAAAGTTGACCTTGAACCCTTTAGTCCCTGTCGAAACCATCACCGCTTATATCGTCCAGATAAGCCTCGGAGATACCCCGCATGGCACGCTTGAATACCGCACTATCTTTGCCTGCGGCATGAGTCTTTTTATCCTCACCTTTATATTAAATATGCTGAGCTTTAAACTAAAGAGGCGCTTTCAGGAGGTATATGAATAGAAAATCGCGTAATAAAAGACTGGATAAAGGCTTCAGTATCCTGGGTATTGCCTCGATAGCCTTTGGCCTGATCGTGCTTTTAGTTTTGATTATTGATGTTTTTTTAGACGGTTCAGCCAGGCTCAGCTGGAGTTTTTTTACGAGTTTTCCCTCGCGTAAGCCGGAGCTTGCCGGGATACTTTCGGCATGGGTAGGGACTGTATGGATAATGGCTATAACAGCGCTTATAGCCCTGCCCCTGGGTATAGGCGCGGGTATTTATCTGGAGGAATATGCCGGAAAGAACCGTTTGACTGATTTTATCGAGATAAATATCGCCAATCTGGCAGGGGTTCCTTCGGTGATATACGGGCTCCTGGGCCTGGGCCTCTTTGTGCGCTATTTTAATTTAGACAGGAGCATCCTGGCAGGAGGCCTGACCTTAGCGCTTTTGATCTTGCCTGTAATTATACTTTCTACGCGGGAGGCGCTCAGGGCAGTGCCTTTTTCAATCCGGGAAGCCTCCTATGCCTCAGGAGCTACGAGATGGCAGACAGTGCGATATCAGGTTATTCCAGCGGCATTCGGCAGTATTATGACCGGCGTTATCCTGGCTATGTCTCGGGCAGTGGGAGAGACAGCGCCTCTTATTACAATAGGCGCGCTTACCTATATAGCTTTTTTGCCGCAAGGATTATCCGATCCGTTTACTGTCCTGCCGATCCAGATATTTAACTGGGTCTCCAGGCCGCAGAAGGGCTTTTTCGCGAACGCCGCTGCCGGCATTATCGTGCTTTTGGGCCTGACCCTTATTATGAACGCGGCCGCTATTTTGTTAAGGCACCATTATCAAAAGAAAATAAGGTGGTAAAATGCAAAATCCAACATTTGAAATAAAAGCAATGAGGGCGTCTTACGGCGCGAAAGAAGTCCTGAAAGGGATAGACATAAATATCCTGTCAAATTCTGTTACCGCTATTATCGGGCCGTCAGGCTGCGGCAAGAGCACGTTTATCCGCTCCCTGAACAGGATCAATGACCTGATACCTAATTTCCACGCTTCAGGAGACATACTTTATCGCGGGGAAGATATTTATAGCGGAGATGTGGATGTGGTTGACTTAAGGAGGCGGATAGGAATGGTTTTTCAGAAACCAAACCCCTTCCCTAAATCCATCTATGATAACATCGCCTATGTCTTGCGGGTCCACGGGTTTGATATGAGAGAGATGATAGACGAGATCGTGGAAAAGAGCCTCAGGAAGGCCGCTCTTTGGGACGAGGTTAAGGATAACTTAAAGCAAAACGCGCTTACGCTTTCAGGCGGCCAGCAGCAGCGGCTATGCATAGCGCGCACTTTAGCTATTGAGCCGGAAGTCCTTCTCTTTGATGAGCCTTGTTCGGCATTGGACCCGATTTCTACCGCCAAGGTAGAGGAATTGATCCATCAGTTAAAGCAGAATTATACTATCGTGATAGTGACTCACAATATGCAGCAGGCAGCCAGGGTGTCTGACCACTCTGCCTTCTTTTTGATGGGGGAACTTATTGAATTCGGCAAGACTCAGGATATCTTCACAAAGCCTGTGGACGCGAGAACAGAGGCTTATATTACCGGGAGGTTTGGATAATGAAACGTCATCTGGATCAGGAACTTGCGGGCTTGAAGGAAGAGCTGCTTAAGATGGGCATTTTGGTTGAGAATGCTATTTTTGAGTCAATAAAAGCTCTTAAAGGCCTTGATAAAGAAATCGCTGTCAAGGCAATCAATGATGACAGGATAATTGATGATATGGAAAATAAGATTGATGAAAAGTGTATAGACTTATTGGCATTGCAGCAGCCTATGGCAGTGGACCTCCGTTTTATAACAATGTCCATGAAAATCTCTACGGATCTGGAAAGGATAGCGGATCTGGCTATAGATATTGCTCGGAGAGTGCTGGAGCTTACAGGAAAACCTTTACTAAAGCCTCTTATCGATATCCCAAAACTTACGGATCTCGCGAAACAGATGACAAAAGACGCTATCAATGCGTTTGTTAACCAGGACCCTGATCTTGCGGGCAAGGTGATTTTATTGGACAGGGAAGCGGATAGGCTAAGGGATATTATTCAGAAAGAATTGATGGAGGATTTTATAGCTAAAGATCCGTCTGCTACGCCCCGCGCCGTACCTTTACTTTTAATAGCCCGCCATCTTGAGCGCATATGTGATCACGCGACCAATATCGCCGAGGATGTTATCTATATGGTCAAAGCCGATGTTGTCAAACATCATCCAGAAAAACTCAAATAAATATAGGCAATAGCTTCATTATCAAGGTATAATAAGACATATGAAAAAGACTTCCAAAGAATACGAAGTTGGAGATATGGCTATAGATAGCTTAATAAGCGAACTTGCCAAAAAATCTTCTTCTACTGAAACCGAATATCTGTTGCGCGAAATACTAACGACCGCTGTTAAATTAGGCAGGGAATCCGGCGATAAGGGGGATCTCAAACTTGTAAATAATGCACTGAAGGAACTGCGTTATTCTTTCAAGATATTTTCTCCTTATAGAGATGTTAAAAAGGTAATAATCTTTGGGTCAGCGAGATCTAAAAAGGTGTCAGCCGAATATAAGATGGCTGAAGAATTTGCTAAAAAGCTGACAGAAAAAGGCTACATGGTTGTAACAGGAGGCGGCCCCGGAGTTATGGAGGCCGGTAATAAAGGCGCCAAAGAGGGGAAAGATTTCGCGTTAAATATCCGCCTTCCTTTCGAACAAAAACCTAATCCATATATAGACGAAAAAGATAAAATAATCAATTTTAAATATTTCTTTACCAGGAAACTGATCTTTGTGAAAGAGACTGACGCGACCGCTCTTTTTCCGGGGGGATTCGGCACAAATGACGAAGGGTTCGAAATGCTCACTCTTATCCAAACCGGGAAATCTAAACCCAGGCCTATAGTTTTAATGGAGCCGAAAGGCTCAAGATACTGGACTGATTGGAAGCGTTTTATGAATAATCAGTTATTCAAAAATGGATTTATTGATAAGAAAGATTTTAATCTTTTTCGTATTGTGAAAAGTGCTGATGAAGCAATCAAATGTATAGAAGATTTTTATAGAATATATCACTCTATAAGGTATGATTCAGGTTTGACTGTATTAAGGCTGAATAAAAAGATCTCAGGGGAAACATTAAATCTTATCAATAGGAAATTTAAGGATATTCTGACAGGTGGCGAAATCAGGTTTTCGCCTCCTACGGAGAAAGAAATAGAAAAGAGAGAATATCTCCAGTTGCCTCGGCTTGCAATGAACTTCAATCTGCGTGATTATGGCAGGCTTTGCGAGATGATTCGTATTATTAATAGAGATTAAGCGCAATACCCTCCTGGGCTTTAAGCCCATATTTTACCTATATTTTACATAGATTTTACATAGGCCAAACATTGCCATGCTAATATAATAAAAATATAAAAGGGAGGTATTATGCTTAAAAAAGGGTTATTTATTTTTATAATATCAATGTTTGCGGTTTCTGTATTTGCGGGCCAGGGTAAAAACTCTATACAGATAAAAGGCTCTGATACAATGGTGAATTTGGGCCAGGCATGGGCAGAGAAATATATGGAGAAATATCCAGGAGATTTTATAGCGGTTACAGGCGGTGGGTCAGGCACTGGGCTTTCCAGCCTTATAAGCGCTTCTTGCGACATAGCTATGAGCTCAAGGAATATAAAGGATAAAGAAATTGCGCTTGCCAATAAAAAAGGCGTAAATCCAAATGAAATAAAGGTTGCCCTGGATGGCCTGGCAGTAGTAGTAAATCCAGGTAATGTTTTGGATAAACTTACTATAGATCAGTTGGCAGGTATTTTTACAGGCAGGATTACTAACTGGAAGGATGTCGGCGGTAAGGATGAAAAGATAGTTTTGCTTTCCCGTGAAGTGAATTCAGGCACGCATGTTTATTTTAAGGAGCATGTATTGAGGGAAAACGATCCCAATAACAAAGAAGAGTTTGCGCCAGGCGCTTTAATGCTTTCATCGTCACAGGCTATTGCTGATGAAGTAGCCGGAAACTCTTCCGCCATAGGCTATTACGGCATGGGGTATATTTCAGCCAAACAAAAACCAGTTGCTATAGCCAAAGACGAAAAATCAGAATATGTAGAACCTACGATAGAAAATGTCGTAAACAATAAATACCCCATATCAAGGCCTTTGTTTCTCTATACCAATGGCACGCCTCAAGGGCTGGTAAAAAAGTTTGTAGATTTCGCGCTTTCCAAAGAGGGCCAAGATATAGTCTTAGCTACTGATTTTGTTCCCATAAGCAGGTAATAACTTTTTTACGCGGAGCTTCGCGTTAACTTCTATGCGTAAGTTTAAAGAATTTATTATAGAAAAGCTTATTCTTATATGCGGAATAGCTTCTATATTTTTTGTAGCGTTGATTTTTTTATTTCTCCTGAAAGAAGGCCTTGCGGTATTTAATATCGTAAGTCCTTTTCAATTTTTATTCGGGAAAAGCTGGTATCCTATTTCAGACCCGCCGCAGTTAGGCATACTTCCTCTTATATTAGGCTCACTTCTTGTTACACTGGGAGCCGCGATTATTTCTATTCCGATAGGCGTGGGTTGCGCGATATATATAGCAGAAGTAGCTCCTTTAAAAATAAAAGAGGTCCTGAAAGCAGGCATAGAGTTATTAGCTGCCATACCTAGCGTTGTCCTTGGTTTCATAGGAATGGTAACGCTTGTGCCTTTAGTTAAAAATATTTTTCACTTGCCCACAGGCTTAACTGCTTTATCAGGTTCTATAATGCTTGCGTTTATGGCCATGCCTACAATAGTATCTATTGCGGAAGACGCGCTTTATTCTGTGCCAAAAAATTATAAAGAAGGGGCTTTTGCGCTGGGAGCGACGCATTGGCAGACCATATATAGAGTCATGCTGCCTGCCGCGTCCAGCGGCATACTGGCCGCAGTCATGCTCGGCATCGGGAGAGTGATAGGAGAGACAATGGCTGTTATGATGATAACAGGAAATGCGGCTGTTCTGCCGCAAAGTATTTTTGTTCCGGTCAGAACCCTTACAGCTACAATCGCGGCTGAAATGGGAGAGGCGGTTGTAGGCGGCGAACATTACTTTGCGCTTTTTGCCATAGGCATAGTTTTATTTATAATTAGTTTCGCGATTAACGTGACAGCGGATTTCTTTTTACATAAAAGACAATGAACCCATTCGACTTTGTTCAGGGTTCATCCTGAGCAAGCGACGAATGAAATGAGGAGCGCGTCGAAGGATGAAAAGAAATTCTCACAGGACTCAGAAAATAGCTTTTTTCTTTTTATTCCTGGCAACGCTTTTGATAGTAGTGCCTGTCGGTTTAATATTGGTGATAATTATTCAAAAGGGCCTCCCAGCCATAAACTGGCAATTTCTTTCTGATATACCGCGTCAAGGCATGCGCTCCGGGGGCATTTTTCCTGCGATTATAGGCACGGTATATTTGGTCACAGGCGCAATAATATTTGCCCTGCCCATAGGGCTTTTGGCTGCAATATATCTCAGCGAATATTCAAAGGATAATTTATTAAACAGGGTTATAAAATTAGCTATTGTAAATTTGGCAGGGGTACCGTCTGTAGTTTATGGGCTTTTTGGCTTAGCTTTATTTGTGGTATTTTTTAAATTCGGAGCGTCCATACTTTCGGGGTCTCTTACTTTAGGCATAATGATCCTCCCTATAGTTATTACAACTTCCCGGGAGGCATTAGAAAGCGTGCCTCAATCATTCCGCGAGGTAAGCCTATCATTGGGCGCAAGCAAGTGGCAAACCATAAGGCATATTGTTCTGCCGAATGCCGTACCCGGAATACTGACCGGAACTATTTTAGGCCTTGGAAGG
>DNHS01000053.1 GCA_003485765.1 Candidatus Omnitrophota bacterium | reverse complement strand
TCCTGAAGAAGTGGAAGATTTTGTAAAGAAGACAGGCGTGGATAGCCTGGCTATTTCAATAGGGACTTCCCACGGAGCGTATAAATTCAAATTAAAACCCGGCGAGAACGTTCCGCCTTTGAGATTTGACATATTGGAAGAAGTTGAAAAGAGAATACCTGGTTTTCCTATAGTTTTACACGGGGCAAGTTCTGTTACAAAAGAATATGTAGGCCTTATAAATAAATATGGCGGAAAACTTGAGAATACAGCAGGNNTCTCATAGCAAGTATTATTTTACCGCTCTGGAACATTCCTCTTATAATAAGGATAATCAAAAGGCGTTCCTCAAAGGATCTAAGTATTTACTGGGCGATAGGTGTATGGATATGCTTCTTGGCCATGTTCCCCTCAGGCATCAAGAGCCAGGATATAGTCTATAGGACTTTTACTATGGTAAACTTTTTCTTTTTCAGTATAGTAGCTAGCTGCACTATTTTCTTCCACAACAGGCCTAATATAAACGGAAAATGAAGCTCCGCAGACTAAAACCCTCGGTTTCTCGGAGCGAAATACTGANNTTCCTTGGGCGGAATACTGAGCGGTCATCGTTTATCCGCACCCTGAAGGGTGCGGTTTTGTGGCCGCGAATGTATAAATTTCATATGATCTTATGAAAATTATACCTATATTTATCCCTCACGCAGGGTGCCCATACAGGTGCATATACTGCGATCAGCATAGAATCTCAGGTGCCGCAAAAATACCATCCATAGAAGAAATAAAATCCGTCATAGAAAGAAACCTCAAGACAATTTCTAAGACCGAAAGAGTAGAGGTTGCTTTTTTTGGCGGCACTTTTACGCTCTTGCCGGAAGATTTGCAGAAAAAATATTTAGACGCGGTTTATCTTTATGTAAGAAATAAAAAAATAGCAGGGGTCCGTATATCTACCCATCCTGAGGCAGTTACTGAAAAATCCATGAAGCTGTTTAAAAAAAGAGGCGGATGTTTGGTTGAATTGGGCGTACAGTCGCTTGATAAAGAGGTTTTGAAAAAAACAAATAGGGTGATGGATTTTAATACAATTAAAATTGCAGCCGGTGTTATAAAAAACTCAGGCTTGGATTTAGGAGTGCAGGTAATGCTTGGCTTGCCAGGCGATACGCTTCAGAAATCAATAAAAACAGCCCGGAAACTTATAGAGTTAAAACCAAAAACAGCCCGCATATATCCTGCGGTTGTTTTAAAAGGCACAGGGCTTGGAGGTTTATTTAAAAAAGGCAAGTATAAGCCATTATCATTGGAGGATGCGATAGAGTGGTCTGCCTGTGTTTGCGATATTTTTGAAAGAGGAGGAGTAAAAGTAATACGCATAGGCCTTCATCCTTCAAAGGATTTAAATTCAGAGGGCGTTGTGCTTGCAGGGCCGTATCATCCGCGTTTCGGGCAAATGGCGCGTTTGGCACAGACATGGGGAAAGCCTATAGCAGTTATTGACCCCAGGATGCCTCCCATGGCGAAAAAAAGATTAAAGCAGATGGGTTATTATATCAGAGAGGTGCCTTTACATCCAAAACTGGCCGGGCCTGTAAAGGGCCATCCTGATATGATGTTATTTTCTTATGGTAAAAAAGTTATTTACGAGCCGCGTTTAGAAAAGATAGCAAGGCTTTTAAGAGACAATGGTTATGAATGTACGAGAGGAGAGAAAATCAAGTCGTATAAATATCCAAAAGATATTATCTATAATGCGTGCAGCATAGGAAAATCCATACATTCGCCCGCCACAGAAACTAATGGCGGGCTCAGTATTCCGCCCAAGGAACCACGGGCTTTAGCCCATGCGGGCTCCATAATCCGCTATGCCGGCAAAATTGAAAAAAATATAGAAAATTTAAAAACAGAATTTATAAGGGTTAAACAAGGATACGTGAAGTGTTCTGTAGTAGTTGTGGATGGCAAGCATATTATTACCTCTGATAAAGGCATCTATGATAAATGGGGAGTAGGGGACAGGCATGCCTGTCCCCTACTTATAAGGCAGGGCTATGTAAAATTATCTGGTTATAAGACAGGATTTATAGGCGGCGCATCGGGCAGCCATAAGGATAAAATATTTTTTACAGGCTCGCTAAAAAACCATCCTGATGGCAGACTAATGAGGGAATTTATAGAGAAAAGAGGTAAAAAAGTGGTAGAATTATCCAGCGGCGAACTTTATGATGTAGGGGGTATTTTATTCTTTGACGCTAACACATGACAATTTTGGCAGGTTTAAAACCGTTAAAATTTGGCACAGCGCTTGCGCACGAGTAAGCGCCTATATTTTTTACATAGACAACATTACCCACATCAAGCTCAGGGAGGTCTTCGCTTAAAGAAATTGTATCAAACGAATCGCAAGTAGGGCCTGCTAATGTGCTCAGGAATTTCTGCCCGCGTTTTAAAGTCCTGAACTCGTATTTGCAGTGGTCAAAAACAATACCTGAAAAATCCCCGTAAAGACCGTCATTAAGATAATAATAATTTTTGTTATTCCTGAAAGCCCTTCCTATGACCTGCGTTACAAGGATGCCTGATGGGCCCACGAAAAACCTTCCAGGCTCAGCTATGAATTTTACATTTTTGTCAAACAGCCGTATTAATTTTTTCCTTATCTGGCTTGCCATGCGTTCAAATGTCAAGTGGGAGTCTTTCTCAAAGTGTTTTATCGGGAATCCCCCGCCTATATCCAGGATATTTAAAAATAAACCTGACGGTTTTGCTTCATTGAATATAGCTGACGCGACCTCAAGCGCCTGCAGATAATTTTCTACGTTTGTGCATTGAGAGCCGACATGAAAGCTTACGCCCATGGGTTTTAAGCCAAGAGACCTTGCTTTTTTAAGAAGAGAAATAGATTGTTCAGGGTCTGCACCAAACTTTAGAGACAATTCAACTATGCTTCCGATATTTGCGACTTTTATGCGTATAAGGACTTTGGCGCCCGGGCAGTATTTTGCGATCTTGTATAGTTCAGACTCGTTGTCAAAGGTCATCATCTTGACCTTTTTCTTGTAAGCAGCTCTTATGTCTTCGTTGGATTTTATGGTGTTTGCAAATATTATTTTTTCAGGACTTGCACCGAGTTCCAGGACTGTGTTCATCTCATTTGCGCTTGCTACGTCAAAACCAGCTCCGAGCTCCACGAATTTTTTGATGATCTCAGGGTAAGGGTTTGCCTTTATAGCGTAGTAAGGCATGACCTCTGGGAGGGCTTTTTTAAATGTCTTGTATTGTTTCTCAAGGATGTCCTTCTGTATCAGCATAAGAGGGGAAGAATGTTTCTTGAGCATTTTACGTATTAGATTTTCTATGCCGCCTGATTTATTCCTCATGATTGGGATGCAAGGAATGTAGTGAATTGCCAGACATCCTTGTTCTTAGGTTTTTTAAGCCCCAGAGTTCTGAAGGTCTTATCATAATTTCTAAGAGGGGTCCAGTCTACAGGCTTTGAAACAAAAGGCCCAAGATATGGTTTTGCGATTTTCATGATATCTTCGTATGGCAGGTCATCCGGCAAGTTGAAACCTTTATTAGGGTTTTTAATCATCCACTGAGCAGCAGCTACTACTGAGATAGCTACCTGCAACGTGGTGGCGTTCTGGTTTGGGACGAGTTTTCTTGTTTCTTTGATGTCCAGCAGGCTGCCTGTCCACCATGAATTGAAATCATGGCCCATGAGTAGTACGCCTAGTCTGTCTTCGCCTTTTGTGATCTCATCATTCATTATCCTTTGCCTCTGCTGCAGGTTGTAGCGTCTCATCTCTAGCTCGTGCAGAGAGTTTATCGCAGTATCGCATGGACAATAAGCGTAATGTACTGTGGGTCTGTATATAGCCTTTCTTTTATTATTCCAAACCGTAAGCCTGTCAGATATGCCAAAAGCCTCCCCGTGTCTTATAACCATCCCTATAATCTCGCAATCCGGCACCCATGATCTGACCCATGTATTTACCCCCATGCTTTCCATGCATATCTGATTTTTAGGGCCTTGCTTGTGGAAACATGCGCCTTTGGGGATATTTCTTTCATGCGTTCCCCAGCCCATCTCAGCTGGAGCGATACCTTCTTCGAAAAATCCCTCGATGCTCCAGGTATTTACAAATTCATCCACTTGTTTCGGCTTATCTGTTACCTGTGTGTCGCGCTCGCTTATGTGTATGACCTTGACGCTGGAATTCCTGGCGAGCTCAGGATAATTTTTACTATTCAGCGCTTCTTTTAATATTTTTACGCGCTTATCTTTTGGTTTGTTGGAGATGATTTTTTTGGCAATGTCTTCCAGCGCTATCTTTGTAAAGTGCGACACAAGTCCGGGGTTTGCGCCGTGGTCTACCACAGCTGTTGAGCCGTTATTGTCGCCCCATTTTTTTATGAGCCTGCGTATTTCCATCTGCCTTACATAGAGCGTGAGATTTCTAGGATCTTTGACGTCCATAGCGTATGGATCCCAGACCTCTACGGATGTATTTACATAAAGGATTTTGTTGATCCTGCACCATGTTAGAATTTCAATACAATCTATATTCCAGGCGAGGTCGATTATCAGATCTCCGGGGCCTACATATTTTTTTAAAAGATTAGGGTAATTTTCGCGTGTAACGCGATCAATCACATAATTTACGCCTTTATCAAGGCTATCTTTTACGCGGGGCCGGTTATCAACAAAATCCATTACGGTAATATTTTTCGGCGTGGCATCTATGAGTTTTAATATAAGCGGTATTGCGCACTGGGATACGGAACCACATCCAATAACAAGAATTTTTCCTTTGAACTCCACTATACCTCCCTCGTAGTATAAAATGTACAAACCCATTCTATCAAAAAAAAATTTTTTATCAAATAAAATTTTTACTATGTTTGACATAAACGTGGAGTTGTTGTAAACTGAATAAAGAAAATTATGATAAAATTTAAAAATAAAATCCTCATGATAGGCCACGGCGCAGTGGGAAGATGCGCATTGCCGCTTCTGGTAAAACACATCAGCGTATCTTATAAAGATATCACTGTAATAGATTTTGTAGATAAGCGCGAAGAATTAGATCCTTGGATAAAGAAGGGCGTGAAATATTTTCAGGAAAGGGTTACGCCTGTTAATATAGCAAGGACCCTTTCCAGGCACGTGTCTCCGGGCGGGCTCGTGGTAGACCTTGCCTGGAATATAGACTCTGTGAGCATGCTTAACTGGTGCCACGAAAATAAAGTATTGTATGTTAATACATCAGTAGAAGAGTGGGACCCGTATGCCAATATAGACAAGAAAACTCCTTTTGAAAAATCCCTCTATTATAAACAGATGGAAATATGGAAATTGATTTCCAGGTGGGATAATTACCATAAAGCTACAACTGCTGTTTTGAACCACGGAGCAAATCCCGGCCTAATTTCGCATTTTACAAAAAGAGGCATTATTGATATTGCCTCCATGGTTTTAAAGGATAAGGTTGTCTCAAAAAAAGACGAAAAGATCATCGAGCATTTTATAAAAGAGGAGAAGTTTCCTGAGCTGAGCATGAAACTTGGCATAAAGGTTATACATATAAGCGAGCGAGACACTCAGATAACAGATAAGCCGAAACAAGTAGACGAATTTGTAGGCACATGGAGCATAGAAGGCCTTAGAGAAGAGGGGATTTCTCCTGCTGAGATAGGATGGGGTACGCACGAGAACAAGCTTCCAGAGCTTGCCAATGTACCTGAAGTAGGCCCTAGAAACCAGATATTTCTTTCGCGCATGGGAATGAATACATGGGTAAGGTCATGGGCTCCTTACGGCGAAGTAGTCGGCATGGTCATAAGGCATGCAGAGGCATTTACAATTTCAGACAGGCTTACTGTATGGAGAAAGGGAAGAGCTGTGTACAGGCCTACTGTTCATTACGCTTATATGCCTTGTGATGAAACGCTTTCCTCGCTTTACGAACTCAGGTGCAGGAATTACGAATTACAGCCCAAGACGCGTATTATGAACGACGAAATAATCAGCGGCTCTGATACTCTGGGCGCGCTTATAATGGGTCATAGGTATAACTCCTGGTGGACAGGCAGTATGCTGAGCATAGGAGAATCCAGAAAATTAATAAAACATCAGAATGCCACTACACTGCAGGTGGCCATAGGAGTAGTATCAGGCATTATGTGGGCTATAGAAAATCCTAATCAAGGTGTATTAGAACCTGATGAACTGCCACACGAATATATATTAAAGATAGCAAAACCATATCTAGGAAAATTAATATCAGAACCTTCAGATTGGACTCCATTCAAAAACTACCAGGTATTCTTCAAAGAAAATCCAGACGCATATCTTGACAAAAAAACCCCATGGGTTTTTAAAAACTTTCTATTTAAACCATGAATATTATACTGGCATCTAATTCAAAGAGAAGACACGAGATTCTGGCTTCGTGCGGTATAAAACATCGCGTGGTTCCAAGCAATGCCACAGAGTATATGACTATCAGCAGGCTTCCTGAGCAAGTGGCAATGATAAATGCTCGCATAAAGGCAGAGGCTGTATCTAAAAAGGTTAAATCAGGATATGTAATAGGCGCAGATACAGTTGTTTTATTGGGAAAGAAGATAATCGGCAAACCCAGGAACGCAAGCCACGCCAAAAATATGTTAAGAGAGATGTCAGGCAAGACCATTTCAGTCTATACCGGGCTTTGCGTGATAGATGTGAAAAAAGAAAACCTGATCTCAGACTACGAAAAGTCTCTTGTAACCGTGAAAAAACTTAAGGATAAAGAGATTCCGGGATATTTTAAATTGCTTGGGCCGTATGACAAAGCAGGCGGATTTTCAATAGAAGGCGTTGGTTCGTTTATCTTTGACGACATAAAAGGTTCTTATTTTAATGTGCTCGGCCTTCCTACAGCTAAGTTAAAAGAGATGTTTGGAAAACTAGGCGTTGATATTTTAAAAGAAATCAGGGCATGATGTTTGACGTAATAGTTATAGGCGCCGGCCCGGCCGGTATGATGGCAGCAGGCCGCTCAGCCGAAATCGGCAATAAAACCCTTCTCCTTGAAAAAACAGATTCCTCCGGCAAAAAACTGCTCTTATCCGGAAACTCCAGATGCAATATCACAAATAACTGCGAAAGCGCGGAAGATTTCATAAATAATTTTTCAGAATCAGGAAAATTTTTAAGAAACGCCTTCAGCGCATTTTTTAATAAAGAGCTTTTAAGATTTTTCAGAAAAAGAGGCCTTGATTTTAAAGTAGAGCCAAGCGGTAAGGTTTTTCCGATTACCGACAGAGCAGAGGACGTGCTCCATATACTTGTAAAATATGTTAAAGATTCAAGGTGCCAGATTTTATACAGAAAAGAGGTTTTCGATATAGTAAAACAGGGAGATATTTTTGAAATCGCTACAAAAGACAACTCTATATACAGCGCAAAAAAAGTAATACTCGCTACAGGCGGGCTTTCTTATCCCCAGACAGGCTCTACAGGATTTGGTTTTCATATTGCAAAAAAATTAGGCCACGCTGTAATAAAGCCAAAACCAGGCCTCACAGGAATTATATTAAAAACTAATTTTTTAAAAGAGTGGCAGGGCGTGTCATTTGAAGACGCAGGGGTCAGCGTTTACTCAGGCGACAAGCTTATTCATAAAGACCGCGGGGAAATGATATTCACGCATTTTGGAATATCAGGGCCGGTTATACTTCATATGAGCCATATAGTATACGATGCGCTGGTTTCAGGAAAAAGGGTTTTTCTTTCAGTAGATTTTAAGCCGGGCCTAAACCATCACGAATTGGAGCTGCTTTTCCATGAGGAATTGAAAACCAACCCTGCCAGAAAAATAAGCAATACCCTGAAAGAATTTATGCCTGCCAGACTGGTAAAAATATTCCTAAAGGCCATGCCTATGGATCCGGATAAAAAATTGAACCAGGTTTCCAAAGAAGAAATAAAAGCCATTCTAGAAAAATTAAAAGGATTTAGATTGAATGTAGAATCTGTGCGGCCAATACAGGAGGCGATGGTTACATGCGGCGGCGTATCCGTAAAAGAGATAGATCCAAAAACCATGGAATCTAAAATTATAAAGGGGCTTTATTTTGCAGGAGAATTGATTGACATAGACGGAAAGACAGGCGGATATAACCTGCAGGCGGCTTTTTCAACAGGCTGGACAGCAGGCGGGAATTTATCCTGATTAAACAAAGCGCGTTGAAGGATTAATCTGCCAGCGTGTGTTTCTTCAGTTTTTTAACAGCATCCTTGCCTATAAGCTTTTCAACTATAGCGAAAGCAAATTCCATCGCAGTAGCCGGCCCTTGGCTAGTTATAATATTCCCATCCACCACAACAGCCTTATTTTTGTATTTTGTGCTTTTTGCGAAATCAATTTGGCTTCCCGGATAACACGTGGCGGTTTTATTATCCAGAAGGCCTATCGGCGCCATGACCACGCTTGGCGCTGCACATATACCTGCGATTAAAGCGCCTCTAGAATTCATATCCTTGATAAAATTGTTCACCTCACTTGAATTGTGAAGATGCAGTGTACCCGGCATTCCTCCGGGAAGAATCACGACATCAAAATCCGGCTTTAGATCGCTTAATTTTTTATCCGCAGCTATTGTTATTCCGTGCGAGCCGGTAATATTTATACCGTCAAGCCCGGCGACTGTGGTTTCTATTCCAGCCCTTCTGAGTATGTCAATTGCACTAGCCGCCTCTATCTCCTCAAATCCTGTCGCAAGTATTATAATAGCTTTTTTCGCCATATTCACCTCCAAGTATGTTATAATAGAAAATATGAAGAAATTCAAGTACATTTATGGACCGGTGTTTTCCTGGAGGCTCGGAAGGTCTCTTGGCGTGGACCCATTATCCCAGACAGATAAGATATGCACGTTTGACTGTTCCTATTGCCAGATAGGCGAGACCAAACTTTTTAATTCAGGAAGAAAAGTCTTTGTTTCCAAAGAAGCTATAGCTAAGGAGATTTTAGCCCTGCCTAAAAACGTAAAAATAGACTATATTACTTTTTCAGGAAACGGGGAGCCCACCCTGGCTAAAAATCTGGGCGATATTATAAAGCGCATCAGAAAAATAAGAAAAGAAAAAATCGCTGTCATAACCAACGCCTCTTTGATAAATAAAAGCGATGTGCAGGAGGACCTTTTACTGGCGGATTTTGTTCTTATGAAGCTGGACGCCAATGCGGAGGATCTTTTCAGAGAGATAAACAGGCCTGACCCGGGCATAAGATTCGGAGATGTTGTAAAAGGTATAAAAAGATTCAGCGAAATCTATAAAGGAAGATTAGCGCTTCAGATTATGTTTGTTGGGAAAAATAAGTCGTACGCAAAAGAGATAGTAAAGATGGCGAAAAAGCTCGGCATAAAAGAGGTCCAGCTCAACACCCCCTTAAGGGAGTGCTCTGAAAAGCCTCTTTCAAAGCCTGAGATGGATACTATAAAGAAGTATTTTAATGGCATGTCTGTAAATTATGTATATTGGGCCAAGAGAAAAGAAGTAAAGGCCATGGATAAAGAGAGCGCTGAAAAAAGACATGGCAGGGATAAAAAATAATATTCAAAATATATTGAGAGGGTTTCCGAGCCATGTAGAACTCGTGGCTGCTGCTAAAGGCCGAAGCGTAGACGAGATTTTAGAGGCAATAGAAGGCGGCGTAAAAATATTTGGCGAAAATTATACGCAAGAAGCCGAAGAAAAATTCAGCATAATCGGCGGCGGAAAAGTTAAATGGCATTTTATAGGCCATCTCCAAAAAAATAAGGCCAAAAGGGCGGTTAAATTTTTTGACGTGATAGAAACAGTAGATTCAATTAAAATAGCCCAAGCTATAGATAAATCCTCAGCCGCAATAAATAAAATAATGGAAGTTTTTATAGAGGTTAATTCAGCCAAAGAAAAAAATAAATCCGGCGCATTGCCTGAAGACGTAGAAATCCTCGCCCGCCATATCCTGGAATTAAAAAATATAAAGTTAACAGGCCTCATGACAATGGGCCCTGCGCTTAAGAACCCGGAAGACTACAGGCCGTATTTCAAAGATACAAAAGCGCTTTTCGATAAAATAAAATTAAACTTAGATATAAAATATCTCTCTATGGGCATGAGCGATTCCTACCAGATAGCTATCCAGGAAGGCGCAAATATCGTAAGGATAGGAACAGCCATTTTTGGGCCTCGTTAAAATCAATTTTGATGAAACAGGGGCGGGCATAGAAAAGAATTGACATTGTTGTAAATTCATACTACAATTGTTGTATAAAATACATATATGGTTACCTTATTAGAAATAACAAGATCTAGATTGCGCCAGAAAATTCTCTCCTATTTTTTTACAAATCAGGACGCGCATCTTTATTTACGAGAGACTGCCTCTCTTTTACGCGATGATCCTGGAAACCTTTCCAAAGAATTAGCCAAATTGATTAAAGATGGCATCTTTGTGTGCGATATGCGAGGCCGCCAGAAATATTTCTCGCTTAATAAAACATACCCTCTTTATAAAGAACTAAAGTCTATTATTTTTAAAACTATAGGTGTGGAAGGCAGTTTAAAAGAATTAGTGCAAAGCGTAGAAGGAATATCAGGCGCATGTATCTATGGGTCTTTCGCTGTTAATAAGGCTCATGCTGCAAGCGACATAGATATTCTGATCATAGGAAATCCGGATGAAGATGCATTAATGCACAAGCTAGATGCATTAGAAAAAAAGCTTCAACGGGAGATAAATTATAATATCTATTCAGAACATGAATTAAAAGCCAGAATTAAAAAGCGCGATTCTTTTATGCTAAATATTCTTAAAAGGCCGCATATATTATTAAAAGGAAACCTTAATGGAATTCAATGACTTGCTAACGTCTGGCCAGCTTGCCAAAGAACATACCTCTAAAGAAAAGATTGCTGAATTTTTACGATTTTCTGAAGACGAAATAGCAGCTGCTAAGTTTAATCTCAATAAATTCCCGGTAACAGCGTATAAATCTTCTTATGACGCGCTTATTCATGCGGGTAACGCCCTTATAAGATATTACGGTTTTCGTCCAACTGCAAAATATACCCATGCTACTATCACAGAATGCGTGGAGAGGATTCTTGGAAAGGAATACGGTAGTCTGGCAAAAAGCTTTAAGCGCATGCGCCGCAAAAGGCATCCTTTACAATACGAAGCAGATTTTTCAGAGTCACGGGGAGAAGTTAAAAATAGTATTATGAGATCTGAGGAATTAATTAAAAGGATAGAAGAGCATATGCACATCCAACCATCCCAGAATAGGCTATTTTAAAGGAATTTTATCATGCAATTCGTAAAAATAGAATCTAAAATCAGTTAAAGCAACCTTAGCGCTAAAAAGCCGGGGTTGCTTTTTTGTTGGCTTTAAACATGCCTAATAGACATAAATCAAATAAAATAAATGGTGGCTGACCCTGTTTTT
>DNHS01000033.1:52686-70723 GCA_003485765.1 Candidatus Omnitrophota bacterium | reverse complement strand
CAGTCTTCGCAAACTTTCGCCCAAAATCTGCAAATAAAGATTAAAGAGATAGACGCAAAGCTTGATAAGTTAGTAAATGCCTTTCTTGATGGAGACATTGATAAGGATGTTTATCTGGCTAAGAAAGAAGATATTGTAAGGTCAAAAACAGAGCTTTCGCAGAAAAAGGCAGATTTTGGGCGAAAGGGGAATTTTTGGATCGAACCATTGCGGGAGTGGGTAAAAACTGCTCACCACGCCGAAAAACTTGCTTCGTCTCAAAATTTTTATGAAATAAAAATTTTTGTGGAAAAAATTGGAACGAACCGCCGCCTGCGGGATAAAAAAGTGATTTTAGATTTCAAAAAGCCCTTTGATTTAACCCTTGAATATATAAATACTTATGATAAAAAATTTTTCGCCCAAAAAGATTTAAAAAATCCCTCTTTTTCCTCAGAAAATGCGTCAAGTCCGAAGTGGTCGGGGCGGCTGGACTTGAACCAGCGGCCCCCTGCTCCCAAAGCAGGTGCTCTAGCCAACTGAGCCACGCCCCGTGTAATTTTTAATTTTACCAACTATAACTATTAAAGTCAATATATTTGGGTTGAATACCATGGCATATATGATATATAATATGTTTTATGCGTAAAAAGAATGCATTTTTAAATTTTTTCATAATATTGGCTTGCTTGACGGCATTATTAGCCTCTCTGTTGAATATTTTCCTGTGCGCAATGGGAAAGCCGATTCTCCAGGAAAAACTCACGCTTATTCTCAAAAGAAAAGTTGAGGTAGGGTCACTATCTTGTTTTACCATGCAAGGCATCACAATAAGAAATTTGGTAATCTGGAATGTAGCTAATGAACATCCCCTCTACCATTTCAAAGAACTTAAAATAAGGCCGTCCATCCAGGCCCTTATATTTGAAAAGAAATTAAAGTTTAGAAGCGAGCTATCGCCTACTAAAAATTTTAAGGCTAAGATAGACGCTATAGGAAGCTATAATTTTAAGACAAGTGACCTTTTTATAGAGTTCAGGTTAAGGGATGTGCCATATATAGAAGACCTGGGAACCCTGTATGGCACAGTGAGGTTATACAAAAAGTCTGATCTGAAAAAGGACGAGGCGCCTACAGATCTCTTAGATATCACGTTTACCTCTCCAAAAATACTGCTTGCGGCAAATTCAAGCATTATAAATAATCAGGGCAAAACAGAGATACGCGGAAAGATCGCGGCCCCTTTCATAAAAACAAACAAATACCAGTTTAATGCCGTATATTCAGAAGTGGCTCTTGTAGGCGATAAACTTTATTTTTACCATCTATCAGCTAATTTTTATAAAGGCGATTTCCGCATGGATAGCTATATTGATCTGGATAATCCTATACCGCCTTTTTCCATTAATGCGAGCGTGAATAATATGGACATATATGATTTTTCAACCAATTCCACCCTTGTGAAAAAAGGAGTGAGCGGCACGTGCAACGCGAATATTAAATTAAAAGGTTCTATAGGAGCAACGAATTCTATTTTAGGCAAATCATGGATTGAGATAAAGAACGCGAATCTTTGGGAAACAGGGCTTTTTAAAGGTGTTGCTACCGCGTTATTCATACCGCAATTAAAAGAGGTTGCATTTACCGATGCCTTTGGCGCCTTTCAGATTAAAAATAACCGCTTTTATACGGATAAATTCAAGCTGGTAAGTAATGAGATGGAGCTGATTACAAAAGGAAGCCTAGGATTTGATGACACTATAGATGCGACAATAAAGATACGGCTAAAAAAAGAATTGATACAGGAATCCGCATGGTTTTCAAAGATATCAAGCATTTTATTGGAAAGCGCAGGCTGGTTTATAGGAAATATAAATATATCTGGCACTACAAAAGACCCTGTCTATACAGTTACGCCTATAGGCGTAGGCAATATACTTGATAAGGTGAAAAAGGCTATAGATAAAGTAATAGATGGTTTGAAATAATCTTTTTTGCTCCTGTCAAAGCAATAGACCTGTGGCTGATTTTATTCTTCTGAGCCTGGCTCATCTGCGCAAAAGTCTTCTTGAAACCATCAGGGATAAATAAAGGGTCATATCCAAAACCATTGTCCCCTTCTGATTTAAAACCTATCTTTCCATTACATCTTCCTTCTGATACGCCTATGACTTTACCTTTATCAGCTACAGCTATCACGCATTTAAAACAGGCCTTCCTCTTGGCAGGCGGCGCATCTTTCAAAAGCCTGAGCAGTTTCTCATTATTGCTTTTATATGTCGCTCCTTTTCCTGAAAATCTTGCAGAGTAAACTCCCGGATCGCCATTTAAAAACTCAACCTCCAAGCCTGAATCGTCTGCGACTACAAATTTTTTAAGGAATCTTGAGGTTTGGGCTGCTTTTTTCCTGGCATTTTCTTCAAGCGTACTACCGTCTTCTATGACATCAGGCGCGCCTTTAAATGAATTTAGCGAAAAGGCCTTTACAGGAAGGCCTTTAAGAAGCGCTTTTATCTCTTTGAGCTTATCCTTGTTCCTGGTGGCTACAACTAATTTCATTTTTCCCTGAGTTTACATTTCCACAAAGTAGGGCAGGTTTAAANNTTTAAACCTGCCCTACTTTGTGGATAACGCTTTTATAGCTTGATGAGTTTTTTCTGAAGGCCTATTAGGTCATCGATGCCATTTTTTGCAAGGCTTATGAGATCATTCAAATCCTTTGCGGAAAAAGGTTTCTTCTCGGCTGTGCCCTGAACTTCAACCATTTTTCCAGAACCTGTCATAATAATATTCATATCCACTTCTGCGCCTGAATCCTCTTCATAATTCAGGTCCAGGCATTTCTCTCCATTTACAATTCCAACGCTTATGGCAGCTACATAATCTGTAAGGGGTATTGAAGTTATAACTTTCTCATTTTTTAATTTCATAAGCGCATCCACTAGAGCAATAAAACTTCCTGTAATGCTGGCTGTGCGCGTGCCGCCGTCTCCCTGTATCACATCGCAGTCAATCCAGATAGTCCTCTCGCCTATTTTTTTTAACTCGCTAATAGAACGCATGCTTCTTCCTATTAATCTTTGTATCTCCTGGGTCCTGCCGCTTTGTTTACCCCGTGAAGCTTCTCTGTCTATTCTGGATTTACAGGAACGCGGAAGCATGCCGTACTCTGCTGTTATCCAACCTGAACCTGTGTTTCTTAAAAACGGCGGGGCCTTGTCTTCCACAGAAGCACTGCAAATAACCTTGGTATTGCCCATTTCTATCATGCAGGAACCTTCCGCAAATTTAAGAACATTTCTTTTTATCTTAACCTTTCTCATCTGATCTAATTGCCTTCCGTCACTCCTCATAATACCTCCGCTATTGCCGGGAAATCTTCGACTGTTAATCTATAGATTGCCTCAGGCCCTAAATCTTTATACGCTATAACTTCCGCTGTTTTCACTTTTTCTGATAAATACGCGCCTGCCCCTCCTATTGTAATAAAATATACTGCCCCATATTTTTTTATCGCTAGACTTACTTTTTTTGACCTTTCGCCCTTGCCTATCATCCCTACAAGGCCGTGCTTTAATAATAAAGGCGTAAAAGGATCCATTCTGGAACTTGTAGTAGGACCGCATGAGCCGATAACCTCTCCATTTCTATTGGGCGTAGGCCCTGTGTAGTATATTGTTTCGCCTTTTAATGAAACAGGGAATTTTTTGCCTGATTTTAAAGCGTCAAAAAGTCTTTTATGCGCTGCATCCCTTGCAGTTAAAACCAGCCCACTCAGCAGAACCATTTCTCCCTGTTTTAGAGATTTTATAATATCTTTTGTAAGAGGTAGGAATATTTTTCTCATATCGTTGCTTCTTGTGTGCGGGTGGCGTGACAGCTTATATTAACTGCAACAGGCAGACCTGCTATGTGCGTTGGATAGGTCAGTATGCTTACTCCCAGCGCTGTAGTTTTGCCCCTAATGCCTGCCGGCCCAATCTTTAGATTATTAACTTTTTTCAATACGCTTCTTTCAAGTTCAGCAACATGCTTATCTTTATTATGCCTTCCTAGAGGCCTGAATATAGCCTCTCTTGAAAGCGCCACTGCCTTATCAAGGGTTCCGCCTATGCCAATACCTATATATATAGGCGGACATGGCCTTGAACCTGCGTCTTTTACAGTATCTACAATAAACTCCTCTATGCTTGAAACCGGATCAGTAGGCCTGAACATCCTGATCTTACTTACATTTTCGCAGCCAAAACCTTTTGCCACAACTTTTATATTGATTTTGTTTCCAGGAACTATATCAGTATAGATGATAGGAGGCAGGTTTGTATTTGTATTTTTTCTTATCAATGGGTCATTTACAATTGAATTTCTAAAATAACTTTCTTTATACGCAAGCGCTACGCCATTACTGACTGCCTTTTTAAGGTCTCCTTTTACCGCTAAAGACTGGCCTATTTTTAAATATACAACTGCCATTCCAGTGTCCTGGCATATAGCCAGCTTTTTCTTTTTAGCGATTAAGGCGTTTTTAATAATCACTTCCAGGGCATATCTGGCTTTTGGTCTAGTTTCATTTTTCCTAGCAGATTTGAGAGCAGAAAGTATATCAGGCCTTAAACACGTATTTGCCTTTATAAATAAATCTTTTACTGCGCCGGTTATTAATTTAGAATCTACTATTTTTATCATCTTATATCTAATATCTTATGAGCCTGCGGTATGAATCTTACGTTATCTAATGTGGAATTTGCTATATCCAAAAATTTTTGGGCCTTTGTTATTTTCTGTATCTTATTATTTATTGTTACAGGTTGAAGTATAAAAAATATAGCCTTATCAATCCTTTTTATTATAGACACTGCTTTTCTTATATCGGACAATGTAGTTTTATTTGTAATAACTGATTTTACAAAGGCCTTTTTCTTAACAGCTTCTTTAAGAAAATCAGCATGGGCTTTCCAATAAGCCCTGCATCCGGTTGAAGAAGGAAGTTTTATATCCATGCTTATTATATCTAAAAAATCAATAATCTTCAAAAGTTTATTTTTTAATGTGCCGTTAGTCTCAAGATATACGATAAAACCTTTTTTTTTAAGCTCAGGCAAAATCTCTTTTAAAAAACCTGCATATAAGAGTGGTTCCCCTCCTGTAAAAGAGATTACTCTATTGCTTTCCTTTATAATGACGCTCATGAGTTCCTGAGCCGAGTATTCCTTAAAGCCGGTTTTTCTGCGTTCGTCGCAGAAACCGCACTTTATATTGCAGCCGTAAAACCGTACAAACGTCTGAACCTGTCCTATATAAAGCCCTTCCCCCTGAATAGAAGTAAAGATTTCTGTAATTTTAGCTTTCTCCATAAATCTATACCATCTCAACCTCGTAGGTACCTAACTTTACAATTCGTGCCTGGCACCATTTGTAAAGTTAGACGATCTACGAAGTTTCAAATCCTTTGGAGCGGAGACAGCAGGCATCGCATACGCCGCAAGGTTTGCTTCCGCCCTTATAACAGGACCACGTAAGATTAAAATTCACGCCTAATCTCCTGCCAAGCTTCACAATATCCTCTTTTGTCTTATATAATAACGGCGCAACTATCTTTATACCTTTTAGCTTTGTAGCTTTTTTAAACAACTCATTAAATAGCTTGTAATATCCAGGCCTGCAGTCAGGATAGCCTGAAAAATCTATTGCGTTCGCTCCTATAAAAACTGCTTTCGCGCCTATTGCCTCAGCATAAGAAAGCGCAAAACTTAAAAAAATTGTATTTCTGGCTGGGACATAAGTAAGCGGAATATTATTTCTACCTGAAAATTTTCTATTTTCAGGGATTTTGATATTGCTATCCAGGAGCGCGCTCTTTTTCCAGGGTAGACATATTTTTAAAACAGTACACTGGGATTTTGCGGCCTTAGCCAATCTTTTAGCAAATAATATTTCTTTTTTATGGCGCTGACCATAGTCAAATGTAAGGCAATATGGCTTATACCCATTTTTTTTTACAATAAAAAGAGTAACAGCTGAATCCATTCCGCCGGATAATAATACGATTGCTTTCTTCATGCCCTCGGATGAACCTTATCGTAAATAGCCTTCAACCTGTCTGTAGTAACATGCGTATATATCTGAGTAGTGGAAAGATTTGCATGGCCTAAAAGTTCCTGTACTGATCTTAAGTCTGCGCCTCTATCCAGCATATGGGTTGCAAAAGAATGCCTCAACGAATGAGGGGAAATATTCTCGTTAAGGCTGGTTTTGTGAATATACTTATGAACTATTCTTCTCACAGCTCTATCGCTTGCGCGCCTATTGCTTTTATTAAGAAATACTGGTTTTTTTTCATTTATATCTATCACTTTGATTTTTTCAAAATAAGCCTTTATAGCTCTCAATGCTTTGTCTCCTATGGGCACAAGCCTTTCTTTCTTACCTTTTCCGCGCACCTTTAACACCCCGCTTATAAAATCAATATCCTCCTTATCCAGGCCCACAAGCTCGCTCACCCTTATGCCTGTTGAATAAAGCGTTTCGAGAATTGCCCTGTCGCGCAAGCCCATATCATCACTAGGATCAGGGGATTCCAGGAGTTTCGCAGCATCATCTGTGCTTAAAAATAAAGGCAGTTTTTTGTCTATCTTAGGCGTTGAAAGACTTACTGCAGGATTAGATTTTATATATCCTTCCCTGTAAAGAAATTTAAAAAAACTTCTGAGGCAAGCCATTTTTCTAGCTACTGACCTTTTTGAAAAATTTTTCTCTTTCATCCTGGCTAGAAAAAGCCTCACGTCCAGATGGGTAACTTGTTCTACAGGTTTATCTTTTATTGATTCGCTGAATCCCCTGAGGTCTATCTTGTAGTTAGTTACGGTGTGGCCAGAAGCGTTTTTTTCAATCTCGAGATAATTTATGAATTTATGGACAAGTCTATCAAGCATCTTCTCCCTCTAGCGCGGCGCTATCTTCACCGTCCTGGGAAGGAAGCCTGCGGGATATATGATGGCAATTTGGATATTTGGAACAGCCGTAAAAATGCCTGCCTCCTTTTGAGCGGCGCTCAACAAGCATTCCGCCGCAATCAGACTCAGGACATTTTACGCCCGTAGATATTGCTTTAGCAAACCTGCAGTTAGGAAAATCAGAACAGCTTAAAAACCTTCCAAGCCTGCCCCATTTTATAACCATAGGCTTGCCGCATGTTTCACAAATATCTGAGGTTTTCACAGCTTCCCCTTTTACTTTGCGCATGTTTACTTTTGCGTGTTCCACTTCTTTCTCAAAAGGCGCATAAAATCTCTTAAGAACCTCCACACTTTTTTGCCTTCCTTCTTCTATCTCATCCAGCTCTTCTTCCATCTTGGCTGTAAATTCCATATCCAGAATTTTAGGGAAGCTCTTGATCAGAAGGTCTGTAACCACTATGCCCAGATCAGAAGGACAAAAGTATCCTTCTTTTCTTTTTACATAATTGCGGGCAATGATAGTTTGAATAATAGGCGCGTACGTGCTCGGCCTTCCGATCCCGTCTTCTTCTAGAGCTTTTACAAGAGAGGCGTCTGAATATCTTGGAGGAGGCTTTGTAAAGTGCTGGCTTGGATCAAGCTTTAAAAGGTCCAGTATTTCTCCCGCCTCCAAAGAAGGGAGGATCTTCTCTTCTTCTTTCTCTTCTTCATTTTCCTCGTAAACAACACTGAAACCCTGGAATACCTTCTGGGAACCATTGGCTTTAAAAATACATCTGCCCGCTCTTATCCCAACACTAACTACGTTAAACACAGCAGGCGTCATCTGGCTGGATATGAAGCGGTTCCATATCAATGTATAAAGCTTATACTGGTCTATTGTAAGAAATTCTTGTATACTGCTTGGCTCTCTCAGCGGCAATGCAGGCCTTATTGCTTCATGAGCCTCCTGGGCGCTTTTCTTTGATTTATACACGTTTGAAGTATTGGGCGCAAATTCAGGGCCGTATTTTTCAAGTATGTAGCTTTTTGCAAAATCCTGCGATTCCTTTGATACCTTAACAGCGTCTGTGCGCATGTAAGTTATAAGGCCTACGTTTCCCTCACTTCCTATAGGCAAACCTTCATATAATTGCTGCGCCACCTTCATTGTTTTAACAGCCTGGAATCTGAGTTTATAAAATGCTTCTTGCTGAAGTTTGGATGTTATAAAAGGCGGCTGGGCGTACTTTCTTTTTTCTTTTTTCTCAACCTTCTCAACTATAAACTTTTCCTTTTCAAGTTCAGCTACCAGGCTCATAGAATTGCTTTGATTTTTAAGGTCTATTTTTTTATCTTCTATCTTATCTAGCTTGGCAATAAATTTAGAATTTTTTACATCCTTCTTTTTGAGCTCCGCCTCTATGTCCCAGTATTCTTCCGGTACAAAAACGTGAATTTCATTCTCTCTGTCCACTATAAGTCTCACTGCAACTGACTGGACCCTGCCTGCCGAAAGGCCTCTACCAACCTTTCTCCATAATAGCGGGCTGATGCTATAACCCACCAGCCTATCCAGAGTCCTTCTTGTCTGCTGAGCGTCCACCATGTTCATATCTATTTTGCCAGGATTACCAATCGCCGCTTCTATCGCAGTCCTTGTGATTTCATGGAACGCAATCCTGTAGATTTTTTTCTTCTTGCCTAAAAGATTGGCAAGATGCCAGCTTATCGCTTCTCCTTCTCTGTCAGGATCTGTTGCCAGAAATATGCTGTCCACATCAGCTGCTTCTTTTTTCAACACATCTACTATCTTTTTCTTGCCAGGTATCATTATATATTCAGGGGTAAAATCTTTTTCTATATCTATGCCCATCTTGGACTTAGGAAGGTCCATTATATGCCCCATTGAAGAAGTGACAATAAAGTTTTTGCCAAGTATCTTATTTATAGTACTGGCCTTTGCAGGCGATTCAACAATGACAAGTGATTTGGCCATTTCAATTCTCCATTCTAGATTTTAACAAAATTTTTACCGGGCAGTTGTTTTACAAATTTCTTTATTTCCAGGTTTAATAATATCCCTGCGATTCTATTAAGCCCTATACCGCTTTCCTGGCATATATCATCCATATGCTTAGGATCGCTAGATAGTAAAGTATATACTAAGCTTTCATCTTTGTCCAATACAGAACCTTCTGTTGGGCAACTTGCGAAGTTTCCCAGGTTAAACTCCTCAAGTATATCCTCAACCCCTTGCGCTAATTTTGCGCCTTGTTTAATAAGCTTATTAGTGCCTTTAGAAGTCATTGAATCCACTTTTCCAGGCACTGCAAAAACTTCACGGCCCTGCTCTAAAGCGCAATCACATGTAATAAGCGCTCCACTTTTTTCAGCTGCCTCCACGCACACAACGCCTAAAGAAAGTCCGCTTATTATCCTATTTCTCTTTGGAAAGTTTCCTTTATCAGGTATGGTGCGCATTGGAAATTCGCTGATCACAGCTCCTGATTCAGAAATTTTATCAGCTAAATCCTTATGCTCCTCTGGATAAATATTAGCTAGGCCTGAACCTAAAACTGCAATTGTCCTTTTTTTTGCCTTTAATGCGCCTTTATGCGCGCTTGAATCAATGCCCATTGCAAGGCCAGAAACTATTGTGATGCCATGCGAAGCTAATTCAAAACCTAACTTCTCAGCTGTTTGAAGGCCATAAAAAGACGCTAAGCGCGAACCAACTATTGCAATGGCCAATTTATCCTCTGGTAAAATATTGCCTTTCACATATAAAACTACTGGCGGATCGTATATATTTTTCAGGTTCTCAGGGTAATCCTTGTCTAAAAAAGTAATAACTTTTACGCCATGTTTCTTTATTAAATCCATTTCCTTCTTTAAATTTATCTCTTTGATAGCCTGCGGCATTCTCGCAGCTATTATCGGCCCTACCTTTTCTACTTTTCCAATCTCATCTCCACTTGCTTTAAAAACCTTATCCAGAGAACCAAAATATTTTAGAAGCGCCTGAGTCCTAATGCTGCCTATATCCTCAACCATATTAAGAACGAGTAATCTTTCCGTGTCTGTCATAATAAACTCATTATCTTTAAAACTATACTTCCTATACTTAAATTATCTGTGTTTATGCTAAAATCTGCTTTATTGTAGTAGGGTTCTCGTTTCTTGAGAAGTTCTTCTATTTTTTTCTTTGGATCTTGGACATTTAGAAGCGGGCGGGTTTTAAGGCCTATTGTTCTTTTAAGAATGGTTTCAGGAGACGCCTTAAGGCAAATTATAGTGCCGCTATTTTTTAGATTCTTAAAATTTTCCACATCAATAATTGCGCCGCCTCCTGCAGAAATAACAATATCCTTACGACGAGCTGCTTCTTTTACGACCTCTTTTTCAACTAGCCTGAAATACAGCTCGCCTTTTTTCTCAAATATATCCTTGATAGGCATTTTTTCCCTTAGTTCTATCATATCGTCTAATTCCATAAAATCTCTATTGAGCTTTGTTGCAAGTTTTTTACCTACAACACTTTTGCCGGTACCCATAAAACCAACTAATATTATATTATTCATGAAATTTAATATAACAGATAACTATATAATAGTCAAATCCCTTGTATTTGCTTGTATTTGCTAGGATTACATGTTATACTTTTCGTTCAAATGAAATTATTATTCGGCATAATATTATTATCCATTCAACTAATCTTCTTAAATCCTGCTTACGGCGCTGATATTAAAGACAAAAACAGCTTTCTGCTAGATATAAGAAACAGGGATAATTCTATCTACCTGAATCGCTTTTCTGTTTCTAAGAATACCCCTTACGATATAAAAACTTCTCTTTTTGGAGAATTGCAATGGCATTTCGGGACATCTAGATGGGAAAAAATAACATCAGGTATAGAAGCTGAGAAATACTTTTTAAAATATATCTATTGCGGCGAATCTGTTCATTTCATTTCCGGCCAGTTCCTTGATTATATGACATTCGAGCCTGGCAATATGTCTATAGAGGCGACCACAAAATTAGGCTTTGCAATACCTATATCTAAAAAACTTTTATTCAGAATCTGGAACGAATATTCATACAACCTGGAGAAAGGCTCTGCAGGGCTTAATGAAGTATTTATAGAAATGCCTTATCAGGTCAACAAGAATTTAGATTTCGGAATAGGCTGGCGCCACGCTGACAGGATTCATGCCTTCGATTCAGATTACGCTATTTCTTTTCTTGCTTTACATTTTTAATCCAGCTATATAACCTTTATAATTTCTTTTTACTTCCGCGATACTATCTCCGCCGAATTTTTCCAGAAACACCTTGGCAATAACAAAAGCTAGTATCGCCTCCCCTACCACTCCTGCGACAGGAACAGCGCACACATCAGACCTTTCCGTGGAAGCCTTCACCTGTTTTTTTGTATCAATATCTATGGTATTCAGGCCGTCCATCAGTGTGCTTATGGGCTTCATGTAGCCGCGCGCTATTATATCTTCTCCATTTGACATGCCGCCTTCTATGCCTCCGGCATTATTGATTTTCCTGTAGATGCCTTTTTCCTTGGAATAAAAAATTTCATCATGCACCTTTGAGCCGGGCATAGCGCTAGATTCAATAGCATTGCCTATCTCAACCGCTTTGACAGCCGGGATAGACATAATCGCTTCCGCGATACCCGCGTCTAGGCGCCTGTCGTAGTGCGCATAGCTCCCTAAGCCGGGCGGCACTCCTTTGATTATTATTTCAAATACACCGCCCAAAGTATCTTTTGATTTTCCGGCTTCGTCTATTTTTTTCTTTATCATTTTTTCAGATTTAACTCCGCCTATCATCAAAATCCGGCTTAGAATATTTATATCAAAATCAGCTAATAAAATTTTACATATTCCGCCTATGCCTACTCTTACAGCTGTTTCTCTTGCAGAAGCCCTTTCAAGTACGCATCTTGCATCTTTAAACCCATATTTAAGAATTCCTGCCAGATCCGCGTGGCCGGGCCTTGGGTTTTTAACAGCTGGCAACTTATCTATGCCAGAATCCTTATTCTCAATGATAATGGCTATAGGGCTGCCTATTGTAACACCTCTCATCAGGCCTGAAAGCATTTTAGCTCGGTCATGCTCTATCTGCATCCTTGGGCCCCTGCCATAACCTTCCTGCCTTCTTTTAAGGTCTTTGTTTATATCACCCGCATCTATCTTCAGGCCAGCAGGCATACCTTCTAATATACCTATAAGAGCTTCTCCATGCGATTCGCCTGCAGTCAAAAATCTTAACATCTTAACCCCCTTTCACTCCTAAACCCTTCTAATGTTACAAAACAAGTCATACTCGTTTTGTAACATTACGCTATTCAGGGCAATAGTAGCCCTAGAATCTTATGGCCCCAAACCATAGCCACAAAACTGGCTAAAGAGATATACGGGCCATAAGGTATTATATCTTCTTTTTTTACAAATTTCATATAAATACCTATAGGTGCGCCAAAAAAAGGCGCTAAAAAGAAAATAAGTACCGCCATCTTCCAGCCTAAAAACGCTCCAAGCATTGCCATGAGCTTTACATCGCCTCCGCCCATGCTTTCCTTTTTAAACGCGAGCTGGCCTAAGACTCCTGTAAGATATATCAGCCCGCCTCCTGCCAAAGCCCCTATTATAGAATTTAGAAAAGCTTTTTTCCAGGTAAAAGCGCTTTGAAGCCCTGGAAAACTTACGCTCAAAATAATCCCTACAAATATACCTACAAGACTAATTCTATCTGGTATTATCTGAAACTCCAGATCAATAAAAGTAACTACAATAAGGCTGAACGTCAATAAGCTGTATATCCAGAATATATAATTAAGCCCAAAATTCATATATAGAATAAGAAAGGATACTGCGCTTATAAGTTCTACTGCAAAATAACGAAAAGATATTTTCTCATGACAGACCCTGCACCTGCCTCTAAGCATAAGATAACTTGCTAAAGGTATATTATCATACCATGGTATAGGCTTTTTACATGAAGTACACCTTGAACCAGGACATACAATAGATTCATTGCGCGGGGTCCTGTAAATGCATACGTTCAGAAAACTCCCGATTATCAAACCAAATATAAAAACCAATAAATATATCATTTAATCCCGCTTTCCCTATCCTACCTTAACTTTACAAATGGTGCCAGGCACGAATTGTAAAGTTAGAGAGCGCTTAATAATGCCTTTCTCATTGTATCAATTGGCGCCTTTTGCCCTGTCCAGAATTCAAATGCATGAGCGCCTTGATATAAAAGCATACCTAAGCCGCCTGAACACTGCAAGCCAAGTGACCTTGCGTCATTAATTAACTCTGTTTCTCTGTTATAAACTACATCATACACTGACAAATTTTTATGGAATAAGCTTCTACCTATTACGCTATAATCTCCTTCTTTCATGCCTATAGGAGAAGCATTGACTAACAGCTGACATTCATTTATTTTTTCAGGCAATTGTTCTGAAGATATGTATTCTATTTTTTTCTTTAAAATATCCTGCCAATCTTGCGACAATTTTAAAAAATATTCTTTTGTAGAGTCAACTTGGGCTTTATTTATTTCGTATACATACATCTTATTAATTCCGATGTTACTAAGCGCAGCTATAACGGCTCTACCAGCGCCACCGCAACCAATAAGTAACACAATTTTATTCTTCACATCAAATCTTAAATCTTCTTTTAATGCGGTTTGAAAACCCAAAACATCTGTATTCCAATACTCTAAAGTATTTGCTGTTCTTTTAACTGTGTTTACAGCTCCTGTCAATATAACATTAAATTGCGCATGCTTAACTGGCGCTTCATGCTTCTTCTCTAGTATCTCTCTTGCCTTGATCTTATGCGGTACGGTTATATTAAAACCCGCCACATCTTTTCTGTTGAGAATAAAATCTTCCAGTTCTTCAGGCCTTACTTCAAATTTTTTATACTCTGCCTCGATGCCAAGTTCTTTAAACGCAGCATTATGCATTGCAGGCGATAAACTATGTTTTATAGGCCAGCCGATAACGCCGTATATATTCATTATTTTATAATTTTAATTTTGCGGATTCAGGCCTTGCTTTGCGCGAGCGGCTGAAGATCAATTTATTGACGGCATTTACATATGCCTTTGCGCTGGCCTCTATGATATCCGTAGAAGTTCCCCTGCCAGAGACTTCGTCTTTATTGGACTTGATCCTGACACTAACCTCTCCCAAAGCGTCTTTACCGCCTGTAATAGATTTTAAGGAATAGTCCAAGAGCTTGCATTTTAAACCTGTTATGGCGTCTATGGCTTTATAACAGGCATCAACAGGGCCATCTCCGGAAGAGGACTTATTTAAAACTCTGGCGCCTTTTTTTAGGCCTATCGTAGCTTTTGGAGTGATTTTATTGCCGCTAACTATATTTAGATCATCTAAACGGTAGATCTCAGGAATTGATACTATCCCGTCCTCCACTATTGATAACAGGTCTTCGTCAAATATCTCCTTTTTCTTATCTGCAAGCGCTTTAAACCTCTCGAATGCCTTTAATAATTCTGCCTCATCCAGTTCAAAACCAAGTTTCTGCAATCTCTCATTAAAGGCATGCCTGCCTGAATGCTTTCCCAGGACAAGCCTTGTTCCGCCAAAACCAACATCCTGCGGTTTTATTATTTCATAGGTAGAACGTTTCTTTAACACACCGTCCTGATGGATACCTGATTCGTGGGCAAAGGCATTCTGCCCAACTATTGCCTTATTTGGCTGGACAACAATACCAGTGAGTTTACTGACAAGGCGGCTAGTTTTGTAAAGTTCTTTTTTATTTATTGAGGTGGTTACGCCGAATATATCTTTGCGAGTTTCAAGAGCCATAACTATTTCTTCAAGAGAGGCATTACCTGCTCTTTCTCCAATGCCATTTATAGTGCATTCTACCTGCTCTGCCCCGTTCTCGATTGCGGAAAGCGAATTACTGACGCCCATACCAAGGTCATTGTGGCAATGGACGCTGATAATAGTTTTATCTATATTAGGGACTCTTGTTTTTATTTCCTTTATAAGAGATCCAAACTCCATTGGCATTGCGTAGCCTACAGTATCAGGTATATTTACGGTTTTTGCGCCAGCCTTTATAACAGACTCTATAACCTTACAGAGAAAATCCCTGTCGGAGCGCGAAGCGTCTTCCGGAGAGAATTCAACATCGTCGCAGAAGTTACGCGCGTATCCAACAGCCCAGGCCGCAAGCTTCAATATCTCGGATTCAGCTTTCTTCAGTTTGTATTGCATGTGAATTTTTGAAGTGGCCAGAAAAACATGAATCCTCGGAGACCTGGCAGGCTTAACAGCTTCTGCGCAAACTTCAATGTCTGATTTTATAGACCTCGCAAGCCCGCAGATTGAAGCGCCTTTTACTGTATTCGCCACCTTATGGACTGCGTTGAAATCGCCTTTTGAAGCAATGGGAAAACCTGCTTCAATAACATCAACGCCTAACCTCGCAAGCTGTCTGGCTATTTCTATTTTAGAGTTCGTATCCAGGCTCGCCCCTGGCGACTGCTCACCGTCCCTTAAAGTTGTGTCAAATATAATTATTTTCTTCATCTTTACATCAATTCCTTAGCCAATTTTGCCCCCGATGTTTCGCTTTGCGAAGCAAAGCGACGGGGGCAAAATTCAGCGGTGGCTATGCATTCTTCTTCATCCACGGCATCATTTCTCTGAGCTTTTTGCCTACTGCTTCGATCTGATGTTCGTCGCCTTCTTTTAACAGCTTGTTGAAATTCGGCCTAGCTGCCTCATTTTCTCTTATCCACTCCCTTGCAAATTTACCGCTTTGAATTTCCTTTAAAATCTTCTTCATCTCTTTTCTAGTTTTTTCTGTAATAATTCTTTTGCCGCGAGTCAAATCTCCGTAACATGCAGTATTGGAAACTCTTCTTCTCATTCCCGCAATTCCAGTTTCCTGAATAAGATCTGTTATCAGCTTTAATTCATGCAATACTTCAAAATACGCAATCTCGGGCTGATACCCTGCTTCTACCAATGTATCAAATCCAGCCTTTATTAACTCGCTCGCCCCGCCGCATAAAACTGCCTGCTCTCCAAAAAGGTCTGTCTCGGTTTCTTCTTTAAAAGTCGTCTCTATCACGCCTGCCTTGGCTGCGCCCAATCCCTTTGCGTAGGCAAGAGCTAATTTTAATGCATTGCCTGTGGCGTCCTGAAATATAGCCACCAGACACGGCACGCCTTTGCCTTCTTGGTACATTTTTCTCACCAAAGCGCCCGGGCCTTTTGGCGCCACCATAAATACATCTACGTTCTTCGAAGGCTTTATCTGTTTAAAATGAATATTGAATCCGTGAGAGAAACATAACGCCTTTCCTTTTTTCAGGTTAGGCTTTATGTATTCTTTATATACCTTTGCCTGGACATGGTCCTGAGTAAGTATCTGTATTATATCTCCGAGTTTCGCAGCCTCGCTGACTGTCACCGGCTTAAAACCATCCTGCACAGCAAGTTTATAATTATCCGTGCCCTCTAGTTCGCTTACTATCACCTCTACACCACTGTCACGTAAATTCAAAGCCTGGCCTCTGCCCTGAATTCCGTATCCTATAATAGCCACTTTCTTGCCTTTAAGGATATTCAAATCCGCATCCTTATCATAATAGATCTTTAACATCTAAAACTCCTTTCCTTTTTTATTATTTTGATATTGCGATACGTCCGCTTCTAACCAATTCTTTTATTCCAAATTGCTTTAAACCATCTAGTAATTCTCTGATATCATCCTGATTGCCCATCATCTCGATAATAGCAGCGTCATCTAACCGCTGAATCGCTTTTGCGCCGGCCTTATTTAAGACTCCATCTAATTTGGATTTATCTTTTGAGGAATAGCCGACCTTCGCTAGTATGAGCTCTCTGTCAACATGGCCTTTCTTGGTAAAATCAGTAACAATGATAACATCTATCAGTTTATTGAGCTGCTTTTTTATCTGCTCCAGTATTTTCTCATCTTCCGCTTCCACCACCATCGTTATATAAGAAATAGTGGGGTCGAGAGTTTCAGATACTGCTAGAGACGCTATGTTATAGCCGCGCGCGCTGAACAACCCTGCTATACGAGCAAGTACTCCGAATTTATTTTCAACTAAAATAGATACAATATGCCTCATTATGCTAACCCCTCTATCATACGGTTTAACGCTTCGCCCTTCGACTACGCTCAGGACTACGCTAATCCTTCTATCATTCTGTTCAACGCTTCGCCTGCAGGAACCATGGGAAACACGTTCTCTTCTCCTTCTACCTTAAAATCAATAAACACGACATTATCTATAGAAATCGCTTTTTCAATTGCCCTGCGGACATCTTCTTTTTTTGTAACGCGTATGCCGATAGCTCCATAACTTTCAGCCAATTTCACAAAATCAGGACTTGTTAAAGTAGTATACGAGTATCTCTTTTTATAAAATAATTCCTGCCACTGCCTTACCATGCCGAGATAGCCGTTATTGAGTATGGCAACCTTGACGTTAATCTTATTACAAACGCATGTGGCAAGTTCCTGTATGTTCATCTGTATAGAACCGTCTCCTGCTATATCAAAAACTATGCTGTCAGGTTTTCCCACCTTTGTACCCATCGCTGCAGGAAAACCAAACCCCATAGTTCCAAGCCCGCCTGACGAAATAAATGTGCGTGGATAATCATATTTATACCACTGGGCAGCCCACATCTGATTCTGGCCAACCTCTGTTGTAATAATAGCGTTTCCTTTAGTGGCTTCATAAATCTGCTCTACGACATACTGAGGTTTTATTATATCTTTCTTATCCTGGTATTTGAGCGGATATTTTTTCTTCCAGGATTCAATGGTCTTAAGCCACTCAGATGTATCAGGTAAATTATTTATGTTTTCTATTAATTGGCCTAAAACATTTTTTGCGTCCCCTACAATCGGTATATCCACTTTTACATTTTTACTGATAGATGTAGGATCAATATCTATATGTATAATCTTAGCGTAAGGCGCAAATTTATCAAGGCGTCCAGTAACCCTGTCGTCAAAACGCGCGCCCACAGCGAGTATTAAATCCGCCTCCATAAT
>DNHS01000033.1:0-52629 GCA_003485765.1 Candidatus Omnitrophota bacterium | reverse complement strand
AACGTCCATGTAATAGGCGCATTAAGTTTCTCTGTCAGCTTCCTTAATTCATGATGAGCCTCCGAGGTAATAACTCCGCCTCCCGCATAGATAAGAGGTTTTTTAGCAGATGCTATCAGCTTGGCTGCTTTTTTAATCTGTCCAGGGTGGCCAAATGAAGTCGGCTTATAGCTTCTGATTTCAATTTCCTCAGGCCATATAAATNNATAATTATGCTTTGTTATCGGCCGCGTAATGCCTGTAACATCTGCTTCCTGAAATGCGTCATTGCCAATTAAAGAACTTTTAACCTGGCCTGTAATTGCTATCATTGGGATAGAGTCCATGTATGCATTAGCAATGCCTGTGGTAAGGTTTGTAGCGCCTGGCCCGGAAGTTGCAATACACACGCCAACTTTTCCTGTTGCGCGGCTGTATCCGTCTGCTGCATGAGCTGCGCCCTGTTCATGCCTGGTTAATATAAATCTTATATCAGCGTCATATAAGGCATCAAATATAGGCAGGACCTGGCCACCAGGATAGCCGAACATCACTTCAACGCCTTCTTTTTTAAGAGCTTCTATTAATATTTTCGCGCCTGTAAGTTTCATAGTTTATTCTAATACTGCGCCTTTACTTGCAGAAGACACCATGCGGCTATATCTTGAAAGCCAGCCGCTCGTGGCTCTTGGTTTAGGCGCTCTCCATTTCCTAAGACGCTTTTCTATTTCAGAGGTTGGCAAATCTACGTCTATGCGCCGCTCTTTTATATCTATGGTAATTACATCGTTATTTTTAATCACAGCTATTGGCCCGCCTTTACTAGCTTCAGGAGAAACATGGCCTATACAAGGTCCGCGTGTTCCACCTGAAAATCTGCCATCTGTAACAAGCGCCACGTCATTGGATAAACCCATGCCCACTATTGCCGACGTAGGAGAAAGCATTTCTCTCATGCCAGGGCCTCCGGCCGGGCCTTCATATCTAATAACAACTACATCGCCTTTTTTAATCTTTCCGCTTAAGATAGCGCTCATTGATTCTTCTTCAGAGTCAAACACCTTTGCCTTGCCTTTAAAGAACATTGCCTCTTCGCTCACTGCGCCCTGTTTTACAACGCATCCATCAGGAGCAATATTGCCTTTTAATATAGCAATGCCGCCTTCTATTTTGTAAGGATTATTAAGCGGCCTTATAACCTCTTCGTCAGAAACCTTGCTAAGCCTTGCGATTTCTTTTATGGATAAACCGCTCACAGTAGGGTTATCGTTTAATTTTGTCTCAAGCCTTTTTAAAACACCAGGTATCCCTCCTGCAACATCCAGGTCTTCCAGAAAATACTCTCCACCTGGCCTTAAGTCAGATATTTTAGGAGTAGACTTACTTATCTTGTCAAACATATCCAGCGGCAAGTGAATTCCTGCTTCTTTTGCTATTGCTATAAGATGCAGAACTGTATTCGTAGAACCACCGAGCGCCATATCCACCATTATTGCGTTCAAGAATGCCTTTTTATTCATAATAGAGCNNCAAGCGTTCATCTCAAGTTCATCCATGTCTTCTTTTGAGATTTCACCCTTTTTGAACTTTCCAACAGCTTCAAATGTATCCCTTACAAGATCCAGCCGCCTTCCTTTATAATGGCCTGTCATCATCGGGCCTGCTGTGACAATAATGGTAGGTATATTCACTCTCGCGCTTGCCATTAACATACCTGGAGTAATCTTGTCACAATTGGTTAAAAGCACAAGGCCATCAAGTGAATACGCGCCTGCAACTGTCTCAACCATATCTGCTATCAGTTCCCTTGACGCAAGAGAATATTTCATGCCTGAATGGCCCATTGCAATGCCATCGCATATACCGGGTATTCCGAAAATAAAAGGCTTTCCTCCACCCGCGTAAACCCCGTTTTCAATAGAGCGTTCCAGCGTTCGCATGTGCATATGGCCTGGTATAAGATCAGTAAAGCTGGACGCTATACCTATAAAAGGCTTTTTCAGATCATTGCAGCATACGCCTGTGGCATATAAAAGAGCTCTGTTGCCTGCTTTAGAAACACCTTTTTTAATAATATCGCTTCTCATGATGCCCTTTATAGAATTTCTATCTTAGCTTTTTTCTTTAAAGCTTCTACAGTTTTATTTACCTCGTCTCTTTTACGATTATTAATCAAAAATTTCTCTATATCTTTAGAAACCTCGTCATATGTTAAGGTATGAGCGGCTTTTTTATCTGTTACTTTTATTACGTGATAGCCAAACTGAGTTTCAACCACAGGGCTGATTTGGTCTTTTTCAAGGCCAAAAGCAGCGTCTTCAAAAGGCTTCACCATCTGGCCTTTTCTAAAATAACTAAGGTCTCCGCCATTAGAGGCTGAGCCGTCTTCTGAATTTTCTTTAGCGAGCTTTGCAAAATCTTCGCCTGACATAGCCCTGGTTCTCAATGCCTCTATCTTTTCCTTTGCGCTTCTCTTTTCTTCCGGGGTTGCTTTCTCGTCAACTTTTATAAGTATATGGCTCGCTTTTGTCTCATCAGGAACGTTTAATTTATCTTTATTAGTTTCGTATTCCTGTTTTTTCTCATCTTCTGTCACAGGGCTTAATTTAGAAAAGACATTCTTTTCTAAATATGCATTTATAGAGACACCTTTTTTAATATCTTCCTTCAGGTCCTTTGCTTCTATGCCTCTTTCCTTTAATACCTTCTGAAATTCCTGATCAGAGCCAAAGCCTTTTTTAATATTTTCCAGCTGGCTGTCAACATCTTTGCTCAGATCTCCGATGCCTTCCTTCTGGCTTGCCTGGTATAACAATTCTGCTGATACAAGTTCATTGAGTATATCCTTTTTTAATTTATCCTTTTCTTCTTCCTTTATAGTGGTTCCGAACATTTTCTGGTTTTCTATAAAATTATTAACTGCCGCATCCAATGTTGTTTTCTTAATCCCTACACCGTTAACCTTTGCTGCAAAGCCTTCTTTCTGAGAAGCTGCATCTGAAGAAACAACAGAAAATAATACAATCGCAACAAATGCTGCTACCGCAAACCAAATGTTTCTGATACGCATGATGTCTCCTTTTCTATGACTGGTTTCAAATCTCTAGCCATTAGTTTTTCATTATCTCATTTTAGCAAACAAAATTCAATATAATTTTATCTGGCCTTACTACCTGGATATGCCAATTATTTTGTATTTTAAAACTCCTGCGGGCACCTTTATGTTGACTATATCCCCAATTTTACAACCTAACAGAGCTCTTCCCACAGGAGAGGAAATAGAAATCTTGCCCTTCTCGTAATCAGCCTCATCTTCAGTTACCAGCATATAATCTATCTTTTCTTTTGAATCTATATCCACTAATTTCAATTTAGCGCCGATATATGCCTTATCCGAAGATATGTTTTCATTATCCAGGATCCTGGCTGTTAAAATCTTTTCCTCAAGCTCTCTAATCCTTTTTTCATTTATTGCCTGCGACTGCTTTGCAGAATCATATTCTGCGTTTTCGCTTAAATCGCCCATTTGCCTTGCCTTTTCAAGGGCATTTGCTATTTCCTTGCGTTTTACGGTTTTCAATATTTTTAATTCCTCTTTAAGTTTATCACAACCATCTCTTGTCAAAAAAGTGCCTTCAGACATATTGCCTCCTATTTATATATTCTGGGAACGCGGTGGCCTATATTGCATAACACCTCGTAAGGTATTGTATTTATAAGCCTGGCCAGTCCTTCTGCTCTTATAATCTCATCACCCTGACTGCCTATGAGAACTACATCATCCCCTACTTTTACATTTTTTAAATGTCCTACATCCACCATGCACATATCCATGCAGACCCTGCCCACTATAGAGCAGCGAGCGCCATTTACTAAAACCTGGGCCTTATTTGAAAAATGCCTTGAATATCCATCGCCATAGCCAACAGGTATCGTGGCTATCTTTGTAGATTTGCGAGTCATATAAGTCATGCCATAACTTATACTGCGGCCCTTTGGCATTGATTTCAGATAAGTGATCTTTGTTTTTAAAGTGAGCGCTGGCTTTAAAAGTATATTTTTCATGAGGCTTTCTTTAGGGTATATGCCGTACATCATGAGGCCTGGCCTGACCATATTCATATGGCTATCTTTAAAATCTATAAGGGCAATGCTATTTGCAGTATGCTTTATAGGTATATAAATATCATTATCCCGCAATTTTTCTATAAGGCGCTTAAAATTTTTTATCTGGTTATAGGTAAAAACCTTGTCAGCCTCTGCATTTGGAAAGTGCGTAAAAATCCCGTCTATAATAATATTTTTTAACCTGGCTATTTTTTTTATAAAATCTATTGCCTCCTCGTGCCAGAATCCAAGGCGGCCCATGCCCGTATCTATCTTTACGTGTACCTTTACTTTTTTATTCATGGACTGGGCAAGCTTAGAAAGCCTCTTAGGGATATCCAGGTCAGAAACTGTCTGAATCACATTGAATTTGAGAACACCTTCTATTTCTTCAGGCAAAATAGCGCCCATAATAAGTATTGGTTTTTGTATCCCTGTCCTGCGCAATATAGCTGCTTCATCAAGAGATGCAACGCCAAAATAATCAACATAATCCACAATTGTCTTTGAGACTTCCTTTATCCCATGGCCATAAGCATCTGCCTTTACAACCCCAAGTATCTTTGTATCGCCTTTAACAATATGGCTTACTATCTCTAGATTATGGCGGATGGCGCTAAGATCTATTTCTGCAAATGTAGGCCTGTAGAATCTCATGGCTTTCTAATCTGACAATTTTCAGGATACAGATATAAAGGTATAAGCTTAGCCAGATTGATCTTTTTAGCTTTTTTCGAGAAACCAAGCTTTATAAGATTCCCTGCTCCTGGATACCAGTATTCTTCTTCTAAAAATACTGCTTTTTTATTTATACTAGATATATTATTTCTGTAAAGAGGCACCCCATCGCCTAAAAAAACAGAATCTCCTTTTACTTTCTTCAAAAGCTTTTCTATGGGCAATATTAAATAATCTGATAACCTCGCTACCTTATTGCCTTTTCTCCTGTAAATAGCAGCATAAACCTGGCCTCTTTTTGCATCTATTATAGGAATAATATCTTTATTATTTTCCTGGGCATTACAAGCAATGGAATCTATGCTAGCCACGCCGATACATGGCTTCCCTGAGGCTATGCCAAAACCTTTTATCGCGCTGACGCCTATCCTTAGTCCGGTAAATGACCCTGGGCCAAGGCCTATTATAAAAACGTCTATCTTGCTTATAGGCGTTCTATATTTTTTTAGGAGCTCTTTTACCTTTGGAACTAGCTGGCTGGCATGCCTTCTATCAAGTAAATAAGATTCTTCTTTTATTATATCTTCATCTTCGCTCAAGGCAATGTTCAGAAATTTTGAACTTGTATCAATACCTAAGATCTTCAATTATTACCTCTCTTTTATTATCGCCTTTTATTTTAAATTTCACCAATATATGCTTTTTTGGTAAGATGGATTTTATCTTTTCCGCCCATTCTATTACAGTAATGCCGTTTCCATAAATATATTCTTCTATGGCCAGATTTTCTATTTCCTTTAAATCATCCAGCCTGTATAAATCAAGATGGTATAGCGGAACTCTTCCATTATATTCCTTTATCAAAACAAATGTTGGGCTATTTATGCGCTTAGAATCTTTCACGCCAAGGCCTTTTCCAATACCTTTTGTAAAAGTAGTCTTACCGCTTCCCAGATCGCCTGAAAGCGCAATCATATCCCCTGGCTTTAGTTTCCTTGCCAACCTCTCGCCAATTAACATTGTTTCCTTAGCACTATTTGTTATCATATTAACTAAAAATGAGTAAAGCCTGCAGATTTAATTTTCTCTGATTTTCCATTCTTTCTTATAAGATAAAACCCCTTACGACCACTGCATATCCGGCCAATCCTGGAAAGCCTTGTTTCAAACGGCCATATATCCTCTAATCTATCTGCCTGCTTCTTAGGTAATGTGAAAATTAATTCAAAGTCTTCGCCATCCCTCATAGCTGAATTAAAATCTATGGCATCATTAGAAACAGGTATTGTTTTCTCATAGATCACTGCGCCTTTATCGCTCTCTTCTAATATATGAGCCAGGTCAGCTAAAAGTCCATCAGATACGTCTATCATTGAATTAATCTTAAAATTTTTTACTAAATACCTGGCTTCTTTAAGCCGAGGAGTAAAATTAAGGTGCTTAAGCTTTATTGAACCGCCTATATCGCCGGTAACAAATATAGCGTCTTCTTTTTTAGCCTTGCTTCTTAACGCTAAATTTTTTATTTCTACTTCTCCAATAAGCGCAATATTAATAATTATCTTATTAGAACCAACTGTATCTCCGCCTACTAAATCAACGCTGAATTTATCTGCAACTTTTCTTATGCCTTTATATAGTTCATCGGCATATTTTAAATTCATAGAACCAGGAAGGCCTATTGAAATAACTGCAAATTTAGGTATGCCGCCCATTGCCACAATGTCGCTTATATTTGAAGAAAGGGCTTTTTTTCCCACCAATCCAGCCGAAGAACCTTTATAAAAATGTTTCCCCTCTAAGAGTATATCTGTTGTAAAAAGCAGGTATTTATCTTTTGTATATTTTAGAACAGCTGCATCATCGCCTATGCCTTTTACAACATGGCTTGACAATTTTATTGCCTTGCTTATCCTGTTTATAAAATTAAATTCTCCTAAATCTCTCAATTTCATAAATGCCTTTTTCAGTTATTATACTGGAGATTAGATTATGAGGAGTAACATCAAACGCAGGATTATAAACCTTTGCATTGAGCGGCGCAGTTTGTTTTGAACCTGTATAAATAATCTCGTCTCTATTTCTTTCTTCGATCGGAATATCCATTCCTGATTTTATATCTTTATCTATAGTAGAGCTCGGGGCTGCTATATAAAAAGGAATGCCATGGTACTTTGCAAGAACTGCAAGGCCGTATGTGCCTATTTTATTAGCAGCGTCTCCGTTCCTGGCAATTCTATCCGCGCCCACTATAATCTTTGTAACGCCTTTATTTTTTATAGCACTGGCTGCCATATCATCGCATATAAGAGTAGCATCAATGCGATTCTGGATTAATTCCCACATGGTAAGGCGCGAACCCTGCATGAGAGGCCTTGTCTCATCAGCGTAAACCTTGAATCTTTTACCTTGTTTTTTAGCTTCATAGATTATTGAAAGGGCTGTGCCCTGTCCAGCTGTAGCCAGTATTCCGGCATTACAATGCGTTAATATTATATCTCCGTTCTTTATTAATTTGGCGCCGTTTTTTCCTATGGCAGCGCACATCAATTTATCTTCTTCCAAGATATCCAATGCCTCTCTTAAAATAGCTTTTTTGATTAAGTCTATATTAAATCCAGAAAGCGCGTTAAATTTATTTTCCATCTTTTTAAGCGNNCCAGAATAGATTCACTGCCGTAGGCCTTGTAGCTCTTAATTTCAAAGAAGCCCTGTCAAAATCTTTTTTAAGGCCTCTGAATGTTTTTTCTTTTGAATTAATACCAGCTAATGCATATCCCAGTCCAACTGCCACGCCTATTAAAGGAGCGCCTCTTATCTTAAGTTTTTTTATTGCCTTGCACAATATGTCAATATCTCTGCATTTTACATACTTGAGTTTTACAGGCAGCTCTGTCTGGTCAATAAAAACTATTTTATTATCTTTCCATTTAATAGGCTCTATCATAATTTAAGAAGTCTTGCTAAAAAATTACGCTTCAATTCTACTGCCTTATGCGGACAAACCTCATGACAGCACATGCACTTGATGCATTTTTTCAAATCTATGGTTGAGTTCTTGGGATTTATAGTTATAGCTAAAACTGGACAGCTGTCTTGGCATATCATGCATTTTTTGCAGAGCCCTTTATCTATATGAGGCCCAAATTTTACAAATCTTGCTGCAAATTTAGCGCAAGGCCCAAGGATGGATATTAATTTATATTTTCCGGGAACTTCAAAATTATTTATTAAACTCTCTTTTACGCTTTCTCCTAATATTTCAATATTTTCTAAATCCGCTTCTCCAAGTTTTCTCATATAAGCTTCTCTTGTCGTAATCACGCTAAGAGGCTTTATGCCTATTAACTCTGCAAAGACAGCATCAATAGCTACGCTATCTTCCCCTGCTATTAAAAGGCCTAGATTTCTTGCTCTTCCTGAAGAAGGGCCATCCTGATCCATGCCAATTATACCGTCCATTAAAACAAGGTTAGGTTTTACTATTTCAAAGGTATCTATTAAAACCTTTGCAAATTCCTCTGGACTAGGAAATTTTTTATGAAGCTCACTTTTATGAAGTCCTGTCACAGCGCCATACATGTTCTTAATGGCTCCTGTAAGTCCCATCAGACAGTGGGTTTTCATCTTTGGCAAATTTATAATTTTATCGCACTCAAAAAAATAACTCGCAATCGGAATCCCATTAACCACTTTTATACCCCTTGCCTCTTTTAGCTCTACCCCAACTTCCTTTGCAAGAGACATAAGGCCAGAGCCTTCGTATGCTTTGGCAGGGCTAAGTGAACCGCCTGGGTTATCGCCTATAAAAGGCAAAGCCCCGCAATCCCTGACTGATTTAACAACAGCTCTTATTACCTCGAGATGTGTGCAGACCCCATCTTCAGGCATGCGGACTGAAAGCATATTAGGCTTAATGAGTACTTTTTCGCCTCTCTTTATAAAAGTATCCATCCCTCCTAAAAGATCTAAAGCTTTTTTTACAGCCTGCTCGACTCTAATTCTCTCGTAATCCCTGCATTTTACAATAGCTACTTTTGTCTTCATCTCTTTATCAAGCCCAAACAACTTTACAAATCGACAATGTCAAAATGTAAAGTTGTTAGCGGAGTAACTCCTTTATAAAGAATACAAAACCTACTATGATTGAATTATGCAATATATGAACAGACACAGATGCGATAAGCGAGCCTGTTATTTCGTACAAAAATGCCATTAAAACACCCAGTATCATTATCGGGAGAAAACCTGCAATATTAGTATGCAGCATGCTGAATAAAGCGCCGCTCAATAACACTCCGAGAAGCGCTCCAAAGCGCTTTTTTACAGCGCTATATAAAAATCCTCTAAAAAATATCTCTTCTATTATAGGCCCCAATATAGAAACAAATATTGTCAAAAACAAAATCACACTACTTCTTTTCTCTTCAAAAAACATATCAAATACAGGCTGCGTTGGAGGTTTATAGCCTATTGCATCCAGAAACAACATAGATACTATAAGAACTAAGATTAAAATAGGCATTATGAATATATACGCGGCAATGCCGGATAAAACATTTTTATAAAAACTCTCGAACGCAATCCCGAGACTGGATAGCTTTTCTCCGTATTTTACTAAGGCAAAATACAATATCACAGCCCCTGCAATTATATCTATAAAAAATGTGCCAAGCATCGTACGCAGGTTAACATCCATATTAAAATGAGGCGGTTTCAAAATAAGAGAGCCTGCTGCGCCCAATATATATCCTGAAAATATCACTATAATAGCAACCCTGGCTATATCCATGATATCCCATGATACGGATTTTTTTTCTGGGATTTTATCAGGTAGTATTTTTTTCTTGCCGAAAATGAAAGAAATATTCATCACAATGCCTGCCATAAGCATAAAAAATCCTGCAAAAATGCTATATCTGAAAAATATTGCGCTTGGTTTTTTTGATTCAAAAAATAACTTGGCCTTTTCTTCTGTAACGCCCATGTCCTTAAAGGTCATTGATGAAATGCTCTTTTTATCCAAGAGATCTTTTGCACGCATATGCCCCAAGCTGAGCAAATTAATCCCAATTATAAAAATAACCATCCAGATATATATTCGTTCTCTTTTAATAAACTTTAACATTTTGGTAACCTAAAAAGCCTGATTGCATTGTCTGTGGTTATCTTTGCCACTTCTTCAAAACTCAAACCCTTTATTCTAGCAACCTCTTCTGCAATATACCTGACATGCATAGGCTCATTACGCTTTCCTCTGAAATCCTGAGGGGCTAAAAACGGCGCATCTGTCTCAATAAGAAGCCTGTCCATGGGAACCAGTTTTACAATTTCCCTGAGCTTATCAGCATTTTTATAAGTAATATTACAGGTGAAAGATATAAAGAATCCCATATCTAAACATATTTTTAGAAATTTTTCATCTCCTGAAAAACAGTGTATTACTCCGCTGACTGAACTACCGATGATATCTTTTAAAATATCAATAATATCTATATGAGCATCGCGATTATGTATTATTAAAGGAAGATTTGCGGGCTTTGCAGTTTCAAGAAGCCTGATGAATAATTTCTTCTGATTCTCGCGAGATGAAATATTTTTATAATAATCAAGCCCGATCTCGCCTATTGCCACAACTTTCGGCTTATTAAGAAACTCTGCGAAAAGTTTAATATCATTTTCGGTTACGCTGTCAGCTTCATGGGGATGAATGCCTATAGCCGCATAAATAAAATCATTCTCTCCCGCAATCCTTATAGACAGGGCTGTTCCTTCCATACTGGAACCGACATTTATGATAAACCTTATGCCGCTATCCCTGGAACGTTTTAAAACAACGTCCATATCATCTTTAAAATCCTTAAAGTCCAGGTGGCAATGCGTATCTATCAACATAGAGGGGACATTTTTCTAAGTTTTTCTACTATAGGCGGGATTTCAGCCAGGCAATAATCTACATCCTCTTCTCGGTTCTCGTAACCAAAAGAAAATCTCACAGATGCCTGGGCCATATCAGGAGAAACACCCATTGCTTGTAACACATGCGACGGGTCAAGAGATCCCGAAGTGCAGGCAGAGCCGGTTGAAGCAGATATTCCTTTCATATCAAAATTCAACACCATTGATTCGCCTTCTATATACCTGAAACTAATATTCAATGTGTTTGAAAGCCGGTTCTCAGGATGTCCATTGAGATATATCTCTTTTAAACTTTTATTCAGGCCTTCCCACATTTTTTTTGTAAGCTTTTTCAAATAAGCGTCATTCTTTTTCATATCCATCTTAGCTATCTCAACAGCTTTTGCGAAACCAACAATGCCAGGGACATTCTCTGTGCCTGCCCTTTTATTTCTTTCGTGGTGTCCGCCGTGTTGAAAAGGAGTTATCTTCACGCCTTTTCTAAGATACATTGCGCCTATACCTTTTGGCCCATAAACCTTATGGCCTGAAAAAGAACAAAGGTCAATTCCAAGTTCTTCCACATCTATCGGCAATTTACCCAGGGCCTGCACGCTATCTGTATGGAAATATATTTTATTTTCGGCCGCTATCTTGGCGATTTCTTTTATAGGCTGCATAACGCCCGTCTCATTATTTGCAAACATAATAGATATAAGAATTGTGTCCTTTCTTATAGCGTCTTTTAATTTATCAAGATCCACTATGCCATACTTATCTACAGGGAGATACGTGACATCGAAACCTAATTCTTTTTCTATGAATCTGCATGGCTCTAAAACTGCCATATGCTCTATGCTGGATGTTATTACATGCCTTCCCCTATTTAGATTCGCCATTGCAATGCCTTTTATGGCAAAATTATTCGCCTCTGTGCCGCCCGAAGTAAATATAATATCAGCGGCCTCTGTGCCTAGCGCATTCCCTATCACTTCTCTTGCCTCATCTATTGCCTGTCTCGCTTTCTGGCCCATGGAATACACGCTTGAAGCATTTCCATAATCTTGCGTAAAATACGGCATCATTGCTTCCAATACTTCTTTGCGAACAGGTGTTGTGGCATTGTGGTCTAAGTATATTTGTCTCATACACTATAACTCCTTTTTATGTTTTCCAGACCAGTGAGTTGAAAGGACGCAAAATTTTCCCAGCGTGAAAATTTTGCTCCGTTTTGACCCTCGCTCGTCTGCTGAGCCAGGCTGAGACCTGAGGCACATTAGAAAAGTTTTGGCAGCTGTCCGCAAGGATTTACAGCGAGTTTCGTTCGAGTGACAAAGCGATAGTCGACAGAGAAACAAGCTGTAAACCGTAGCGGACGGCAAAACTATTTCGTGCCGAACGGCCTCAGCCTGGCTCAGCAGACACCGTGCCCGCTCGTGTCAAAGAGGCCTCTCAACTCACTGGTCTGGAAAACTTTATTAATTAACCTCTATCCTAGGGAATAAAGGCGTTCCCTTGTTAATCTTCGTGCCTGGTTTCAATAAACCCCATTTTAAATCGCTGAAACTTCTTTTCTCTATATCCCCAAGTCCAAGTTGCCCAGCCATTTTAACTGATGTATCCGGCATGAACGGCATCAATGCTATTGACACCATCCTCAAGATTTCGCAAAGGTCATACATCATATCTTTTAAATCATCCTGCTTATTCCCCTTTGCTAGTTTCCACGGCGCTTTCTGCTCTATGAATTTATTTGCCATATTTATTAGATCCCATATGCTGTTTAGGCCATAGCTGAAATCTATACTATCCATGCCCTTTTTGATTTCAGAATCAAGGCCGCAAGCTTTATCAATAAGCGCCTTAGTAATCTCGTCGGAATACTTTAAATCTCTTCTTTCAGGCACAAACTCAGCGAAATATTTTTCTACCATTGTCAATGACCTGTGCAAAAGGTTGCCCAGGTCATTTGCAAGATCGCTATTAATTCTAGCGATCAGCGCTTCTTCTGAAAATGACCCGTCTACGCCAAACTGCACCTCTTTTAGAAGGAAGAATCTATAAGCATCCACGCCGAACCTGGAAACCATGTCCCTGGGGTCTACAACATTGCCTTTTGACTTGGACATCTTGTCTCCGCCCATCTTCCACCATCCATGGGCAAACACTGTCATAGGCGGCTCCAGGCCTATCGCATGAAGCATTATGGGCCAGTAAACAGTATGCGGCCTAAGAATATCTTTACCTATCATATGTATATCAGCCGGCCAGAATTTTTTAAATTTTTCAGGATTATCTTTATAACCGCAAACGCTTATATAATTTATCAGGGCGTCAAACCATACATATGTAACATGATCTTTGCTGAACGGGATATCAATGCCCCATGAAAGCCTTGAGGCCGGCCTGGATATGCACAGATCGTTCAAAGGGTTTTTAAGAAAACTTAGCATCTCGTTTTTTCTTATAGCAGGTTTTATGAAATCTTCATGCGAATTTATATAATCTATAAGCCAGTTCTGGTACTTAGAAAGCCTAAAAAAGAAATTCTTTTCTTTTATCTCCTCTACCTTGCGCTTACAGTCAGGGCATAGATCATCTACTAACTGGGCCTTTGTCCAGAAACTTTCGCATGGCGTGCAATACCAGCCGCTGTATTCGCCTTCATAAAGATCCCCCTTCTTGTAAAGTATATTAAGGGTATCCTTTACTACATCTTCGTGCCTTTTCTCCGTAGTGCGAATAAAGTCATCATAGGATATATCTAATCTTTTCCAGAGGTCTTTAAATATGGGCGCAACGCTATCTACAAATGCCTTTGGCTCCATGGCTTTTGATTCAGCTACATCTTTTATCTTCTGGCCATGCTCGTCAGTTCCTGTGACAAATAAAACTTCATAGCCCATAAGCCTCTTATATCTTGCAAGAGTATCGCAGGCTATGTTTGTATAAGAATGTCCTATGTGAGGCGCGCTATTCACATAATATAATGGCGTAGTAATATAAAATTTTTTCATTTATTATAATCTATCTCTATATGTTTTCCTTCTTCTAATTCAACGGTCACCTTTCGCTTCAATGCATTTACGCTTATGACCTTACCTTTGCCTTCAGGTAAAGTTATTTTTTCGCCTTCTCTCGGCAGGCCTTTCAAATATTTTTTATAATTTTCATATTCATAAGAGAGGCAGCACATGAGCCTGCCGCATACGCCGGAAATCTTAGTGGGGTTCAGAGACAGATTCTGCTCCTTTGCCATTCTGATAGTCACTGCGTCAAAACCTTTCAAAAAACTGGCGCAACAGAGAGGCCTTCCGCAGTGCCCGAATCCTCCAAGCATCCTTGCCTCGTCTCTCACGCCTATTTGTTTCAGCTCTATTCTGACTTTGAAGATATGCGCCAGGTCTTTTACCAGCTCCCTGAAATCAACCCTGTCCTCAGAAGTAAAATAAAAAATAAGCTTTGTACCATCAAATGAATACTCGGCGTCGATAAGTTTCATATCCAGCTTGCGTTCCTGTATTTTTTTAACGCATATCTGGAACGCGTCTTTAGTGCGTTTCTTATTTCCCATTATCTGATTAATATCTTCCTGAGTAGCGACGCGTATAATCTTTTTTAAAGGTTTCTTAAGCTCTTCATCGGAAACCTTTTCAGGTATACTCATAACCTGCGCATAATCCTGGCCTCTTTCAGCGTCTATTATAACATAATCGCCTGCCTTGGCTTCCAGGCCATTCGCATCATACAAGGCTATATTGCCTGATTCCCTTATCCTCAATTCTATAATCCCGTGCATATCTATTGCCTTTCTAATTCAAGCGCCATATTGAAAAGCGCCATTTTTGGGTTTATATTTCTCCTTACATAATTCATGGTATTCATGACGCTGGATATATCCCTCCCCAGCTTATCTGCGGAAAACCTGGCAGAATAAGAAAATATCTCCTCCATCCTGTCCACATTCAGAAAAAGAGCTTTGTCTTCTATAAATTTTGCCACAAGTAAATCCCTGTACCAGAATAAAAGCATCTGGAGAGACTCTTCCAGGTCAGAATATTTTTTATCATCACAAACTTCTTCCCTAAATATGGCTCTTTTCCTGAAGAAAAAATCATTCAGCATTCTGTCCCTTTCTCTGATCCCATCTTTATCTTTAAAGGCTGCGGCCCTGCCATGGCTTCCGAGCGCCATATGCGAAAATAAAACAGCTTCACCCTCATTAAAACCATGCCTTTTAATGAGAAGCTCCTGAATCTGAGACTGGCTCAAGAGATTGAATTTCACTGCCTTACACCTGGAAACAACAGTCGGCAAAATTCCTGAAACACACGAAGTAGTCAATATGAATACCTGGTTCTCGCGGGGCTCTTCCAGAATCTTTAAAAGGGCGTTCTGGGATTCTTCATTCATGTCCTCCGCTTCAGTTATTATAAAAATCTTTTTTCTGGCCTCATACGGTTTCAGGCTCGCCTGATAAATTATATCCCTTATTCTATCTATCTTAATGAAACTGGATTCCTTTTCTTTCTGGATAATAAAGAGATCCGGATGGTTCAAAGATTTTATTTTTCCGCACGAAATACATTCTTCGCACGCATCCAACCCTTTCTTTTCGCAATTAATGGCTTTGGCAAATTCTATGCTTAAGGTCCGCTTTCCAACACCCATGGGGCCAAAAAAAAGATACGAACCGTCAATCTCATCTTTCTCTATCATACTGCGCAATAATCTTATTGCCCTGTCCTGGCCTACAATATCCTTTAATGACATATTTTTAAAGCAGCCTTTCTGATTTCTTTTTGTACCTGTCCTATTTCGCCGGTTGAAGATAAAACTTTTACTCTTTTGGGATCTTTTTTTGCAATAGAAAGATAACCATTTCTTACCTTATTATGATAGAGAATAGATTTACGCTCCATCCTGTCTTTGGCCCTGCCAGCTCTTAAAAGTCCTAATCTGGCGTCTATATCAAGTAAAAAAGTCATGTCAGGCTTCAGGCCTTTTGTAACAATGCCTGCTATATTATCTATAACCTTTAGATCCATGCCTCCGGCATATCCCTGGTAAGCAAGAGTAGCGTCAGTAAATCTATCGCATACGACAATTTTCCTTTGTTCAAGGCCAGGCAAAATCTTTTCTTTTACTATCTGCGCTCTGGCTGCCATATATAAAAGCATTTCACATCCCACATCCATGCCTTTATTCTTCGGGTCCAAGAGAATCTTACGTATCTTTTCGCTGATCAGCGTGCCGCCTGGCTCGCGCGTATGTAAAACTTTAAAACCTTTCTTACGCAAAAACCCGCACAACAGTTTAGAATGCGTTGTCTTCCCGCTTCCTTCAGGGCCTTCGAATGTTATGAACAATCCTTGCTTTAACATAAATTATAATAGCTGTTTTTGGCTTAGGCAGGCTGGGGTCATTCGGCGCTGAAATAATTTCGCCGTCCGCTACGGTTTACGGCTCGATTCTGCGTCAACTATCGTTTTGTCGCTTGAGCGAATCTCGCCGTAATTCCTTGCGGACTTTTGCCGAAATTTTTCTTATGCGCCTCAGACCCCAGCCTGCCTAAGCCAAAAACTTATTTTATCCTCCAAGTTGTTCCGTTTTTTGTATCTTCTAAGATAACCCCTTTTTCTTCTAATTCTTTTCTAATTCTGTCTGCTTCCTTAAAATCCTTTTTCTCCCTGGCTTTGTTTCTATTTTTAATAAGCAGATTAACGCTTTCGGTTAAAGCAATAGTTTCACTAAATTCCATACTATAATGTCTTGTTAATCCTTCAAATAATCCCAAAACTTTTCCTAAATCAATCAAGGTTTTTTTTGCATACCCTGCTTGTTTTTCATTTTCTATATTTTTATTAATAAATGTTACTATTTCAAAAATAATCCCGAGCGCCTGAGCTGTATTAAAATCATCATCCATAACTTCTTCAAATTTCAGGCGATATCCATCAATATCTTTATCCGATGTTATTTCTTCTTTTATGTCTTTAAGCTTTTTCATCAATATGTCAATTCTTTCATAGGCCCTCTTCGCCTCATCCATCTTCTCCCACGAAAAATCAACTGGATGCGAATAGTGTGTCTGTAAAAATAGTATTTTCAGGACATCAGCAGGGTATTTGGCTAGTATATCCTCTATGGTAATAAAATTCCCAAGACTTTTGGACATCTTTTCTTTATTAATAGTCAAAAGACCGTTATGTATCCAATAACGGGCAAATTTCTTTCCTGCGCCCTCTGATTGGGCTGCCTCATTTTCGTGATGCGGGAAAACAAGGTCTATCCCGCCTCCGTGTATGTCAAATTCATCTCCTAAAATATCTGAGCTCATAACAGAGCATTCTATATGCCACCCAGGCCTGCCGTTTCCCCAGGGGCTAGGCCAGGACGGTTCATCCGATTTTACTGATTTCCATAAAGCAAAATCCAGAGGATCCTTTTTATTTTCTCCCTGAGCAATCCTTGCGCCTGATTCCAGCATTTCAAAACTTTGATTGGATAATTTCCCATAACCATTGGCTTTCCGCACATTAAAATATACATCGCCGCCAGATGCATAAGCCACTCCGCGCTCTATTAATATTTTTATAAAATTTCCCATCTTCTCTATATATTCTGTGGCCTTTGGCTCTACATCAGGCTGCATAATACCAAGTTTTTCCATGTAGTCATGATATACTTTAAGATATTTATCTGAAACACTCTTTACTGCGACATTTAAATCTTCTCCCTTAAATTCCTCTTTTGCCTTATTGATTATTTTATCGTCAACATCCGTAACATTTCTGACAAACTCAACTTTATAATCTTTATATATAAAATAACGGCGGATAACATCGAATGCGTAAGCGCTCCTTGCATGGCCTATATGAGGCGCATCATAAACAGTAGGCCCGCATACATATATTCCAACATTGCCTTCTTTTAGAGGCTTAAATTCTTCTTTTCTTCTTGTAAGGGTATTATATATTTTTATGCTCATTGGTTTTCTAAACACGCGATTGCATATGCTGCCAGCGCCTCTCCCCTACCTATTGCTCCTATGCCTTCCTGCGTTGTAGCTTTTACGCTTACGCTATCCATAGCTATGCCAAGCGAAGCTGATATTTCTCTTCTCATGCTGTCCTTGAAAGGCGCTATTTTAGGCTCTTCCAGTATAATCACTGAATCTACATATTCCACCCTGAGGCCTTTTTTTTGTATCTTTTTTGAAACCTCTTTTAAAAGTTCTGCGCTGGATATATTCAGGTACCTGTCATCATTTACTGGAAATTGATGGCCTATATCATCCATGCCTCCTGCCCCTAGAATCGCATCGCATATTGCATGAAGAAGCGCGTCTCCGTCAGAATGGCCTTCCAGCCCTTTTATATGCGGGATTTCAACGCCTCCCAGCATAAGAGGCCTTCCTTCTACGAACCTGTGAATGTCATAACCAATGCCGACTCGCATTCATACCTCTCTTTTTTCAATCTTAACTTTACAAATGGTGCCTGGCACGATTTGTAAAGTTAGCACATAGTAGTTTTGCTAATTCCAAATCTTCTCTTGTCGTAATTTTTATATTACTATATGACCCCATTACAATCTTTGGTTTCACCCCGATTCTTTCTACAAGGCTGGAATCATCTGTTGCGATAATTTTTTTCTTCCTGGCGATTTTATACGCCTTTTCTATCAGATCCTTTTTGAAAACCTGGGGCGTCTGAGCTTCCCAAAAATATTTTCTTAAAGGGGTACTTTTGATAAAACCATCTTTACCTGCAAATTTCAAAGTGGGCTTCACAGGAACAGCTGCTACCGCAGCCCTGAACCTGGACGCCTCTTTTAATAACGTTTCGATAAGTTCATTTGTAATAAAAGGCCTTATGCCGTCATGGATTAAAACATAATCTATATTGCCTGAAACAGCCTTTAGCGCGTTGTAAACAGAATCGCTGCGTTCCTTGCCTCCTATCACAAGCCTTGTCTTTTTGATATTATACTTCTCAATTATTTCCTTCCGGGCTTTATTTAACTTATCTTTCCCTACGCTGACCAATATTTCGGCTATATTTTTGTTTTTGGAAAGCGCTATTAAAGTGCGGGCAAGTATGGGTTTATCGCCAAGAGTTATATAAGGTTTTTGTATTCTTGATTTTAATCTTGCGCCTGTACCTGCGCTCGGGACAATAGCTGCTACTCTCATTTATTATTTTTCTTGTTGTCTTCCAATAACTTTCCAAATATCATCCTGCCTGCCGCTGTCTGAAGCACGCTGCCTACAACCACATTCACGTTTTGGCCTATTAATCTTCTGCCGTTATCCACAACTATCATTGTCCCGTCTTCCAGGTACCCAACCCCCTGGTTATACTCCTTGCCTTCTTTGATAAGCCTTGTCTCAAGCATCTCTCCCGGCAAAACCACAGGCCTCAAGGCATTACTAAGTTCATTTATATTCAATACCCTTATGCCCTGTATCTCTGAAACCTTATTCAGATTATAATCATTGGTAAATATTTTTGCGTCAAGCACCTTGGCCAGTTTTACAAGTTTCAGGTCAACCTCTTTTATATCCGCAAAATCTTCATTATGTATTTTAATATCGATATTCTGGCTCTTCTGAAGTTTCCCAAGTATATCCAGGCCTCTTCTTCCCCGCTCGCGTTTCAGGGAATCAGAAGAGTCGGCTATCTGCTGCAATTCCTTTAACACAAAACGCGGCACTATAAATTTTCCGTCTAAGAAACCTGTTTTACATACATCAGCAATCCTGCCGTCTATGATAACGCTTGTATCCAAAAGTATCATTTCATCATTTTGATCCTGCCTTGAAAATTTAACATAGGGAACTATTATATTAAATTCATCCCTGCCGCGCATTGCCATGATCATGCCAAGATAACAGAATATAAGCGTAAGGATAACGCGCAGAGAATACACCAGATTCTTGTCCATAGAAATAAGTGTCATGGTGTCAGATACCAGTTTCGCCATTATGAGCCCGAACAATAATCCGAAAACAGCTGACGAAAGGCCTCTTACAGATACCTTTCTCATGGTAAATTCAAAAATAATTATGAGTACAGCCGCTAAAAAACCTATCGAAGCGCCCAATACGCTGAAATCAGAAGCGCCTGCCTGCGTAAATGACCCTACTTGAAAGCCTATTATTACGCTAAGTACCACAAAAAATATTCGTATAAATATTAAAGTCATTATCGCCCTCCTATTTATTTTTCTTATTACTTCTGGGTTCAGGCGGCTTGAACAAAAGCTTCCACGGATTCCGTTTAATATCCAGTATCATCTCGTCAATATGATTGTACAGCGTGTCATCAGACATAAGCCTTCCGATTGTGCCCTTACCCTGCTTGGCATAAGATAAAAAATCCCTCAGGTCTCCGCTCAACGCCTCCATATTATTAACCGTATTTTTTAAAGATATTCTCAAACCTTCATCCCCCGCAATCTTATCCACGGATTCTGTAAGAGCTCCTATTTTTTCTATAAGCTCCTTGGCGGACCTGGCGATCTCTTCTGTAGATACGGGGTCATGCCCCCTCAGGATATCTCCTTTTTGCAGAAGCCTTGCGTCCCTGGTGCCAGGGGAAATCTCCAGATATTTTTCGCCCAGAAGCCCAAGCGTATTAATAGATGCCTTTGCATTTTCATTAATCCATGTATTTTGAGATACCCACACAGCTAGTTTAACAAGGGGTTTATTCTCCTTTTCATCAAAATAAATATTTATCTCCTGCACTTCGCCCACCTGAACCCCTGAATAACGCACAGGCGCGCCTATGCCTATGCCGTTTGCAAAGCTGAAGACTACGTTAAGGGTATACCCGCGTTTTACGCTATAAAAATTGCCTATAGAAAATATTATTACGGATAATATAACTAACCCTATGAAAATAAATATACCGACCTTTAATTCAAAATTCATGCGTGTAAACATTTATGGCCCCCTTTTATTATGCGTCTTCTGTAATCGGCCCTTTTGCCGCTCCTGTTATAAACTGTTTTACTATCGGATCTTTTGTATTCTTAATTTCATCAGGCGTTCCAATAGTTATAATCTTTCCTTTGTATAACATCGCTATCCTGTCAGCTATTTTAAAGGCGCTGACCATGTCATGAGTTACAACTATGGATGTTACGTTCAATTTATTATTCAAATCTGCGATGAGGCCATTTATCGCATCAGCCATTATTGGATCCAATCCTGTAGTCGGCTCATCGTATAATATAATCTTTGGGTTATTGCAGATCGCGCGGCCAAGCCCTACCCTTTTTTTCATTCCTCCGCTTAGCTCGCTAGGCATCAGATTCTCTATGCCCTTTAAACCCACAAGCTCCAGAGCATCTGCGACTTTTTTCCGAATCTCTGAGTCTGAGATATCAGTATGCTCTCTTAATTTAAATCCCACATTCTCTCCCACTGTCATTGAATCAAATAAAGCAGCTCCCTGGAAAAGCATTCCGAAGCTAAGCCTGAGCTTATCCATCTCATATTCTTCAAGTCTTGTCATATCGTTCCCATCTATAATAACCTGGCCCATATCAGGTTTTATAAGCCCTATTATATGCTTTAATAGCACGCTTTTCCCGCAGCCTGAACGGCCTATTATAACAATAACCTCGCCTGAATTTATAATAAGATTCAGGTTATCCAAAACCTTTGCGCCGGTAAATGACTTGGAAAGATTTATAATTTCGATCATAATATCAAAATAATTCTTTCTGCGATTCTTTTTTATACGTTATCTTCAAATGATCGTACGCCAGTTTTGTAACTTCCCTGCCCCTTGGCGTCCGCTTAAGAAATCCTATTTTCAATAAAAATGGCTCCACCACATCTACTATGGTATCGCTCTCTTCATTCAGGGTAGCGGCAAGCGATTCTATGCCCACCGGCCCGCCGTCATAGAAATCAATTATTGCTTTCATGACTTTTCTATCTATGTCATCCAGGCCCGCGTTATCTATCCTGTGCGACGTAAGGCCGGCAATAGCAATCTCCTTGTCTACTTTCTTATTGCCTTTTACTTCGCTGTAATCCCTCACTCTTCTTAAGAGCCTGTTAGCTACGCGGGGCGTGCCGCGCGAACGGCTCGCAATCTCAATAGCTGCGTCTTTATTAAGGGGTATATTTAAAAGTTCTGCGGACCGCTCTATTATTTTTACCAGGTCATCCGCCTCATAAAATTCGAGGTGGTAAAACATGCCGAACCTGCTTCTTAAAGGCGCGCTCAATAATCCTGCGCGGGTTGTAGCGCCGATAAGCGTAAATCTTTTTAAATTGAACTTTATGGTCTTTGCGTAAGGCCCTTTATCTATAAGAAAATCTATCTGAAAATTTTCCATAGCAGGGTAGATAAATTCTTCTACAACCTTTGATAGCCTGTGAATCTCGTCGATAAAAAGTATATCGCCCTCGCCAAGATTAGTAAGAATCCCTATAAGATCTCCTGCCCTTTCTATCGCGGGTCCTGAGGTAGCAGTAATCTTGGCTCCCATCTCGCGGCTTATAATATGGGCAAGCGTTGTCTTTCCCAACCCAGGGGGGCCTGAAAGCAGAATATGCTCAAGGCCTTCTTTTCTTTTCTTTGCGGCCTTTATTGCGATATTTACATTTTCGATTACATGCTTCTGGCCTACAAAATTCTTGAAACTTTCAGGCCTCAAGGAAATATTACATACTGCCTCTTCCTCTGCTTCCTGACCGGTAATCAACCGCTCTCTGTCATCTTTAGGCTTAACATTCATAAATACCTATGTATTATTTCTTTGACTTTTGTTTATACACTTCGTTTAAAAGATCTTCCGCTGTTTTTATTCCAGGATTGCGTTTCAATGCTTCATCCAGCATATTTTTGGCTTCGAATTTTTTATACTGCAGCTGCAATAAAACACCCATTGCCTCTTCTTCTATCCCATGCTTGAGCGTAAAGGCTTCGGCTCCAGTTCTAGTATCCTGGATAAGCCCGAATTTTCCCACCTTGCCCTGAAGTTTTGCCACAATCTCTCTTGCTCTCTGCTCTCCAATGCCAGGCAGGGACTTTAAAAAAGGCACATCGGCCATATCAATTGCCTGGGCAATCATGGATATAGGCATCTTCAATGCCCTTACAGCGGCCTTTGGCCCGATACCTGACACTGTTATAAACTTTTCAAAAAATTCTTTTTCTATTTCATTTAGAAAACCTATCAGGCACTGGAACCCTTTGGATGGTTCCAGCTGAAAATAATGGTATGTGATAAGAGAAATAACCCCATCCGGCTGTATGCTATTTTCAAGGCATTGCATCACAGCGCTTGGAATAAACACTTCGTAACATATCCCATTTACATCCAGCAATATTGACTCTTCTTTTTTTTCCAATAACTTACCTGTAATTCTGCAAATCATTTCTATGCCCCCATATATTGGCATGCGTAATTGCGAGAGCCAGAGCATCTGTAACATCAAATGGTTCAGGCGGATTCTTTAACCCCAGTAAACTTGTAACAGTCCTCTGCACCTGTTCTTTTGAAGCTCTGCCGCGTCCAGTAATCGCTTTTTTTATCTTCGTAGTAGGATAATTTACAAGCAAGACATCCTGATGCTCAACTGCAAGGCATATTGCGCCGCGTGCGTGAGCCATCATTATAGAAGTCTTCGGATGCTTGTAATGAGAATACAGTTCTTCCAGAACCACTGCCTCAGGCAATGTATCCTTTATTAAGTTCATGACTTTTTTATAAATACTGGCTATCCTCTTTTCTATTTTATCCTTTGCATCAGACCTTATAATGCCTGCTTCCATTAATTTGACATTATTGCCACATGCATCTATGAGGCCATAACCTGTAATTCCAAGGCCTGGATCTATCCCCAAAATTCTCATTATGCCTTTTACGGAAATATAAAATAAAATAATACGGTGAAAAGACAGTCAGCCGCAATTATTAAAATAAACGAAATAACAACAGAGCGGGTTGTGGCCTTTCCTACGCCCTCGGCCCCGCCCTCTGTAGTAAAACCTTCATAGCATGAAACTATGCATATAATTATTGCGAATATAAGCGACTTAAAAAGCCCTGTGAATAAATCCTTGAACGCAAGCGTATCAAATGTCATTTTCCAGTATATGGTAGATCCTATCAGAAGCTTATAAACTCCTATCATATATCCGCCTATTATGCCTATAAAATCTGCGTAAACTGTAAGCAAGGGGAGCATAATGCATAGCGCGAGAAACCGCGGCACAACAAGGTATTTCACGGGATTTGTAGCAAGAGTCCTCAAAGCATCTATCTGCTCGCTCACCTTCATTGTCCCGAGCTCTGCAGTGATACTGGCCCCTACCCTGCCCGCAATAACAAGCGCTGTTAAAACAGGCCCAAGTTCTCTGAGCATGGAAAGCGCCACAAGGCTTGATATATACATCTGAGCGTTCATTTTTGTCAACTGATACGCGCTCTGAAGCGCCAGCACCATTCCTGTGAATAGCGCAACCATAAAAACTATCGGAAAACTCATGACGCCTATCTTGTGCATTTGTATAATCCATTCTTTTTTTCTTAAAGGCGGGACAAATACCTGGAATATCGTGCCGACCATCAGATTAAATGTGCCGCCTATATAAATAAAAAAATTCAGCGCTTTTTTACCTAGACTTTTTATCCACTCTTTCATAAAAGCCTTTCAAAACCTCTTCTTGTGTTCTATGCCAAAAAATTCTTCATTTTCTTTTAATTTCATCTGAAATGCCTGGCCATTATCCAGCTTGTATTCCAGGCTCATCTCGTCCAGATTGTCCCTTTTCTTATAAGGAGGCAGTTCTTCTCTAGCGAATGTCTTAAACCCAACTGATACCTTATCACCAATATCCTTAACCATCTTAAGGCTATCGTAACCATCTTTACTTATATCCCAGCCATCCCATACTATTGTTTTCATATCAGATTTCAGCTTTATGTAACTTAGGAGATCAGAGCCCACAATATTTCTCAGGTCTATATAACCTTCCATTGTAAAAGTAGCCTGAGCCTGCTTGATCCTGGAGTCCACTATGTTGATTATAGGCCCTATGCCCTGTATTCTTATATCAGCGGAATCATACCAGATAGGGCCTATCTTTCCATATCTCCCGCCTATAAAACCGCTTGATTGGAGGTTATTGAGCGGGCCTTTTATATTGAAAAGTCCGTTAATAACGCCGGTTACAACATCCGGCCTTTTTGCCTTTATTATTGTTGCAATATCTTTCAGGTTAGCCCTGAGTATTTCAAAATATATATTTGTTTCAAACTGTTCTTTTAATCTTACAGTGCCTTTTAAACGATACGCATTTCCAAAATTCAGAGAATAGACCTCAAGCTTATCCTTTGTAAGCTTGAAGAATATCTTTAAATCCGGCAAAGCGCTTGAATTTATGGTCATATTGCTGGAATAAAGTTTTCCAGTCAGGCCGTTATTTTTCAATACCTTGGCCTTTAAAATAAAGTTGCCGGATAGAATTGCGCCTTTAATATCCAGGCTGTCTATTTTTAATTCTGAAACCACCTTTTTATTGTCACAAAAATAAAAATTTAAAGAAACTGCTTTATCAATTCCTAAGTCTATCGCTCTGGCGCTCACTGTAATAATAAAGATTAAAATTGCAGTTAGCGTTACAATCCTTAAATTCCTATCTCTATGGTTCATCTGTTATTTTAATACAAGTTTTCCGTTTTCTGCGGATACCTTTACGGGTTTTCCTTTTTCAAAGCGTTTTGAGATGATTTCCTCTGCCAAAGGATCTTCCAGAAACCTTTGTATGGTGCGCTTCAAAGGCCTTGCGCCGAAAACAGGATCAAAACCTTTTTCTATTAAAAGGTCTTTTGCCGACTGGTCAAGGCTTATGTCCACAGCCTGCTCTTTCAACCTGGCCTTAACCTCTTCCATCTCTATTTCTATAATCTTATAGAGGTCATCCTTTGTGAGCGGATGGAATACTATTGTATCGTCAATCCTGTTTAAAAATTCAGGTTTAAATGTTTTTTTAACCTGATCCAGAAGCCTCTCTTTCATATCCTTGTAAGTAAATTCCTGTGATTCTGATTTAAAACCAAGGGAACCATGTTTTCTGAATATCTCTGTTCCGACATTAGATGTCATGATAAGTATTGTATTTCTGAAGTCCACCTTTCTGCCGAAACTGTCTGTAAGGCGTCCGTCTTCAAGGACTTGAAGCAGGATATTAAATACATCAGGGTGAGCCTTTTCTATTTCATCCAAAAGTACGACTGAGTAAGGCCTGCGCCTGACTTTTTCTGTAAGCTGCCCGCCTTCTTCATAGCCCACGTATCCAGGAGGAGCTCCTACAAGCCTTGACACATTAAATTTTTCCATGTACTCAGACATATCAAGCTGTATGAGCGCGTTTTCATCGCCGAACATAAATTCTGCGAGGACTCTCCCCAAATGAGTTTTACCTACGCCTGTAGGCCCAAGGAATACAAAAGAGCCTATCGGCCTCTTTGGATCCTTTATGCCTGCGCGCGAACGCCTGACTGCATGGGCAATAGCGCTTATGGCCTCATCCTGGCCAATTATTCTATTGTGCAGCTCATCTTCCATCTTCATAAGCCGTTCAGACTCTTTTTCTTCAAGCCTGAAAATAGGTATGCCTGTCCATTTTGAAACCATATTGGCGATCATTTCTTCGTCAACCTTTGGCCTTGCCTCCGTCCTGGATTTTTTCCATTCCTCTCGCGTCTTATCCAGCCTTAGCCTGGCTTTCTTTTCCTCATCCCTCAGATTAGCGGCTTTTTCAAAATCCTGGTTTTTTATCGCAGAATCTTTTTCTTTATGGATATTCTCTATCTCGCTCTCCATATCCTTTATTTCCTTAGGAGCGGTCATAATGGAAAGTCTGGCCTTTGCGCCTGCTTCATCTATTAAGTCTATCGCCTTGTCAGGCAAAAACCTTCCTGCAATATACCTGTCCGAAAATTTGGCTGCAGCCTCTACTGCGGAATCTGTAATCTCAACTCTATGATGAGCTTCATACCTGTCCCTGAGGCCTTTTAGTATTTCCACTGTTTCACTAACACTAGGAGGTTCAACCATAATTATCTGAAAACGCCTTTCAAGCGCAGCGTCTTTTTCTATGTGTTTTCTATATTCAACCAGGGTAGTCGCTCCTATACACTGTATCTCGCCTCTTGAAAGAGCAGGCTTCAGTATATTTGAAGCGTCTATCGCGCCTTCCGCTCCTCCTGCTCCAACCAGGGTATGCAATTCATCAATAAAAATAATAACATTTTCAGACCTTTTTATCTCATCCATTACTGCTTTTATTCTCTCTTCAAACTGGCCTCTATATTTTGTGCCAGCTACCATGAGCGCAAGATCCAGGATTATTACCTTTTTATCTTTCAATATTTCAGGCACATCGCCTTTCACTATCTTTTGCGCAAGGCCTTCCACTATTGCTGTTTTCCCAACCCCTGCTTCGCCTAAAAGCACTGGATTATTTTTTGTGCGCCTTGAAAGTATCTGGATAACCCTTTCTATTTCACTCTCTCTCCCTATTACAGGATCTAATTTATTGTCGCGCGCAAGTTGAGTAAGGTTCCTGCCAAACGCATCAAGCGCAGGAGTTTTAGAACTTGTTCTCTGCTGCGAAGTATGCCCTGTTGCTTGAGCCTGCCCTTGCTGAGGGCCTCCAAAACCAGGCTGCATATTAGAGCCTAAAAGCTCAGCTATCTCTTCTCTAACTTTATTCAGATCAAGACCAAGATTTACCAGCACTTGGGACGCAACGCCTTCACCCTCTCTTATAAGTCCTAATAAAATATGTTCTGTGCCTATATAGTTATGGCCGAGAGACCTTGCCTCTTCGCTTGAAAGCTCTATAACTTTTTTTGCTGTGGGAGTAAAAGGCACATCCCCTGAGACAACCATAGGTGGGCCTGGCTTCACAATCTTTTCTATCTCCATCCGTATCTGCTGTAGATTGAGGCCCATTTTTTGAAGCACGACTGCGGCCACGCCTTCCCCTTCTCTTAAAAGCCCGAGCAATATATGCTCAGTGCCTATATAATCGTGATTAAACCTCTTCGCCTCTTCTTTTGCTAAAATTATTACTTTCCTCGCGCGCTCTGTGAACCTGTTGAACATAGCCAATTCCTCCTGTCTATTGTTTCCCTAATTTTTCTCTGATGATCTCTGCTCTCTTAACGTCTCTCTGATTAGGGCTGAGTTTTTTCTTTTCCAGTTTTTGAAGGTGCGCAGGCTGAGTTATTACAAAAAGTTCATTAATAAGAGTTCTGTCTGCCTGTTTTATCACGCCTAAGTCAACTCCCAGCCTTGCAAGCGAAAGAAGGTCTATGGTCTCTGTGCTTGTTATTATATGGGCGCTTTTCAATGTTCCATATGCCCGCCAAATTCTATCTTCCAGGGCTTCTCTATTTTGCGCAAGAAGCGTTTCTCTGGCGCTCTGCTCATGATCGACTATTTGTTTTATAATCCTGTCTATATTATCTATTATATCATCCTCTTTGTGGCCCAGAGAAACCTGGTTTGATATCTGGAAAAAATTACCACTCGCCTCCGTACCCTCTCCGTATAAGCCGCGCGCAGTCAAACTCAACTTTGTAATAGCCTGCAGGACTTTTCCGATCTGTTTTGTCATCACAAGCGAAGGCAAATGCAGCATTACAGATGCCCTCATGCCGGTCCCTGTATTTGTAGGACAGGCTGTGAGATACCCGAAATCCATGGAATACGCAAAATCCAGGGAATTCCCCAATTCAGCATCTATGTCATTTATTATCTGCCACGCCTCTTTTAAATTAAAACCTGATTTCATGACCTGCATGCGCAGGTGGTCTTCTTCATTGATCATTATGCTAATGACTTCATCCTGGCCCACAGACAAACCTTTATTTTCTGCGTCTATCATATGTTCCTTGCTCATAAGATGCCTTTCCACAAGAAATTGCTTATCTATAGAGTCTAGCTTTCCTATTTCCACAAATAATGAGTCTTTTAATTTCTTGAGCGACAAAATACTTTCTTTTGAAGTCCAAAGGACTGTCTCCTGTTCTTTCTTGCTTGCCCAATGCGAAAAAGGATAATTCGCAAGATTTCTTGCCAGCCTCACGCGCGAAGACATCACAATATCACAGGCAGGGCCTGTGCACCTGATCCATTCGCCGGTGTTATTCAATAAATCATCCAATGTCATGGGCTTCTCCTCTTATTTATTATTCTTCTTCTCTAATTCTCTTATCTTATCGCGCAGTTTAACTGCTTCTTCAAAGTCCTCTTTCTGTATTGCCTTCTGAAGTTTTTCTTTCAGGACATCTAATTCATTCTTTGCCTTGACTATCTTGGCTATTTTTTTAGGGGATTTACCATAGTGCTGCGTGGACCCGTGTATCCTTTTTAAAAGAGGAACAAGCGCTTCTTTAAAAGCATTATAGCATTCGCCGCAGCCGAGCCTTCCCACCTTTTTAAAATCTTCATAGGTAAGCCCGCACTTAGGGCATTTAAGCTTAGGCTCTGTTTTTGTTTTATTGAACTGCGTGCCAAGATCAGCCAGGCCAGCCAGAAGATCGGAAAGCCCGAAATGGCTTTCCATCTGGGCGCCTTTTTTCTGAGCGCATTCCTCGCACAGATGCAGTTCTGTTATCTGTTCATCTATTATTTCTGTAAGATGCACAGTAGCCTGGCTCTTGCCGCATATATTGCAGACCATTATTCCCTCCTGTAATTTATATTCTTATCCAGACCAGCTGTGGTCGTTCGGCACGAAATAGTTTTGCCGTCCGCTACGGTTTACAGCTCGTTTCTCTGCCGACTATCGCTTTGTCAACTGACCGAAACTCGCTGTAAATCCTTGCGGACATTTGCCAAAACTTTTCTAATGTGCCTCAGACCACAGCTGGTCTGGATAATTTTAATATTTTACCCCGTCTGTCTTCGTCAGTTTCTTAAACTCCTTCATTAAATTTAATATAATTTTCCCAGGTTTTCCGTCTCCGATAATCCTTTTGTCCACGCGCACAACAGGTATGATCTCTGCCGCAGTGCCTGTAAGAAAACACTCGCTAGCTGTAAAGATATTATGCCTTGTGATTACTTCTTCTTTTACTGTCATGCCAATTTTCTTTGCAATATCCATCACGCACGCCCTTGTAATGCCTTTAAGTATCCCGAGATACGCAGGCGGAGTGATCAGGTTATTGTCTTTTATAATAAAAATATTATCTCCTGTGCATTCTGCCACATATCCATGGGCAGTAAACATTAATGCCTCTTCATATCCGCAGTTTAATGCCTCTATTTTTGCAAGAATATTGTTAAGGTAATTCAGAGATTTAATCTGAGGGTTTAACGCCTCTGGTATATTCCTTGGCGTAGGCACTGTAATAATGCTCAATCCTTCCTTGTACATCTTTTCAGGATAAAGCTTTATATTATCCGTAATGATGATAATAGAAGCGGACTTACACTTCCTTGGGTCCAGGCCTAGATCCCCTATGCCTCTTGTAACTATAAGCCTGATATAGGCATTGTCCAATTGATTTAATTTAAGCGTTTCCACCACTGCCTTTATCATATCTTCTTTGGAAAGCGGAATATTCAGCATGATGCCATGACTAGACTCGTAAAGCCTGTCTATATGCTCCTTTAATTTAAAAATAAGCCTAGCATATGAGCGGATTCCTTCAAACACTCCGTCGCCATACAAAAGCCCGTGATCAAAAACAGAAACCTTTGCTTCGTTTTTCTCAAAATATTCACCATTAATATAAACCTTTAAGCCCATATCTCCTCCATTTTTAACTTTAAACTAAAATCCCATCCTTCATTTCTACAATTCTATCAGCTCTTCGCGCTATTTCCTTATCGTGAGTAACAATCACAATTGCTGTTTTATTCTTTTTATTAAGATTAAACAATATATTCAATATCTCCAGGCCCATTTCAGAATCCAGATTGCCCGTAGGCTCATCGCACAAGAGCACCTTTGGATTATTTATCAAACCCCTTGCTATAGCGACTCTCTGCTGCTCTCCTCCTGAAAGTTCGCTCGGCCTGTGGCGCATTCTTTTCCCAAGCCCTACATCTTCCAATAGAATCTCAGCTTTATTCCTCAGCGCTCCACCTTTCGTCCTCCATTTTTCACCTTTTATAAACGCTGGCAGCATTACATTTTCCAATGCTGTAAAATCAGGGAGCAGGTGATAAAACTGAAACACAAATCCTATTTTTTGATTTCTAAACCTGGCTCTTTTAATATCGTCCAAACTGTAAAAATCAGAGTTGTCCAAAAATACTTTGCCTGAGCTTGGCTTATCTACGCCGCCTAATATATGTAAAAGTGTTGACTTGCCTGCTCCAGAAGGGCCCACAATTGCAATTACTTCATCTTTCCTTAATTCTAAGCTAACCCCCCTTAAAACATGCAGTTCTCTTTTGCCATCTTTGTATATCTTATGAACGTTATCTGCTCTTAGCATCTTTATTCGTATCTAAGCGCTTCCACCGGCTCCATCTTAGCTGCCTGCCATGACGGATAAAGCGTTGATAATAAACTTATCAGTATTGCTGCGGCTATTACAATTATTGAATCCGACAGCTCCAGATTAACAGGCAGCCTGTCTATGTAATAAATGTCTTTTGGCAATTTTATAAATTGATATGTCTTTAATAAGTAACATAGGCCAAAACCTCCTATGGCGCCAATAAGCGTTCCTGTGAAACCTATTAGAAAACCATCCAGCATAAATATCTTTCTTATGCTTTTATTATCAGCTCCTATTGATTTAAGGATGCCTATATCTTTTGTCTTTTCCATAACCATCATGATAAGAGCGCTGGCTATATTAAAGCACGCCACAACCACAATGAGCGCAAGTATTATGAACATGGTTATCTTCTCAAGTTTCAGGGCGCTGAATAGATTTTTATTCAACTCTGACCAGCTTCTTACCCAATAATCAAACCCTATCTGTTTCTGGACATCTTTTTTTATGCGGTCTGCGTTGTTTACATCATCCACCCGCACGCCTATGCCGCCTGCCACATTGCCGGTGGCATAAAAATTCTGGGCGCCCTCAAGATTTGTAAATATAAGACTCATGTCATACTCAAACATGCCTGAATTAAAGATACCCGCTACCTTAAAACCCTTTGGTTCAGGATCCGCAGCAGATATCAAAGAAATAGCATCCCCTATCTTTAAACCCAGCCTAGAAGAAAGCTCTTTTCCTATCAGGACTGTGTCCTTTTTAAGATTGAGCGTTCCTGACTCCAGGTATTTTTGTATATTAGTGACATCCTTTTCTCTTACAGGGTCTATGCCTCTTAATATTACACCAAGGACTTGTTCATCCTGCCTTATGAGGGCCTGGCCATTCAGAAAAGGAGAACTTGCTTTTACGTGCTGTATCTTATTTATCTTGCTCGCAAGGCCGTTATAATCAGAGATGCCGCCTTCTTTTTCAACTATTATATGCGAATTTGTGCCAACTATCTTTTCGCGAAGGTCATTGTCAAAGCCGCTCATCACAGCCAGCACCACAATAAGGGCTGTTACGCCCACAGCCACGCCCATTATCGAGATAAAACTTATGATGGAGATAAATTTTTCTTTGCGCTTCGAGACCAGATATCTAAAGCTAATCCACAATTCGTATGGCATATTTATGCTTCCGGTTTTAATTGCGGGAACAAAATTACATCTCGTATAGACGGCTGGTTTGCAAAAAGCATTACCATTCTGTCTATCCCTATGCCAAGCCCGCCCGCAGGCGGCATGCCGTATTCCAGGGCCCTTATAAAATCCTCATCTATTTTTTTTACGCCTTCCTGTCCGACTAGTTGTTCTTCAAATCTTTTTTTCTGCTCTATAGGGTCATTGAGCTCTGAATATGCGTTTGCGATCTCCATGCCTCCCATGAAAAGCTCAAATCTGTCTGTTAAAAGCGGGCTATCTTTTTTCCTTTTTGCAAGAGGGCATAACTCTGCGAATAAATCTATTACAAAGATAGGCCTATCTCCTGTCTCAGGCTCAAGCATCTCTGTTATAATATTGGCTATTTGCGAACGCGTAATATCCTTGGCTTTAAAATCCACGCCTTTAGCATGAAGCTTTTTGATCCATTCCTTGGAAGAGTCGTCAGGATTAATGTCAAATTTCTTTTTGATCTCTTCTGCAAATGACCATCTCGGCCATGGCGGATTCAGGTCTATGACCACATCTGCGAATTTTATCTTATTAGTCCCCAGGACTTCGTTTGCAACAAAATTAAAAATCTCTTCCGTAAGCTGCATCATGCCCTGGCAGTCAGAATAAGCTTCATATATTTCTATCATTGTAAATTCAGGATTATGCCTTATTGAAATGCCTTCGTTCCTGAAATTTCTATTAAGCTCGTAAACCTTATCGAATCCGCCTACTAATAATCTTTTCAAATACAATTCCGGCGCTAAGCGCAGAAATAAATCAATATCAAGAGCATTATGATGCGTCTTAAAAGGCTCACCTGCTGCTCCTCCTGCTATTGATTGCATCATAGGGGTTTCGACTTCTAAAAATCCTTTCTTATCCAGGAGTTGGCGTATCTTTGAGATAATTCGGCTGCGAGTCTGGAAAACCTTGCGCACATCTTCATTTACTATCAAATCCACGTATCTCTGCCTGTATCTTGTATCCACATCTTTCAGGCCATGCCATTTTTCAGGTAAACTCCTCAGGCCTTTGCTCAAGATAGTGATTTCCTCTGCGTTTATAGTAATTTCTCCCGTGTGGGTCTTGAAGAGTTTCCCCTTAACGCCCAATATATCACCTATATCTAATCTTTTAAATATATTATTATATATATCCTTGCCTATAATATCTGCTTTGATATAAACTTGGACTCTGGAACTCGCGTCTCTTAAGTCAACAAAACTAGACTTTCCATGCTCTCTTAAAGCAGTGATGCGGCCCGCTGTCTGGACAGAATCGCCTTCTTTGGATTCCTTGAGCATTGTTTCTATGCTAATAGGCTTGTCAAATCTTCTTCCATACGCCTCAATCCCTATCTCTTTGAGAGCATTCAACTTATCAATGCGCTGTTTCATGAATTCATTCATCTCTTCCACAAAGATCCTTCGTCGCTTCGCTCCTCAGGATGAGCAGCCGACATTATAAAAAACTCCTCAACTGCTCAATTATATATTATTATGCTATATAGTGTCAATATAATTAGGGCTAACTTTACAATTCGTGCCTGGCACCAACTGTAAAGTTAGCTTATGCAAATAATGGGTGGGGATTTGTAACCGGTAATAGAAAACTGACTCTTTCTGTTAAGCAGCTATATATTTTGATTTTAAAGCCTGTAGTTTTTTATAAAATAAATATTAGTGCTTTTTGAAAACAATTTTATTTAAACCTTTTTTAATATCTCCCCTACTATGCTTATATCATTGCCTATCCCTTTTATAGTTCCGCACCCTGAAAAAATCATAGAAATAAGCACACAAAAAAATATGAAAAAATACGCCTTAAATCTATCCATTTGACCCTCCTTTCTAAAAAATTTATCAAAAAATTAAAACGAAAGAAAAAAAATTATACATACATTAAACTATTATGTCAATATCTATTTATTGGAATTGTATTATTTGAATAACTAAAGAAAAATACCCTCTACTGCGCTTATAGATATATTTCGATTGTTTTTATGAATAGATTTTTTAGGCAGGCTACTATATCTGGTTTCTAGTTTTTCTAAGGCCGGCTGTTGGATCAGTATACTTGAGAGACATCATACCATGTCTATGTATATAGTTCACACTGGACTGCGCAAGAGAGTAAACATAGATCTTCTGTCCTGGGTATATAATTGCATCTCTATTAGCTATGTTAGGATTTAAAGGGATAATAATGCTATCAAGGATATAATTGATATCAGGCGCATCAGGATAAAGATAATTCAGTTCATTAAAAACCCTTGTTGCCACATTCCACAGGCTATCGCTCCACTGAGCATTACCTTGTTGAATAGTATAAAAAATACCTTGCGTATCAGAGCCAAAACCCTCAGGCAGGTCTCCGACAAAAACTGGTGGAGGCGTTGACTGGAGTGTAGGTATTGCCGGCGCTTGGCTTGTCTGCCAATTATTAGGATAACTATAAGGCACATCAAACCCATAGACAGGAGAATGCGCAAACATCCTGGCCATATAGGCGTATTGAGGTGGTATTTGTTGCGCCAGAATATCCTCTTTATTAGTAAGTACTAAACCAAAAAGTCCTTCATCATAAGGCGTAGCATGTTCAATTGCCCATACATCAGCCATCCAATTCATAACCTCTGAAAACGTACGATGTCCAGTACTCTCCATGGAAATACCATTTATACCATCTTGTTTAAGATATTTATCCAGCTCCAGCCAATTCCAGCCATTTTGATGGACTTTAATTTTATAAATATTATGATCTGGAACCGAAACATCTCTTCCAACAATCCTATTCCATACGCTTGTATTATCCGGATTTAAAGCAAATGGAGGCCCATAAACATAATAACTGCCAATAGCGCTAGCTTCAAATGCAGTTGGGATAGAAAATACATCAAGTGCATTGGGATCCCTGAATAATGGATCCGACTCATGAAGTATTACCATTGCTTCACGAATATACATAGTCATCATATAGATACATAACACATCGTTTTTAAGTATATCCTTTATTTCTTTAAAATAAATCAGGGCACCTTTTTCATCTCTTTCACCAATTGAAGTAGAAAGATATGCGTACGGCTCTATGGCTTCTTTTAAATAACTAGGAGCGCCTGGGGTCATTGCGTCTTCGTATAAAGCTGGAAAAAATCTAACAGCATGCCTTACTTGTAACTGAGCAATTCCTTCGGAAAACGTATCATATCCATGGAGAGTGCTTATTACGCTTTCCTGATCTCGTCTTACGCCGCTATCCATTGCAAAAATCTCTGTACTTAAAACAGATACCGTTAATACGCGGGAAACACTAAAGTGATAACTTGCGTCTGTAAGCGCTCTTATATTCTCAGGTTTAGTCCAAAGTCTTTCTTTAACATAACCTTCTATATTATCGTTTGGGATTTCATCTATTCCAACTATCACATAATCAATTAACTCTTCAGGAATATCTTTAGGGTAGGATGCTGAATAGCCTATAAGCCCCAAAAGTCTGGTTCGATATAGTATATATGCTCCTAGTGCCAAAGCGCCTAGTTTCAAAAAGTCTCGTCTAGTCATAGCATAATCTCTAAGCCTATTTGAAACTTGTTCGTCAAATTCAAGGGCTTTAAATTCACTAAACAAAGTTCCGCTACTAATCTTTCTTTCTGCTTCTATTTGTTTTTGTATTTCTTCGTTTTGTTTTTCAAACGAACTTAATAACTCTCTTATTTTAGCTTCAGCTTCTGATTCAGATAAGGCGGCCCAGTTTACTTCATCAAATCTTTTTTTAGCAATTGTTGACCTTGCTCTTATCTCATGAAATATTCTTCCGATAATCCTTTTTCTTATATTTTCATCATTTTCTACTGCTTCTTCATTCTCGCCTTTCTCTCTTACTGCAAATACTGTAATAAATGTTCCAGCATGGCCCCAAACTGATTTTCCTTCAAATTGAGGAAGTTTAGTTTCATCTTCAACAAATATAACCTGAATCCTTCCGCCTGTATTACCTAAAACAATGTTTAGCTTTTCAAGCATATTTTCGAAACCGCCATCTTTTATAATAGCTATGAATTCATTTTCAAGGCCTGAAATCTCTGATAAAGACTTAGAATCTTTAGCAAGCTCTTTTATTTTTTTATCTAGAGATGTTTCATGTTCTTCATATTTCTGTTGCATTGCCTGTAACATTCTTTCATAGCTATTTCCAACAGGAACTCTTAACTTGTTGTGGAGGGTATTTCTAGGCAGGTCTATCCCATATACTGCGCTATTAAATACAAATAGCATAATTATAGGTATTGATATAATTTTAATATTAAAAACTTTTTTAAACTTTAACATAATTTTGGCAAAAAAAATAACTTTCCATTTGAATTATAAAATAAAGACTACATATTTACAATTGTAATTATACCATATAACACTTGTATTTTCAATAGGTTAAATAATAATTTCTAAAAATTCACTTCTGAGGTCTTGTAACCTGTAACAAAGAGATGCGCGCTTTTTTCTTCTACGCTGTCATATATCCTGCCTCTTGAATCTATGAAGCAGGAATAGCCTGTGTTGGCGCATCTTACAATAGGAGTTCTATTTTCAATTGCCCTGAAAACTGAATTCGCTGCATGCTGGTATGCTGCCCCGCTTTTACCATGCCATGCGTCGTTTGTGATAACAATCAGGAATTTGGCGCCATTTTTAACGAACTTTCTGGAAAGTTCTGAAAAAATATCTTCGAAGCAAATTAAGACAGCAAACTTCAGCTCTATGCTCTCTGCTCTATGCCCTATGCTAAATATTTTAAATTCATAGCCTGGGGTAAATTCGCCGAGTTCGCCCAGCACTAATTTATGCAATGCCGGGAATTTATTTGAGAATGGCACATATTCGCCAAATGGAACAAGATGGATCTTATCATATTTATCTATAAACTTGCCTTGGCTGGAAATTAACCCTGCGCTATTGAAATACTTTCTATCTTTTTCTGTGTTTATTCCTACTAAAATCGGAATCTTTATATCCTTTGCCAGATTTAAAACCTTATCAGTAATTTCTTTATCTATTTCAAAAAACCCGGGAAAAGACGTCTCAGGCCAGATTATTAGATCAGGATTATCAAAGGCTGACATTTTTGTCAAGGCGATGTATTTTTCAATTATCATATCTTGGGCTTCAGTGTCCCATTTAAGCTCTTGCGGAATATTACCCTGGATAACTGAAACTTTTACAGAGTTTGCGCCATGTCTTTCATTTAGTCTAAAAAATCCATAAGTATAACTTGCAATCAAAATTAAACTTGTCATTGCGAGGAGACCGAAGGCCGACGAAGCAATCTTTTTTTTGAGATTGCTTCGGCTGCTTCGCATCCTCGCAATGACATGCCAAATAGCCACGTTTACCATCATCACCACAAACGAAACTCCATATACTCCTGAAAAATCAGCTATTTGAATTAATGGAATATTTCTATACTGCGAATAACCTAATAATGCCCAGCCAAAACCCATTATGAAAAGATGCGCCTGAATATATTCTAGAATTATCCATGCAATCGGAGCTGACAAAATACCAAAACGACTTATAATTACTCCAAAAATTCCAAAATATAGCGCTAGATAAAGACATAGTACAATTAGGCCGATAACCGTCACATGATAAAGCCAGTACAAAACGCCTATATAAAAAATCAATCCTGTGATATAGGAAATTAGAAATACTTTTTTAGGGGATTTGTTTTCAATTGCAAAGAAAAGCGGAATAAAACCAATAAAAGCGAGGAAACTAAGGTTAAAATTTGGAAAAGCAAAAATTAAAAGCAGGGCAGATACTATTATTTTCCACAACATTTCTTATATTTTTTGCCGCTATTGCATGGGCATGGGTCATTGCGGCCAACTTTTTGTTCTGAGCGTTTATATTGTTCCACGGAAGGCCTATCTTCTGGAAGCTCTTCCTGAAATTCTTCTCCTCTTCGCGCCTTGGGCACTGAAATCTTGGACATAGGGGCTGCATCTGTCTTTACAAATTCCTGCGGCAAAGATTGAAATACTCCTCTTATAGGACTTTCCTCTCTTACTGCCTGAACTTTGAACAAAAACTCTATTGTCTCATGTTTTACGCTTTCTATCATTGCCATAAACATATCATAACCTTCATGCTGGTATTCTACAAGCGGATCGCGCTGGCCATATGCCCGAAGGCCTATGCCTTCCCTCAGATTATCCATTGCGTAAAGATGGTCTTTCCATTTAGTATCAATAACCTGCAGCATGATCATCTTTTCAAGATGGGCCATCAATCCCTGAGGCATATTTTTTTCTTTGTCCATATATGCTGATTTTATTATTTCGACTAAGTAATCCAGGATGCCTTCTGCGTCTTTACCTTCAACCATCTCTTCTATATTCTGAATCTTTATATTAAATTTTGACCATAGCCATTCATTGAATTCTGCGTATTTCCAATCAGCCTTATGCACTTCGGGATTCATATACATTATTATTGCATCGTCTAATACTTCTTCTATAATCTCGTAAATATGCTCTCTGACGTTTTCCCCCATGAGAATTTTCTTTCTCTCTTCATATATAACTTCTCTTTGCTTATTCATTACATTGTCATATTCAAGCACATGCTTACGTATATCAAAATTATGCTGTTCCACTCTTTTCTGGGCAACCTCTATGGCTCTCGATATGAGTGGATGCTGTATATCCTGCCCCTCTTCTATGCCAAGCCTGTTATAAATTGAAGAAATCCTGTCTGAACCAAAAAGCCGCATCAAGTCATCCTCTAAAGATATGTAAAACCTTGATGAGCCAGGATCGCCCTGCCTTCCGGAACGGCCGCGCAGCTGATTATCTATACGGCGGGATTCATGGCGCTCAGTACCTATGATATGCAGCCCGTCTAAACTTACAACCTTCTCATGCTCTTCCTTTACTTTTTCTTTTGCTTCGCTAAACCACTTCTCGCGTTCTTCCTGACTCACATCTTTGGGCCCCATGCCTTTTGCCTTCAGCCAATCATTGACCATGTAATCAGGATTACCGCCAAGTAAAATATCAGTACCCCTGCCAGCCATATTTGTAGCAATCGTAACTCCATTTAATCTTCCTGCCTGAGCCACAATAGTCGCTTCCATTTCATGATACTTTGCATTTAAAACATTGTGCGGGATACCGCGTCTTTTCAAAGTCGAACTTAAGCGTTCTGACTTTTCTATTGTGATAGTGCCGACAAGAATAGGCCTGCCTTTTTTATACAACTCCTCTATCTCATTACACACTGCGTTGAATTTTTCTTTTTCTGTTTTATAAATTATATCCGGGTGATTGACTCTTATTAAAGGCCTGTTCGTAGGTATTAAAACTGTGTCTAATTTATAAATATGGCTGAATTCATTGGCTTCTGTCATTGCAGTGCCTGTCATGCCAGCCAGTTTTTTATACATCCTGAAATAATTCTGGAATGTGATTGTGGCNNTCTTTTGCCTCTATTGCCTGATGCAGGCCATCCGACCACCTTCTTCCTGGCATCAAGCGGCCTGTAAATTCATCTACAATAATGACCTCGCCGTCTTTTACAACATAATCCACGTCCTTTTTAAAAAGAATACTGTGAGCTTTTAACGCCTGTATCACATGATGCCTGTATTCCATTGTAGAGATATCATGCATATTGCTTATACCAAGCATCTCAGCGGCTTTTATTTCCCCGTCTTCTGTAAGATGAGCTGTGTTTGCCTTTTCATCAATTATGTAATCATAGCCTTTTGATAAGTCTATGCCTTTAAACTTTGCGTCAATCTCATCTTTTTCTAAGATAATCCTGCCTTTTAATTTAGGGACAATCTTATCGCATTTATAATATTTATCAGTAGCCTCATCTGAAGGCCCTGAGATAATAAGCGGCGTACGCGCCTCGTCTATAAGAATGCTGTCCACCTCATCCACAATCGCATAATTCAATTCGCGCTGGACCATATCTTCTTTTCTAATAACCATATTGTCTCTAAGATAATCAAAACCATATTCATTATTTGTTCCGTAAGTAATATCGCTTCCATAAGCTATCTGTCTTAATTGAGGATCCATATCATGCTGGATAACGCCAACCGTAAGGCCCAGGAATTCATATATAGGCCCCATCCATTCTCTATCTCTTCGCGCAAGATAATCATTTACTGTTATAATATGAACTCCCTTGCCGCTCAAGGCATTCAAATAAGCAGGCAAAGTAGCTACAAGCGTCTTTCCCTCGCCTGTTGACATCTCGCTGATTTTTCCCTGATGAAGCACAACCCCGCCAATAAGCTGGACATCAAAATGCCTCATGTTTACAGTGCGCTTACTGGCCTCGCGCACTACGCTGAAAGCCTCTGGCAAAATATCATCTAAAGCCTCGCCATCTAAAAGCCTTTTTTTGAATTGATTTGTCTTTTCGCGCAGTTCTGCATTAGAAAGCTTCTGAACCTCTGGCTCAAAAGAATTTATCTTTTCCACCAAAGGCCGCAGCTTCTTAATTTCCCTTTCATTCTGCGTCCCAATAATCTTGCTCACTACCCATCCAAACATATCCATCCCTCTCTAATGTTACAAAACGAGTATGACTTGTTTTGTAACATTACGGGTTATTAACCTTCCATTTTAAGAATGTTTCCATGAATTCGTCCAGATATCCATCCATAACTGCATTCACATTCGATGTTTCATGATCAGTTCTATGATCCTTTACCATTGAATATGGATGCATGACATATGAGCGAATCTGGCTGCCCCATTCTATCTTTTGTTTCTTGGCGTATTCTTTTTCCAGCTCTTTTCTCTTTTCCTCCATCTCCCGTTCATATAGCTTTGCTTTTAATATTTTCATCGCAGTAGTCTTATTTTTAAACTGAGATCTTTCTTTCTGGCACTGTACAACAATGCCCGTTGGAACATGAGTAATCCTAACGGCTGTTTCCACCTTATTCACATTCTGGCCGCCTGCTCCTCCAGCCCTGTATGTATCTATCTTTAAATCAGCTTCATTTATATCTATCTTTATATCGTCTGCAACCTCAGGTATAACATCCACAGATGCAAAAGATGTATGCCGCCTTTTATTTGAATCAAAAGGAGAAATCCTCACCAAGCGATGTACGCCTTTTTCCGACTTAAGATAACCATATGCATAGGGACCTGTTATAATAATATCTGCGCTTTTAAGACCGGCTTCTTCTCCCTGCAGCATATCAATCATCTCAACCTTATATCCTTTTTTCTCAGCCCACATTGAATACATCCTTAAAAGCATACTGGCCCAGTCGCAGGATTCTGTGCCGCCCGCTCCAGAATGAATATTCAGAATGGCATTATTAATATCGTTTTCTGCGTTTAGAAGACTTTTAAATTCCAGGCTTTCCAACTTCTTAGCAAGTTGATTCAGCGATTCTGAAACCTCTTTCATTGACCCCGTATCCTGCTCATCCAGTATGACAGCTAATTCTCCCAGTTCATCAAATTCTTTTCTTGCTTCAAAATAAGGATCCAATATTGAACGCACTGTCTTTAATTCCTGGATAATAGGCCTGGACTTCTCCTGGTCATCCCAGAAACCAGGGCTTGCGAGCTGCGATTCTAATTCTTTCAGCCGGGTTTCATTCTTATCTACATTTAAGTATAGCTTCAGATCGGATAACTTAGCTTCTGCGTCTTTTAATTTTGACTTTATCTCTGGAAGCATATTCCATCTCCAATAATTTCCTTTTTAAATCCCGCCCGAATGCATATTCGCCGATAGATCCGTCTTTAGGCACAACTCTGTGGCACGGAACTATTATAGGAAAAGGGTTTTTATTAAGGCTATTGCCTACTGCCCTTGAAGCGCCTGGCTTTCCAACTCTTTCAGCTACCCAGGCATATGCCCTTACCTCTCCGAATGGTATTTTCTTTACAACAGTATATACCTTTCTTTCAAAATGTGTCAATTCTTTTGCCATGCGCCACGTCTCAAGGCATGATGATATTTTAATGCAAATCTGTGCGCTTCATCCCTTATGCTTTGTATGAAATGCAAGATCTCTGAATCCCTGTTTATATCCAATGGCTCTTGGGAACCAAGTGTATAAATCTTTTCTTCCTGCTTAGCGATGCCTATTGCCGGGATATAATCGAGACTTAATTTCAAAAGTTCTTCGTAGGCTGCCCTTAGATGGCCTTTTCCGCCGTCTATTATAATAAGATCTGGAAACCTCTTGTTCTCTTCTTTTAGTCTCTGATATCTTCTGCGTACAATTTCTCTCATCATAGCATAATCGTCAATACCTCTTACGCTCTTTATTCTGAATTTTCTGTAGTTTGATTTATCAGGCAGGCCGTTATTAAAATAAACCATAGAACCAACAGCTTCTTTGCCGGATATATTCGACACATCAAATGCCTCTATCTTCAAAGGCAGGCTGGGAAGCCTCAGTATTTTCTTTAATTTTAAAGCAATATTTCCCCACGAGCTATAATCAGCTGTCTTTCTGTCAGACACCTCTAATAAGGCTGAAAGCCTGTTGCGGATAATTGCCGCCTGTTCAAAATTTTTTTTATCTGCGCATTCTTTCATCTTGCCTGTTAATTCCTGGATTAATCTTGTTTTTTTGCCTTCCAGAAACAAAATCAACTGTTCAACTATTTCATTATATGATTTTTCATCTATTCTTTTTACGCATGGCCCCAGGCACTGCCCTATATGATACGCCAGACACGATTCACTAGGAATTTTCTTACAAATTCTAAGGGGAAATATATTTTTTAATATGCTTATGGCATTCCTTAAAAGCTTGGCTTTCGTATAAGGTCCAAAATATCTGGAACCGTCGTCAATCTTTTTTCTTGTTATAGTAAGTCTTGGGAATTTCTCATTCAATGTAATTTTTAAAAGAGGAAAGCTCTTATCGTCCTTGAGTTCAACATTATACTTTGGCTTTTTTTCCTTTACAAGGCTTGCTTCATATATAAGCGCTTCTTCTTCAGAGCTAGTAACCACATAATCCAGTTCTTTTACCTTTTCCACTAGCGACATAAGTTTTAGTGTCTTTGGCCTTTTGTCCTGAAAATAGCTGGACACCCTTTTTGAAAGATCCTTGGCCTTGCCTATATAAAGCGTTTCGCCTAATGAATCTTTCATAATATAAACGCCCGGGAGATGCGGGATATCTTTTATCTTTTCTTTAATATCCATGACAAAAATTCCTTTACCTCTTTCACGTCAAAAATAAATGCGGCCATAATATAGCTCACTATAGCTATCAATATCACAATAAAAAGATTCAGGCCTATTTTAAACGCGCATATATAAATTATTATAGCCATGGCTAGGCTAGCCGCTAACACCTTTAAAAATGAATTCAATATTTTATACCCATCCAGAGATCCTATCTTTTTCCTTAATATAAAAAAAAGCGCCAGAAAATTAAAAATCCCGGAGATTGAAGCGCTAAGCGCAAGACCGCCTATCTTTAACGGAAACATTAAAGCCACATTTAATATTATATTCAAAATGAGAGATGCGCCTGCAATCTTTACAGGGCTCAATGTATCTTTTAAAGAATAAAAGCAGCTGACAAGAATTTTTATCCCTGAGTAACTAAAAAGTCCTATGGAATAAAATATAAGCGCATTAGCGGTAATAAGGGTGGAATAGTGGTCAAACTTGCCTCTTTCAAACAAAGTCTGTGTTATAGGAACTGCAAGCACTATAAGGCCTATTGAAGCAGGGACGATGATAAAATTTATAACCCTTAAAGAAAAGGACAGCGTATGTTTTAAATTACCCGGTTCTTTTTCCAATGCCTCTCTTGACATAGTAGGCAAAGCTGCCTGGGCTATTGCAATACCGAATATAGCCAGAGGAAATTGGAAAATCCTATTTGCGTAATAAAGCGCAGCAACCCCTCCAGTCCCTACGATAGTGGCTAAAGAAGCTAGAATAGTATTTATAAACAGGTTCACCTGATATGCACATGAACCTATAATGCGAGGCAATAATAAAATCCAGATTTTATTCGCAGCAGGGTGGTTTAATTTTTTTGTAAAAGAAAATCTGAACCCTTTTCTATATAATACAGGTATCTGTATGACAAGCTGCAGGATCCCGCCTATCAAAACGCCGCTCGCAAGGCCCATGACACTCTCACCCCATATTATTGCGCATATTATTATTGCTATATTTAAGAAGCACGGTCCGAATGCAGGCGCTGAAAAATGCTTCAGGGAATTCAATACGCCCATTGCATAGGCAGTCAGGCCTATAAGAAGTATATAAGGAAACATCAAGCGCGTCAGTTTGACTGTTATTGCAAACTTTTCAGGGTCACTTAAAAAACCAGGGGCTATTAATCTCACGATTAGAGGCGATGCCAGAACGCCCACAATGGTTATAGCTGAAAGTATTATGAGTAAAAAATTCAGTATGATGTTTGCCAGCTCCCAGAATTCTTCTTTTTTCTTTACCATATATTCGCTTAGAACAGGCACAAACGCTGCATTTGTAGCGCCCTCTCCTATTAAATCTCTAAGCATATTTGGTATGCGAAACGCCACTACAAATGCTTCAGCATACCTGGCTGTGCCGAAGAATCTGGCAATAATAATATCCCTCACAAAGCCCAGCACCCTGCTTATGACTGTAGCAAATCCTATTATCCCGGCTGATTTTATAATATGTTTTTTAGACAAATGTATAGCCACCTTTGAATTTCCTCATTCTGCTTGACATATTAAATAGTATATGTTATTTTATCATAATATAAAAAGGAGCAATCTATGCCAATATTACATGCATCTTATAAAGATATAAAGAAAAGCGCAAAAAAGGCTTTACGCAATCAATCTGCGCAATCCGAGCTGAAGACAGAAACAAAGAAATTTATAGAACTCGTGTCATCTAAAAAAATGGAAGAGGCCAAAATTCAGCTCAATTATCTTATATCACAGCTTGATAAGGCAAAATCAAAAGGCATTATCCACAAAAATACCGCCTCACGCAAAATTGCCCGCTTAACGAGAAAACTAAACGTCACTTCTGAGTCAAGAACTGCTTTAGCATAGTTCTGCGGATTCTCAAGAACACATCTTAAGTATCAATTTCTCCAGCGTAAACTTAGGAAACGTTTCCCCTGTTTTAATATCGCTATCTGCCTTCAATATCTCGTCTAAAAGCCTTATTATCTCCTGCCTCTTAAACCTTGTTGCGTAACGGGACATCTGGTCAAACTTTGTATTATACAAATTCAACTCTTTTTGTATCTCCAGTTTATTTCTTATCTTGAGAAGTTCCTTTACCCTCAATAACATCCTGAACTGCCAGGATAAAAGACCCAACAAAAGCTCTGCTTCTCTCTTCTTATATTTTTGGATGCTTGTAAAAATATTCAAAGCTCTTTTTACATCTTTTTTCTCTATAGCGTCCAAAAGATCAAAACTGGTTTTAAGAGGCGCGACATATATAACCTTTTCCACATCATGCCTTGTTATATCAGGCCTTTTGCCTGCGTATAGAATAAGATTGTCAACGCTGGAAGAAAGTATAAGCAAATCGTTCGGAAGATTTTCTTTTATCAAATTTATGGCGTCAGCGCTTATCTTCTTGCCAGCTGTCTTCACCCGCTTCGAAATCCAAATATTAATCTCAGAATCAGTAAGCCTGGCTAAGCGCATAAGCTTTGCAAGCTTTGACGCCTCCAAAATAAACCCTTCCTTTATTTTTACTGCCTTTGAATCCATTATGAAAATAGAGCTGTCTTTAGGGTTCTTGAGATAAAAAAGCACTGATTCTTTATCGCTATCCGAAAGACTATCGGCATCCTTTAAAATCACAAACCTCTTGGAAGACATAAAAGACGCTGTATTCAGGATATCCAGCATCTCTTTCAGCTTAAAGTCCTTGTCTTTTGCGTAAAATACATTGTAATTCAAATCCCTAGTGGTATTTTCAAGAAATCTAGACTTTAATTTCTTAAGCTCTAGCTCTTTTAAAAAATCTTCTTCTCCTAAGAAAAGATACGAGGTAAGCTCTTTGGTGGGCATCATTGAAACATTAAAGTTTTTACCAATTCTCCACAATCTTATTAACAATCCGCCTTGCAAGGTCTGACATCACATCATTTAAAGCAGCTGTCTCGGTTACCTGAAGAGTTCCTGTTGTAAAGTATGTGGCGTCTCCCGTAATATTCGATTCTTCAAATAAAACCTTTGAGTCTTTTTGACTCCGTCGAAGTATCAATTTAACATCGCACACAAGGCTGATCCTGTATTCCTGCACAACCTCATTCTGATATCTCAATGGATCTTTTCTATACTGCACTATTTGCCCTTCAAGCACTGCGTCTGCAGAATCTTTGTCAGCTGCCTTTAGATTTCCATCCAGAAAAACCCTGGCCATGATCGCATCCCTTAAATCCACCTCAAGATTAGGCCTATAGACTTCATATTTATCTTTCGCGCTAACCTCTTTAGTTATATCGATATTATTTTTGAATGTATCCACATGGACTGTCTTCACATTATCAGGCAGGATTGTTTTCGTAGTATATCCACAGCCGGAAAAAGTAACCAGCAGCCAGCAGCCAGCAGCCAGCAATAAAAAATTATTTCTTCTCAAGCTCATTCAGCCTCTCCTGCGCTTTCTTCGCCCATTCTGTTTCAGAATAATTCAGGACTATGTCTTTATAATATATTATTGCGCTCGCTGGCGCGTGCCTTGCTTCATAAAATTTGCCTGTTTCATAAGCATTTTCAGCTTCCCTTGATTTAAGCTTATCCACAATCTGCTTGGCATCCGGCGCCATAACGCTATCAGGATGTTTCTTTAAAAAATCCTCAAATTCCTTGCGCGCCAGGTTAGTGGGGGTCTGGTCGTATTCTGGTTTTACTGTCAGAAGCTTTGAACACTCTGCAAGCTGAAATCTTGCCTTATCAATAACAGAACTATTAGGATACCTGTCTATTAAATCCTTAAACATAAGTATCGCGCCGTTATAATCCTGGATATCTTTATAAGATAATCCTGCTTTGAATTTCGCAAGGTCTGCGTATTTACCATATGGCGCATTATCAGCCACTGCCTTGAATATTTCTATTGCCTTGTCCTTTGCAGGCATCTGCCATTTGCCTACAATCTTTATCTTCTTCCCTGAAAAGAATGCGTCAGCTATTTTATATTCCCTCTCTATCACGTCATCCACCAATTCAGTATAAGGATAAGTGTCTATTACCTTCTGATACGCCTTAAATGCTTCATATGAATTATCCAGATCTTCCATGATTCGGCCTACGTAATACTGCGCAGTAGGCGCTTCTTTAGAAAGAGGGTAGTATTTCAATAATTTCTTAAATTCTCTGAGCGCATCTTTAAGATTCTTTTCCTCATAAGACTTCTTCGCATATGCAATCTGATCCTCAGGGGTATCCTTGGCAGCATATTTAGGATTCTCCCATTTCCCGCTTTCAGGCGTCCAGATCCAGTAGCCGAAAGCAGGCCCTGCCATTAAATATACTATAAATATAGCAACTATGCTTATCCTTTTCATACGTTTCCAAATTATACCACTATTTATAAAAAAATCAACGGATTTAAATATATGGGTTGTAATAACCCATCTTAAGGCAAGGGAAAGATTTTTTCAGGGATTTTATTAATTGCCTTACTCCTAGCATGCTGGAAGGCTGGCTAGAATATTTTATGATTTTGAAATACATAAGAGGGTCGAAATTCAGGTTGCGCCATTGAATCATATCTATTTTATAAGAGTCTATAAACTTCTTTAAAGCTGCGCATTCATCTTCTGAATCTGTAAAGCCAGGCATGGTAAGATAATTAATTGAGACAAAGCCTTTTTTTCTTTTAGCTATTTTTATAGACTCTAAAACATCATGAAAATTATACCCAACCGGGTTGTAGTATCTTTCGTAATATTCTTTTCTGACGCTATTCAGGCTCACTCTTATGCTATCCAGCCCTATATCAAACAACTTAGCTATTGATTCAGGCAAGCTTCCATTTGTATTTATGTTTATAGTGGCCTTGGTAATTCTACTTCTTATCAATCTTATTGATTTTTCAATTAAATCAGCTTGCAATAGAGGCTCGCCTTCGCATCCCTGGCCAAAGCTAAGCACAGGATTTTTAACATTACGCATATGAAATAAAGCCACCTCATTTACCTCGCTAGGAGAAGGCGTAAATTTTATCCTTGGCTGCGTTTTTAATGAAATACAGCCTGCGCAGTCAGCATTGCAGGCAGGCGATGTAGGCAGAGGGCATTCCTGCCTTGATAAGAAAAAATTTTGAGCCCCAGGGCAGCCATATACCGATGCGCAATCCGCAAGGTGCTTGATAAGCCTGTTGCCCGGAAATAACTTTTTTATTTTTACTGTATTTTTTGTTACAGAATTAATATCTATAAATCTCGGGTCATGCCTGTTTGACCTATCGACTCTAACTGCAGTAACATAGATATCCCCTTTATAAAAACCAGCTGCAGTATAACAGAAAAGCGGGAGCGCTTTATTTCGACTCCGAAACAGCTCATAAGCAGCGCTATATGTGCCTGTAAATCCCGGCGTTATAAATGCGGCCACTGCAAAATAATTTTCCAGTATCTCAAACTTTCCTTTAAGGCTGCTATATCCCGCAGGAATTCTTTCAGGAAGCATCAAAAGCTTGCTACCCTCAGGCATTTTAATAAACTCTTCCCTATCTGGCCTGAAAAAATGGCCTGCCTTCATTCCAGCTGCTTCCAGCTCCGGGACATTAAATATCTTGCCTGATTTATCTGATACGAGTAAGAGAAACACACTATTTGAACAGAAAGTCTTTGCCTAATTCTTTTATTATATAGGTGCGGGTTAATTTACCCTGCGTATTATACTTATAAACCTTGGATTCATCCCTGTCTAAAAAATAAAAATTACTGTTGTCTGCGGAAAATAAAATATTAGGTGATATATTTATCTGGCATGCGCCTTTTTTTACACCTATTGAAAATATAACCCAAGCGCATAGAAATCCTATAAAAAATATAAAAACCTTCTTTGCGATAATCATATATACCTCCTCAATCCAGCTCCCTGCAAGAGCCTCTTTCCACCAACTCAGTTGGAAGGACTATCCTTTTATTAGCTCTTATCTTTTTCTGAATGATATCATTTAAGGTCTTAGCAGCCATTACAGCCATTTTATGCAAAGGCTGCCTTATAGTTGTAAGAGGTATAAGGCTGTAATTCAACGCCAGAGGATTATCATCAAAGCCTATAATTGATATATCTCCAGGTACGCTGACTCCATTTTCCAGGCACACCCGTATAGCCTCAACCGCCATCTCATCGCTTGCCGCAAATATCGCAGTAGGGGGCATTTTCATTCTTATAAGTTCTTTTGTAAGAATCCTGGCAGATTCTCTTTCAAAATCCCCATACTTTATATAATCCTTTTTCTTTTCAATCTTATGTTTCTCCAGAGCTGTCAGATAACCGTTTAATCTATCTATCGCTACCTGGGTTTTAAAATCTCCGGTAATAGCGGCAATCTTGGAATGCCCTAATTTAATGAGATAATTAACTGCATCCACGCTTGCATTAAAATTATCTATTGATATGCATGATACAGGGAGATCTTTAGTATAATAATTCATTATAACGCATGGAAGCCCTGCCTCTATAACATAATCAACTTGTTCCTCATTGCCTACAATATCAGCAAATATCACTCCCTCTACGCTAGAAATATTTAAAAATGTATCTCCATTAGTAATGTGCACTAACAAATCCATTTTCATGCGTTCCACTGCAACCCCTACACCCTGTAAGAGCTGAAGAGCGTAGAATGAATGAAATATATTGGTGTACCTTGGAATAACAAGGCCTATAGTATTATTATTACGTTTTGACGCCATGCGCTGGGCGCTCACATTAGGCCTAAATTTCAATTTCTTAATAGCCAGCTCCACCTTATCCTTGTTATATTTTTTTACAGAAGACTGTTTATTAACAACTCTGGAAACAGTGGCTATTGATACACCCGCTTCCCTTGCTACGTCTCTAATATTTTTTATACTCATTTTAACTTCTCTCCTTCCGGGCTCATAATACTAGCAGTAACGAATATTAAAAGGTTTTTCCTTGTTGTGCTATCTGAATCCTTTCTGAAAAGCGCTCCCAAAATAGGCAGATCTCCTAAGAAAGGCGTCTTTGTCCTGGTATTTGTCCTGGATTCCTTTATGAGTCCGCCAAGGACTATTGTATCCCCGTTTTGCACTACTATGTTTGTGCTCAGGTTTCTTGTGGTAAATTTCGGAAGCTTTACTTCTCCACTATATTCAAAAGCATTGGCAGTAGCTTCGCTGACTTCAGGGTTCAAGGTCAATGTTATTGTCTCTTTGTCTTTGCCAACACTCGGAGTAACATGCAATAATATGCCTATAGACCTTGTCTCAAAACCTTGCGGTACATTTACAAAACGCGTTTCCTTTACGCCGCTCACGGTATCAAGAAAATCTCCGTCTCCGTTTAAATCCTCTTTTACAAGCGTAGGCTCATATCTTGTAGGATATACAAATTCATCTGCTATCTCTATGGTTGCTGTTTGATTATTCAATGTGGTTATCCTGGGAGCAGAGAGTGTTTTAAGATTTGTCTTTTTATCAAGCGCATGCAACACTGCGGAAAATTGCGGCTTTGTCAGTATGCCCTGATAGGTAAGATTCAATCCTTCATCCGGCGAACCTGTAAATGTTGAAAATTTTGAAGCAGTCAGCGGGCCTATTTGAGTAATCGCGCCTTGTTCAGTCCCTCTCACTTTTTGTTTAGTTATAGCCCACGGGCTATCTAATGATAGATTTACCCCTAACTCGCTGAGGTTAGTAATATTTACCTCTATAAACCTGGCTTCCACTAGAATCTGAGTAGCATCAATATCCAGATTATACAATATATCTTCTATAATTTTAAGATTTGAAGGTGTATTTGTTACGATCAGGGCTCCTGTGCGTTCATCAAGATTGATCTTGGAATCGCTAGGCCACGCAACTGCGTGTTCAAGTATATCCTTTATGGTTTTTATCTTTGATATGGCAGCGCCTCCTCCCATGCCGCCTTTGGCTCCGCCTGTGGCTCCGCTGAATTCAGTGAACATCGCTAGCCCTTGATCCAAAAAATACATCCTGGTCTCAGATGTTTCATTATCCATGTTATCAAGCGTATCCACCCACACCGCATTTTTTTCAATTCTATATGTAAGCCCCTGGTTCCTGAATATATATTTTAAAAGGCTCTCAAGAGGCATGTCCTTAACTTTTATGGTAACTTTTTTTTCTGAAAGTTTTACCCCACTGCCTGGAATTATATTAACGTCCGTCGCCTCTGATAAAAAATCCATGACATAGTCTAAGCCCACATCCATGAAATCCACAGTAATGGGAGTCTTTAGATTTTTTCTTATTTCAGTGATCTCTATAATGCCGGATGTAGCTCCACCTGTATCATTGCCCTTGGCAGACTTCATCTCATAGGCAAAAGAAACCTCAGGGCTTAAAAATAAACTTATGCATAAAAATATACATATTAGAAAATTCATAGCCATTTCATACTTCATTGTTTTAAAGGTTTTTCTTCTATATCTTCAACGCTTGCGACCTTATTTTGTTCCTTATCCATGATACTCGCAGTAACAAATATCAAAAGATTCCTTCTCTCTTTGGAATCAGTGCTCTTCCTGAACAACCCACCCACAAAAGGTATGTCGCCCAATACAGGCACCTTTGTCTTCACATTTGTATTTGTCTCTTTTATAAGCCCGCCGAGCACTATTGTTTCTCCGTTTTTAACCATTACGCTCGTGCTCAGATTTCTGGTTGTAAAATTAGGTATGCTGACATTTCCTGAATATGTGAAACTCCCTGCGTCTTCGCTGACCTCTGGAGTCAACGCAAGCGTAATACTCTTTTTATCCACGCCAACGCTCGGCTTAACATGTAAAAGTATCCCTACATTCCTCGTCACAAAATCCTGCGGCACGTTTATCCATTCTGTCTCCCCGGCGTCATCAAAATCCCCGTCTCCGTTTATATCATACTGCACAAGGCTCGCCTCATATCTTGTAGGATATATATACTCATCTACGATCTCTATAGTGGCTGTCTGATTATTTAAAGTGGTAATCCTGGGCGCAGATAATGTTTTTACATTCTGTTTCTCCTGAAGCGCGTGCAGCACTGCCTGAAACTGCGGATTGCTCAATATGCC
>DNHS01000029.1 GCA_003485765.1 Candidatus Omnitrophota bacterium | reverse complement strand
AATCACAATGCGCCTGTATTTTTGAATTGTTATTCAAGGATAGCTGATTTCGTAAGAGAACTTTCAGGCGAAGGTAAAAATCCAAGGATCATGCTGGATTATTCTGGAAATCTTCTCTGGGGCCTTAAGGATATGGGCGAAGAAAGGGTTCTGGATAATCTCAAACTCGTTACCTGTGATAAAAAATATTCCGGGTATGTGGAATGGCTCGGGACAATGTGGTCGCATTCTGTGGTTAGTTCTACGCCTGTCCCAGACATAAAGCTTCATATAAAAGAATGGCAGGATTGTTTTGCGTCAATATTCAGCCAAAAAGCCCTTAAAAATGTTAAAGGGTTTTCTGCTCCTGAAATGCATCTCCCCATACATCCTGATGTGTGTTTTGAGTATGTAAAAGCTTTGAAAGAATGCGGATACAGATGGCTCATGGTTCAGGAGCATACGATAGAAAACTTGGACGGCACGCCTATAAGAAGGCCGCATTTCCCGCATAAATTAGTTGCTAAAAATTCTCTGGGAGAAAAGACTGAGATAACAGTTATTATAAAAACACAAGGGTCTGATAATAAACTCATTGGTCAGATGCAGCCATATTATGAAGCCAAAACTTTGGGCTATGAGAAATACTGCGGACTGGACCTTCCGAGTTTTGTAGCTCAAATAGGAGACGGGGAAAACGGCGGAGTTATGATGAATGAATTTCCCAATGCGTATAAGACTGCTTTTCAGGAGATAGGCCGTGAAGGCGTAGTCAGTATGAATGGCACAGAGTATCTTGAGTTAGTAAAACAAACGGGCTTGGACGAAAAATCATTTATGCCTGTAGAGCCTGTTTCTCAGGGTAAGATTTGGGAATTCTTAAAGGAATATTCTCATGGCGCAGCTGACAGGGCTATTGAAAAAGTGAAACAAAAATACCCAGGGTTCAGTTTGGAAAAAGCGTCATGGACAAATGATAAGGATTGGGTAAAGGGTTACGAAGATATAATGGATCCTATAACCCAGCTTAGCGCAGCATTTCATAAGAAATTTGATAATAAAAATACAGATAAAGCAAACCCTGCTTATAAAAAAGCGCTTTTTTATTTATTATTGTCTCAGACAAGCTGTTTCCGCTATTGGGGTGCTGGAATGTGGACAGATTATGCAAAGGAGATTTGTCGCAGGGGAATGGAGGCGCTCAAATAGATTCGTTGACAGATATTTTATTATCTGATATATTCTAAAAATACAAAGGAGGAAAGATGTTGAAGAAATTGAAAAAGGTATTATCACTGGACAATGAAAATCGTGTCAGCCGCGAAGAATTTATGCAGCTTGTCCAGAAAAAGGCGTACGAAATTTATGAAAAAAGAGGATGTCAGTCTGGCAATGGCCTGGAAGATTGGCTTAATGCTGAAAGATTAGTGAAAGAAGATCTTGGAGTAAAATGATATACTGGGCTCCGCTTCTACATTTTTACCAGCCTCCGACGCAGTCTCACGGTGTTCTTGCGAAAATTTGCGAAGAATCCTATAGGCCGTTACTAAAGGTATTTAAAGAGCATCCTGAATCCAGAGTTACTGTAAATATGTGCGGGGTGCTTACTGAAATGCTGAACAACCATGGTTATAAGGATATTGTGGCAGGCCTCAGAGAGCTTGGTGAACGCGGCCAGGTTGAATTTATTGAATCAGCAAAATTCCATGCAATACTGCCTTTAATACCAGAGAAGGAAGCTAGAAGGCAGATAGAATTAAATAGATTAACCAATCTGTCTTTTTTCAAAAATAGTTATAAGCCAAAAGGATTTTTCCTGCCAGAGATGTGCTACTCTGATGAAACAGCCTCTATTGTAAGAGGCATGGGTTATGAGTGGGTTATAGTAAGCGGTATTGCCTGCCAGGGGAAATGGCCTATGGATTATACACCAACTTTTAAACTTAGCTCAGGCGCCATGAAGGCATTTTTCAGAGACGATATAATCAGCAATATGATCAGTTTCAAAAATATTGATGCAGTGGGGTTTGTATCAAGGATTAAAGAGCTTGCCAAGGGTAAAGAAAATGCCTATATAGTGACAGCAATGGATGCAGAAACATTTGGCCACCATATAAGTGATTGGGAAAAGATATTTCTTGGAGCTGTTTACGAAATTATAGAGGATTCAGACGAGATAAAAGTAATTAATATCAGTGACCTTTTAAAGATATTTCCTGCAGTAAAGACAAAGCCTCCTAAATCTTCTTCATGGAGCACCACTAATGAAGAAATTATGGCAGGAAATTATTATCCATTATGGAATACGCCTCATAACAGTATCCATAGATTACAGTGGGAACATATGAACATATGCCTAGAGATATTCCAGGAAGCAGAAGATAAAAATGATAATGATAAATCTCAACTGTTTTTTAATACAGCCAGGGAGACTTTAGATATGGCTTTACACAGCTGCCAGTTTTGGTGGGCTAATAAAGATAGGATGTGGAATGAAAACCTCATAAATAAAGGCCTTATTTTACAAGAAGAAGCAATATTTAACGCATATCTTTCAGTGGCCAGTTCAGGCTGTAAGGATTCTGAAAAGAAAAAATGCTGCAAGAAGGTGATTGCGGCGAGGTATATAGCTGGAAAGATAAGAGACGAGATACTTTCTTGACAGTTAATGAAAGGATAAATATGAATATTCTATTTGTTTCCCCTGAGGTTTTTCCTTTTGCTAAAACAGGAGGACTGGCAGATGTAGCTGGAGCTTTGCCTGAAGCAATCGCTAAAAAAGGCCATAAGGCGAGCACGATTCTTCCATTTTACCAGTTAGTTAAGAAAAACGGATTTAAGCCTAGTTTGTTTAAAAAGAATATACATTTAAGGATAAATAATAGAGAAGAGCTTTTTAATCTTCTTTTATTAAAGCATAACGGAGTAGATATATATTTTATAGAGAAGAATGAATATTATGACAGGGAATTTTTATACGGTACGCCTCAGGGCGATTATCAGGATAATGCATTCAGATTTGCGTTTTATGCAAAGGCAATACTGGCTTCCATACCTTATATAGGCAAGCAGGACATATTGCATTGCAATGACTGGCAGTCAGGCCTGTTGCCTTTATATATTAAAACCCATCATCAGAATGATGCCATGTTCAATAAGACAAAGATTCTTTTTACAATACATAACATGGCTTACCAGGGGCTTTTTGTTAAAGACGTAATACCATATCTGGATATTTCCTGGGATTTATTTACCACATCTGGAGTTGAATTCTGGGATAAATTGAGCTTTATGAAATCAGGTATAGTTTTTTCAGACGCCATAAGCACTGTAAGCAAAGGCTACGCTAAGGAAATCCTTACCCCTGAATTCGGATGCGGCATGGACGGGCTTTTAAGGGCAAAAGAGAAGAATCTTTATGGGATAATAAACGGGGTGGATTATTCTGTGTGGAACCCTGCGAATGATAAATTCATAGCTAAACAATACAATGAAAAGGATCTTAGAGCTAAGGTTGAATGCAAAAAAGACCTGGCCAAGGCATTTGAAATAAAATATAACGCCAAAAGGCCTATTATAGCTATGATAACAAGACTTGCAGAACAGAAGGGCATAGACCTGGTTGTAAATATAATGAAGGATATTTTAAAAGATAGCGATTTTGTTATACTTGGATTTGGCGATGAGAAATATAATAATATATTTCAGGGCTTGGCTAAAAAATATAAAGGCAAGGTTGGCGTAAGCATAAAATTTGATAACGCGCTGTCTCATAAGATAGAAGCAGGCGCTGATATGTTTTTAATGCCATCTAGATATGAACCGTGCGGATTAAACCAGATGTACAGTCTTAAATATGGCACAGTTCCTGTAGTAAGGGCAGTAGGAGGCCTGGACGATACAATTCAGAATTTCAATCCCGCTACTAAAAAAGGGAACGGATTTAAATTTAAAGATGCTACCAACGAGGCGCTTTTAGGAGCCATTAAAGACGCTGTAGTTATTTTTAAGAATAAACAACTATGGGATGTACTCCTTAAAAATTGCATATCCTGCGATTATTCCTGGCAATCATCAGCAGAACAATATCTGAAACTTTACAAAAATCTATAATGAATAAAGTTTACTTTGGGATGTGTTTACATTTTCACCAGCCTGTGGGTAATTTTGATAACATCGTAGAAAGGGCTTATCAAAATTGCTACAAGAGCTTTCTGGATGTATTTGAGAAATACCCTGACATAAAGATGTCAATGCATTTTTCAGGGTGCCTTCTGGATTATTTTGAAGCGAAGCACCCTGATTTTTTAGACAGGGTTAAAGCGATGGTGGATAGAGACCAGGTGGAGATTATAGGCGGTGGTTATTACGAGCCTATTTTTATAAGCATACCGGAGAAGGATAGGGCTGGCCAGATAAAAATGATGGCTGATTATATTAAAAAAAGATTCGATCAGAAAATCCAGGGCATGTGGACGCCTGAAAGGGTCTGGGTACCTGAACTCGCCAAGGATTTCAATAAGAGCGGCATGAAATATTCTATCCTGGATGACGAACATTTTATAAAAGCCGGCTTAGATAAAGACAAGCTGTTCGGTTATTTTACAACAGGCGAAAAGAATAAAGAGATGGCGATATTCCCCTCCAGTAAATCCCTTCGATATATGATACCCTTTAAAATGCCGCAGGAAATTATGAATTATTTTAAAGAGATTTCTTCAAAAAAGTCAGAGCCTTTATTTACATATGGAGATGATGCTGAAAAATTTGGGGAGTGGCCTTTTACTCATGATTGGGTTTATAAACAAGGCTGGCTTAATAAGTTTTTTGAAGAATTAACAAGGAATAAAGAATGGGTTGTGACTGTTAGATTATCAGATTATCTAAACTCAAATCCGCCTTTGAAAAAAATAAAGATTCCAGAGGCGTCATACCAGGAAATGATGGAGTGGTCGCACGGATCCTGGATGAATTTTCTTAAGAAATATCCGGAAACCAATCATATGGTAAGTAAGATGCATTATGTGAGCGAGAAAATTAATGGCATAGAGCATAGAGCATGGAGCATGGAGCGTAAAAAGTTAGCTCTACGCGAATTATACAAAGGCCAGTGCAACTGCGCTTACTGGCACGGCGTATTTGGCGGGCTTTATCTTTATCATCTTAGAAAAGCGATTTATGAACATCTGATAAATGCTGACAAAATCGTGGATGAGGCGTTACATAAAAATAAGAAAGACTGGAAAGATATAAAAGAAGTTGATTTTTATAAAGATAAAACCAAGTTTTTTATTATTGAAAGCAATAATTTTTCAATTTATATAGATCCTGCAAGAGGCGGAATTATAAGAGAATTAGATTATAAGCCATTATCCATTAATCTGGTTAATAGCCTTGCAAGGCATGAAGAGGAATATCATAAGAAAATACTCGCAAAGATGGGCCAGTCAAGCGATTCTAATGTTGTACGCACAATCCATGAAGACGTAAAGACTGTTGACCCTGGATTAAAAGGCAAATTTGTGTACGATAAATATATAAGAGGGTGCATGGTAGATCATTTTATTTCCGAAAACGTTACAATAGATGATTTTATAGATTTGAAATATGAAGAGCTTGGTGATTTTGTAAATGATAATTATAAAGCTAAAATAGAATTGGATAGGATTACGCTTACAAGAAAAGGCAGTGTTAATGGCCATACCGTATCTATTGTTAAAAAAATAGGATTAAAAGGCAAGTCGCAGATAGAAATCGCGTATAGTATAAAAAATTTAAGCAAGATTGCTATTGATGCGATTTTTGGAATGGAGTTTAACCTGACAATGCCTTATTTAAATTCAGACAAATATAGTTATTCCACAGGTGACAAGATTCTAAACAACCTCAATGAAAAAGGTTCGGTTTCCGAAGCTGGCTCATTCTCAATAAAGGACTCAGGCAAGGAATTAGATATCGATTTTACATTTTCTAAAAAGCCGGAAAGCATATGGTATATGCCTATCAAAACAGTATCCCAGTCTGAAAGGGCCTACGAACTTAACTACCAATCGTCCTGTATCTTGCCAAGGTGGAATGTCAAGATCCCTAGCTGTAAACAAGTCAGTTTTAGCATAATCTGGTCATTTTGATATGTCCTGTAGATTTTTATTTTTTAGTTGATTTGAATAAGAATATATGATATATGTAATATCTTGTATATACGGAGGCGTAGGGTTATGAATAAAAAGACTATTAAAGATATTGATATTAAAGGCAAAAGGGTTTTGATGAGGGTGGATTTTAATGTGCCTCTTAATAAAGACTTAAAGATTGAAGATGATACAAGGATTGTTGCAGCGCTGCCTACTATAAAATATGCTGTTGATAATGGAGCAAGGCTTATACTTATGAGCCATCTAGGGAGGCCGAAAGGCATAGATGATTCGCTACGCCTGGATCCTGTGGCCAAAAGGCTTTCAGAACTTTTGGACAAAAAGGTTATAAAACTTAATGATTGCATAGGCGCTGAAGTTGAAAAGGTTGTTGCAGGGATGAAAGATGGAGATGTAGTTTTATTGGAAAACCTGAGATTTTATGCTGAGGAAGAGAATAATGATTCAGGATTTGCAAAAAAATTAGCAACACTAGGAGAGATTTACGTAAATGACGCATTCGGCACTGCTCACAGAGCTCACGCGTCTACAGAAGGTGTCACAAAATTCTTAAAGATTTCTGTTGCAGGATTTTTATTGGCAAAAGAGATAGAGTATTTTGACAAGGCTCTTTCAAATCCGCCAAAGCCGTTTGTGGCTATATTAGGAGGCGCAAAGGTTTCTGACAAGATAATGGTAATAGAGAATCTCATGAAAAAAGTTGATATTATTCTTATAGGCGGAGGCATGGCTTATACGTTTTTAAAGGCTCAGGGCATGGAGATAGGAAGCTCAAAACTAGAAGCCGATAAAATAGATATTGCAGAGTCTATTATGAAAAAAGCAAAAGAACTTGGCGTTAAAATTGTATTGCCTGTAGACCATCTTATAGCTGATAAGGTTGACGCAATCAGTAATACTAGAGTTGTAACTGATGTTGTGCCTCAGGGCTGGATAGCAGTGGATATAGGGCCAAAGACAGTGGATGAATTCAAGAAAGAACTGAGAAATGCAAAAATGATTATATGGAATGGCCCTCTTGGGGTATTTGAGATAACTAAATTTTCAAGAGGCACAGAAGATATCGCAAGGTTTATAGCAGGCCTTAAGACTATTAGTATTATAGGCGGGGGCGATACAGCAAGCGCGATAACTAAATTTGGATTAGAGCATGCAATGTCGCATATTTCTACTGGCGGCGGAGCGTCATTAGAATATATGGAAGGAAAAGTCCTCCCAGGCATAGCAGCGCTAAACGATAAATGAAACAACTTTACATTTTAACATTGTCAGTTTGTAAAGTTGTTGGGAGTTTTTAATATGAGAAGGCCTATTATTGCAGGAAATTGGAAGATGCATAAGACAGTCCAGGATGCTCTTGATATAGCTATTGGGCTGAAGAGGAAATTTTATACATTCGGAGAGGCTGACATTGTAATATGCCCGAGCTTTACTGCTTTGAGTAAAGTTGGCGATGAGATTTCTGATTCAAGTATTATGTTGGGCGCTCAGGATGTTTACTGGGAAGAGGAAGGCGCTTTTACAGGAGAGGTTTCTCCTAAGATGTTAAAGGATGTAAGAGTCAGATATGTAATTGTCGGTCATTCTGAACGAAGGAGTTTATTTGGAGAAACAGATGAAGCTGTAAATAAAAAAGTAAAGGTAGTGCTTAGATATGGCATGATTCCTATAATGTGTATAGGCGAAAAATTGGAAGAAAGAGATAATGGCACAACATATGAAATCCTTGAAAAACAGCTTACAAGGGGGCTTAAAGACCTGACAAAAGATGATATCTCCAGGCTTATTATTGCGTATGAGCCTGTGTGGGCAATAGGAACAGGAAGGACAGCCGCGCCTAGCGAAGCGCAGGAAGCGCATAAGTTTATAAGGAATTTTATAGAGAAGCATTTTGAAAAAGAAGCTTCAATGAAGGCGCGGATTCAGTATGGCGGAAGCGTGAAGCCTGATAATATTGCCAAATTGATGGCAGAGGAAGATATTGACGGCGCTCTTGTGGGCGGCGCAAGCCTGGATGTGAATACATTTGTCCAGATTGTAGAAAATTCTATATTATAGAGAAAGGGCCTTTATATGTATTCTATTCTGATAGTAGTTCACGTAATCATAAGTCTTTTTTTAATAGCTGTAATATTATTACAGGCAGGTAAAGGCGGAGGCCTTGCAGATACATTTGGCGGCTCTCAGATGCAGAATCTTTTTGGCACAAAGAGCACCACTGTCCTTACCAAACTTACAGCTGTATGTGCCATAGGTTTTATAGTTACTTGTATTAGCCTGGCACTTATATCCAGTCATCAGGCCAGATCTATTGTAGATAATGTAAGTATACCTCAGGCTGCGCCTGTATCTGCGCCTCAGGCCAATCCAATGCCGCAAGCTAAAGTTCCAGCTTCAGTTGAACCAGCGCAGCAGGGAGGCGCTAGCGAAGTTAAGTAAGTAGGAATAAATTATTAATTCCTTGGTGACTCATTATATGAGCAAACATACTAACAGTACATCTGCCGCTTTTAAAAAAGCGGCCTTTTTATTTATAATTTTATTTTTACTGGGATTTACGCCAGACTATGGAGATACTATAGTTATAGGATCTATAGGAGAGCCAAGGACTTTTGTGCCAATTTTGGCATCTGACAGCTCTTCTGGAACTATATGCGGCCTTATTTTTAACGGCCTTGTAAAATATGATAAAGACTTAAACCTTACAGGGGATCTGGCGGAGAAATGGGAGGTTTCTCAAGACGGGCTTGAAATTATATTTTATTTAAGAAAGGGGGTTAAATGGCATGACGGAGCGCCATTTACTTCGAAAGATGTAGAATTTACGTATAAAAGTTTAATCGACCCAAATGTAAGAACTCCATATGGCGGGGATTTTCAGATGGTGAAGAGCCTTGAAGTTATAGACGATTACACTTTGAAGGTTTTTTACAAAGAGCCTTTTTCTCCAGGGCTTGCGAGTTGGGGCATGAATATTATGCCTGCGCATTTATTAGAAAAAGAAGATCTTAACACTACAAAATTTACAAGAAATCCTATTGGCACAGGACCTTATAAATTTAAATTATGGAAAACAGGCGAAAGGGTGGAGCTTGTTTCAAATCGCGATTATTTTGAAGGCAGGCCTTACATTGATAGATATATTTATAGGATTATACCTGACACAGCCACTTTGTTTCTTGAATTAAGGGCCCAGGCAGTGGATTATACATCTTTGACACCCATACAATACAGGCGTCAGACAGAAACAGAATTTTTCAAAAAAAATTTCCAGAGGTTTAATTTCCCTAGTTTTGGGTATACATACATGGGCTATAATTTAAAAGACCCTAAATTTAAAGATGTAGATGTGAGGCGCGCGATAAATTATGCTGTAAATAAAGAAGAGATTATAAAAGGAGTGCTTCTTGGGCTTGGCAGGATTTCAACAGGGCCTTTTATACCAGAGTCGTGGGCATATAATAAAGATGTCTTGCCTCTTGAATATAATCCTGGAAAAGCAAAAGAGCTTTTAAAAAATGCAGGCTGGTCGGATTCAGACAGAGATGGCATTTTAGAAAAAGATGGGATGAAATTTTCATTCACAGTTATTACTAATCAAGGCAATGACGAACGCAAGATGGCGCTGGAGATAATACAGAGAAGGCTCAGAGAAGTAGGGATTGAGGTTAAGATAAAGATCATAGAATGGAGCGCGTTTGTGAGTGAATTTATAGATAAAAGGCGGTTCGAGGCTGTTCTTTTGGGCTGGGGGCTGTCTTTGGATCCAGATATGTATGATATATGGCATTCTTCCAAAACAAAACAAGGCGAGTTTAATTTTGTGAGTTACAGCAATGCCGAAGTGGATGATTTGCTTTTAAAGGGCAGAAGGACTTTTAATCAGGAAGAGCGCAAAAAAATTTACCAGAAGATACACAAAATCTTATATGAAGACCAGCCTTATTTATTTTTATATGTTCCAGATGCTTTGCCTGTATTGCATAGCCGTTTTAAAGGCGTTGAAGTCGCGCCTAGCGGCATAGGGTATAATTTTATCAAATGGTTCGTGCCTCGCAGCGAACAACGCTACACCCGCTAATTTACAAAACAAGTCATACTCGTTTTGNNGTGCTTTTATTGGGCATAACTATTATCACATTCAGCGTTATTCATATTGCACCCGGGAGGCCTACTGATTTAGAAGCGCAATTTAATCCTAAGGTTTCAATGGAAGCAAGAGAGAGGATTGCTCATTTATACGGACTGGATAAACCATTGCATATTCAATACATTGAATGGCTGAAAAGATTTGCAAGGTTTGATTTTGGCATTTCTTTTATGGATTCAAGGCCTGTAATGGAGAAAATATTGGAGCGTATCCCCATAACTCTTATAATAGAATTATTTTCAATGATTTTGATATTATTAATAGGTATACCTATAGGAATAAGTTCAGCGGTTAAAGAAGGTAGTTTTTACGACAGATTTATGACAGTTTTTGTATTTATAGGTTTTGCAGTG
>DNHS01000014.1 GCA_003485765.1 Candidatus Omnitrophota bacterium | reverse complement strand
GTACAATTTATTTTACATTATCTTAACTTTTGCATAATTAGATGCATATGGTATAATTAAAATATGGATAATATGAGAAATGAAAATTGTCAGGAAGAATTAAACAAGACAAGGACTGAATTGGAAATGCTTTATGATATAGGCAATGCCATGCGCACCACCCTCAATCTGGAGGAAATTCTCTATATCATACTTACAGCTGCCACATCCCATACAGGCCTGAGTTTCAACAGATCAATGCTTTTCCTTGTGAATGAAAAAGAAAACCGGCTGGAAGGCAAGATGGGCATAGGCCCTGACAGCGCAGAAGACGCTTCTAAAATCTGGGCTCATATAGAGAAAAATAAAATCGGGCTCGAGGAACTGATAAGCATAGAAACCCAATTCGACAATCTCAAAAAATCCAAGCTCAATCAGGCAATAAAATCAATAAAAATTCCTGTCAGAGAAGATTCAGGAGTAATCGCGCTCACAGTCATGGAAGGCATGCCTTTTATAATCAATACCCCAGAGGCAAAACAAAAAGTGAAAAATGAATTTTCCATCATCATGGATCTGGACGAATTTGTGACAGTGCCTTTAAAAGCAAAAGATAAGGTAATAGGCGTCCTGCTAGCAGATAATAGATTTAACAAAAAACCTATAACAAATGACGCTATCAGGATATTGACCATGTTCGCAAACCAGGCAGGCCTCGCAATTGAAAATTCCAGGCTTTATGAACAGACTGTGGTGCTTTCAAATTCTGATTCTCTTACAGGATTATGGAATCACGGATATTTTCAGTACCTATTGGGAGAAGAGATAAAAAAGTCTTCTCTTATGAAATTTTGTTTTACGCTTCTTATGATTGACATAGATAACTTTAAGACCTTCAATGACACCTATGGCCATCAGGCAGGCGACAGCATTATCAGGGAAATTTCGAAAATATTCAGGGATGTTTCAAGAAAGATAGATGCGGTAGCCCGTTATGGCGGAGAAGAATTCGGGATAATCCTTCCTATAACAAAAAAAGAAGAAGCGCTTATCCTGGCTGAACGCATAAGAAAGGCTGTTGAAACAAGCCCTGGCCTTAAAAATATAACTATAAGTATAGGCGTCTCATCATTTCCTGAAGACGGAGAGAAAAAAGAGGATTTGATAGCCTATGCTGACAGAGCGCTCTACAAAGCCAAAAGATCCGGCAAAAATAAAATCTGCGCTTAAACCTTCGGCTCTACTTGCTGTTCAACCGCTTCCTGTTTCTTTGAATCTGAAAATTTGACTGAGACTACCTTTGATATGCCAGACTGCTGCATGGTAATGCCATACATCACATCAGCCTTATCAATGGTCTTTTTATTGTGGGTTACAACGATGAATTGGGATGTATTTGTAAACATATCGAGGCTTCTTGAAAATCTGTCAACATTTGATTCGTCAAGAGGCGCGTCTATTTCATCCAAAACACAGAATGGGCTTGGCTTTACTTTAAATATTGCGAATATAAGAGCTACTGCGGTAAGGGCTTTTTCTCCTCCTGAAAGAAGCGAAACATTTTGAAGCCTTTTTCCAGGGGGCCTCGCAACTATTTCAATCCCGCACTCAAGCACATTGTCATCATCCAGGAGCATGAGCTCTCCATCTCCTCCTCCGAAAAGCATTTTGAAGAAATTTCTAAATTCTATTTGAATATTCTTGAATGTCTCCATAAAGAGCTCTTTTGTTGTTTTATTTATTTTATTAATTGCCTCCAGTATACTGTCTTTTGCCTTTAATAAGTCATCTCTCTGGGTTGTCAAAAATACAAACCTATCCTGAAGTTCTTTATTCTCCTCTATAGCTACCAGATTTACCGCGCCCATTGAATCCAATTGATTGCGCATTTCCTCTACATTATTTTTCAGGACAACCTTATCTAAAGCCTGCCAATCCTCTGCCAGTTGAAATTCCAGAAGCTCAGTTTTGTAAATATCTCTTATGCGTTGAGTCAGGTTTTCTATGCTGTAATTCACCTCCGCCTTCTGTAAGTCCACAGAATGTATCTTTGACCTTATATTATTTATCTGGTTTTCTATCTCTCTCGATTTAGTTTCGTAAGACGCCGCTTTTTCTGTTATCTCGAAATATACGGCCTCTACCTCGCTCAACTCTTTATTCCTTCCGGAACCTTCTTCTGACAAGACAGTTACATTTTTTTCAAGTTCTTTTATCTCTACACTTAGCGCATCTCCCTTTTTAATAGAGCTCGTTATTTCCAGCTTTCTGGACTCTACGTTATTTTTGGCATCACGCAAAGATGATTCCAGTATATCTAGCGTGCTCGACAAGCCTTCCTTCTTGCTTTCGAGCGACCCCAGCTCAGTCCTTGCCTCTGCAATCTCTACAAGAAGCTGCTCTCTTTCTTTTGCGCATTCTGTTATAAGAGCCTCGCTATTATGCATCCTTTCTTCATTAATCTTCGTTTCATTCTCAAGCTCTAGCAGCGTCTTAAGAGAAGTATCTTCTTCTTGTTTCAGAATCAGGATTTCAGAATCCACTTCATCTATCTCAAGGTTCACAAGCGATATCTCATCCCCCAGGCCTTTCATATTTTCTTCTATATTGGATCTGCCGGTAGAGGCATTAGCAAATAGTATATCTTTTTCGTTAATTACGCTTGTGAGCGCTTCAAGTTTAGTTTTCAATTCGTTCTCTTCTTTTTCTTTCCCAAACCTTTCTTCTTCAAGTTTTTGCGAATGGCCTTCCAGTTCGCTGACCATTTGGCGAATCTCATTTATCCTGGCGTCTCTATTTATCAGGCCAAGCTCTTCCTTTTTAGAGCTCCCGCCTGTTATAAACCCATTCTCTACCACTTCGCCTGACAAAGTAATAAACCTGCGCCTCGCAGGCCCCTTGGTATTATCTAATAGAGCTCTTGCGTCCTTAAGGTCATTTACTATAAAAATATCTTTTAATATATGCCTCAAGATATTTTTATAAGAGTTGTCTGCATTTACAAAATCAGCTGCTTTTCCAAGAATGCGGCTGTCATTAACATCAGTAACATCAGGGACAGCTACCATTTTTTCATCGTTTGAAAAAATGGTAGCTGTCCCTATTATAAATGAGGCCTTGCCGTATGAATGTTCTTTAAGATACTCTATAGCCTTATCTACAGATTCCATGGTATCAACTACTATGCTTTGCAGATACTCAGACATTGCTGTTTCTATTGCAACCTCATAGCCTTTTTTGACTGTTAACAGATTTGCAAGACAATCTCTGACGCCGTCTATCCTTGACTGGCTTCCAAGTATTGCCTTTACACCTGTAGAAAACCCTTCGTATTTAAGTCTTGCTTCTTCTAAAAATTCTAATTTGGATTTATTGGATGTCAGAAGCGTCTCTATTTTTTTGGATTCTTCTGTAAGCAAGTTTATATGGCTTCTAATAGCTGATATGGAGCCAGCTATGGAATCTCTTTCCAGCTTAAGGCTGGCTGCTTCATTTTCAATTGCTGTTATCTCTGCCAAGACTTCGTTTAATTTCACTTGCAGGTTATTTTTTTCCTCTAAGACAACTGATTTTTCTGATTCCAGCCTCTTGAGCCTTGAGTCGTGGGTTGAAATAGTAGTGGATATCTTCGCCACCTGGTTTCTCAGCTTCGCCTGTCTTGAAGCCATATCTATGATATTTGCCTTTGAATTGGACAATATTGTTTCGCTTGTTTTTATTGTCTTTGATATTTCTTCAAATCTTTTTTCTTTCTCTGTTACCTTGCTGAACCTCTCGTTGTCTTCCTTTTCCAGCACAGATATTTTTTCCTTGAGATTCGCTATCTCCTTTTCTTGAGATATAAGTATGTCTTCGCTTTTTTTTATCTCAGCCTCAAGGCCTGAGCGGCGCTTTGTAAGCTCGTCCACCCTTTCTTTATTCATAGAGGCCTTATCGCTGGCTTTTGAGATTTCAGAATTGAGTTCTATTATTCTGGATTTCAGATTCACTCTTTTATTTTCTACACTAGACCTATCCTTGTTTAACAATAACAAATCCTGCGACAATCTATTTGATTCTAGATTAAGCTCTGCTTCTTTCTGATTTAACTCGCTTGTATTCTCTTCGGAATTCAAGTTCTTGCTTCTCAATATCTCAAGGTCTATTCTCGAGAGCTTCAACTCAATTGACTTCAATTCTTCATAGCGCTCCTTATAGCGCTCCGCCTTTTTCGCTTGGCGTTCTATTGAATTGATCTGGCGCTTTACTTCTACTATAATATCATTTATCCTTAATAGATTTTGTTCCGTATCTTCCAGTTTATGCAGCGCTTCTTTCTTTTTTGTCTTGTATTTTGTAATGCCGCTCGCCTCTTCAAAAACCTCGCGCCTCTCCTCTGGCTTTGAGCTCAAAACCTGATCTATCTTGCCCTGTTCAATAATGGAGTAAGCGCTTGTGCCTATGCCAGTGCCCATGAAAAGTTCATTTATATCTTTAAGCCGGACCGGAGTTTTATTTAAAAGATACTCGCTCTCTCCTGAGCGATAGAGGCGTCTGGTGACAGTAACTTCATCATATTCTATTGACAACGCCCTATCCTGGTTGGAAAGCGTAAGGGAAACTTCTGCGAAACTCACAGGTTCCTTGCCATCGGTGCCGTTAAATATAACGTCTTCCATTTTACCGCCGCGCAAGACCTTTGCAGATTGTTCTCCAAGGACCCACTTTATACTGTCGGCAATATTAGATTTTCCGCAGCCATTGGGCCCCACAATAGCAGTGATGCCAGGCTCAAAATCCAACCTTGTCTTATCGGCGAATGATTTGAAACCGAATAGTTCTAGAGATTTGAAATACATATTATCTTTTTAGCGCCTCTTTAAACTGCCTGGTTAGCTCCGGCACAACTTCAAATACGTCCCCAACTATCCCATAAGTCGCCACGCTGAATATGGGCGCGTAAGGGTCTTTATTTATCGCTACTATTATCTCTGAAGACTGCATTCCCACAAGATGCTGGATCTGGCCGGAGATGCCGCAGGCTATGTAAATCTTCGGGCACACTGTTTTTCCTGTCTGGCCAACCTGGTGCGAATAAGTTTTCCAGCCGCTGTCAACTGCAGCGCGCGACGCTCCCACAGCTCCGCCCAGAGTCTTTGCCAGGTCTTCAATAAGTTTAAAATTCTCTGGGGACTGTATGCCCCTTCCGCCGGAAACAATCACGTTTGCCTCTGTTAAATTAACTGTATCCTCTATCTCTTCCACAATATCAAGAAGCCTTGTTCTCGAAAAATAAATATTGCTGTCGTAATTTTTTTCTATGATCTTTCCTTTATGATGTTTATTTTCAGCAGCTTCTTTCATTACCTTGTGCCTTACAGTTGACATCTGAGGCCTGTGATTAGGGCAGATAATAGTGGCCATAATATTCCCGCCAAATGCAGGCCTGGTTTGCAATAGAAGTCTTTCTTTTTTATCTATATCAAGGCCTGTGCAATCTGCCGTAAGACCCGCATGAATACCTATCGCAACCCGAGATATCAATGACCTGCCTATTGAAGTAGCTCCGCAAAGCACTATTTCAGGCTTGTATTCTTTTATTAATTGGACTAATACCTTCGAATATGGCTCATCCTGATAATATTTTAACGCAGGGGAATCCACAAGATATGCCTTATTGGCGCCTCTATGAATAATTTTCTGCGCTTCCTCCTTCATATTTTCGCCTAATAAAACTCCGCACAATTCAACTCCAAGCGTATCTGCAAGCTCTCTAGCCTTGCCCAAAAGTTCATACGCGACACTTTGCACAACACCTTTTTTCTGTTCGCAGAATACCCACACATCTTTATATTCATCGAATTTCTTAGGAAATTGTATATCTGTTGGGCTAAGTTTGGTAAGTACAATGGCGTCAAACTTGCACGATTCTATGCACGCTCCGCACAATGTGCATTTATCAAAGTCTATAACTGCCTTTTTATTGATAATCTCTATTGCGTTGAATGGGCAGGACTTGACACATAATTTACAACCCGTGCATTTTTCAGTTATTACCTTTATAGACATATTTCACCTTTTAATAATTCCACTAATTTCCCGCTAACCTCTTTTGCCTCGCCTTCTAAAATCTGGCCGCCTTTTCTCGGAGGAGGCGTAAATATCTTAACGACTTTTGTAGGAGAGCCTTTTAGCCCAAGCGAATCAGGGTCTGCATCCAGGTCTTTTGCCTCTAGTTTTTTAATCTCTATTTTTTTTGCCTTCATTTTGCCTTTTAAAGAAGGTAACCTTGGCTCGTTAATTTCTTTAACCACAGTAATAAGGCATGGCAAAGGCGATTCAATAATATCATAGCCTTCTTCTGTCATTCTATCTGCGCGCATTAAAGAATCTTTTATGTCTTCTATCTTCTTAACAAAAGTTATTTGAGGTATGTCCAAAAACGCGGCAATCCCAGGCCCTACTTGGGCAGTATCGCCGTCTATCGCCTGTTTCCCACAGATTATGATATCAAATTTTCCTATTTTCTGAATAGCTCTTGAAAGCGTATAGCTGGTAGCCCATGTATCGCTTCCTGCAAATGCCCTATCTGAAATCAGCACAGCTTCATCCGCGCCCAGAGATATTGCCTCGCGCAGCGCCTCTTCTGCCTGAGGAGGGCCCATTGTTACTATAGTTACAAGGCCTCCGAATTTCTCTTTGAGCCTGACAGCCTCTTCAATGGCATACATGTCAAACGGATTTATTATGCTCTGGACGCCTGAACGTACCAGGGTATTTGTCTCAGGGTCTATCCTGATATTTGTTGTATCCGGAACTTGTTTTATGCAAACTATAATATTCATTTTGCAGCGCTTTCCTTGATCAGATGATTCGCGATGATACTACGTTGTATCTGATTAGTGCCTTCATATATCTGTGTAATCTTTGCGTCGCGCATATATTTCTCAATAGGATAATCTCTCATGTAGCCGTAACCGCCGAATAACTGCACGCAGTCTGTTGTCACCTTCATTGCGACATCAGAAGCAAAAAGTTTTGCCATGGCCGAATCTTTTGAAATCTTTGTATTACCACTATCTAGCATTCTGGCGCAGGCATACACCAGCGCCCTTGATGCCTCTATCTCAGTAGCCATATCCGCCAGCATAAACTGCAGGCCCTGAAAACTGGATATGCTTTTCCCGAATTGCTTTCTTTCTTTCATATATTGAACTGTCAGATCAAGCGCGCCCTGGGCAATCCCTACTGCCTGCGCAGCTACCCCTGGCCTTGACTGGTCAAATGTTTTCATTGCCACAATAAATCCCATGCCTTCCTTCGCGAGCAGATTTTCCTTTGGGATCTTGCAATCTGTAAATACAAGCTCTCTCGTAGCAGACGCCCGTATGCCCATCTTGTCTTCCTTTTTGCCGAATTCAAAACCCTTCGTGCCTTTTTCAACAATAAACGCTGCTGCGCCGCGCGCGCCCTTGGATCTGTCTGTAGACGCAATAACCGTATAAACTTCTGCTTCTCCGCCATTAGTAATCCATTGCTTTGTGCCGTTTAAAATATAATGATCGCCTTTTTTATCTGCAGTTGTAGCAATAGCTCCTGCGTCGCTTCCAGCGCCTGCTTCAGTCAAACCGAACGCGGCTAATTTTTTTCCTTTAGCTATATCAGGCAGATATTTATTTTTTTGTTCCTCTGTGCCAAATAAAATTATAGGAAATGTGCCAAGCGCTGTTGCGGCAAAGGCAAGTGAAATGCCGCCGCACGCTTTTGACAATTCTTCAGTCGCAAGCACCAGCTCCATAGCTCCTCCGCCTGTTCCGCCATATTTTTCTTCAATATATATGCCGCATAAGTCGCTCGCAGCCATTATCTTCACTATATCCCACGGGAAAATGCCTTCTGCGTCATACTTCGCTGCAACAGGCTTTATCTTTTCCTGCGCAATCTGCCTAGCAATATCCCGTATCATTACCTGTTCTTCTGTCAATAAATAATCCATTTTTGCCTTCCTTTCTCAATCTTATTTATAGGGAATAGTTTCAAACCATTTCCTACTTTATCTTATATATCAATGTTTTTGTTTTTCCTTCCCTTGTAATATTAATGCTCAAAAGCTTGGCGCCTTTATCTGACGCAATATTCTCGTACGCCCTGTATATCCCAAGAAGGCTGTTCACTGGGTATCCATTTATGCTCTTGATAATATCTCCCTCTCTTATGCCAAGATTCTCTGTAAGTTTTGCAACAGCTATATTCTGTACCAGAAACCCTTCTTTATTCACTACTGCTGTTCCAAGATCTGTGTTAAATTTTAAGCTCGGGCCTTCTCCCAGCCTGTATCTCGGTTCAACTCTTTTTATTGCAGAGATAAGAGCAGCGCCTGCATTGTGTATTGCAGATTCAGCGCTTGGCCTATCCAGCGCCCATACATTATCGCCTATTTTCTTTGAATCTATTTTATTAAAAAGTTCCGTTATGATGACATTTTTATCTGCATACTGATCTCTGGGGCTATTAAAAATCTCCTTTTCCTTATTTGAAAGTTGTTTCACCTGGGAAGAAGCGTTATAAGGCTTTTCCAGCGCGATCTTTTTCTTTTCCAGGCTTTTTATCGTAAAATCTTCTAACTGATTTTTTGTAAATTTTTTAGGGGGTTTATTATAATTATACTCCAGCACGCTGGATTCAACTGTTTTTTCAAAAATCATCCCAGCTCCTTCTATTGGGATATTTTCTCCCGGCCTTACTATAATGCTGTTCTTTAAGATTACATCCTCTAATATAAGGCTATCCTTTTTTATATCTAATATCCTGAGAGATTTTGCGGGATTTTTATCAGGAGAAAAGATATCTCCTTTCATGTAAAGCTTTTTGCCTTTATTCTCAGTCCCAATAACCGCATACCATGAAGCTTTGCTATTTTCAACAGTTCCGACAGGTCCGGCAAACCCAGGCATGGCTGAGTTCATTATAATTATAGATAATATCGCAGTTATTATTTTTAAGTGCTTAAACAATGTATAGCCACCGTTGAATTTCGTAGATTGCTGTTAGCAATCTACGAAATTGGTTAAGGAATTCACGATAGATAGATTATATTAATATATTCTATCAGTCAACAAAAATTATTCATACCTTACCACTACATTAAAATCTGCCTGATCCTTATTTAATGCCTTTGGAAAACTAATGAATGGCGATGCCTTTTTTACGATTTTTATAGCGCTTCTCACAAGCCTGAGATCAGGCTGATTGAGCACTATAGGGCCTCTTATTAAAAATCCTTCTTTATCCAGCGTAAACTTTAGTTCTACCTCTCCATTTATCCCGCTAACATCCTTATCCTGTTTTGCCAAATCATTGATTTCCTGCCCTATATTTAAATAATATTCTTCATAAGGCGTCATATTAGTAATTGGAGATTTTGCGGCATTATCTTTTAACTCCTCGTTACCTTTTGAGCCTAAAATAGGCGCCCATTTTTGTTTTAGTTGATCTTTCTTCTTAGCTACGACTTTTTTAGTAGCCTTCTCTGGTTTTGGATGTTTTTCTTTTTTCTCAGGCGCTCGCTTAGATAACTTAATCTCCGGCTCCTTCGGTTCTTCTATCTTCATATCCTCCGCCTTTTTATCCCAGTCAGCTATATATCTTTGCGCCTCTTCTGTAGTCTCATCTCCCTCAATAATATGCGGGGTCAGAAATATTACAAGCTCTGTTTTTTCTTTGCTTTTTCCTGTTGTAGAAAATAATTTTCCTATAAGAGGCATATCTCCTAAAAATGGCACCTTTTCTTTATTATTCACAATAGTATCTTTCATTAATCCGCCTATTATAATTGTTGCGTCATTCTTAACCATTACACTGGTCTCTGCTTCAGAGGTGGTGACATAAGGAACTATAGTCCTTGTAGAGCCATCTGGATTTTTTAACTGAACAGTTTTTGTAGCATCAGCATTGCTAACTTCCGGTTTTATCTTTAATGTGATAAAGCCCTGTTTATTAATGGTAGGAATGACCACCAACCTTACGCCCACATCCACAAATTGAACATGGTCTGTTGTGTGATATGTGCCGCCAGAAGTAGTTGTAACTTCGCTTGTAACATATACCTCTTTAGCGCCAACTAAAATCTTTGCTTCTTGATTATTTATAACTGTAATCCTTGGCCTTGACAGGACATTTGTTTCTCCATATGTTTTTAATAAACTTATTACTGTAGCGGCATGATTACCAGTAGTAGCTATGGTAAAAGTGCTCGGCGTAGTATTTGACAAACCTGTATTAAGCACAGTATCGCCTGTTAATTTAATATCCCCTAACTTAGCGATATTCGCCCAATCTATGCCATAACTGAATTTATCTGAAAGAGTAACTTGCACAATGTTGGCATCTATTAGGACCTGCCTTGTTTTTTCATCAAACGCATCTATCACCTTGCGAATATCTTCTACTTTCTGCTGCGTATCTTTAACAACTAACTTATTAGTCCTTTCATCAAATTTTACGCTCCCTGCGCCTTTAGAAATTATTTCGCTTATTTTATCTTTTAACAATTCAGCTTTCGCATAATCAAGAGGAAAAACTTCAGTAATTAAAGGAATGTCCATCTGCGAAATAAGTTTCTTCATTTTATCTATATTTTCAGGGCTATCTATAAGAACAATGGTACTAGAAATATCGTCTGAAATTACCTTGCCTATATTTGTTTTTATTTGATTCAGGGCATTTCCAATCTCCTGCGCATTCGCATAGTTAAGCTTGATTATCTCTGTTTTAGTTTTATCGTTAAATCTTTTTCCATACATCATTTCGTAATCTCTGTCATTCATTATTCTTATAAGACTGCCGCTTTGTTCATAAGCTAAATTGTTTGTAGAAACGACTGTATCAAGGGCATCCATAATAGTTACGTCTTTTATATACAATGTGACCATGCCTTTTACACTGCTATCAGCCACTATATTGAGCCCGCTTTTTTGCGCTAATATCTTTAAAACATCCCTTATGTCCATGCCTTTTAAATCTAAAGATATCAATTCTGGGTCGTCTTTTAAAGACACAGCTAAAGACATATTTGAAAAAATAGAAATTAAAAATATAGCTACACACATTATAAAGATTATTTTTCTCATTTTTTTACCCTCTCATATGTTTAATTCTATCTTTTCGCCTTTATAATCCAATATCACAGCATTATTCTTTATATCATATACCTTTAATTCGCCGATATTATCGCCTTTATAAAGAAAAAAGGTCTTCTTGAGATTCTTGTCTTCTATTATAGCCTGATTATTATCTCCAGTAACAATGCCCAATAGATTTAGATTTGCCTTAATGTCATGTATGGGTATTATATTTTTAGGCTGATCTTTAACTATATCCGCATCTTCTTGAATATCTTCTTTAACAGGCTGCACTTCGTTTTCCTTGATTAGAACATTCTGCGGTATTTCAGAGTTTTTATTTTTAAAAATAAACACGTCCAATAAAAAGATAGCGAATATTACGGCAATTATAGCAATCAATATAACATTTACTTTTGTAAATATTTTAAGGTCTTTCTTTAACTTGGATTTATGCTGGCTTTTCCTTATAAGATTTAAAAGTTTTCCTTCGGGAGTAGACTCAATCATGATATAAAAATCACCTTTCTGTCTTTTTCTATTGCTTCATTTACCAGGTCTTCTTCTACAATCCTTCTATCTTTCATTACAAGCTCTTCCAGTAGGTTATGGCACAGAGCCGAAATCTTACGGGGATAACCCTGAGTATATTGGTATATCATAAGCATTGCCTTTTCTGTGAATATTTCTTTACCTGACATAGCGCCTGCCTGTTTAAGCCTGAATTCTATCATATTTTTAGTTTCATTATAATCCAAAGGATTTAGTATATATTTTAAACTAATTCTATCTGAAAAATTATTTATGCGCTGCAATTTAGGCAGGAGCTCCATTTGGCCCACGATAACAAGCTGCAAAAGCTTATATTCATTGGTCTCGTAATTTAAAAGAGTGCGCAAGAGTTCTAATGTAGCTAAACTCATCTTTTGTCCTTCGTCTATAATAAGGGATATTATATGACTTTCATCAACGCATCTCTTAAATAAAAATCTTTCTATTGCTTCTTTATAATCTAAAGTAGAGCGAAATGAGCCTTTTATTCCAAAAAGTTTAGCAAGTGTTACAACGAACTGAAATTCTGAATCATAAGTAGGGTCCAATATCATATGAGTTATGGCTCCATTGGTAGAGTGCAGTTCCTGTATAAGAGCCCTGGCAAGCGTCGTTTTGCCAATACCTACGTCTCCTAAAATAACACTGAGCCCCCTCTTTAATCTAATAGCTATTTCAAGCCTTTGCATTGCCTGCTTATGCGAAATAGATGGATAAAAGAAAAACGGGTCAGGGCTTGTTGAAAACGGCTCTTTATTCAAGTTTAGCACACTATAGTATGACATAGCTAAAAACCTCTAATGTTACAAAACGAGTATGACTTGTTTTGTAACATTAGGCAACTTACGCGATTGAAGAGGTTAAACCCAAAATCTCCTTTATTTCAGCAATCGATTTATTTTCTCTACGCAATTCCCTGATTCTTTTTAATCTTTCTAATGTAGTATCATCAAAATACCTGAAATTAGTCTCAGGACTTCTAGTGACCTCATTAATAAGCCCAATATTCAGATAATATTTAAGCGTGTAAACTGTCTGCCCGCTCATTCTCGATAAATCTTTAATTAGATATACCTTTTCCATAATGCCTCTCACCAAGTTGACACTTCTGACAATGACAAAAGTGTCAACTTTGCACTATCTATATAGACAGCAATAGCTTACTCTCCACTCAGAGAGTAAGTATATACTATGATCTTAAATATGTCAATAGTATCAACAACTTTACAAATCAACATTGTTGAAATGTAAAGTTGTTTGGGTTATATGATAATTTTTGAAAGGATTATTGTGCCTTTTAAAAGATGGGGATTTTCTAGGTCTCTTCTAAAATCAAATTTTTTGATAGTAACAAAACACGGGAGTTTACTAATATCAGATAAAAATTCAATAATTTCAGGAAACTGGCCTTCTATTTGAAGCTCAATAAAGTATTCTTGATAAAAAGCCTTATCCGTAGCTTGCCCTGGTTTTATATTGCTAGTTTTTATGTTTAAAGAATCTGCTAATTTTTCTATATAATTTAACACTCTTGAGCTATTTTTGTAAGCTTTTGCATAATTATTATATTCTAATATTATAGAATTTTTATTTTCTAATAATCTTATTTCCTTATTAAATTTAGCCCTTTTTGCAATTATCTCGCTATTCAGCGTCTCCCATCTTTTAAACAGATGTTCAAATATAAAATTATATGCCATGCCCATTATAATAATGCCTATAGTTATTATAAAAATATATTTCTCTCTTTTTGATAATTTCATATGAATTAATCTATCTGGCATAATATGTTAAAATCCGTAACTTCCTGATTCTGCACTACTTTTTTTGTAGTATATTTTACTTCTACCTTTTTAAAATATTTTGACTTTTCAAGCGCCTTTACAAAATTAAAAACTTCTGATGCGCTGCTTACAGTTCCTTTGTAAGAAAAATCATAGCGGCCGTCATATTCCAGCCGGTATAAGAAAATATCTGAAGGCGTTAAATCATAAGACCCTTTTAAAACATTTATGATGAAATCGCCTTTTTGCTTTTGAGATTTTAAAATCTCTGCTTTTCTAAGAAAATCCCTTAACTGATCAACGTCATATTGAATTGAGCTTATTTGTTTAGAAAGCAAGTTTAAAGTTTTATCTTTTTCGTGTAATTTAAAAATTAATAGAGATAATAATGCTAATATAGCAGTTAGTATAAGGCAGGATGTTAACCATAATTCTTTTTTATTCTCTTTATTTGCCATCTTGTCATTGTATTCTTTTGGCAAAAAGCTTATATATAAAGAAGTATCCAGGCTAACCAAGTCATTGCTATATTCATAAAAATTTGCTGACATCTTAAAATAATCTTCTATCTGAGGCCGTATCTCTTTGACATCTATTTCTTTAGAATATACGACATTAACATCGTTTATCGCATTATTAGCCTTATCTCTATTATAAAATAGCATTGAGTTGGCCAGTTCTTTCATAAGATCTGCCCTGTTTTTAATAGAGCGCGAAAAAATAAGCTTAGTTTTATCTGTAATAACAATCTCGGCGTATTCCTTCTTAATATTTATAGCCAAGCTCACCTTATCAGATTTTATAATCCCTTTCTGCAATAGAAATGAATATAATAATTCTGTTTCAAGCCTTATGTCCTCTATTTCATCCTTAGCCTGCTGTATCATATTTTCTATAATTTCTTTTTGTACAATAGCCAGCATTATACAGGAGAACCCTTTTTTGTAAGAACCAAGGTTTTTATAGCTAGTTATAATCTCATCTTTTGCATATGGCGTTTCTTTAAAGGCTTGGAACTCAACCATATTCTTAATCTCAGAAGCATCAGTTGATGGAAGCTCTATGAATCTCAATAAAACGAGGTGCCTTGGGATAATTAAAATCTTGCCTTTGTTATTCAAATTAATCCTCTTTCCAGTAATAAATCTTGCCAGCCCTATCTGTTACACTGGTAATTTTCTTGATTATTTTTTTATCCTCAGAAAAAGATGCCTCTGAATATATTCTAAAGAAATTAGACTTAACGCTAAATAAACTTTGGTAATTAACAATATCATCTGGCGTTACTTCAAAGCCTGCAAAAATCAAACTAAAATTATCTTCTGTGAATATACCGTCGTCTTCTGTGCCTTCTTTGGCATCAGGGCCTTTTCTATATACCAGTATTTTATCTATTATCTGCGCATCATTTCCAAGAATAATATCTAGCATTTCTTCGCTCACTGTATTTATATTCACTTTTACATCATTGCCTCTATAAATTGTAACATAAGCCTTTATCTTTGAATAAATCTCAGGGGTCATGCCTTCTATTAAAAAAAGCTCCTCCATAAATTCAAAACCTTTGTCGCCTTTACTGGTTTTATAATCCATGATACGCTGGCTGATAGTTTCATCCATGCCCAATCTAACTAAATATTCCTTCTGCAAAGCCTGGCTATTTAAATTTAACATAGCCTCTTCATCTGATGCGCTATAAGAAACTATGCCGCCTCCAAATTGAAATTCTTTTGGTTTATGCCAATCTTCGTTCGGGCTATCATATACATTTGTATCTTTGGCTAGCTCTGCAATCATTTTCATAACGCCTGCCTTTGCTAAATACAATGCCTTTATATTCTCAGATTCATATTTCGCAAGCCTTATATCAGTGGAAGCGCGCTTTGATATAATGACACTAAAAATAGAAAGTATTATTAAAATCCATAAAGTAAATATGAGTATACTGCCTTTCTCTTTTATCATTTTGACCCTAAAGCTCCCTGCATAAGAAAAATAACCTTGCTGTAAATTTCACCTGTGTCATCTATCTTAAAATAAATCCTGACTGCCAAAGGAAGCGTCTTTTGCTCTTCGCCCCATGCCTCCTGCCATTCATAATTCTTTGAAGGATCATTAGATTTATACGCATATTCAAATCTAATAGATACCGCAGAAAACATATCTTTTATTTCTTCTTTTTTATCTTGAGGATTATCAGTAAACAGCTTTTCCTTTCTTATGATTTTATAAGAATCTCTATTTTTATCTTTTTCTGCATAATAACTAACTATATAGATATTTTCTATATTCTGCTTAACAATAACTAATGGGAAATGGGCTTCTGAGGCCGCGCCTTTAAAAGGTATTTTGGAAAAGAAGAAGGCGCCTTTAAGCTCCTTGTCTATCTTTAAAAGCGTAGTCCTGATTTTTTGAAGATCCTGGCCCGTAGATGACTTTTTATATATACGCAGCCCTGTATTAAAAGCGCTATATACTGAAGCGATTATTATGACTAATATTGAAATTGAAACTATAAGCTCTATAAAAGTAAACCCATTCTTTCTCATAAATATGTAGCCATGGCTATATCACATTCTTTATTCCTATCATTCCATAATACCTTTAAAGAAATCTCATTAATGGCTATTTCTTCTAATCTTGCCACATTCAGTTCCCACGAAAACTTGCTGTTAAATAAACCACGCGAAAAACCTTCTTTCTTATCGCTATTATAAATATCGCATGCCTTATCCTCCAAAAGAAGGCATGCTTGAAAATAATTGTTTGAATATTCTATTGCTCGCAAGGACTGAATAAGCGAATTCAATACCGCTACTAAACCAATAGACATTATTAAAACACTTATTAATACTTCAATAAATAAAAAACCATTACTTCTTTTCTTCCCAATTAGTGATATCATCGCTCCCGCCTTCTTTTACATCAGGGCCATAAGAATAAAGGTCATAATCAGGGTTATGTTCGCCTGGAGAACGGTATATGTATTTTTTACCCCACGGATCCACTGGTTCTTTTTTAAGGTACGGGCCTTTCCAGTTTGAAGCTGAACCAGGTTTGGCCCTCAATGCAGGCAAACCCTCATCAGTGGTAGGATATTTTCCATTATCCAGTTCAAAGAGATCGAGCGCTACTGAAATATTAGCATTAATATCTGCTTTTGCCGCAGCTATTCTTGCTTCTTCTGAGCGGCCTGCGAGCCGAGGCACTACCATTGAAACCAAGACGCCAATAATAATAACGACAAGCATTAGTTCAATTAAAGTAAAACCTTTTTTATTATCCATTTAATAACCCTCCATTTTTAATGCGCTGTAAGCGATATCTGAAATATTGGTAAAAGCATTGCTATAACAATAAAACCTACTATGCTGCCGATTATCAAAATAAAAACAGGCTCCAAAAGAGATGTGATTACTTTAACAATTCTATCCAGCTCAATTTCATACGTATTGGCGATATTTAACAGTGTCCTATCCAGAAAACCGCCTTGTTCGCCAACTGCCGCCATGTTAGATATAAGTATGGGGAAATTTTTTCTTTTCTTTATAGCCAGCGCTAAAGTAGAACCTGCCCTTACATCATCATGAATGAAATCCAAATCTTTCTTTATAACCTGATTTTCTATTATACCGGATGTTATTTTTAAAGAATTTAACATCGGCACTCCGTTCTTAAGAAGCGCTGAAAGCATTCTTGTAAATCTTGCAAGTTCTGCGTGTTTAACCATGTTTCCAAAAACTGGAAGTTTTAATTTTAACCTGTCTATATTCATTTTTACGACTGGCTGCTGTATAGCGCTTTTTAGCAGCAGCGCGCTGGCACCCATAAAAACAATTATCAAAACCCAATAGCGCTTAATAAAATCGCTCAAACTTATTAGAATCATAGTTGGTAATGGCAGGGCTTGGCCCATATCAGTAAGCATGTTAACCAATCTCGGCGCTACAAATGTTATTAAAATAAATATTGTCAAGGCTCCTACTACGCCTATTAATATAGGATAAGATAAGGCTGCTATAATTTTGGCCTTTATATCTTCTTCCTTGTCTAAAAAATCAGCTATATTCCCAAGAACCTCGTTCAGTAAACTCCCTGCCTCGCCTGACTTAATAAGATTCACATACACATTTGAAAAAACATTTGGATATTTTTTTAAGGACTCTGAAAAAAAATTCCCGTCCCTTATGCTATCTTTTATATCTCTTATAACCAATCTCAACTGCGCATTTTCTGTCTGATTCTCTATTACATTTAACGCATTATAAAGCGTTAAACCTGAAGATAACAGTTCTGAGAGCTGCCTTGTAAAACTAGCTAGCTCTTTTGCCCTGATTTTCCGGTTTCTACCTTCTACGCCTTGAGCTATTTCTTGTTTTTTAATCCATACAGGGTAATAACCTGACTGCATTAATTTATTCGCAGCCATTTGCTCTGAATCCGCTTCAATATTACCCTCTAAAATTTCATCCGGGCCTTTTTTTGCCTTATATATAAATTTAGCCATTAATCTTCTTCTGTCACCCTTATTACTTCATTAATAGTAGTTAAACCTTTTTTTATCTTTTCCCAGCCATCCATGCGAAGAGTATGCATGCCAAATTCCAGCGCTTTCTTTTTTATCTGATCAGATGAAGCGCGCTTTAAAACTAAATCCCTAATGCCTTCATCCATAAGCAAGGATTCATATATGGCTGTTCTGCCCTTATACCCTGTAAATTTACAATCATCGCAGCCCTTGCCTTCATATACATATATATTATCAGCAATATTTCCTGTGCCAAATTCTGACAATATATTTTTATCTACCCTTTTCTCAACTTTACATTTTTGGCAAATAAGCCGGACAAGGCGCTGAGCAATAAAACATTCCACAGAACTCGCAACAAGAAACGGCTCTATGCCCATGTCAATAAGTCTTGTAATACCGCCTGCTGCGTCATTAGTATGCAGCGTGCTAAATACAAGATGGCCTGTCAGCGCAACCCTGATAGTTATCTCTGCTGTCTCAAAATCGCGCACCTCTCCAACCATCATAATATCAGGGTCATGCCTGAGCATGGAACGAAGCCCTGTTGCAAAACTTAATCCAATCCTTGGATGAACCTGTATCTGCGTTATGCCCTTAATCTGATATTCTATCGGGTCTTCTATGGTGATAATCTTTCTATCTTTATTATTTATTTTAGATAAACATGCATAAAGAGTGGTGCTTTTGCCGCTGCCCGTCGGGCCTGTAACAAAAATAATCCCATGAGGCTTTTTTATAAGCCTTTCAAGGATCTCAAAATCAGATTGCAATAATCCTAATTTTTCTAAACTATACAACATAGCTCCGCTCAAAATCCTTATATCCACGCTTTCTCCAAACTGGGTTGGCAGTATAGATATCCTGAGGTCCATTTCATTAGCGCCAACTTTAATCTTTATCCTTCCATCTTGAGGAAGCCTGCGTTCTGCAATATCCAGATTAGCCATAATCTTTATCCTGGAAACAACAGCAGACTGGAAATACTTTATACCTGAATGAACAGGCACATCATATAAAATCCCATCTATCCTATATCTTGTCTTAAGCTCATTCTCATATGGTTCTATGTGTATATCTGTGGCATTATCCTTAATTGCCTGAACTAAAACCTGGTTTACAAATTTAATTATAGACGCATCCTCTGCCATTTCATCTATTGTCTCTGTCTTTGTTTCAGGCATTACCAGATCTTTATCTGTTACATCAATAATTTCTTCTATTGTCTCTGCGCCTAAGCCGTAATATTTTCTAATAGCTTCGGATATATCAGTTTCGTCTGCCAAAACAGAAATTACATTAAACCCGGAGAACAGCCTGATATCATCAAGCGTCCTCACATCTAATGGGTCCCTTGTTGCAATAGTCAGGGTATTTTCTTCTAATTTTATCGGCATGACTTTATAGTGGCAGGCAAACTTGGCAGGAAGTTTTTCAAGAACCTTTGCGTCTATTTGAATTTCTTTTAATTTAATATATGGAATATTTAACTGTTTGGAAAGCGCGCTATATAAATCATTTTCCTTTATAAAACCCAGCTTTATTAATGACGCGCCTAAAAATTCCCCTGTTTTTTTATGCTCATTCAGGCCAAGTTCCAGCTGTTCTTTGGTAATCAATTTTTTCTGGATTAATATCTCGCCTAAAAGACTTGATCTTCTGTCACGCATGCAAAAATTTTATCATAAAATGCATACTATGACAATACAAATGCTATATTCTTCTGTCTATTTTCTTTTTGGATAAACTATTATAGTGGTAAAGGAAATTCTGATAGCGCCTTGGTTATCCGTTATAGTCAGTTTTGCCGTATAAACCTTGGGCTTTTTAGTGGCGTTTACATAAACATGTTCAGGATTTACTTCTTTAGAAATAGCCTTATCTCCAAAATTCCATAAATAATCTACTATTGTTCCGTCAGGGTCATAAGACTTATCGCCTCTAAACTGGACAAAAAGCGGAGAATTTCCATATTTAGGGCTTGCTCCAATAACAGCAACAGGCAGCGCGAATTTAACCCTCACGACCCTGGCATAAAAATTATTCTTCTCATTGGATTCTGAAATTTCATTATTGCAGTCAGCAACAAACCTTAGAATGTGATTACCTGCTGTAGGCGTCCATTCAAAATAAACACTCGGGTCATTAGATGCCTGGCCTGCAGCCAGTTTATCATGGCTGGCATATTTGACCTCTTTGCCATCTAAGAACCACTTTATCTTAAAACCTTTTGCAGTAATATTGCTCTGGTTTTTAAGAATAGCTTTACAGGTAACTGGCTTTTTTGACTGCGGGATAACTTCCTTATCCGTTCCCTGCGCATAGAACTTAATATTACTAACTGCAAGATCAGGCGGCAAAGATGCCTTTACGTAAACCCCTGCGCGCTGAACATCATGTTGAAATAGCGGCCATGGCATATTTTCTATCTTATTTTCACCATTCGTATCCCATGCCAAGATCATACCGTTAGCAGTAGCTGCAGTAAGTTCTAATTTTCCATCGCTATCAATATCCCCTACTGCAGGAGATACCCAGAAAAAATATGGCGCATATTTTGACAGATTCTCAATCTTCCTGCCTTTATCATCAAATACAACAATAGCGCCTGTTTCTGGATACCACCATGTTGCGATAATTATTTCCATGCGGCTGTCTGCATTAATATTCGCTACAATAGGCGTAGAATAAAGCGGTATCCCGTCTGTTTTGTCTCCTTTCCAAATAATCTCTCCATTTTTCCCAAGGGCATAAAGAACGCCATAGCGAGGCAAAGGAAAAATCGGATTAGTAAAATCTACTATAGTTGCCGAAACAATTACCTCAGGATATCCATCCGTGTTGATATCAGCTAAAGAAATACCAGCTATTTGCTCTTTGTTATCCAGCCTTTTAGGCCAGCCGGCCGCAATCTCGCCATTATGATGATACGCATTTACTATGGGTGTCATAGTACCATCTGTTTCTACTTTTGTAGATCCTATTATAATCTCCAGATCATTATCTCCGTCTATGTCCCCCATAACAGGAGAGCAAACAACGGATTCATTAAGTTCCTTAGGCCAGCCATCTGCTATTCTACCGTCATGATGAAACACAAAAATTCTCTTAAATCCCTCATAAGAAAGGCCGTCTATATACACAATTTCCATATCCCCATCGTTATCAATATCTCCAACTGAAGGCGTAAAACTCATCCCAGCGCTAGAATTAGCGAAATCTGTCATTGGCCAGCCAGCAAGATATGTCCCATCTTTTTTTAAAACATGAAGTGTCCTATCAGTCCCTGCTATTATTATTTCTAATTCTTTATCTTTATTTATATCTGCTATGACAGGAGCGGGAATTTGCGAAAAACCACTAAAGCTCTCATGTTCAGGCTGAACTCTTACAGGCCATCCGCGTAAAGGAACTCCGTCTTTATTGAATATATGGACATATCTAAGGCCATGGACTATTATTTCTAAATTTCCGTCATTATCCAAATCAGCTGCTGATGGACTGCTAACCCCAATGCTTTCAATAAAGTCAGAAATCGCAACAGGCCAACCTTTTTTACAAGTTCCATCTTCATTTAAAACATATATTTTATTATCATTACTAGCGCTGTTAATTACAAGCTCTTTCCTGCCATCTTTGTCAATATCAACAATTAATGGCGAAGACTTTAAGCTGAACATATTATCTGGCTCCATAATAAATGGCCACCCTGGATGCAAGTCCTTGTCTGCCTCAACCAAAATACTTACTACATCCCTGAATCTACGGCCTTTTGTATCAGTAACCGTGAGGGATAAATAATACGTGCCAAAAAAATTAGAAGAAGGTATAATTACATTTCCTAATATGCTGTTTATTACAGGTTTATAGAAAGTAGGCCCTGCCTGAATCCAGCTCGTATCAGCTTTTTTATATTCCAGCTTATAACTCTGGAAACCTGTTCCATAGGAGCTGCCTTTTATCTGAATAACTCCTCCTTTTTTAAATTCATTTTCCTTTGGAGAAGTTATCCTGGCAAAACAGTAAGAATCCATGTTTAACGAGCTATAGGCATTTATTCTTCCATTTCCTGAATCTTTATCCCATCCTGCCTGTCCAATATCATCTGTAGACGTTCTTAAAATCTGCCTGACAGCTTCATTGCTAAATTCTGGATGTTTAGAGATTATTAAAGCAGTTACCCCTGCCACATGCGGGCAAGCCATAGAAGTTCCGCGGCTGCGATAATAATTGCCAGCTACAATGCCTAAGCCGTCTCTATACATATCTGTGCTATTGGCGCGTAAAGAAAGTATATTCCTTCCTATATGGCCCGTGGCTCCACTATCTCCTCCAGGCCCAGCTACATCTATCTTTCCCCAGTTTGAAAAATCTGATTTTAAGTCATTATGGTCGCTGGAAGAAACGCTGATAACATTAAAAAAACCTGCTGGTGAATAATCTCCTGCATACCCATTGGAATTACCTGCTGCTGCCACTACAACACAGCCTTTAGAATAGGCGTAATCCACTGCTTCTTCTAACATTCTTGATAGGCCTCGTCCTCCCCATGAATTATTAATTACATCTGCGCCATTATCAGCTGAATATATAAGGCAGTTAGCCAAATCTGTCTCCCAACCGCTTCCTGTGTCATCTAATCCTTTTACTGCCATCACCTTGGCCTCTGGCGCAATGCCAATAATACCTTTATAGTTATTGCCTATACCAGCAATTGTGCCTGCTACATGAGTCCCATGGCCATGGCCATCCATAGGATTATTGTCATTGTAGGCAAAATCATAACCTCTCACATCATCAATGTAACCATTCCTGTCATCGTCCATATTATTACCTGGAATTTCTCTGGAATTAATCCATATATTGCCTGCAATATCTTCATGATTATAGTCTATACCCGTATCTATTACTGCCACAATCACTCCCTGGCCTTTACATATATCCCATGCCTTTTCACACTGAATCTTTTTCAGGCCCCATAAATCATCATAGCCCTGTCTCCATGAATTACTTGAAGAATAATACGGGTCATTAGGCACCATCTGGGCCTTTCGTTTATAGTTTGGCTCTGCGTATTCTACCGCTGGATTATCAGCATAATCCTTAGCCATTAAAGGTATATTTGTATCATGGCCAGTCTCTAAAAGATAGATATTTTCCAGGTTCGGGGCAGTAGTTCCTTCAGAAGCTCTTTTCTGCCTCTCTTCTGATTTAGCAATAAGTTCTTCCTGGGCTTTTATTTGTTCCTGAAGGCCTTGTTTTTCTTTTTCGAGCTTGGCTATATAATCTTTGTATTCTTTGGAATTTTTATCTAACTGCCAATACCAACCTTGATGTTCTGCAGTTAAACTGACTAATTTGCCATTCATCTGTTTAAGGCTGTCTTTTGGATTAGAGACATCTTGGAAAACCTTTTCTGCGGAATTCACATTATATTTGGTATTTAAGTCATTTATGTCTTGCAGAGTCTGTCCTTCCTTGAGCTTGACAATCAACTCGCCTGGGGCATATTCAGGAGGTTTGAAATTAACGTTATCGGGCGGTTTTATTATAGGATTTAATGAATTATCCTGTGTTGTATTTTTTTCTGCATCGTCTATTAAAGGAAAGGTAGTATTTGTGGTAAATAAATCAACAGAACATATAATAAAAATTATTATTATAAATTTTTTCATGGTTTTAGTATTTTAAAAAGTATTTATTATCTATTGATATTATATACTTTATATGTCTAATAGTCAATAATTATTTCTAATTTTTTTTGACAATTAATGTGGCATTATGACCGCCAAAGCCAAGGGAATTTGAAAGGCAGATATTGACCTTTGCCTGGCGCGCTTTATTAGGCACGTAATCAAGGTCGCAATCTGGGTCTGGGGTTTCGTAGTTTATTGTAGGTGGAATAATGCCTCTTTCCATGGAAAGGCAGCAGATAACAAATTCTACTGCTCCTGCTGCGCCTAATTGATGGCCCAGCATTGACTTTGTAGATGAAACAGGAATTTTTTTTGCAGAATTTCCAAATACCTTCTTTATTGCCAGAGTTTCTATTTTATCATTGAGCGTTGTGGAAGTGCCATGGGCATTTATATAAGAAATATCTTCTGGTTTCAGATTAGCGTCTTTTAAGGCATTTATCATGCATCTTGCAGCGCCTTCTCCATTTGGATCCGGGGCTGTCATATGATAAGCGTCTCCTGTCATGCCATAACCAATTATTTCGCCATATATCTTGGCGTTTCTTTTCTTTGCGCGTTCCAATTCTTCTAAAATTACAATGCCGCAGCCTTCTGACATTACAAAACCATCTCTATCTTTATCAAAGGGCCTGGAAGCTCTTTCGGGCTCGTTATTTCTAGTAGAAAGAGCCTTTAATGCGCAAAAACCTCCTACGCCCAATGTAGTAATACAGCTCTCTGTCCCGCCTGCTATCATAACATCTGCGTCGCCGTATTGAATAATCCTCATTGCATCGCCTATAGCATGGGAACCAGACGCGCACGCTGTTGTAATGCAAAGATTCGGGCCTTTAACGCCTATCATAATAGATATATGTCCTGCTGCCATATTTACAATAAGCATTGGGATAAGAAACGGGGTTATGCGAGAAGGCCCTTTTTCAAGTATTACTTTATGCTCTTCCTCTATTATTCTCAGGCTTCCTATTCCTGAACCCACTATAACGCCTATTCTATAAGGATCTTCCTTTGATACATCAATGCCTGAATCATCAATAGCGTTTTTCGCAGCAGTTACGCCAAACTGTACAAATTTCTCCATTCTTCTGAGGTCTTTAACAGAAATAAAAGGGTGCGGCGCAAAATCCTTAATCTCTCCTGCAATTCTGGATTCGTATTGGCTAGCGTCAAAATAAGTCAGAGGCCCTATGCCGTTCTTTCCTTTTATAAGATTACCCCAAAAGACCTCTTTAACGCACCCTATCGGAGAAATTACACCCAACCCTGTTACAACAACTCTGCGTTTCATAACCAATCCTCAAAAATAAGGGGTCAGAAGAGATTTAAAAATCAATTTAATACCCCTCCTAACCCCATATATTCAAAATATTATTTTTTAACGCCTTTTTCTTCTATATACTTAACAGCGTCGCCTACAGTGGTTATCTTTTCAGCATCTTCATCAGGAATCTCTATGCCAAATTCTTCTTCAAGAGCCATTACGAGCTCTACCGTATCAAGAGAATCTGCGCCAAGATCGTCTATAAAAGATGCTTCTGGAGTCACCTCTTCCTGCTTCACTCCAAGCTGTTCTGCTATTATTGATTTTACTTTTTCAGCAACTGCCATATTCAACCCCCTGTATTTTAAAAAATTATGTTAGCATTCCGCCATCTACCTGTATCACCTGGCCTGTTATATATGAAGAGCTTTCGCTCGAAAGGAATATTGCTAAATCCGCTACATCTTTTGCTTCGCCAAATCTTGCAAGAGGTATCACGGAAAGCATTTTCTTCTGGACCTCTTCAGCCAATCTGGCTGTCATGTCTGTCTTTATAAATCCTGGAGCTATTGCATTTACGCATATATTACGCGAAGCTAGCTCTTTTGCCACGCTTTTTGTAAACCCTATTATGCCTGCCTTTGAAGCTGCGTAATTTGCCTGGCCTGCATTGCCCATTATTCCAATGATCGACGCAAGATTAACTATCTTTCCAAAACGCTGCTTGAGCATAACCTTTGAAACTATCTTCGTGCATAGAAAAGTGCCTTTAAGGTTTACTGCTATTACCTTATCCCACTCCTCTTCTGACATCCTTAAAAGAAGATTGTCCTTTGTTATGCCAGCGTTGTTAATAAGTATATCTATTTTATTGAATTTGTCAAGAATTTTATCCACCATGCCATGTATTTGGCTTTGGTCAGTAACGTCAACCTTAAAAGCAAGGCTTTCGCGGCCTAAATCCTGGATTTCTTTTGCTGTTTTTTCAGCCTCTTCCAGATTTACATCGCATATGGCAATATTAGCTCCTTCTTTTGCAAAGAGCATTGCTATCTCCTTGCCAATGCCTCTCGCCCCTCCTGTTATAATAGCCAGCTTGCCTTCTAAAACTAATTCGCACATAATGCCTCCTGAATTTTCTTAATATCTTCTAATGTTTCTATGTTATAAACTGCAAGATCATGATTTATCCTGCGCAATAATCCTTTAAGCACTTTTCCAGGCCCTATCTCAAAAAACGTATTGCAGCCTTCCTGGCTGATTTTTAGTATGGACTCTTCCCATCTCACAGGGCTGTATAATTGTTTTACAAGGTTTTCTTTTATGCCATCCACTCTATTTTCATAATCAGCTGTTACATTGCTTACAATAGGGACTTTAGGGTTGGAAAATTTTGTTTTACCAAGCTCTTTTTTAAACTCCTCTGCAGCTTCTTTCATAAATGACGAATGAAAAGGCCCGCTTACATTTAATATAATTGCCTTTTTTGCGCCTTTTTGCTCAGCCAGGGCCATGGCTTTTTGGACAGATTCTTTTTTTCCAGATACAACTATCTGGCCTGGACAGTTTAGATTAGCTATCTCTGCGCCTGTTTCTTTACAAATTTCTTCCAAATCTCCTATTGAAATCCCAAGTATAGACGCCATGGTTCCTGGATTATTTAAAGCTGCTTGTTCCATTAATTCCCCTCTTCGCCTCACTAGCCGGATAGCATCTGAAAATTCTAAAACGCCGCTTGAAACCAAAGCGCTATATTCTCCCAGACTTAATCCAGCGCAGCAGCATGGAGCATAGGGCATAGAGCATAGAGTTTGTAATGCAGCTATGCTAGTAGTTAAAATCGCAACTTGACTATTTGCCGTCTGCGTCAATTCTTCGATCGGGCCTTCAAAACAGAGCTTCTTTAGATCTAATCCTGGTAAATTTTTTTCTGCCTGGTCAAATATAGCCTTTGCTTCCGGAGAATTATCATACAGCTTTTCCCCCATACCTACATACTGTGATCCTTGTCCAGGAAAAATATAACAAACTTTATCTACCATTTTATGACCACTGCTCCGTAAGTCAGCCCTGCGCCAAAAGCAACAAGCGCGACATTATCGCCTTTTTTAATCCTATGTTCTTTATTTGCCTCTGCCAGCGCAACAGCTGTTGAAGCCGATGACATATTGCCATATTTTTCTATATTAAGAAAAATCTTTTCTTCCGGCAAGCCCATCTTTTTTGCAACAGCCATCAATATCCTTATATTTGCCTGATGCGGTATTAATAAATCTATGTCACTGCATAAAAGCCCTGCTTTTGTAATCGCCTTATTCGCAGCATCTGCCATTACCTTTACCGCAATCTTAAATACCTCATTGCCTTCCATTTTTAAAAAATGAAGCTTGTCCTTAACAGTCTCTTCTGTTGTAGGAATTCTGGAACCTCCTGCTGGAAGTTTTAAAAGATTGCCGCCTGAACCATCGCAGCCTATAAAATGAGAGATAATCCGCCTATCTTTGCTCTTTCCTATAACACATGCGCCTGCTCCGTCTCCGAACAATACGCATGTAGATCGATCTGTCCAGTCAACAAGATTGGTCATCTTCTCTGCGCCTATAACCAGCGCATTTTTATAAAGCCCTGTATCCACAAATTGTTTCGCAGTAATTATCCCGAATATAAAACCTGAACACGCCGCATTTATATCAAATGCGGCTGAGTTATAAGCGCCTATCTTATCCTGTATGATACATGAGGTAGATGGAAATGCCATATCGCCCGTTACTGTAGCAGTAATAATCAAATCTATGTCTTCAGGCTTTAACCCTGAGTCTTTAATGGCCGCTCTGGCAGCCTCCACTCCAAGGTCGCTCGCAGCAAATTCCTTTGGAGCAATCCTTCTTTCCTTGATCCCAGTCCTTGTCATTATCCATTCATCTGATGTATCAACCATTTTTTCCAGGTCTTTATTTGTCAGCTTCATGACTGGTAGATAACAACCTAATCCAAGTATGCCAGCCTGTTCCATTATCGCTCCTTCCTGATAATAATCGCTTCTATAATATGCTGATTTACGTTTTTAACTACCTCTTCCCCTGCAACTCGAATAGCGTTTTTTATTGCCTTAGAATTCGATGAACCATGCCCTATTATACATACGCCGTTAACCCCGAGAAGCGGGGCCCCGCCATGCTCAGCGTAATCCATTTTTTTCTTCATTGACATAAAAGCATTTTTAGCCAGCAGAGCTCCCACTACGGACAAGAAGCTGCTCTTTAATTCTTTCTTAAGCATTTCTCCAAGCGCATGAGCAACTGCTTCAGTAACCTTTAAAGCTACATTGCCCACAAGCCCATCGCAGACTATTACATCGCAATCGCCAACAAAAAAATCCTTGCCTTCTACATTGCCTATAAAATTAAGCCCTGAAGATTCAAGAAGACTATAAGTTTCCTTTAAAAAACCTGTGCCTTTTGATTCTTCTTCGCCTACATTTAAAAGCCCGACTCTCGGAGATTTTTTATTAAGTATATACTCTGAATAAGCGCTAGCCATGATGCCATATTGTAAAAGATGAGATGGCTTAGCATCTATATTAGCGCCTCCGTCTATCATCACCATAGGGCCTTTAAGAGTAGGCATAACAATCCCTATCCCAGCCCTTTCTATGCCCTGAAGAAGCCTGCATTTAAGCGTTGCAGCGCATACCATGGCTCCGGTGTTGCCAGCGCTTACTATTGCATCTACCTTTTTCTCTTTTGCAAGATTACACAGGACAACTATAGATGAATCTCTTTTCCTTCTTACGCTCAAGACCGGCTGCTCGTGCATGCCTATTACTTCAGAGGCATGCTGTATTGATATATTGGAAGGAACGGGCTTGTGTTTCTCGAGTTCTTTTTTTATTAAACCCTCATTCCCGACTAATATAAGTTCGTAATCAAATTCACGGGCTGCTAAAACAGCTCCTTCTACGTCTGAAATCGGAGCATTGTCCGAACCCATGGCGTCTAATGCTATCCTAATCATTTATACAATCCTCTTATTATTTCTTTTCCTTTTTCTTCTTCTCTTTAATCTGCATCACTTGCCTGCCTTTGTAATAGCCACATACACTGCATACGCGGTGCGGCAGTTTGGGTGATTTGCAATTAGGGCACATAGCAATACTCTGCACGTGAATTTTCTGAGAACCTCTTCTTTTACCCTGTCTTGAACTTGAATGTCTTCTTTTTGGTAAAGCCATTTTAAACTCCTCTCAAATTTTGCGAAGCAAAATTTAATGTAGAGGCCGATTCTCAATCGGCCCATTATGTTCGCAACCGCATTCTCCTGTATTCAGATTCTGTCCGCAATTAGGGCAAAGCCCTTTGCATTCAGCTTTACAAATAATTTTCACAGGACAATCTAGTACTATCTCCTGTCTTATCTCGTCGTCCAGTTCCACTACTTCCGCAGGCTTAGCCTCTTGTACCATGTTAAACTTTTTTCTAAAAATATCTTCAAATTTGCTAAGGCATTTCCCGCATGTGTATTCTACATACGTTTCCAGCGCAACATCCACAAAAATCTCAGTGCCGATCTTTGAAACATCCGCCTTTACATCTATAGGTTTAATAAAACTTATACCTTCCGTATCTATTAAAAGCTCTTCCGGTTGGATCTTTTCGGACAGCTCTAGCCCGCCTTCTGGTATCTTATCAACATATATCTTCATAATTCTCCAAACAACTTTACAATTCAACAATGTTGAAATGTCAAGTTGTTGCAATGCGATAGGTGTCGCGGGCAATCATTAATTCTTCGTCCGTAGGAATCACAAGGGTCTTTGTTTCTTTTGAAACAACGCCTTTACAAATTTCCTCAATAAGAGCAGGGTTATTCTCTCCTATGCCCCCTGTAAAAATCACCGCATCGCATCCTGACATTACGCCCATATAAGCGCCTATATACTTTTTTATTCTGTAAATAAAAATATCTAATGCTAGTTTTGCTTTTTTATTTGCGCTTTTTTCTTTCATCAGTTCGCGCATATCGTTAGTTAACCCAGAAATACCTAAAAGTCCGCTTTTTTTATTTAGAATATCCATAACTGCATTTACATCTATATTTTCTTTTTCCATTATGTAAGGTATGATCGCCGGGTCCAGATCGCCTGAACGCGTGCCCATCACAAGGCCTTCCAGAGGAGTAAAACCCATGCTTGTATCAATTGCCTTGCCGTTTTTTACAGCAGTTATGCTGCACCCATTCCCAAGGTGGCATGTGATAAGCCTGAGTTCATTTAAAGGCTTCTTTAAAAGACATCCTGCCTGTTCAGATACATATCTGTGGCTGGTTCCATGAAAACCATATTTACGAATCTTATACTTTTCATAAAACTTATAGGGGATCGCATAAAAATACGCATACTCAGGCATGTCATAATAAAAAGCTGTATCAAATACAGCCACATGAGGGATGTCTGAGAGTATTTTCCTCGATTCATTTATTGTCAATAGGCTTGGTGGATTATGCAGCGGCGCCAGTTCAATAAAATCCTCTATTGCTTTTATAACATTATCTTCTATTAAAATAGACTCCTTGAATCTGTCGCCTCCATGCACAACCCTGTGGCCCACAGCATCTATCTTAGGCCCTGCCTTATCTAATATAATATTAATAGCCTCTTTATGGCTCGGGATCTTTTCTCCTATCCTCTCTAAAAGCCCTTTATCCAAAAGCCCTTCCGAGCTAACTTGAATATCAAAAAGCTTGTATTTTATTGAAGAGCTTCCGCTATTTAAGACAAGGATTATCATTTAAATTAGCAACCCGCCTTGCGCCCTGACAGCTGTTATCGCAACCGCATCTATAATATCCTGAAAATCACAGCCGCGCGATAGGTCGCTGGCTGGTTTTTGAAGGCCTTGAAGAAGCGGCCCGATAGCGCGCGCTCTTGCAAGGCGCTGAGTTAATTTATACGAAATATTCCCAGCATCTAAATTCGGGAATATAAAAATATTTGCTCTGCCTTTAATTCTGGAATCAGAGTCTTTTCTCTGAGCTACTTCCGGCACTACTGCGCAATCGGCCTGTATTTCTCCGTCTATAAGTAAGCCAGGCTCTCTCTTTCTTACAATCCTTGTAGCTTCCTGAACCTTCTGTATACTTTTACCAAAACCGCCGCTGCCTTTGGTTGAATAACTTAACATCGCAATCTTTGGCTGGTCATCCAGTAGTATTTTTGCCATCCTTGCGCTCGATATTGCAATGTCCGCCAGCTCGTCTGCAGTTGGATCAGGCACGATGCCTGCATCAGCATATATAAAGATGCCGCTAGACCCAAGAGTCTTATCACCCAGTATTAAAAGCGTTGAGCTCGAAACTGTTTTTATATTCTCTGCAGGGCCTATGCAATAGATAGCCGCCTTTGCAACATCACGGGTAGTTATAGAAGCACCTGCCACAGATCCATCTGCATCTCCAGCGCTAACCATAAGACTGGCGTAAAAAACAGGATTCTCTGTGATTATTTTTAATGCATCTTCAGAACTAATTTTTTTGTGCTTACGTTTTTCGCAATATAGGCCTACGTATTTATCTAAATCTTTTGATTTTTTATTGTCTATTATCTCCAGGCCTTTTAAATCTATCCCTTGTTTTTTTGCCACTCCATTTGCCTCTTCAGGATTACCTATTAAAACAGGCACACAAATCCCGGATTTTAAAATACTCTCTATGGCCCTAAGGACTCTTTCATCATGCGATTCTGATAGTAGAATCTTTTTCTTCGTCTTCCGGCCGCGTTCGTATATCTTTTCTAGAAAGTTCATAATTTCGCCTTAATTGCTTTTTCAACAAATGCCGGCACAAAACCTTTTAAATTTGCTCCAAGGCTAGCAGCTTCCTTTATTAATTTTGAAGATAGGTAAGAATATGCCTCGGATGGCATCATGAATATTGTCTCAACATCTTTAGAAAGCTTCCTGTTTGTAAGCGCCATCTGAAACTCAAATTCAAAATCTGAAATCATCCTGAGCCCTCTTATGACAACTTTCGATTTTTTGGTTTTCACATAATCCACCACTAGACCATGGAAATCATCTATCTCAACGCCTTTAATGTCTCTGGTGGCCTTTTTTAAAAGCTCCACTCTTTCAGAAACACTAAAAAGAGGGTCTTTTTCGCTATTATGCGCCACTGCTACAATAACTTTATCAAATATCTTGATTGCCCTTTTTATGATGTCCAAATGCCCGTATGTAATAGGGTCAAAACTACCTGGATATATGGCTATATTTTTCATAAAACTCCAATAGCGTATCGCCGTATTTATAAGACCTGGTTTTCTTGAAATTACCCAATACTTCGGGAAGACTTTCTTTCTTAAATACCTCTGCTATAACCAAAGCATTGGGCGTTAGTATATCACAATTGGATAGCTCTATCAAGGTATTTTTAGCCAAGCTCATATAATAAGGAGGGTCAAGAAATACAATATCAAAAGAAGCCCCTGACTTTTGAAGTGCACCCATTCCATTTATACAATCTTTATTATATATATCATATGAACCTTGCGAAATTCCTATTTTATTCAGATTTTTTTTTAAGATAGAGATACAATCATAATTATTATCAATAAATACTGTTTTTTTTGCGCCGCGCGACAATGCCTCTATGCCTATTGCTCCACTCCCGCAATAAAGATCTAAAAAACTTGTTCCTCCAATCTGATTTTTGAGTATCTCAAACAAAGACTTCCTTACTTTATCAGACGTAGGCCTTATCCCAACCGGCATATCTATAATCCTGCCTTTATATGCTCCGCCTATTATTCTCATATTACCCCACAGAAGCTAATGCCAGATCTTCTTTGCTAAATTTATTTAAAAGGCTTTCCCTGATAAGTTTATTCTCAGGCGATCTTAAGAACCTGTCTTTTTGAACCAGCTCAAACGCCTCTTTTTTAGCAAGTTCTAGCAAATCCCTATCCCTTATTATATTGGCAATCTTTAATTCAGGAAGGCCATGCTGTTTTGTGCCGAAAAATTCTCCTGGCCCTCTGATTTCAAGATCAATTTCTGCTATCTTAAAACCATCATGGGTATTCAGCATAGCGCTTATTCTATGTTTTGCATCATCGCTCTTTGGTTCGCTGACTAATATGCAGTAAGACATATGCTTACCTCTTCCAATCCTGCCTCTTAATTGATGCAGTTGGCTAAGCCCGAATCTTTCGGCATGCTCTATAATCATCACGCTGGCATTACTGATATCCACGCCTACTTCTATAACTATAGTTGAAACCAGCATATCTATTTTACGGTCTTTAAAATCATGCATTACTGTCTCTTTTTCTTTTGATTTCATCCTTCCATGCAAAAGCCCTATTTTTAAATCAGTAAAACGCTGGCTCAGATCCTTATGCATCTTAATAGCCGCTCTCAAATCTAATTTCTCTGATTCATCTATTATAGGATAAACTATATAAACCTGCCTGCCTGTTTTTATTTCCTCTTCTGCGATATTATAAGCCCTGTCTCTATTCTTTTCTTCAAAGAAAAACGTCTTGACGCCGCCCCTACCGGGAGGCAGTTCGTCTATTGTTGACACATCCATATCTCCATAAACAGTCAATGCCAGAGTCCTTGGTATAGGAGTCGCTGTCATGATAAGCATGTCTGGACTTTGTGATTTTGATTTTAATATTGCTCTCTGTATGACTCCGAATTTATGCTGTTCGTCTATTACTGCAAGGCCTAATTTTTTAAAATTAACTCCTTCTTGAATAAGGGCATGAGTGCCTATGATAATATCTGCCTCGCCTGTTTCTATCATCTGCCGCCTGCGCCTGCGCTCTTCTTCTTTCAAATCTCCCGATAAAAGCATTACATTTATTCCAAGGTGTTTTATCAATACCTTTATATTTCTATAATGCTGTTCTGCGAGTATCTCTGTGGGAACCATCAAAGCGCCCTGGTATCCATTTTGAACAGTCAGAATAAGCGCATACAAAGCCACTATTGTTTTCCCGCTGCCAACATCTCCCTGCAAAAGCCTGTTCATCGGCTTTTGGCTTTTCATATCCTCTTCTATTTCTCTTATCACCTTTGACTGGCTTTTTGTTAATTGAAACGGTATATCATTTTTAAATTTGCCTATCAGATCGCCTTCCAGTTTATGGCTGTAACCGCTCAAATCTATCTTAATACTGGCCCTTTTCAGCGCAATCCCTGTCTGCAAAATAAAAAATTCATCAAATATAATCCTTTCCCTGGCTTTTTTCAGAACTAAATCGCTTACTGGAAAATGAATATTTCTCACAGCTTCTTTAAGTATCATGAGATTGTTTCTTTTGCGCATCTCAAACGGCAATATCTCTCTAATCTCGTCCACATAATTATCCACTGTAAATTTCATAATATTCCTAAACCATCGCTGGTTCAGGCTTTCAGTAAGCGGATATACAGGCACGATCCTCGCTATATGCACGAAATCTTCCTTTGTGCCGGTTAAGATTTCATATTCAGGATTATTTATCTGCAGATAATTATATTTTTCCACCCTTCCATATAAAATCAATTCCTGGCCTATTTTAAATTTATCCTTCATATACGGCTGATTGAACCATGTAGCGTGTACAACTCCTGTAGAGTCCCCTACAGCCAATTGGAATATATTCATGCCTTTTTTTGACATGCGGTCTCCAAAAGTAAGCGCCTTCACTTTTATTGTTTCAAAATTTCCCGGCCTTATCTCAGCTATCTTCTTGATACTGCTCCTATCCTCATGCCTGGCCGGAAAACAATAAAGAAGGTCATATATGGTCTCTATGCCTAGATGGCTCAATGTACTTAACCTGGAAGGCCCGACGCCCTTAATAAATCTCGCGGAAATATTTAAATCTTTCATAATATTCTACTCATCCAACCCAACAACTTTACAAAGTGACATTGTTAGTTTGTAAAGTTGTTTTGAGGTTATCCGTCCATTCTGGAATGCGTTTGCGTTTTATTGTGCTCATGACCTGCCTAAAACCGTTTTTGAGGCCTGCTTTTTCAACCAACCTAATTGCTTCCATGTATTCCCTGGCAGTAATCCTGCGGTCTATTTCTGGAAATTTACTTGCTGAATGGCACGGATAATATTGCGCCATTATATTAACATATATATCTGGCGATAACTCATTAGCGATAAATTCGAATATCTTCTGGCTGCCAGCTAAATTCTCAGGCAATACAAGATGCCTTATTAAAATTCCTTTACTCACAATGCCTCTATGCATCTTTAAATCTCCTACTTGCCTGTACATCTCTTTTACTGCAATTTTATTAATCTCAAAATAATCAGGCGCATTTGAATATTTTTTAGCTGGCGCATCATCAGAATATTTCATATCAGGCATATATATATCAATTATCCCATCTAAAATCTCCAGGGCTTCCATTGATTCATATCCGCCGCAATTATAAACTAGCGGTACCTTTAGGCCCTTTTCTCTTGCAATAAATACCGCTTCCAATATCTGCGGCATATAATGAGTAGGCGTTACAAAATTTATATTGTGGCAGCCCTCAGCCTGCAATTTCAGCATCATACAGGCTAATTCTTCTACGCTTGCCTCTTTGCCCTGGCCTAAATGGCTTATAGGATGATTCTGACAAAATACACACCTAAGACTGCAATGCGTAAAAAATATAGTACCTGAGCCGTTCCTGCCTGAAATTGGAGGCTCTTCGCCAAAATGAACGTGGAAACTTGAAACCATTGGTAGTAACCCCGCCTTACAGAATCCCGTCTGGCCCTTCAGCCTGTTAATTCCGCATTTACGCGGACAAAGCCTGCACGATTCCATTAATTTATAAGCTTTCTTAATACGTTCAATCATATCTATTTTTCCTGCGCATTATATTATCTTAAGCTATTTTCTATATGAGCTTAACATATCTAAAAATTCTTTGGGGACATTGTATTGAAACTTAACTGCTTCATCGCAATATTTAATAGCTAGATTATACTGCTTATCATAAAAATAAGCTTCAGCTAAACCAAAATATGCCCTGGCATAATCTGGATTTATTTCTAATGCCTTCCTGTATGACGATATTGCCTCTTTACATTTACCAAAACGTACGTACAACACTCCTAAGTTATTATAAATACTTATGGAATCAGGGTTTATTTTTAATGCTTTTTTGTACCAGTATATTGCCTTTTGTAATCTACCCATATCAGCGTACGCTGCGCCTAGATTAAGATACAATTTCCAATTATTAGGCGCATGTATTAATGCTTTTTTGTACCAGTATATTGCCCTTTGGAATCTACCTATATCAGCATACGCATTACCAAGATTAATATACAATCTCAAATCATAAGGAGCGTATTTTAATGCCCTTTTATAAAAAAATACAGGATTTTTCCAATATTCATTCTGCCTGATAGTCAAGAGAGAATAAAAAGTTAATAGTGCTATGATAGAAATAATAGCGACAGGATAACAAAATTTCTTTTTGTATAAATATATTAAGCCTTTTGCCAAAATTAGAAAAAAACCTATCGATGGAATATATAACCAATGCTCGCTCATATAAGCATTGATTGGATAAATATTGGAGACCGGTAAAAGCGCAATTAAAAACCAGAAAATAGAGAAAAAAATCAATTCGTTATCTTTCTTTTTCCTTAAGGCATAAAACAAAAGAAAAACAAATATTAAAAAGCCTGTTATTACATTAGCGTGGATCAAGCTAAATGTTTTTAACCCATACGCCATATGCAGGTCAAATGGAAATACTAACAGCCTAAGATACGTGGTTAAAGCTGCAAAAAAACCCAAAAACCTTTGAGAAATACTGGTAAGGCAAACTATTTCTGGCTTAAAAAAAATAATTCTCAATAAAATATAGGCAAAAGTTATTTCCAGAATAAAAAGAAAATATTTAAAATTAATTTTTTTTCTGAATGCAAAATGATAAACCAAAATTAATACCGGAAGGATTAAGCCTGTCTCCCTAGATAATAATGCGGCAATATAAGTCAGCCCCACTATTACATAAGATTTTGAGCGTATATAAAGAGATAGACAAATAAAGATAAATAACGCCCCTAATGTATCTGAAAGACCGGAAATATAACTTACTGATTCGATATGCATAGGATGAACGACAAAGAGAATGGCTGTAAGGCAAGCCAGGAAGATATCATCATAAAGAAGAAGAATAAACCAAAAGATAGCGAGAGCTACTAAAATGTGTAAAAAGATATTTACAAGATGGTACCCCCTGGCATCTAATTTCCATAATGAATACTCTATTGCATAACTAATCATCTGAAGGGGGCGATAAAAAAAATATTTTACATTAGTATCCGTTGATATAGCCCCGCTAAAAAACTTCCCTATGTTAGGCAAATTTCTTATGTAAAGATTATCCTTAACTAGAAGATGATCATCCCAGATAAATCCACTGTTTATAGAGTTAGAATAAACAATAAAACCTAAAAATATTATTAAGATAAAACAGGCTATTATATTTTTATCCGCGATAGTTTGATATTTCATCATATAGAAATTTCTCCTTGCATATATGATTATATTGTGCTATTATTTTAACCTAAATCATTATACAAATAAAGGAGATTTATACATGTCAAAAGTTTGCGAAATATGCGGGAAAAGGCCTATGGCGGGAAGAACCATTGCGCGAAGAGGTCTGGCAAAAGCAAAAGGCGGCGTAGGATTAAAGATAACAGGAGTAAACCGAAGAAGATTTATGCCTAATCTGCAGGTTGCTAAGATTATTGTAAAAGGCACTGTAAAAACAATAAAGATATGCACATCCTGCCTTAAAGCCGGCAAGGTCAGGAAGGCTTGATATCCTCTATCTTCAGCTGAACAGTGCTTACCCCCTGCCAATTATTAAGCGAAACAGTATAAGCCATATCAAACATAGTATTATTTCTCAACGCAAACTCTATATCGCTATCCTTAGCCATCCCAAATCCTATTGCCTCGAAATTTTTCTTGCCGTCAGTAACTTGAAATTTGATATGTTCTCCTTTCAATACCCTCAACGGCTGGGCTAATCTCAGATTTCTGGAACAAAATATCGGCTCAGGATTCCCTTCTCCAAAAGGTTCGAGCTTCGCTATATCCTCTGCTATTTTATAATCGAGCATGTTTAGCTCTATATCCATATCAATGCAAAGCGATTGGATTAAATCTTCTGTTGTCATGGTGTTGGCAGCTAATTCATTTATCAATTTTATAAACGCGGCTAGATTTTCTTCAAGTATAGTCAGGCCGCACGCATATTGGTGCCCTCCGTATTCTTTTAAGAATTCCTCGCAAGCTGTGAGCGCTTCGAATAAATGGAAATTTTCAATAGACCTCCCAGAGCCTCTTCCTATGCCGTCTTTAGTTGAAATAAGGATCGCTGGCCTGTTAAACCTATCTGATATCCTGGAAGCAACAATACCCATCACCCCTGCGTGCCAGTTTTCATTATGAAGCACTATCACCTTATGATCTTTAAAATTTATATCTTTCTCTATTTTGAATATTGCCTCTTTCAAAGTATCCTTTTCTATTCTTTGCCTTTCCTGATTTGCCTTATTTAATTTATTCGCAAGCGAGTTTGCCTTTTCATCATCATCTGTTAACAAAAGCTCTACTGCTGTGCCTGCAGAGCCAAGCCTTCCAGCTGCATTTATCCTGGGGCCTAAAATAAAGCCTATTTCAAAAGCTCCAATCTTATCTTTTTTAATGCCGCTTACTTCAATAAGAGCTTTCACCCCTTTGTTAGAGCCTATGTTTTTAAATAATTTCAAGCCCTCTTTAACAAGGATTCTATTTTCTCCTAATATAGGGGCTATATCGGAAACAGTGCCAAGCGAAACAAGGTCCAGGTGTTTCCAGAAATTCTTGTTATTTAGCTCAGAGCTTAATGCCTGGCACAATTTAAACGCTATACTGACCCCTGAAAGATTTTTATCAGGATAAGCGCACCCTTTTTGATGAGGATTTATTATTGCATGAGCATTGGGTAATATCTTAGGGGGCTCGTGGTGGTCTGTCACTACCACATCTATACCGTGTTTATTTAGGCCGTCTACTTCTTCATGGCTGGATATCCCGCAGTCAACTGTGATAACGAGATTTGCTTTTATTCTGACAGCCTCTTCTACTCCGCTTGAACCTAATCCATAACCTTCAGTAAGCCTGTCCGGGATAAAGTAAACAGGTTCTGCGCCGAATTCTTGCAAAGTAAAAAATAAAAGCGCTGTAGCGGTTACGCCATCCACATCATAATCGCCATGAATAAGTATCTTTTCTTTTTTATCCAAGGCTTTTCTTATGCGAGAAACCGCCTCGGACATGCCTTTCATTAAAAATGGGTTATAAAGTTCGGATAGATTGCTATTCAGGAATGATTTTATCTTATCAACATCGCGCATACCCCGATTTATAAGCAACTGAGCAATTATAGGAGATATCAATAGATTATCGCTCAAATATTTCTGGCACAGTAGATCAGATTGTTTTATATTCCATCGTTTCATAAGCGGTGACTATGCATTGGCTCTATATGCACGATTACATCCGTGATCCCACGTATCTTCTCTTTCAGGGTATCGCTTATCCTGTGGCTAAGCTCATGCGCAGTGTCAACGTGCATGCTCGTATTAACTGTTACATGAAGATCCACATGCACATCGTCTTCTCTTCCTCTTGTTCTTATCTTGTGTATAGCTTTTACTCCGGATACCCCGCTTACTACCTTGGCTATCTTGGCTTTTTCAATAGCTTCTCTATCGCACAACACATCAGAGCTTTTCTTTAATATTTCAAATCCAGCCTTAGCGATTAAAATGCCTATCACAAACGCCACAATCGTATCAAGTATGGGAAAACCTGCTTTTGTCGAGATCAATGTTACAATAACTGCGCTTGAGACAAATATGTCGGTTTTTGTATGTATTGAATCGCAGACCAATATATCGCTGGATAGCTCTGTCCCTTTTTTATATTCATATCTCATTACCACTACATTAATGAGAGATGCAATTACCATCAGGCCAAAACTAAACATATTTACATCAGGAACCACAGGGTGAAACAGCCTTAAAATAGAATCTTTTATAATATCGAAACTTGCTAAAAAGAGCATGACCGCAATGCCCAGTGTAGCAACAGTTTCATATTTTTTATGGCCATACGGGTGGTCTTCGTCTATCGGCTTAGATGCAGCCCATATGCCTACAAGGCCTATAATATTTGAAGCGCCGTCTGCAAAAGAATGCACTCCATCCGCTGTCATGGCAGCAGACCTCGTAATAAGCCCATATATGAGCTTGCTAAAAGCCACAAGCCAGTTAAAAAAAAGAATTAGTATTAATATTCGCTTGATTTCTTTAAACTTGTCCATAAAACCTTATTTCGACTGCCTTGTATGCCAGGATATAATTAAAGGAGATGCAATATACACTGTTGAATATACTCCTGATATCATACCTGCCAGAAGCACGAACGAAAATGGCCTCAGTACCTCTCCTCCGAAAAGAAAGATTGAAATAACCGCCAATAATGTCATGAAGCTCGTAAGTATTGTCCTTGAGAACATCTGATTAACGCTCATATTTACAATCTCTCTCATAGATGCTTTGCGGTACAGTTTTAAATTTTCCCTTATCCTGTCATATATTACAATAGTATCGTTTATTGAATAACCTGCTATTGTAAGAAGCGCTGCTATTATATTCAAATCCATTTCTCCGCCTGCAATGGCCAGCGCGCCCATGCCAACAGCTACGTCATGAAAAAGCGCTATTACGCCGGCAGAAGCAAATATCATATTTTTAAACCTTATTCCTACATAAATCAATATGCCCCCAAGGCTGCACATAAGCGCGAGAAATGCGTTCTTCTTGAGGTGCTTTCCAACAGAAGGCCCTACTTTTTCAACACGCAATAATTCTGTGGGATTATTTTGAAAACTCGTTTTAAGGGCCTCACTTATCTTAGTAGTCTCGTCTAGTGCTGTCTTTATTAAAACCTGGTTTTTATTTGCGAATTGCTGTATAGTCGCATCTTTTATGCCTATAGCGTCCATTGACTTTCTGACCTCTTCTGCGCTCACAGGGCTGGCAAAAGAATATTCCTGTATCTGGCCGCCTGTAAAATCAATGCCGTACAT
>DNHS01000007.1 GCA_003485765.1 Candidatus Omnitrophota bacterium | reverse complement strand
ATGAACTATGTAAGCTGTTCGCCTTTCAGGGTACCGATTGCGCGCCTTGCAGCAGCTCAGGCCCAAGCTAGAGAGAAGTAATAAATATGGATGCCATAAAACTTTATTTAAAGGCAATAAAAGACACGCCTCTTTTGACGGCACAGGAGGAGATATCTTTGGCTAAAAAAGTCAGGGCGGGCAATGTTCACGCCCAGAAAAGAATGATACAGTCTAATCTGAGGCTTGTGGTTAGCATTGCCAAGAGGTATTCGAAATTAGGCGTCCCGATGATGGACCTTATAGAGGAAGGAAATCTCGGCCTTATGAAAGCAGTTAAGAAATATAATCCTTACAAAGGCTACAGGTTTTCTACTTATGCAGCTTGGTGGATTAAGCAATATATCACAAGAGCCATTGCGAACCAGGGTAAGACCATAAGGATACCTGTTTATATGACAGAGATAATCAACAGATGGAAAAGAATAACTGAGCAGTTAACTCAGAAATACGGCAGAAAGCCCAAGACAAAAGAAGTTGCTAAGCTGATGAAACTTCCTATGAGTAAGATACGGGAGATAAGCGAAGCAGCTACTAGAATATCTTCTCTTGATGCGCCTATAGGCGACGAAAGTACAGGACAGTTTATAGACCTTATTGAGGATAATTCTAATTTGTCTCCTACGGATAATATTACTGACAGCCTCCGCCGCGAAAGAGTTGTTCAATTGCTGGATCACATGAATGAGCGCGAAAAAAAGATATTAGATCTTAGGTTTGGATTGAGCGATGGCACCACTCGTACTCTAGGCGAAACAGCAAAGGTGTTCGGTATTACAAGAGAAAGGGTCAGGCAGATAGAAAGCGTAGCGCTGGAAAAATTGCGGATGTTTATAATGCAGCAAACCGGCGAGATGGGAGAATATTAATGGAAGATTTAAAAAAGTATATTCGCAACATCCCGGATTTTCCCAAGAAAGGCATTCTTTTCAGGGACATTACAACTCTTATCGGCAACAAGGAAAAATTCAAAGAAGTGATTGATACGCTGGCAAAAAGATATGCTGGCAAAAAAATAGACGCAGTCCTTGCCGTGGAATCCCGTGGTTTTATCTTTGGCGGAGCCCTGGCTTATAAGTTAGGAGCTGGTTTTGTCCCTGTTAGAAAAAAAGGAAAACTTCCGCATAAGACATACAAGGCAACCTATTCCTTGGAATACGGAGAAGATACGCTTGAGATACATCAGGATGCAATAAAGCCAGGAGAGAGGGTTTTATTGATAGATGATTTACTTGCAACAGGCGGGACGCTTGGCGCAGTAATAGACCTTGTAAAAAAACTAAAATGCGAAATCATAGAGCTTGCCTTTATAATAGAATTAGAAGATTTAAAAGGCCGTTCCAAATTAAGCGATTTCCCGATCTATTCCATGATCCAATACTAATGTTACAAAACAAGTCATACTCGTTTTGTAACATTGCGAGATATATGTGTCCCTATAGCTCAGATGGATAGAGCACAGGTTTCCTAAACCTGGGGCCAGAGGTTCGAATCCTCTTAGGGACGCCACTAAAGTCAAAACAACTTGACACTTTAACATTGTTGAAATGTAAAGTTGTTGGATGGGAGAAGATATGATTGATTTACATACGCATACGTTATTGAGCGATGGGGAATTGTTGCCGGTTGAATTAGCCAGGAGAGCTCAGGAAAAAGGCTATAAAGTTATAGGAATAACTGACCATGTGGATTCTTCCAACGTTGATTTTGTAATCCCTAGAATCATAAACGCGTGCAAGGATATAAATAAAAACTGGAAAATAAAAGCGATTCCAGGGGTTGAGATTACGCACATGCCTATTGAGCTGATAAAAAGCACAGTAAAGTTTGTCCACTCAATCGGTATAAAGCTGGTGCTGGCGCACGGAGAAACAATAGTCGAGCCGGTTATAAAAGGCACAAATAAAGAATCGCTCCTTTCAGGCATAAATATCCTGACGCACCCTGGGCTTATAACGCTGGAAGATGCCTTGCTTGCGGCAAGTAGAAATATATACCTTGAAATCACAGCGCGTAAAGGCCACTCGCTTACTAACGGCCATGTTGTTAAGATGGCCAGGATGTCCGGAGCGAAACTTGTTTTAAATACAGATTCGCATACCCCTGAAAACCTGATTACAAAAGATTTCGCAGAAGAGGTTCTTTTGGGCGCAGGACTTGATAAAAAGGAAATCGCGCAGGTTTTTAAGAATTCTGAAGAATTGGTTAAAGCCATTTTGAAAAGCTAACTTTACAAATGGTGCCAGGCACGAATTGTAAAGTTAGGGCTTTGGCTTGACATACGGGGATATATATAGTAAGCTTATTATAAAAAAGGGGGAAGGCATGAGCAAAATAAAGTTCTCAGTTCTCGGTTCTTATTTCTTATGTGTATTTTTATTAGCAGGCTGTGTTACGCTTCCTCAGAACGAATCAACTGGCGCTGCGGAAAAAAATAAGGTATCGCTTTCTGTTGCGCCTATCCTTAAATTCGAAGACTTACCGACTCCGTCAGGCTTCAAGTTTTTAGACAAAGAATCTTTCGCGTTTCAGAATGATAAATCGAGAGTCGCTTTATTAAAATATTACGGCGGTCAAAACGCTGAGCAAGTCCTGGCATTTTACAAAGAGCAGATGGCGTCATTTAACTGGTCCCTGGTGAATATCATAGAATATGACAGAAAGGTTTTGAACTACGAAAATTCAGAGGAAAGTTGCATTATAACCATACAGCCGCAAGGCGGGAAAAGCATGGTAACAGTGGCGCTTTCTCCTAAATCAAGGCCTATAAAACCTGAAAAGTTGAGCTCAAAAGAATATAAGTAGTGGTTTTTGGCGCCTTACGCCGCTATAGGTGGTGCAAGGCGTTATTTTTCCACTTGACAATATAATATATATAAGGTATACTTTTTGATTAATAAGGGAAAACGTTTACAAAGTAAGCGTATACCGCTATAGGCAGCTTTAATCTGTGCGAAGATAGGAGGTGAAATTTTTAAGCGGAAGCAGCCAAAATAATATAGCGATATATCTATAGAGAAAAGTAATTTAGGTAAAACCTAGTTAGAATAAAAAGTGTAACCAAGGAGGAAAAGTAAATGAGTAAATTCTTAAAATTAATGAGCGTGCTAGCAATAGTAGCTCTCATTGCTGTCCCAGCGTTCGCAGAAGTGCAGAACGTAAAGGTCAGCGGTGATATTGATTCAAAGATGATTAATAGGTCGAATTATGATTTCAATAATGGTAACACTAGTGATACAGACACATGGTTCATGTCAACTGCAAGGCTTCAGGTTGATGCAGATTTAACTGACAATGTATCTACTAGCGTAAGGTTATTGAATGAAAGAGATTGGGGCGTAGAAACAGCTGCAACAACAGACATAGACCTTGATTTAGCATCTGTGAAGATGAAGGAAATGTTTTATGCTCCTCTGACTCTAATCATCGGGAGACAGAACATCAGATTGGGCAGTGGTTTAGTTGTTGGGGATCCTGATACCAATGATACAGCGGCATTCGCGTCAATTACAGCACTAGATCTTTCTGCAAGAAAATCTTTTGACGCAGTAAGAGCAACTTTGGATTATAATCCTTTAGTGCTGGATATTCTTATGGCAAAGATCAGCACTGGCGCTGTTCTTGGAGGCGGAAATACAAATGATGATATAAACTTGTATGGATTAAATGCAGCATACAAGTTTAATCAGTATAATTCAGAAGCAGAAGCCTATGCAATAGCAAGGATTGACAGAAACGGAGCAGCAGCAGGAGCTACATTAAAAACAGATACAACTTATGTATATGGCGTAAGAGGTAGTTTAGAGCCTATATCAAAATTAGTTGTGGATGCGGAACTTGCTATACAGAGGGGCGATTTCGCTGTTAGCTCTACCAAGACAATGGATAGGTCTGCGTGGGCAGGTGACATAGGCGGCAGCTATGCAATTGATTACAAGTGGTCACCTAAAGTTGCTTTAAGATACAGCTATCGTTCTGGCCAGAAGCAAAGCGGCAATGACGCTGACGATGATACAACTGGTACAAATGATTATAAAGCATGGGACACAATGTTTGAAGACCAGACGCACGGTATTGTTGCCAATCAGATTTTCAATGGCAATAATGACGGCGTAGATTCAAACGGCAGCACAATCAATGTAATGGCTTCAGTAGTTCCTGTGCAGGACCTGACAGTCGCAGTTGATTATTATAACTTTATGTTAGCGGAGAAATGGATAGATCTTGATGTCACTACAAGAACGACATTTAATGTCTCTAATGTAAGGTCTAAGAAGAATTTAGGACAAGAACTAGATCTTTCGTTAGGTTATGACTACACAGAAGATGTGAAGCTTGGTTTAACAGCAGGTTTCTTTATGCCAGGCAAAACATTCTTAAAACACAACAACGATATGGCATCCACAGTCATGGCTGATGTAAAGGTTAGCTTCTAACCTGAGTTTAGTTTAAGCAGTTTAAATCCCCTGGGGGAGTAATCTTCCAGGGGATTTTTATTTACATTAGCGTGTAATTATGTATAATATTATCTATGAGAAAAATATTTGTCCTTGATACAAATGTAATTATTCATAATGCAGATGCGATCAATGTGTTTGCGGATAATGAAGTGGTGCTCCCTATCGATGTCATTGAGGAACTTGATATATTCAAAAAAGACACTGATGAAAAAGGCAGAAACGCCCGCGCAGCTATAAGGATGCTGGATGACTTAAGAGAGCGCGGCAAGCTTGGCGAAGGCGTGCCTCTTGAAAATGGCGGCAAGCTGCGCATTGTAATGCACGTGGATTCCAAAGGCCTTTTAAACGTGGCGCCTCATGAAAGAGATAATAGAATTCTAATGGTGGCGTATGACCTCCAGCAAAAAGGCAATCAGGTAATTTTTGTTTCCAAGGACATTAACGCCAGGGTAAAAGCAGACGCGCTCGGGGTAAAGGCAGTTGACTTTGAAAAACAGAAAGTGGATATTGAGAGCCTTTATAGCGGCTGGAAAGAAATAGAAGTCAGCGCAAAAGAAATAGACAGTTTTTATGAAAAGAAATTTTTTGTAACAAACCAGAACAATCTGTTTCCGAATCAATACGTGTTATTAAAGGACAGTTCAGCCGGCAAGCACTCTGCCATGGGCAGATATGACGCGAAACAAAAGAGGGTGGTGCTTTTAAAATCAGACCAAGGCGATGTGTGGGGCATAAAACCTAGAAACAAAGAGCAGGCAATAGCGCTTGATCTTCTTCTGGATGACAATATAAAGCTAGTAACGCTGGTAGGCGCAGCAGGCACTGGGAAAACGCTTCTTGCGCTTGCAGCAGGATTGAAAAAGACAGTAGATGAGCATGGATATAAAAGAATGCTTGTTTCAAGACCTGTAATACCAATGGGAAGGGATATAGGATATTTACCAGGCACGAAAGAAGAGAAGCTTGTGAACTGGATGCAGCCTATTTTCGATAACTTGGAATATATACTTACTATAAGAAAAAGAAAAGAGCATGTTGAGGATTTAATTGAATGCGATCTTTTACAGCTTGAGGCCCTTACTTATATGAGAGGAAGAAGTATCCCTAATCAATTTATAATAATAGACGAGGCGCAGAACCTTACGCCTCATGAAATAAAAACAGTTGTAAGCCGCGCAGGAAATAATACAAAGATGGTCCTTACAGGAGACCCTTACCAGATAGATAGCCCATACCTTGATTCTTCTTCAAATGGCCTCAGCTACGCAGTTGAGCGCATGAAAGGCCAGGAAATGTTCGGGCATGTTACGCTTACCAAGAACGAGCGTTCTGGGCTCGCGTCACTCGCCGCAGAACTCTTATAAGCATCTCTTATCCTGAAACAAAAGTTGTTTGGATGAGGCCTTGTTTTTTTCAATTTCTGTGGCATACTTATCAATAGAGACAACTGAATAGTATTACGACAAAGGCAAACCACTTGAAAGAGTGGGGCGCAAAGTCACAGGCCTAAAGCCCTAACGGGCAATGGTAGCTGGATTACCGAAATTAAGAACCTATTCCGCCACAAGGCCGAATAGGTTTTTTTATTCGAGGGTCTCAAGATGAAGAAAGCCGCAGTTATACTGATAGTTCTGATAGCTGCGATTTTTTCTTTTAAAGAGGCAGGTTCCAGCGCTGTTATTATTAAAGGTAATGCATCCTGGTATTCCCAGGATGACCCTGGAATCCTATTAACAACAGCAAATATGGAAAGATTTGATGATTCCCAACTTCCCTGCGCTATATGGGACCTGCCATTCAACACTATATTAAAGGTAACAAACCTCGAAAATGGTAAATCTGTCATTGTCAGAGTCAATGACAGAGGCCCTGCCAGAAGATTAAATCGAACAATAGACCTCACAAAGACAGCCTTTTCCAAAATAGCTGATCTAGAAAAAGGCCTCGCAGATGTTTCTGTTGAAATAATCTAACCCACCTATTATACCTTGGTACAATTGATTTTATTTTGAACTTCCCCTATAGTATGAGCAGATTTTAAAATGAAGATGAAAGGAGGGTATTATGAAAAGGGATTTTTTATTAATCATTATAGCTTTATTTTTGACTATCTCGGTTTTGGGCTGTAACACGTTTAGAGGCGCGGGAGAAGATATGGAGAGCGGAGGAAAAAGTATCCAAAGAGCTGTGGATAAAAATGATTAAGTCATAGTATTTTTTTGTTGACAAGCAAATTAAGATAGTTTATAATACTTATTAAATAAACTTTAAAAGGAGGTGCGTAATGCACAAGAAATTTTTATGTTTGACTATTACAGCTATCGTATTTTGCTCATTTGTATTAGTAGGTCAGGGATTGTGCTACCAAGTCCCAGGAGATCAGAGTAATGTTAAATACCTTTATGTATTTGGAAAAGACGGCCAAAAAACATACGGCGCAATGAAAACAGGACCTCTTGTAGTATTCGTTAAGGTTCCTGGCACCTATAAGGGTAACATCCAGATAGGTATTAATGATCCTGATATAGGCGGCACAATAGATGAAAAAGACGGCCAGTGGGATACAACCACAAAGTTTTCTATTTTAGGCGGAAAGAAAGCGTATACTTCGCTCCAGGAAGCAGACGAGACTTATGTACTTATTGATAAACAAAGTGACATGAATCCTGTGGATTCTTATCAGGGAGATCTCTTAGCTGAAAAAACATTCGGCAATGATGAGCAGTATGACAAAAAGCTTTACAGCTTTGACCCTATTGACGCTTCAAAAGGCGAAGAAGTAGACGGCTACAGGTATTTCAAGATAGTTATAGAAGGCCTTTCAGGCAATGATAATAATCTTTTTTCATTAGACATCTCTCCTGATACGTTAGAGGCTTTCTGTTTTGCGCCTAAAATAAGATTAGCGGAAAACCGCGGCGCAAAAATGGCTTTTTATCCGGAAATACCTTCTGGTTCAAGTAAGATTTTTGAATATAACTATGATTTGGATCCTACAGGTGGAAGCATAGACCTTATAAGCGCTTCCAGGGTTTTTAGGATAAAAGGTTCTGCGACGGGCATGTGGGAAAGCACAGAAATTAAAGTTCCCAGCCAGGATGCAGGCAAAAGATGGGTTTATGAAATAACAAAGGACAGGCAGAAACAGGGCAATATGGCATTTAGTCTTTTAACAGACAGGGGCAGGTCGATACCTATATACTTTACTCCTGGCGCAGCAGGCCCTAAACTGATTTTTACTGCAAAGCTAAAAGAAACACCTATGCCAAACCAGCCTCTTTCATGCAATACCTTTACATTTGATGGCTCAAAATCCTATGCGGCTGATAATGGTAAGCTGACATATTTCTGGGATTTCGGCGATGGAACTACAAGTACAGACATGAGAACAATGCATACCTACAATGACTCAGGAAAATATCTTGTTAAGTTGACGGTAAAAGATGCTTCAGACGCAGAATGCAACACTGCCAATACACAGCAGATGGTAAAGGTAAACCAGCCGCCATGCGCTATTGCAGATGGCCCTGATGTATCATGTTTAAACGAAGAGATTACATTTGACGGTTCACAGACAACAGACAGCCCGGATGACAAACTTACATACAGATGGGATTTCGGCGATGGCCAGACAGCTGACGGCATAAAGGTAAAGCATAAATATGAAAAAGGCGGGAATTATCAGGCTACATTGACAGTAATGGATGATTCCGGAACCATATGCGATACAGGCACTGATAAATTAAAGGTTGCCATAAATACTTCGCCAGTCGCTGATGCAGGGAAAGACGCATTCTTATGCAAGTTAAATCCCAGCGAACCCTTGGAAGTCACTTTTGATGGTTCAAGTTCAAAAGATTTAGACGGCGATAAGCTTACCTATAGCTGGGATTTTGGAGATGGCCAGACTGCAGAAGGCAAAGTAGTTGAGCATACATATGAAAAAGGCGGAGAATATACCGCTAAACTTACAGTGGCTGATAATACAAATACAAAATGCGATAAATCAATCTCCACCAAGACTGTTGTATTAAACAGAGCTCCTGTAGCAAACGCAGGCAGCAACATGGAAATCTGCACAGGAGAAGCTGTTAATTTTGATGGGTCTAAATCAATGGATGCTGACGGAGACCAGCTCTCGTATAACTGGGATTTTGGAGACGGAGAAAAAGGAGAAGGTAAAACTACTTCCCATAAATACGCAAAAGGCGGAATTTATCAGGTAAAACTTACAGTAGACGACGATACAAAAACAAATTGTTCCAGTTCATTCAGCAAGGTGACTGTCAGTCTCAATTCTACGCCTAAGGCAGTTATAGCTTCTAAAGATACAGCTTCAGTCGGCCAGACTGTTAATTTTGACAGCTCCAGCTCAACTGATCTTGACGGGGACAAGCTTGGCTACACATGGGATTTTGGAGATGGGACAAGCGGGAGCGGAAATCTGATAAAACATAGTTATTCAAAGGGCGGGCTTTATAAGGCTACGCTTGTTGTAGATGATAACAAGAAAACAGAATGCTCCTCAGCTGTCGAGTCTCATTATATAAAGGTAAATACGCCTCCTACGGCAGCTACGAATCCGAATCTGATAGCCTGCGTAAATGATGAAATTGAATTTGACGGTTCCAAGTCTACTGATATGGACGGAGATAACTTAACATACAGGTGGAATTTTGGAGACGGAGAAATAGCTGAAGGCGTGAAAGTAAAGCACGCTTATAAAAAGCTGGGAGTTTACAAGGTGAGCCTGGAGGTCACGGATGACTCCGGCGTTGAAGGCAATTCATCAACATCCAGCCTTGTGGCAACTGTGCATGAACAGCCTGTTTCTAAGATAGAGGTAATGTAACTTTAATATAAATGCTTCATGGGAGAGAGGCCCTGTTCAAAACTTTAAAAAAATGTTTTGTCAGGGCCTTTTTTATAGTATAATATTAAATATAGTATGAAAAAGATAATTTTAACTTCAATATTTTTAGCATTCTTGATTTCGTTTGCCTCGCCTTCTTTTGCCGAGACGAAAAAACTTACCATTGTATTTACAGGCGACGCAAGAGGGGAATTGGAAAATTGCCATTGTCCGAAAGATGATTTCGGAGGCCTCGAGAGAAGGTCTAATTATATCAATGAGGTCAAAAAAGACGTAGATGAGATACTTCTTCTGGATGTAGGCGATGTCCTGCCATTATTTAATCCTGAGTTTAACAGACAGGCAATAACTTATGATGCTTTTATATCTCTGAAGGCAATGGACATGATGGGATATGATGCCATGAATGTAGGCGAGAGCGACCTGATACTGGGAGAAAAATTTTTACAGGAAAAATCCCAAAGCCTTAAATTTCCGCTTATATCATCAAATATAGCGTATAAATCAAAAAACGAACTGTTCTTTAAACCATATGTCATAAAGACAATGAAAAATGGCCTCAGGGTAGGCATAATTGGAGTTACAAATGAGCGTTACATTATTAATTCTAAGAGCCTGGATGTGGCGCCGAATAGAGAAATGGTGGCCAGGAGCGTTAAAGCAATACGCAGTCATGTGGATTTGGTTATAGTATTAGGTCATATAGGCGTACCGTATTCTATGGATCTTGCAAATGCTGTGAGCGGAATAGATGTAATATTGAGCGGGCATTGGGACGCTGAGACGCAGGAGCCTACAAAAGCAGGAAATACAATTATAATGCCCACCAAATATCATGCCAGAAAAGTCGGCAGGCTGGATCTGGAAATAGAGAGCGAAGGGGGCGTTTCTTCTTACGAATGGCAATCTACCCCGCTTGACGAAAAATATGAAGGAGATAGTTTTATTAAAAAACTTGCTTTAAAGATGCCATCCGCAAAGAAACAGGAACGAGAGAAGCCTGTTACGATAACAAGAAAGGTTATCCAGGAGAAAAAGTCGATTTTGACCGAAGCTGACAATATGCCGGCGCCTGGTAAACCTTTAAGAGTGCTTGTTTTTTATGCGGTTGGCTGCAGGTCCTGTATGGAAGTTGAAAGAGATGTGCTCCCAGGGATTGAACAAAAATACGGAGACAAAATAGTTATAGAAACATACAACATAGGTATCTCAAGAAATTATGCGCAAATGGTACGCCTTGAAAAATTATACGGGGCAGAAGGCGGATATGTGCCTGAGATAATAGTTTCAAGATATGTGCTCATGGGAGAGAAGGAAATAAAGGCAGGCTTGGATAAGGTTATAGAAAAGGCGCTTTCAGAGCCTAGCGATTTAAAAACAAGCGGCCTTACAAAAGAAGATGTTGTTGCGTATCAGTCGCCTGGCGCTGCAGATTCGCTTATACTTTCTAGGTTTGCGTCATTCAGCGTTTTTACAGTAGGCACGGCCGGATTCCTGGATGGCTTGAATCCTTGCGCATTTACAACTATAGTATTTTTTATATCGTTTCTGACTTTTGTAGGATACAGGAAACGCGAAATGATAATGGCGGGGAGCTTTTTTACAATAGCTGTTTTTATAGCGTATTTTCTTATAGGCCTGGGGATATTTAAGTCTTTAAGGTCCATGAGCGCTTTTAGCTATGCGGCGCTTGCGATTAATATTATCATAGGAAGCGTTGCTTTTATACTCGGCATATTAAACGTAGTAGAT
>DNHS01000004.1:12785-15607 GCA_003485765.1 Candidatus Omnitrophota bacterium | reverse complement strand
GAATTATCGCTACGTCCGTTAGTTGATGAAATAAGACATAAGGAATAGCTTGCCGATTTAAAGTAGCACTTTAAAATAGCAATAGGCGTGTTTCCTTTGATATGTATACTTGCTGTTCATTATAATGAATATGTGTTCACAAAAATGAACGGAGAAAGACATTGGTCAAAAATTGTCTTGACATATGTCATAAGATAACATAAAATGTTAAATTATGACAGGATACAAGCCAAGAGAAATATCAAAAGTTTTAAATGAGGCATTAGAGAATATGCCTGTTGTTGTGCTTTCAGGGATGAGACAGGCAGGCAAAAGCACTCTTTTATTAAATCAGCCGGAGCTTCGTAACCGAAGGTATATGACGTTTGATGATTTTGGTGTTCTTGAAGCTGCCCGGAGGAATCCCGAAGAATTGATAGCAGGGGAAGATCCGCTTACTATAGATGAGGCGCAAAAATATCCCGAGCTACTGAATGTTATTAAAAGAGAAGTAGATAAAAAACGTACACCTGGGAGATTCCTTTTAAGCGGTTCCGCGAATTTTTTACTTTTAAAAAAGGTAGCCGAAAGTTTAGCCGGCCGCGCAGTCTATTTAACACTGCATCCTTTTACCCGCAGAGAAATTCAAGGGGTTACGAAAGAAATTCCCGCCATAGTATATTTTCTAGAAAAAGGAGTTTTTCCAAACCGTAACGTTAAGCCTATCAGTTGGCAGGAGATTATGAAAGGTGGGATGCCCTCCGTTTGCCTTAAAGAAGTGAAAAACCCAAGTATATGGTTTCGCGGTTACGAGCAAACATATCTTGAGCGTGATGTCCGTACTTTAAGTCAGGTAGCTGATTTAGTTTCTTTTAGGCACCTATTACAATTGGTAGCTTTAAGAAACACTAAAGTGTTAAACATAAGCGAATTAGCCCGCGATGCCAAACTAAATGTAGTGACTACCTCTCGATATCTTTCATTGATGGAAACATCGTTTATATTAAGCCGTATGCCTCCGTACCTAGGTAACCGCTCAAGCCGCCTAATAAAATCTCCTAAAATATATTTATCTGATACNNGGTACATTCTTGGAGAATTATGTTGCTCAGAATATCGAAGGGGTATTTTCTGCTCACTATCCGGACGCTAAGGTTACCTATTGGAATATACAGGGTAGATATGAAGTAGATTTTATTATAGAAATAGGCAGCGAAACCATTGCTATAGAAGTTAAGAATAGTAGCCGTTGGCAGGAGCGGGATTTATCCGGAATTAAAGCGTATTTAGGTAGCTCCAAAAGATGCCGTGCCGCAATTTTGGCTTATAACGGCAATGATGTAGTAAAATTAGAAAATAAGATATTGGCTGTGCCGATTAGTATGTTATTGAGCTAGAATCATTGTTTGCTTGGTATATTGGTATAGGTGAAGAACCGTAGATTATGTCCAATGATATGTGTCCGCAGGATGACAATCAAAAACGCCGCAACATTATACAATCCATCCAGAAGTTAGACTCAGATATATCCTCCCTTAATCAAGAGAAACAGCAATTACTCCGTGAACTAAAATCCATTTCGATAAGCGAACGCTCCGTCACAATTTCAGAAGAAATTTCTTCCGAAGAAAAAGTTAAGTTATTCAAAGAATTATTCCACGGAAGAACGGACGTATACGCAAAACACTGGATAAGCAGAAAAACAGGCAAATCCGGTTACAGCCCTGTCTGCAAGAATGAATGGGTGACTAAGATTTGCCAACGGGTAACAATCAGATGTTCCGAATGCCCCAACCGAGAATTCCTGCCTTTTGATGAATCCGCAATCTTGAAACATTTAAATGGTAGTCTTGTTGCAGGGATTTATCCTTTGCTGGACGGAGATGCTTGTTATTTTCTCGCTGTGGATTTTGATAAGGAATGCTGGCAGGATAATATAGTCGCTTTTAAGCAAACTTGTTCTGAAAATAATGTTCTTGTGGCTATAGAGCGTTCGCGTTCGGGGAATGGCGCGCATGNNAGTTGGATATGAAAAGCTATGATCGCCTGTTTCCTAACCAGGATACCATGCCGAAGGGCGGTTTCGGTAACTTAATAGCCTTGCCGTTACAGAAAGAAGCAGCCAAATTCGACAATAGTCTTTTTGTTGACGATAATTTCAGACCTTATCCTGATCAATGGGAGTTTTTAGGCTCTATCAGAAAGATGCCTATTGGTGAAGCGGAGCATTTAGCGAATAATGCGGCTGCGCAAGGCAAAGTTATTGGTGTACGTATAAGCCCGACAGAAGAGACAGATTCTCCTTGGTTACGTTTGCCGTCTGGTAAAAAACAGTACTTGCCGATTGTAGGTAATTTGCCGGAAAGCGTTGAATTGACTATTGCAAATAGAGTTTATATAAAAACCGATATTTTACCTTCGGTGTTAATGAATCAACTAAAACGTTTGGCTGCTTTTCAAAACCCAGAATTCTATCGGCGTCAGAGCCTAAGGTTGTCTACCTCATTAACGCCGCGAGTTATATGTTGTTCAGAAATCACGGATGGCTATCTTTCTTTGCCAAGAGGTTGCCTTGATGATATCTGTTGCGTCTTAAGCGAATACGGAATAAAAACGAATATTAAGGATGAGAGAATTACAGGAAAAGCAAAAAGGTTCGGATTTCACGGAAAACTTATTAAAGAACAAAAGGCAGCCGTCAGGAAGATTCTATCTTCTGAAAATGGTGTATTATCAGCATCTCCCGGCACAGGCAAAACAGTCATTGCGATTTACGCTATAGCCAAGCGTAAAACAAACACTCTTATATTGGTGCATCGTAAGCCGCTTTTGGAACAATGGCG
>DNHS01000004.1:0-12772 GCA_003485765.1 Candidatus Omnitrophota bacterium | reverse complement strand
CCCATTATTCACCAAATTAAAAATCGAGAGGTTAATAAGGATTTTTCGGGTTGTTTTGTTATGCCACGGATCACTTTATTTGATTGCGAGTGGAATGAGAGATCTAATATTTATGAGCTTTGGCCTAAGCTTGTGACGGATGTTAAGCGAAACGAAATGATTGTGAACGATGTTAAGAAAGCGGTAGCCGAAGGAAGATTCCCGCTTATTCTTACCGAACGCAAAGAGCATCTCGCTATTTTAGAAAAGATACTTATTCCACATATCGAAAATTTGTGCGTTTTATATGGCGGTATCGGTATTAAAAAACGCCGAAAGATTTTTGATAAACTTAATTCTTCAGGCGATGTGCCAAAAGCGTTATTGGCTACTGGCGCGTATATTGGCGAGGGGTTTGATGATCCTAGGCTTGATACGCTTTTCATAGCTATGCCGATAGCGTTTAAGGGCAAGGTTATTCAATACGCAGGACGTCTGCACCGTAAACATCATACTAAAACTGACATTCGTATATACGATTATGTTGATGAGAAAGTATCGGTAGCAGTATCGATGTATAAAAAACGCCTTAAAGCCTATAAGACCATGGGCTATGAGATTAAAGAGGAGAGTTCTCTTACTATAGATACTCTGATATAGATATAGGAGTTTTGTCCTGTGTTTTGAACCAGACAAACATAACTCTTTAACTTCAAAAGAGTTCGGCGATTTCAAGCCAAAAATGACCGGACATTTCGGACAAATTTGGTGAGGAAATGTCTTCTCTGATGACGAGACTTTCTTGTTTTCACAAGTAATTCAGCTATAATAAATACCTAATATATAGCCGAGAGGTTTCTCCTCGGCTAACCGGAGTGGGACCCCAATTTTTCGTATAGGCGCTTAACAACCTAGAGTAACCTAAGAAAAAGAAAGGAAAAATATGATAAGAAAATATCTAATGGTTTCTGTGGCTATTCTTTTATCTGTTATTTCTACTGGTTGCGCGACTATGCCTACATCGGAACAAGAGGTAGCCAAGGAGGTAGCCAAGTATGTGGCGAATTTTAGTTATACGCCGGATTCTCAGGGAGCGTTCGGTTCAGGCGGAGTAACTTTTGCGATAGGGAATGTCATTTATATGCCTAGCGATATACCTTCTAGCGAATTATGGATGCAAGAATTAGTTCCGATAAAAAAGGTAAGCAATGGTAAGCTAGTTTGGTCCTCCTTTTCACAATTTGATAGTTTAAATAAGGCGATAAAAGAAGATCTATCAGAGCTTCTTATGGCAAAGGGTTTTGGCATCCGCGGCCCTTTTGATTCTTATGATCTGATACCTTATTCGGATAAGAAAGCTATCGACTTATACCTGATTTCAGCATTGGAGCTATCATTCATGTTAAAAGACGAAAAATGGACAGCAACATATTATAGTACCGGAAATGTTGAGGTTAACGGGAAAATCACTCTGGTGTTGAGAGAAATTGTAACAGGAGAACTGATGTGGACTAAAAGCATCCCTCTTACGAAATTTGAATTTTCCTATAGTATACGCGGCCCATATCACGTAGAAAGAAAGTTTAATCTTATCATGAACGATGTGGCTAAGGGAATAGAACAACAGTATCCTAACCTCATGGCTACCGTTTCGAAACTTATTGATCCGGAAGAGATGGGAATAATCAAAAAACAGTGCCAAGAACTTAAGAGCAAAAAGGGATATTAAACGAGTAATTACCTCTCTCATCCCAGAGCTTTGTTTTTGTTTTCCTGATCAGGAGTTTTTGATAAAAGTGCGTTTTAGGGAATCTGCCAGGCGGCCGCGGCGTTTTTCTCTGATAATGACACTTAAGAGAAGGCGCGGTGATGCGAATAAGAAAGAGGCTATTTCTCTGAAGGAGAAAAACTTTACTACAAAAATATTCTTCCAGAATATTTTTACTAATCTGGAGGGAGTGTAGAAAGAGAACTTCATCCGCCTGCCTATTTTTTTTAAGGCAGAATGGCTGTAGGTATCGGAATAAAGCTCTCCTCTTTCGGTAACGTGATACCCGGAAGTTTTTTCAGCGAGTTCTCTTAAGGGCGAAAACTTCTCAATCCTTAACTTATTGCAGGTGATGGAGTCAACCCCAATCTCCTTGGCAAATTGCGGGATATACAGCATCTCTTTTTCCGTTTCTCCGATATTCCCGTAGATAAAGTAACCGTTGTAATAAATAGGGTATCTTTTTAAGACCACAAAAGATTTTCGTATCACTTCCTGATTAAAACCTTTGTTAAGCTGTTTTAGTATCCAGTTATGAGGGGATTCGATTCCGATTAAGAGCGCCTTAAATCCTGCCTTAACCATTTTCTCGAGCAGTTTCGGATGTTTAGCGATATCCAGACGCGTCTGAGCTATAAAACGTTTTTTAATTTTTCTTTCAATAATTAAATCACAGATTTCCTCCGCCCTCTTAGGATCAGCAAAGAAGTCATCATCACTAAGAAGTATCACCCCCGCTTTTAAACCTTGGATTTCATTAATTACAGAGTTGACGCTTCGGGCAGCATAATTTCTTTTTTGTCCGAGAAGATTTAAGCTGAAGGTGCAGAATTTGCAGTTAAAGACGCAGCCCCGCGCGCTTAACACAGAATCAAAATTTATATCTGCTATCTTTATGCCGTTTAAGGCAAGGGAATATTCGTTATGCCGCAGGGAACGGTCAGGTGGGACAAGAGTATCTACATCGGGGAGGGGCCGGTTAGGGTTATGCACTATCTTGCTATTTTCGCGGTAAGAGATGCCTGAAATATCTTTGAGCGAAGAGCCTTTTAATATCTCTTTAATTGTTTCTTCGCCTTCACCCCTGACAATGATATCAATTGTCAGGCATCTCTTAAAAAGTTCTTCTACCATCTCGGTAGCCTTGTAACCGCCTACGACTAATGGTATGTTATCCGGCACGCGGTTAAGCATTTGACAGATTTCATCAAATTGGCGGTCCCAGCCGACACTGACGCAGAGAATATCGATCTGGCTGGATATAAAGGCAAGGAGCTTCTCTGTGTCAGATAAATCCCTTTCATACCTTAAATCCAGAAGGGTGATTTTATCGACCAGCCCCTTGGCGCTCGTAGCCACATATTCAAGTCCGGTAGGAGGAAAGAGCATCATTGTGCTGTTGGCGCTACTTTCAATATAGGGATTTAGGAATAAGGCGTGGTTGTATTTAATATTATAACTCTATCATGAAATAATAGTTTAGGCAACAGATAAAAGGGCATGAACCAACTTCTATTGACATCCATAGTCAAAAAGGGCTACAATAAATATATAAGAATAAAGATATAAGGAGCGTGTCAAAATGACACGTCCCTTATAGTCGCAATAGTCAGTGTCTCGTAGGAGTTGATATGAACTTCAGTATAAGTAGAAACAAAGAAAATGCCTTAAAAATAAAGATGGATTCATTGGGGATAAAAGAGGCTGACCTGGAGGAAAAATTTATACGCTCAAGCAAGAAAGGCGGGCAAAAGGTCAATAAAACGTCTACGTGCGTTTATCTCAAGCATAAACCCACAGGCATTGAGGTTAAGTGCCAGGAAGAGCGCTCTCAGGTTTTGAACAGGTTCCTTGCCAGGAGAATACTTGTTGATAAGATCGAATCGCTTGTCCTGGGCAGAAAACGAGAGGCGGAGAAGAAAATAGAAAAGATAAGGCGCCAGAAACGAAAACGTTCCCGCAGGGCCAAAGAAAAGATGCTCAGGTATAAAAAAATACGTTCCGAAAAGAAAGAACTCAGAAAAGCTCTCGCTATAGAATAATAACCATTCCGGCACTCTTTAAATTTCCTTGCAATGGTAAACCTGATATAATAAAATAGTTTACAGTTCATTGTTTAGAATCGCGCCTATGAAAAATATAAACAGGGAAAATATCAGTTCGCTTTTAGCATTGCCTCTTGGGAAATTAATTTCTTTAGCCAACAAGATTAGGCAGGAATGCGCAGGGCCGGCATTGGAATTATGTAGTATTATGAATGCCAAATCAGGAAGATGCGGAGAAGATTGCAAATTTTGCGCGCAATCAGGCCGCCATAATACAGGAATCAATACCTATCCCCTTAAATCAAAAGAAGAGATGTTTGAGATGGCCAAACGCGCCAGAGAAATAGGCGCAGAACGGTTTGATATTGTAACTAGCGGAGACAGGTTGTCTTTTGGAGAGCTAAGAATTATCGCGGATGCGATTTATGAAATAAAGATAAAGATCGGAATCAAGATGTGCGCTTCTTTAGGAGAGATAGATGAAAAAGGATTTCTCCTTCTAAAAAATGCAGGGTTAACCCGCTACCACCATAATTTGGAAAGTTCTCCGAGGTATTTTCCTCAAATTGTCACAACGCACACTTTTATGCAAAGAGTAAATACTGTTAAAGCGGCAAAATTAGCGGGTTTGGAGGTCTGCAGCGGAGGGATAATTGGCATGGGAGAAACTTTGGAAGATAGAATCGACCTGGCTTTTTGGCTCAGGGAGCTTGCAGTCGATTCAGTGCCAATTAATATCTTAGTACCCGTAAAAGGCACGCCATTAGGAGAGAAAGTTCCTCTCTCTTCTGAGGAGGCCTTACGGACAATAGCCTTATTCCGAATCATCTTAAAAGATAAAATCATTAAAATAGCCGCTGGCAGGGAATCTGTTTTTGCTGACGCTCAAGCCTCGGCATTTATGGCAGGGGCCAATGGCATGCTTATTGGCGGGTATCTGACTATAAAAGGACAAGCGCTTGAGAAAGATAGGCAGTTAATCAAGGAGATAGAAAACCTGTGGTCACAATAGAAGAATTTTTGAAGCAAAGGAAGAGTGAAGGGCTGTTGAGAGAGTTAAAGCCTGTATCTATCCGCCGCGGCCCTGCTATTTATATTAATGGCAAGGAATTCGTTGATTTTTCTTCCAATGATTATCTGGGGCTTTCCAGCCACCCCCGGCTTATCGAGGCAAGTAAAAATGCTTTAGAAAAATTCGGAACATCCAGCTCTTCTTCCAGGCTTTTAAGCGGAAGTTTGGAAATCCACCATCATTTGGAAGATAAAGTGGCGCTATTTAAGCGCAAAGAGGCGGCGCTGGTTTTTAATTCAGGCTATCAGGCAAACGTAGGCATAATCAGCGCGCTTTATGGCAAAGGCGACTGTATTTTCTCTGACCGCCTCTGCCACGCCAGCATTATCGACGGAATACTTTTATCCGGCGCGAGGCATTTCCGTTTCCAGCATAACAATAGCGCTCACTTGGAAACATTGCTGAAGCGAGAGCGGCGAAAATCAAAGCAGGCGTTGATTGTCACGGAAACTATATTTAGCATGGACGGCGATAGGCCGTTGTTAGCGGAATTAGTAGCTTTGAAAGAAAAATATAACTGCCAGCTTATGGTTGACGAAGCTCATGCCACAGGCATCTTTGGGAAAACAGGCGGCGGGGTAGCCGAAGAAGAAGGCCTTGAGGAAAAAATAGATTTTATTATGGGCACTTTTAGTAAGGCCCTGGGCGGTTTTGGAGCATATCTTGCCGCTTCGAAAAAAACAATAGAGTATTTAATAAATACCTGCAGGAGTTTTATTTATTCTACAGCACTGCCTCCGGCTATCATTGCCTGTAATCTGGCAGCTATTGATTTGGTCAGGGAAGAGCCTTTTCGCAGGCAAAACCTTTTAAGCTGCGCAGCATATTTGCGCAGCGCATTAGAAGAGAAAGGGTTCCAAGTAAAAGGATGTTCTCAGATAATCCCGCTTATTATCGGAGATAATTTGAAGGCAGTCGAGTTTGCCAGAAGGTTGCAGGAGCTAGGGTTTTGGATCTTAGCAGTAAGGCCGCCCACTGTTCCCAAAAACCAGGCGCGCCTCAGGATTTCTTTGAACTACTTTCACAAGAAAGAAATTCTGAGCCAACTTATTAAAGCTATTTGCGATGCTAGAGATTAAATTAATCCAGAGGGGTTTTCAGGAAAATCTGGTTTTAATACCCGGATGGGCTGCGGACTACAGGATTTTTGATAGTTTAGGCTTAAGTTATAATTATCTAGCGCCGGTTAAATTTTCGCCGCTTAATTTTGCAGCAGAATTAAAAACCCGGCTGGATGAATATGCAGTAGAAAAAGTTTCGCTCCTGGGTTGGTCCATGGGAGGTTTTTTGGCCTGTGATTTTGCCGCGGCTAGTCCGGAGAGGGTGGATGAATTAATCCTTTTGAGCGTAAGAGAGAAATTTGAGCAGGGCTATTTACAGGAAATAACCGAAAAGATTAGAAAAAATAAGAGAGCGTGGCTTTATAAATTTTATCTCGGGTGTTTCTCTAAAAGCGACTTCGAAGGCAGGAGTTATTTTAAGAAAGAACTGTTAAAGGATTACGTTGACGGGATAAGCTTGGGAGAATTGGTAAATGGGTTAGGCTATCTCTCAAAGGCAAAGATAGATACAGGGGCTTTAACCAGGATAAAAAAAATAAGAATTTTTCACGGAGAATCTGATGCTGTAGCGCCGGTTGAAGAAGCTGGAAAGATAAGTTCTTGCTTGCCTCAAGCCGAATTTATTTCTTTGCCCAATCTAGGGCATATCATATTTTTAAATAAGCGATTTAAGGCCGCTTTTTATGGATAAAAGACTTGTTGCCAGAAATTTTTCAAGATACGCCCACCTGTATGACAGCTATGCCGATATTCAAAGGAAATCCGCTAGCAGGCTTTTGGATTGCATAAAAGGCAGTGATTTTACGAGCATACTTGAACTAGGCTGTGGGACAGGAAATTTTACTCTTAGTCTAAGAGATAAATTCAAGGATACTAGAATTAAGGCTCTGGATATTTCCAGGAAGATGGTAGAGATAGCTGAAAAAAAGTTACAGAGCAGTAATGTTGAATTTATAGTTAGCGACGCGGAAGAGATAGTCTGGCCTGAAAAATTTGACCTGGTTATTTCCCATGCCTGTTTCCAATGGTTTACGGATTTAGAAAAGGCGCTAGAAAGATGCCAAGGGATGTTAAAAGAAAATGGGCATATTGTTTTTTCCGCCTTTGGCCCGCTTACTTTCCAGGAATTAAACGTAACTTTGCGATTCGTCCTGAAAAGCGCATCTATTCAGGCAGGGTTTTTTTTAAATAAGGAGAATCTGAAATCAGCGCTTGGTAAATATTTCAAAGAAACTCAAATACAAGAAGTAAGATATGAGGAATATTTTTTAAGCCTGAAGGATTTATTGTATAAAATAAAATATAGCGGCATCAGGGGTTCTGGCATAGGTAATAAAAAACAAATTGGCCGCAGGATTTTAGAAGAATTAGAGAAAGATTATTTAAACAGATACAGCCGAATCAAGGCTACTTATCAGGTATTTTTTTGCCAGGGGGAAAAAATATGAACGGCCTGTTTGTTACGGGAACAGATACTGGCGTTGGTAAAACAGTTATTGCCGGTTATTTAGCGAGGCATTTGCTTAATAAAGGGCATACTACTATTACTCAAAAATGGGTTCAAAGCGGCTGTAAGGGTAATTTTCCTTCAGATATTGTTGCGCACCTCAAAGCTATGGCTAGAAATAAAAGTTATGTGAAAGATTGCTTACACCTTGTTTGTCCTTATAAATTCAGATTTCCTGCTTCTCCGCATTTGGCAAGCAGGATGGAAAACAAAAGAATTAATCCGCGTAAGATTATCAGAAGTTTCAGAACGCTGGCGCAAAGGTTTGATTTTGTCATTGTAGAAGGCAGTGGCGGAGTTATGGTTCCTCTGGACAGGCGTATCTTACTTATAGACTTGGCGCAGGAAGCTGGTTTACCTGTTTTAATAGTAGCGCAGAATAAGTTAGGAGCTATTAATCATACTCTTTTGGCCATTGAAGCGCTGAGGATGCGAAAAATGGACATATTGGGCATAGTGTTTAATAACCCGCAGAAAGAAGATGCAAGGATTATAGAAGATAACCCCCGCATCATAGGAGCGTTAACCAGAGAAAATATTCTTGGAGTTTTGCCTTGGACAGAATTGCCTGAAAAATTATACGAACGCTTTATCCCTATAGCAGAAAAAATATACCGTAAATTAAAACATGAGTAAATTGATTGAGAAAGATCTAAAATTCGTTTGGCATCCTTATACGCAGATGAAGGATTGTAAAAAAGCGCCGCCTATTTTGATTGAAAAGGCCAGAGGCATTAAGCTTTATGATACAAACGGGAATTTCTATTACGATGCCATCTCCAGCTGGTGGTGCAATATCCACGGGCATAATCATCCGAAAATAAAAAAGGCAATTAAAAAGCAGCTGGATTCTCTGGAGCATGTTTTATTTGCAGGCTTTACCCATAAACCGGCTATTCTTCTGGCTGAGAAACTTATCTCTATTGCGCCTGGAAATTTAACCAGGGTTTTTTTCTCTGATAATGGGTCGACGGCAGTGGAAGTTGCGCTTAAGATGTCTTTCCAGTATTGGCAGAATATAGGAGTAAATAAAAAAATAAAATTCGTATCTTTAGATAACGGTTATCACGGCGATACTATCGGGACAATGAGCGTGAGTGGAGTGGATCTTTTCAATAAAGTGTTCTCGCCGTTATTTTATTCTTCTTTCAAGGCGCCTTCTCCGTATTGCTACCGTTGCCCGATAAATAAAGACAGAATGTCTTGCAATATTGATTGCATTGGTCCTCTGGAAAAAATATTGAAAGAAAAATCTACGGAAATAGCAGCTATTATTCTTGAACCTTTAGTTTTGTGCGCAGGAGGAATGATAATCTATCCTGAAGAATATCTGGCAAAGGCTGCAAGTTTAGCCAAGAGGTTCAATGTGCATTTAATCATTGATGAGGTAGCTACCGGATTCGGGCGAACGGGAAAGATGTTTGCCTGTGAATATGTAGAAAATCTCTTGCCTGATTTTCTTTGTCTTTCCAAGGGTATTACCGCAGGCTATTTGCCCCTTGGCGCAACCCTGACCACGGATAAGATATATCAGGCATTCTATGCGGATTACAAAGAAAAGAAGACTTTTTTTCATGGCCACACTTTTACCGCAAATCCGCTTGCCTGCGCAACAGCCTTGGCAAGTTTAGAGATATTTGAAGAGGAAAACGTTCTGGAAAGGGTAAGAAAAATACTGCCTTTTTTTCATAAAACTATGGAAGGGTTTAAAGACTTGCCTTTAGTGGGGGATGTAAGATATCTTGGCCTTATAGCTGCGCTGGAATTAGTGAAAGACAAGAAGACCAAACAGGGTTTTACTTTCGAAGAAAAGGTGGATTTTGAAATATTCCGGCAAGGATTAAAGAGGAATTTGCTGTTAAGGCCCTTAGGGGGTATAGTCTATTTTTTTCTGCCGCTATGCATACAAAGGAAAGAACTTCGCGATATTCTTGGCCGCGCCTACTCATTAATTGGGTCTTTTTCAAGTCTTGCTAATCTCAAACGGAGAAGATAAGGTGTTAAAGATCAATGATTACAGTTTATATTTGGTGATAAGTGAAGAGTATGGTTTAAGTAGAAGTGCTGTAGAGATAGCAAGCCTTGCTATTTCTGGCGGAGTTGATATTATACAGATGCGGGAGAAGAGTAAGGATAGAGATAAACTAGTGAAACTCGCCTGTGAACTTTCAAGCCTTTGCGAAAAAAAGCGCGTTATATTCATAGTGAATGACGATCCGCTCATAGCCAGGGAAAGCAACGCTAGCGGCGTACATCTTGGCCAGGAAGATACGCTAAAATATAGCATAACTGAAGCAAGGAATATAATAGGAAAGAGTAAAATAATAGGCGTGTCAACGCATTCTTTAGCTCAGCTAAACAGGGCGGATAAAGAGGATGTTGATTATATAGCATATGGCCCAATTTTTCCTACAAAGACAAAGGATTATTTTCTTGGCGCCAAAGATATAAAAGAAGTTTTAAAGATTGCTAAAAAACCCGTGGTTTTTATAGGCGGTATCAATCTGTCGAATTTGGGTGAGATTTTAAAACAAGGCGCAAAAAACATAGCCGTTATCAGGGGTATAATACAGGCAGAAGATATAATAGGCAGGGCCAGGAACTTTAAGGATAGGCTCATAAAAGAAAAGGAAAAAAGCGGAGGATAAAATGGATGATATATTGACCATAGGCGGAAGAGAAATAAATAACCGGTTATTTATCGGCACTGGTAAATTTTCAAGCTATGAACTAATGAGGCATGTTCTGGAGTCCGTAGTGCCAGATGTTGTTACTGTTGCGCTGAGACGGGTGGATTTTAGTTCAAAAACAGAAAATATATCGGATTACATCCCTAAAAAATGTATAATTATGCCGAATACTTCCGGCGCAAGAAATGCTGATGAGGCTGTGCGTATTGCAAGGCTCGCAAAGGCAAGCGGAGCTGGCAACTGGATAAAGATAGAAGTTATACAGGATAACAAATATCTGCTTCCAGATAATATTGAGACGCTCAAAGCTACTGAGATCCTTGTAAAAGAAGGTTTTGTGGCGCTTCCATATATGAGCCCAGACTTATCGATGGCGAAAAGGCTTGTTGATGCAGGCGCTGCTGCTATTATGCCGCTGGGATCCCCTATAGGAAGCAATAGGGGTATTAAGACGAGGGAGCTTGTTGATATAATTGTCCATGAGATAAAGATTCCTGTAATAGTGGATGCGGGTTTAGGCAGGCCTTCCGAAGCTTGTGAATGCATGGAGATGGGATGCGCTGCAGTGCTTGTTAATACTGCTATCTCTATAGCTAATGATCCAGCTAACATGGCAAAGGCATTTAAGGATGCGGTTAAAGCAGGCAGGCGCGCATATCTCGCAGGCCTTTCTTCCACTAGAATTTGCGCAACTGCGTCTTCGCCGCTTACAGGATTCTTACGAAAAGAAGAAAATTAAAAAGCGCAAAATGAGCTATTATAATATTTATCTAAAATATAAAGACTTTGATTTTGAAAAAATATTTCATAATATTTCGCCTCAGGAGGTAGAGACGGCAATTGAAACGGAGAGGCAAAGTGAATCCCAGTTTTTAGCGCTCCTTTCTCCTGCCGCAGAAAATTATCTGGAGGATATGGCGCAGAAGGCGCATGGCTTAACATTAAGGCATTTCGGCAGGACTATCCAGCTGTATACGCCGATGTATTTGTCCAATTACTGCGAAAATCAGTGCGCCTATTGCGGGTTCAATTCCAGAAATGATGTTGCCAGGAAAAAACTAAGCCTTGAAGAAGTGGAAAAGGAAGCTATATTTATTTCATCAACAGGGCTCAGGCATATTTTAATTCTTACAGGAGAGTCTCTAGAAAAGAGTCCGCTAGAGTATATCAAAGACTGTGTCAGGGTATTAAAAAAATATTTCAGCTCAATATCTATAGAGATATACGCGCTTACAGAAAGTGAATATGCCCAGATAGCGGCCGAAGGCGTAGACGGATTAACCTTATATCAGGAAACATATGATGAAGTAATTTATGACATGGTGCACAAGCGAGGGCCTAAAAAGGATTACCTGTTCCGGCTTGACGCGCCGGAAAGAGCTGCGAAAAATAGCATCAGGAATGTAAATATAGGGGTTTTATTGGGGCTGAATGACTGGCGAAGAGAGATTTTTTTTATGGGGCTTCACGCGAAATACCTTCAGGATAAATTTTATGATGTAGAAATAGGAGCATCTATACCAAGGATTAAGCCTCATCTCGGAGATTTTAAGATATCGAGCGATATCAGTGACAAGAATATAACGCAGATAGTTACTGCTTTAAGAATTTTTTTACCGCGGCTCGGGATTACCATATCGACGCGCGAAAGCCCTGAACTTAGAGAAAACCTGCTGCCCCTAGGCATTACCCGTATGTCAGCTGGTTCCTCTACCAAGGTAGGCGGACATACTATAGAATTTCATGAGGGGTTGAATCCTTCTCAATTTGAAATTTCAGATACAAGGAATGTGGAAGAGATCAAGGCAATGCTGGCGGCCAAAGGATACCAGCCAGTATTGAAAGATTGGATGCAGCTATAATTTGGCATTTTTTGCTTGACAATATTTTAGAAATACTGTATACTTTACTAATATGATAGACATAGTAAGCATTATAAAAAAAGGAGGGGGTAGTTATGAGTTTGTTGGAAAACAAAGATGATTTAAAGGAATTAGTAGAAACACTGAATTTTAAGGAAAAAGTTGAGCGGTCTCTGGCCCTTATAGAAGAGGCTTATGAAAAGTATGGGGATGGGTTGGTGGTCGCGAATAGCCTGGGTAAGGATTCAGTGGCAGTATGGGATCTTGCTAAAAGGGCAAATTCCAAGATACGCGGGTTTATTGTAACAACAAGATTTAAGCCTAAAGAAACCGTGGAATTTATGAAACAGGAGGTGACGCGATATCCTGAATTGAAAGTCTATAAGAATGACTCAGAAATACCAGGCAGGCTTTATGAAACAAACCCTGACAAGTGCTGCGATATCTTGAAGGTAGAACCAGTCAAACGGGCTGTTGAGGAGATGAAAGTCACATGCTGGGTTACGGGTTTACGCTGCACAGAAGGCAGGACACGCACAGACTTTAAAGAGGTTGAAGAGCGCGATAAAGGGTTGATTAAATTAAACCCTATTCTTATATGGAAGGAAAGAGAGGTCTGGCAGTATCTGGCTCTTAATGGCGTTAAGGTAAACCCTCTTTATGCTGAAGGTTACAGGTCGCTTGGATGCGCTCCATGCACTAAAATAACTAATGAAGAAGACGAGCGCGCCGGACGCTGGATCGGCACAAGTAAATGCGGCGGAGAATGCGGCATACATACCAGGCCT
>DNHS01000059.1:23226-35954 GCA_003485765.1 Candidatus Omnitrophota bacterium | reverse complement strand
CTTGATAGCCGCATAATAAACAAATTCTATGGCAGAGCATTTCTTAATTCTATCCCAAAATGCGAGATAATTATTGATTAAACAACTTTACAAAAGGCACATTGTTGAATGCAAAGTTAGCTTGACAAGATTTGGTTGAAATGGTATACTATTAATAGTTTTAAAATGTGTTTAGATGCGAATAGCTATAGCATAGAAAGGGGATTAGATGAAAAAACTATTGCAAGTTTTATACATTCGCGGCCAGAAAAGTTCCGAACGAAACGAGAAGAAAATTACATCTTTCAGAGTGCAGATAGGCAATGGCCGCTCAGTATTTTGCCCAAGTAGCCATGGGTTTAAGCCCATGTGGACTTCATTTGCAATTTCGCTAGTTTGTATATTTGGCGTTAGTCTGTGCTATGCTGAGACTGTATGGGAAAAACAGCAAAAGGCATCTCAAGACATAGGAGAAAAGCAAGAATCTGCAGAAGCAGCTCCTAATGTTACAACGTCAACAAGCCCTATAGTTTTAAATGAAATTACCATACCTAGTCAATATGGCTCAATAATAGAAACTCACGAAGGCACAAACGGCAAGCTTATAGTGCATATCCAGGACGCCCATGCAAATTATGAAGCGCAGAAGAATATAGCAGGCATCATAGAAAGTTTAATAAAAAATAACAACTTGAACCTTATACTAAAAGAAGGCGGAATAAGCAATAGAAATTATTCATACCTCAGGTTCTGGGCTTCTTTAGGAAAAAGAAAGCAAAAAGCAGATGAGCTTCTAAAAGAAGGTGTTTTAAGAGGAGAGGAGTATCTAAACATAGCCTCTGATTATCCTATGTCTTTTCAGGGCATTGAAGATAAGAATATGTACGAGGAGCAGATAAACACTCTGTGGGAAATGGATAAATTCAAAGACATTGCTTTGGAATATGTTAATAAATTGACTGTGGCAGCAGATACCCTTAAACTAAAAATCTATAACGCTGATTTATTAGAAATGGATAAAGCTAAAAAGGATTATGAAAGTGAAATCTTGGGCCTTACGGCCTATTATAAATCCTTGAATAATATTATTCAGAAAAAAAACATAGATGTAGCGAAATTTACCGAATTTTCAAATCTGATAAAGATAAATGAATTAGAGCAAAAGATTGGCATTACAAAGATGCTGAATGGCAAACTTAACGATGAAGAAAAAAAGCTTTATGATGAATATCAGTCAGCGCTTAAAAAACTCAACGTAAACAATCTATTTAAAGAAGAGCTATTGCTAGAAAATAAAATCCATGAAGCCATATCAGAAAATGATGACCAAAAGGCCCTCCATAGAGTCTCAGCGGCATTGTCAATAATGGATAAAATGCTTAAGGTAAAGCTTGTTCCAGAAGAATATAATTATTTTTTAGATAATAAAAAAGATTTTGATCCTCAAGTTTTGGCTGATTTTTTAAAGAAAAAGTCTGTCGAATTAAACTTGGGATTAGATGTGTCTGATAATTATTATGTAATAAGCGATAATATGTCTACCATAGAGAAATTTTATTCAACAGCAGGAGAAAGAGACAGGATTTTTGTGAGAAAATCCGAGGAAAGAATGGAAAAGGATAATGTAAAGATAGCTGCGCTTATAGCAGGCGGATTTCATACGCCAGCGCTAACAAATATATTAGCTGATGAAGGCTATTCATATGTTGTGATTAGCCCGAGGGTAACAACAAAAACAGATGATAAGCTATACCGCTCATCATTAAAAACAGGCTGGGTTCCAGCTCTGAAGTAAAAAAAGGAGAAAAATATGCTTACACGAAAAATCGTATTACCCGTACTTCTTTTATTGACCATGTTAGCTATTGGTATGTCCGTGCCAAGTTATGGAGATGTCCATAATGAATATGTCGGGCAGAAAGGTGTTGATGGTCAAGGCAACACAGATGCTGCAAATGAAAAAATAGGCGGCAGAGGCGCTAATATAGGTTTTATAACACCAACGCAGCATGTTGTGGTAAATAGCGTGCTTCGTAAAGCATTCGGTTCTGATAGGGCTGAAGAAATGTCGGAGCGCGATTTAGGTCTGGATCCGCATTCAGAGACGAACTTGATACTAACGATAAGAGAATATGGAATCAGATGTTATGCCATAGAAAACCTTAGCGCTGATACTGGCGGCGTAGCAGGACATTATGGAATACGTAACGGTAATGTATATGTAGATAAGGAAGAAAATATAAGAACAGAAGGGAATTTAGCGAGACATGAACTTTATGAACTAATAACGTTATTAAAGGGGTACAGAGGCATAACAGAAGCAGGGAGAGAGGAGTTAGTTAAACAATTAAAGACTAAAGGATTTGCCAAAATACTGCAGGAAATTCATGATGAAAATCCTTATCAGCTAGAAGAGGGGGCGCATAGTGCTGTACCACAGCATATGCCTTCTACGGAAGATGCAGGATATCGCGGAGCAGCTTTGGTTACAGATGCTGTTGTTGGAGATATTATAGTAAACAATGACGCTGATATAGTCCTTACAAAGAATAATTTTTTCGAAACCCATGCAGATGATACAAAAATAATAACACTCCCTGCAAGTGTTGTTATAGATGGCAGTGTAACGCCTGAAGCAATTTCGCAGTTAATTGATAGAGGGAAAGTCAGTGTAGCGATACTAGTGGCTGATGATGCTCAATACCAAGAAGTCAGGGGTAAATTTGAACCAGCATTACTTGAGGCGTTAACGCAAGCTGTAAATTTAGCTTTTGTGCAAATTAATAATGACAATATATTGCAAGCGGTATTAGCGCTTTTTAACGAAAGTCAAGGCAATCTTACGAATTGCACATTAACAAATCTTAATAAGACCATTGTAGAGGCCTTGGGAATACAGATTTAACAAATAAAATATGCGGTAGGGGACGGTTTGAAACCGTCCCCTACAAAAATCACATATCCCCGCACCTTTTTTAAAAAGGCGCGGGGTTTTTATTTCTGTGTAATAATTTTCAATTTTTTGAAAGAAAATCCCATCCAGATGTGTCATATATAATAGAAAGCACCATGGTCAACCTCCGAGGTTACCCATATGGGTAACCTCGGAGGTTGACCATGGTTATAACCAGGAGGAGGAGATGAGTATAGTTACTGGCGAAATTTATCATATTTATACTAAAAGCATAGCAGAATTCGTAATATTTAATAATGATCCTGAATTTTTAAGAATCAAAGAGCTAATAAGTTATTATAACATAGAAAGACACCTAACCAGTTTTTCCAGATATAAAGAACGCGATTTTCAACGATCAAAAAAAGATGTACAGGATGGTAAAAGACTGATACAGATAATCTGTTACTGTTTTATGCCAACTCACATCCATCTGGTACTCAAGCAGTTAAAAGATAATGGCATATCAGATTTTATGATGCATATTTTAAATAGCCATACTCGATATTTCAATATTAAACATAACCGCAAAGGTCCGTTATGGGAAAGTAAGTTTAAAAAGGTTCTGGTAGATAGCGATGAACAATTGCTTCATCTTACAAGATACATACATTTGAACCCTGTAACAGCATGCATTGTCAATAAACCTGAAGAATGGAGGTATTCTTCTTATAATGAGTATGTTTCTGACGGGACAGTAACAGATGGTATTTGCGAGTACAAGAATATTTTAGATATTAACTCGTTTTCATATAAAAAATTTGTAGAAAATAGGATTTCTTATCAGAGAGAATTGGCTAAAATAAAGGGCTTAATGCTTGATTGAATAATAAAAAATTTCACCTGGTCAACCTCGGAGGTTACCCAATTGGGTAACCTCCGAGGTTGACCAAAGGTTAAGTAATAAATTTTTTGTTCTGTTGACAGGTGTTATTTTTTTCTATATAATCTATATTTTATATAGGAGCTATTACTATGTTGCCTGATAAATTTGGGAAATTTGGCCTATTTGGCGGGAAGTTTGTGCCTGAGACTCTTATGATGGCTCTTGAAGAGCTTGAAAAAGAGTATAAAGTAGCGCAAAAAGATACTAAATTCAAAAAAGAATTAGATAATTTACTGGAAGTGTATGCAGGGCGGCCTACCCCACTTTATCTTGCGAGAAACATATCCAAGAAGATAGGCAGGAAAATTTACTTAAAAAGAGAAGATCTTCTTCATACCGGAGCTCATAAAATAAACAATACTTTAGGCCAGGCGCTTTTGGCTGTTAAGATGGGGAAGCGTCGCATTATTGCTGAGACAGGCGCAGGACAGCATGGCTTAGCTACTGCCACGAGCGCTGCTTTATTCGGACTTACATGCGATGTGTATATGGGAGAAGAGGATATTCACAGGCAATCTCTTAATGTATTTAAGATGAAGCTTCTTGGAGCAAGAGTAATTCCTGTTTACTCTGGAAGCAAAACTTTGAAAGACGCTACAAGCGAGGCAATAAGAGACTGGGTTACTAATGTAAGAAATACTTATTATATCATAGGTTCTGCCATAGGCCCGCATCCATATCCAATGATAGTGAGAGATTTTCAATCAGTAATAGGCAAAGAGACGAAGAAGCAGTTTATGAAATACGAGAAAAGGCTTCCTGATTATATGGTCGCGTGCGTTGGCGGAGGAAGCAATGCAATGGGGTTTTTCCACCCGTTTTTTAAAACAAATGTAAAACTTATTGGTGTAGAAGCAGCTGGCTTAGGTCTTAATACAGAAAAGCACGGAGCAAGCCTTTGTAAAGGTTCTGTAGGGGTTTTGCATGGAACAAAAAGCTATCTTTTGCAGGATAAATTTGGCCAGGTAAAAATAGCTCATTCAATATCCGCTGGCCTGGACTATCCAGGCGTAGGGCCGGAGCATTCGTATTATAAAGACACAAAAAGGGCTGAATATGTAAGCGTGACTGATAAAGAAGCGCTTGAAGGGTTTAAGATGTTGTCGGAAATAGAAGGCATAATACCAGCTTTGGAGCCCAGCCATGCAATATATTATGCAGTGAAGAAATTAGCGCCGAAGATAAGTAGGAATAAAATAATAGTCGTGTGCTTATCAGGCAGAGGCGATAAAGATATTGATATAATTAAAAATGAATCGCATTGATAAAAAATTTAGAGAATTAAGAGAAAAAAATAAGAAAGCATTTATCGCTTTTATAATGGCAGGAGATCCGTCTTTAGGGGTTACAAAGAAATTAATATTCGAGTTATCCTCAAAAGGCGCGGATATTATTGAGCTTGGCGTGCCTTTCTCTGACCCTATGGCAGATGGGCCCACAATACAGAAATCATCTGAGCGCGGCCTGAAGAGCAAAACAACTTTAGCCAGCGTTTTTAACCTGGTTAGAAATGCCAGATTACAAATACAAACCCCTATAGTTTTTCTAATATATTATAATCTAGTTTTTCATTACGGGCTTGAGAAGTTTATCAACACTGCTGTAGATAGCGGAGTAGACGGAGTTGTTATTCCTGATCTGCCTCCAGAAGAATCAATAGAATTATGTAAAATCGCAAAGAAAAATAGATTTTCAATAATACATCTCCTGGCGCCTACAAGTTCCATTGATAGAATAAAAAAAGTTGCAAAAGCTTCTTCAGGTTTTATATATTATGTTTCTCTTACTGGAACAACAGGCGCAAGGAAAAAATTGGCAGAGGATATAGGCGCAAAATTAAGGGCTATAAAAAATATTACTAAAATACCCGTATGCGTTGGTTTCGGGATATCAACCCCTGGCCAGGTAAAAGAGATTCAAAAGGTATCTGATGGCGCAATTGTTGGAAGCGCGATAATAAAAATTATTGAGAACAACATTGGAAAGAAAGATTTGGTAAAAAAAGTAGGAAATTTTGTAAAAACCTTAAAAGGTGGAGGATAATTTATGTACGCAGTTATAATGGCAGGCGGCAAAGGCGAGCGGCTTTGGCCAAAGAGCACAGCTGGCAAAGCAAAGCATGTGATATCTCTTGGTACAAAAAATGCAATGATCCAGGAGACCATTGAGAGGCTGAAGGAAAAATTACCCGCAGAGAATATATTTATTGTAACCACAAAAAATCAGGTTTCCAGCTTGAAACCTTACATAATAAGCCTGAAAAAGGAAAATATCATACTGGAGCCTGTTGGCAGGGATACGGCGCCTGCGCTATGCCTGAGCGCGTTTATATTGGAGAGAAGATTTGGGGATGCTACAATGGTGGTTCTGCCGGCAGATCATATAATAAAAAATACAAAGGTATTTTTTAAGGATTTAGTATTTGCTGGAAAGGTTGCGGAATCAGAAGCAAGTCTTTTAACAATAGGCATAAAGCCCAAATACCCGTCTGTAGGTTATGGGTATATAGAGACAGGCAAAAAAATCATGGGATATTACTATGTAAAGAGATTTATCGAAAAGCCTAAAAAAGCAAAAGCCGAGATGCTGTATAAAAATAAAAATTATTTATGGAACAGCGGCATATTTGTCTGGAAAACAAGCTCTATTTTAAACATGATGAAAAAATACATGCCGGATCTGTATTACAGCCTTGAAGATACTTGCAGGTTTGAAGGCAAGGCTGGTTATTCTATAAGGCTTAAGGAAGAATATTCTAAACTCAACCCAATTTCCATAGATTATGCTATCATGGAACCTGCTTCAAAGAATAAAGCTAATAAAATATTTTGCATCAAGGCAGGCTTTGATTGGGTGGATATAGGATCATGGTCAAGCATTGAAGAGATATACGATAAAGATGAAGATGGAAATGTCATACTTTCCAATTCCAGCATTATAGATGTCAAAGATTCTATTATAGTCGGCGATAAAGGCCACAAGATAGGCGCAATAGGGCTTAAGGATATAATTATTGTGCAGACAAAATCAGGGACGCTTGTTTGCAATAAAAACAGGGCTCAGGAGGTAAAGAATCTTGTCAGGACATTTAAAGCTTTTGCAGAGGATACTAGCGCTTGACTTCGGAGAAAAACGTATAGGGGTTGCTGTAAGCGATCCGTTGAATATAATAGCGCAGTCTGTTGGGACAATAGAGCGTAAAGGCATAAAAAACGATTTAAAAAAGATACAGGATTTGGCGCAGGAATACAACGCATGTAGGCTGGTTGTAGGGCTTCCATTGAATATGGACGGCACGGAAGGCAAGAGCGCGAATCTTGTTATAGCTTTTGTCAATGAAATAAAAAAAGAGATTCAGATTGAAGTGGAGATGATAGACGAACGCCTTACAACTGCGCAAGGCGAGCGGATTTTATTAGAAGCGGATGTGTCCAGAAAAAAGCGCCGGAAAAATTTAGATAAAATAGCGGCGCAATTAATATTACAGAATTACTTAGACTTACATGTACAAAAAGACAGAACTTGACAACGGTTTAACGCTTGTAACAAACCATATGTCCAATATGGAATCTATGGCCATAGGCATATGGATAAGGGCAGGCTCTAGAAATGAAGACGAGAAAAACTCCGGGATGTCTCATTTTCTGGAGCACATGCTTTTTAAAGGCACTCCGTCAAGAAGCTGCAGAAAGTTGAAAGAAGAGATTGAGGGAAGAGGCGGCTCTTTAAACGGCTTTACATCAGAAGAGGTTTCATGTTTTCTGGCAAAGGTAAGTTTTAAGCACCAAGAGATAGCCTTGGAAGTTTTATCTGATATGGTCTTAAACGCAAGCATTGACGAGAAAGAGCTTGAGAGGGAACGCGGAGTTATAATAGAAGAGATAAAGATGTATCAGGACCTTCCTAATCACCATGTGCATGATATACTGGCAGAGATTATGTGGCCTGGCAATTCTCTTGGTTTATCTATCGCCGGCAGTATAGATTCAGTGAGATCTGTTTTAAGAAAAGATATAATTGAATATAGAAATACAAATTATACTCCTCAGAATATAGTTGTGGCTTTATGCGGCAACCTGGATCATGGCGCAATAGAATCAAGGCTTAAAAAAATATTTACCGGAACCATAAAAGGGAAAATTAAACCTGCAGAGGCCTTCTGCAATAATCAATCAAAGCCTCGTATGAAGATTTTGTGTAAAGATACAAAGCAGGCGCATCTATGTATAGGCCTGCATTCTTTTGGAAAAAACCATAAGGATAGATTTGCCCTCACTATCTTGCATATTATTTTAGGCGCAAATATGTCATCCAGGCTGTTTGAAAATATAAGAGAAAAAAAAGGCCTTGCTTACGAAATTGGCGCAGAGGTTAAAAGATATAATGAAACAGGCGCGTTTGTGGTGCACGCAGGCACAGAGCATAAAAAGGCCAAAGAGGCTATCATATGTATATTAAAGGAATTGAAAGGAATAAAAGAAAAATATGTTACACTAGGCGAATTAAAAAGGGCGAAGGAATTTTTTAAAGTCCAGCTTCTGATGGCGCTGGAAGATACAGTGGAGCATATGTTGTGGCTCGGAGATTATGCGGCTTCTTTGAACAAACTGCCAGATAGAGAAGATATTATAAAAAAGGTGGAATCTGTTACAGCAGATGATATAAAGCGCGTTAGTCAGAGCATATTCAATAGCTCTAGCCTTAATATAGCTGTGATAGGAGAACTTGAAGACAGGGAGCAGAGAGAAATAGAAAAAGAGTTGGTATTATAAGAGGTGTTTATGAATAAAAAAATATTAATAGCTCCGAGTTTATTGTCAGCTGATTTTTCAATTCTTAAGGATGAGATAAAGCGTGTTGAAGATTCAGGCGCTGATATAATACATCTTGATGTAATGGATGGAAATTTTGTCCCTAATATTACAATAGGGCCCTTGATAGTTGAGGCTGTAAGGAGATGTACTGATATGGTGCTGGATGCGCATCTTATGATCGAAGAGCCGCATAAATTTATTAAAGATTTTGTAAAAGCAGGAAGTGATATTATTACGATACATGCAGAAGCTTACGGCTTAGAGCAGAGAGCAAAGATCAAAGAGTTAAAAAAAGGAATGTCTAGAACTGCGGATAAAATAGATGAAGGCAGGGTAAAAGAAGCGCTGCGAAAGATTAGGTCTTTTGGGAAAAGAGCAGGCATATCTTTAAATCCTGATTCGCCTTTATGCATAGAGGGTATATTGAAAGATGTGGATATGGTGTTATTTATGTCTGTTCATCCAGGGTTCGGCGGACAGAGTTTTATAGAAAATGTATTGCCAAAAATAAAGACGTTAAGGAAAATTTATTCAGGAGACATAGAAGTAGACGGCGGTATAAATGATAAGAATGCCCGATCAATTATTGACGCAGGCGCAAATATTCTTGTGGCTGGGTCGTATTTCTTCGGGGCGAAGGATAAAAAAGAAGCAGTAGAAAAACTAAGGAAAGGGCGATAAAATGGGCATTAAGTTTGGAACAGACGGTTGGAGGGCAATAATATCTCAGGACTTTACATTTGAAAACGTAAGAATAGCTTCGCAGGCAGTCGCAGACCATTTTAAAGCGAAAGACGCGGTTTTTGTAGTCGGCTATGACTGGAGATTTTTATCTGAGAAATACGCTGAACTCGCAGCAGAGGTTTTAGCTGGCAATGGGATCAAGGTTTTGCTTTCAGATAAGGCTGTCCCTACCCCACTAGTGAGTTTTGCCATAAAAAGTAAAAAATTATCAGGCGGCTTGATGCTAACAGCGAGCCATAACCCGCCTTATTATAACGGCCTGAAGATAAAAGCGCCTTACGCTGGCACTGCTGACGAAGGAATTACAAAATCAGTAGAGGCTCTTTTGGGCAAAAACCCAGTACAGTCTGTGGAGTTTAAAAAAGGCGTAGCCTCAGGCATGATAGAGCTTGTAGATTTAAAAAAAGACTACATGAAATTTGCAAGGGCTTATGTTGACCTCAAACATTTAAAAAACTCTAAAATCAATGTGCTGGTTGATTGCATGCACGGCGTAGGAGATGGCTATATCCCTGAGATACTCAAAGGCACGAAGATAAAAATTACCCAGATGAGGACAGGGAGAGATCCTTTATTCGGAGGCGTGAATCCCGAACCTATTCCGAAAAACCTAGAGGCAACCTTCCATATAATGAAAGACAAAAAAGCAAAATATGATATCTGTATAGTTAATGATGGAGACGCGGACAGGATAGGCGCGGTTATACCTGGCGGAAAATTCATGGGCGCAGGCCAGATAATGGCGCTACTGTTACTTCATTTTGTAGAAGATAGGCTTTGGAAAGGAGGAGTTGTAAAAACAGTTTCAAATACTACTCTTATAGACCTTATCGCAAAAAAATACAACCTGAAATTATACGAGACCCCTGTAGGGTTCAAGTATATATGCAGGCTTATGCTGGATGAAGACATTCTTATTGGCGGAGAAGAATCAGGCGGCATAGGAGTGAAAAATTATATGCCTGAAAGAGACGGCATGCTTCTTGGCGCGCTTCTCGTGGAAATGATGGCGCACAGAAAAAAAGGCATACTGGAAATAATAAAGGATGTTGAAAAAGAATACGGCGCATTCCTGTACCAGAGAATAGATATGGATTATCCTGACGAGAAAAAGAAAAAATTGATGGAGCTATTAAAAACTAACCCGCCAAAACAGGTTTGCGGCAAAGTTGTTAAGGAAATAAAATCTTTTGACGGCCATAAGTTTATAATGACAGACAACAGCTGGTTGATTTTAAGATTGTCAGGAACTGAGCCAATCTTGAGGATATACGTAGAAGCCTCTAGCGAAAAAATAGCCAAATCATACCTGGATTTCGGCAAAAACCTAGCCCTCAGCATCTAACTTTACAATTCGTGCCTGGCACCATTTGTAAAGTTAGCGAGATTTTAAAATTTTAGACATATGGATAAGAGTAAGATAAGGAATTTTTGTATTATCGCGCATATAGACCACGGCAAGTCCACGCTTGCCGATAGGTTACTTCAAATTACCGACACGGTCAATAAGAGACAGTTCAGGGATCAGCTGCTGGATGATATGGATCTGGAGCGGGAACGCGGGATTACTATCAAAGCAAGCGCTGTAAGGATGTCGTATAAGGCAGCTAGCGGCGATATTTATGAATTAAATCTTATTGATACGCCAGGCCATGTTGACTTTAGTTATGAGGTTTCAAAATCTCTATCAGCCTGCGAAGGCGCAGTGCTTCTTGTAGACGCAGCTCAGGGCGTGGAGGCCCAGACAGTTGCAAACCTGCAGCATGCGCTTGACAAGAAACTCACCATAATTCCTGTCATAAATAAGATTGACCTGCAGAATGCAGACCCTGAAAGAGTTAAGAGTGAGATAAAAGGCATTTTGAGTGTTGAAGACGATGAAATAATACTTGTCAGCGCTAAGGAAGGCACTGGAATCCTGGAACTTCTTGAGAGAATAATAAAAGACGTGCCTCCGCCGAGCGGCAGTAAAGACGAAGCGCTCCAGGCGTTGTTGTTTGATTCGGCGTATGATACTTATAGGGGTGTAATAGTTTACGTAAGGGTCGTAAATGGCGTAATTAGAAAAGGCATGAACATACTTATGATGTCCAGCTCTAAAAAATATGAGGTTCAGGATGTAGGCATATTCAGGCCTCAAATGGAACCTGTGGACAGTCTTTCGTGCGGAGAGGTTGGTTATGCTATCTGTCAGATAAAAGAAGCCAAGGATGTAAAAAATGGAGATACCATCACTGATGCCAAGCGGCCGGCAGATAAACCTTTAATTGGCTATAAACAGCTCAAACCGATGGTGTTTTGCGGCATTTACCCTGTTAATGTAAAGGATTTTGATTTTCTTAAAAATGCCATTGAAAAATTAGAATTAAGCGATTCGTCGTTTGTATATGAAACTGAAAATTCCCAGTCATTAGGTTTTGGGTTCAGAGCTGGTTTTCTGGGACTTTTGCATATGGAAATCTCCCAGGAAAGACTGGAAAGAGAATACGATCTGAATCTTGTTATTACTACACCGAGCGTTGTTTACAGGGTTAAAGACAAAAAAGGGAAAATTATAGAAGTTGACAATCCCAGTAAATTGCCGGAGCCTCAAAATATAGCTGAGATTTCAGAGCCATTCGCAGTTACTTATATAATGGTGCCGCATGATACATTAAGCATGGTTATTGAATTTGCAAAATCAAGGCGCGGAGAATATAAATCAACGGAATACATTTCTCAGGACAAGATAAAACTTACCTTTCAGATGCCGCTGTCCGAACTTATAGTTGATTTTTATGACAAAATAAAATCAATGACAAGAGGATATGGCTCTTTGGATTACGAGATAAGCGAATACAGGCCAGGGAGTCTTGTGAAATTAGATATATTAATAAATGGCGAGCCATGCGACGCGCTTTCATCAATTGTCCACAAAGAAAAATCTCAATATAGAGGCCGAGTGCTGGCAGAGAAACTCAGAGAGCTTATTCCGAGACAGATGTTTGAAGTTGCAATACAGGCAGCTATAGGCAATAACGTGGTGGCAAGGGAAACTGTCAGAGCGATGAGTAAAAATGTAACTGCAAAATGTTACGGCGGAGATATTTCTAGAAAACGCAAACTCTGGGAAAAACAAAAAGAAGGAAAGAAAAGAATGAAGCAGTTCGGAAAAGTGCAGATACCGCAGGAGGCATTCCTTGCCGTGCTAAAAATCTAAATAAGCGTAAGGGACAGGCATGCCTGTCCCTTACAGATAGAAAAGGGGATACATGAACAATAAGATGCGTTATTTGATGAAAGAATGGGTTGAGCCGATAGTTATAGCTATTGTGCTGGCGCTAATAATAAGGACATTTGTAGTGCAGGCATT
>DNHS01000059.1:0-23221 GCA_003485765.1 Candidatus Omnitrophota bacterium | reverse complement strand
GATTTTGGCGCAGAAGGGCAAAACGTTACAGTTCCCAATGACGCCTATTACGTGCTCGGAGATAATAGTATTTCCAGCCGCGACTCGAGATATTGGGGCTTTATGCCTAAAAAGTATCTGCTGGGTAAGGCATTTTTAATATACTGGCCTCCGAATAGAATAAGGCTGATTAAGTAGACATATTGCGCTTGACTAGGCTTAAAAAGGTGCTATAATTATTAAAAATAGGAGGTGTAAGATGAAAAAATATACAGTAGTGGTATTATTGCTGTTATTGGTCATGGCAGCGGGCTGCACAAGCACACAGAAAGGCGCAGGGGTTGGCACTTTGATAGGCGCAGGAGCAGGCGCTATCATAGGTCATCAGTCAGGCCATGCAGCTGAAGGCGCTTTAATAGGCGGCGCTGCAGGAGCAGCAGGCGGAGCGCTGGTAGGCGATGCAATGGATTCTAAATTCTGCCCTGTTTGCGGAAAACAGTTTGGATCAGATGTGCAATATTGCCCAGCAGATGGAACAGAGTTAAAGGTTATGCAGAAATAACATATCAACTAATCTACTTAACCTCGCAGGTTGCTATTAAGCAATCTGCGAGGTTTTTATTTTATACATTGACCAAGTATTCCTGAAGTGTTAAAATTTAACTTACCATGGAAGAATTTAAAATCACATTTTTACCGGAACGCAAGGCTGTTTCAATAGATAGAGGAACAGACCTTCTGACAGCAGCATTAAAAACCGGCATACATGTTTATAATAGCTGTGGCGGAGAAGGTGTGTGCGGCAGGTGTAAGGTTGTAGTCAAGAAAGGCGATTATATAACAGAATACAGCGGAAGGGTAACTGAGCTGGAGCGCGAGAAAGGTTATGTGCTTGCGTGCAGAACTACTCCTAAATCTGATATGGAAGTCTTGGTTCCGGAAGAATCGCGATTAGGAGATTTGGAGATATTAACAGAGGAGGTAAAGGCAGAACGCCTGGCAGGCCTTTATACTCCTGTTGAAGAAATAGAGGAAGAACATTATAAAGGCGCTTCAAAGATTTTTAAGCATGGGCCGTTATCTACAAAAATATTTTTAAAACTGCTAAAGCCTACTATTGATGATAACTCAGGAGACGCTGACAGGCTTCTCGGAGAGATAAAAAAACATAATAAAGAAATTGATATAATGCAGATGGGGCTTAGTAATATAAAAAAGCTGCCGAGGCTTTTAAGGGAGACTAACTGGGAAGTTACTGTAACTCTCGGGAACAGGAATAGAACCACAGAGGTTGTGTTGATAGAACCGGGCGACAGGTCTAAACAAAATTTTGGAGTAGCTGTAGATATAGGCACAACTACTATTGTCGCTTATCTTGTAGACCTGAATTCCCAGAAAGTGCTTAGTTCAAAAGCAAGCTATAACCCACAAGTGGATTTTGGAGAAGATGTGATTTCCAGGATTATCTTTGCGCAGCATGAAAAAGGCCTGGAAAAATTACACCATGTAGTTATAGACACCGTAAATACCCTTATTGATAGCCTTATTAAAGAAACAAAGCTTACTCTGGATGACATAACAGCTGTTATGTCAGCAGGGAATACTACAATGACCCATCTTCTTTTAAAAATAGACCCAACACACATAAGAAAAGACCCCTATATCCCAGCGGTGAATTTTATGCCTGTAATAAGAGCCAGTGAAGCTGGCATAAAGATAAATCCGCGGGGGCTTTTGGCATGCCTTCCATGCATAGGAAGTTATGTAGGCGGAGATATAGTAGCAGGTGTTCTTGCCTCAGGCATGGATAAAATAAAAGATCTATCGCTTTTTATAGATTTGGGCACAAACGGCGAGGTTGTGCTTGGCAATAAAGAATGGTTAATGTCGTGTTCTACTTCAGCTGGTCCATGCTTTGAAGGCGGCGGCCTAAAATGCGGCATAAGGGCAATGAAAGGCGCTATCCAGAATATTTCTGTGAAGAATGGCTCTCTTGAAATACAGACTATTGGGAATCTGCCTCCAAAAGGTATCTGCGGCTCTGGTATAGTAGATATTATAAGCGAATTATTGAAAAATAAAATAATAGACCGNNATAAAAAATTTAATACATTCAAAAGGCGCTATCTATACAGGCATAGAAGTGCTATTAAAAGAATCCGGCTTTAAAAAATCTGACATTAAACATGTGTTTATTGCTGGCGGACTGGGGACAGCTTTAAACATTCGTTCTGCGATAAATATAGGGCTCCTGCCAGATTTACCTGAAAAGAGCTTTGTTTTTTTAGGAAATACTTCAGTTAGCGGCGCAAAGATGTGCCTTTTATCGAGCGAAGCAATGGATAAAGCAGAAACAATCGCGAATAAAATGGCATACTTGGATTTAAGCACCAGTTCATCTTTTATGAATAATTACAGCGCGGCATTATTCCTGCCGCATACTGATATAGAGTTGTTTCCAAGCGTGAAGAAGATGTTGTCAATTTAAAAATTGTGTAGGGGACAGGCATGACTGTCCCCTACAGGATAAAAAAATGGCGTATATTATTGCAATAGCTGGCAAGGGCGGGGTTGGAAAGACAACGATTTCTGCAATGCTTGTGCAGCATCTTTTAAAGATACAAAAGCCTGTTTTAGCTGTTGACGCAGACCCGAACTCTAATTTAAATGCAGCATTGGGGTTAAAATACGAGGAAACCATTGCTGACATAAGAGAAGAGGTTAAAAAGCAAACTCCTGAGAGCTTTTCTAAAAGCGAGTTCTTTGGGCTGAGGCTGGAAGAAGCTCTTGTAGAAGGAAATGGATTTGACCTTCTTGTTATGGGCAGGCCAGAAGGGCCTGGCTGTTATTGCGCAGTAAATAATATATTAAGAGAATATCTTGCTAAAATATCTAAAAAGTATAAATTTGTCGTCATTGACAATGAGGCTGGAATGGAACATCTTTCGAGGCGCACAGCAGCTGATATAGATTTACTTTTACTTGTCAGCGACCCTACAATGGTAGGAGTCAATTCAGCAATAAACGCGTTTAATACTGCAAAGAGCGCGGGTGTAAAGATAAAAGATATAACTTTGGTCATAAATAAATCAAAAGGCGAATTGGAGCCGGATAAATTGAAACTAATAGAAAACTCAGGTTTAAAAATAGGCGGATATATTGGTTTTCAGGATGAAATACAAGAGAATAGCGAAACAGGGAAAGGCGTAGTTGAAGCAGATAGCGATTTAGAGAATATTATTGATAATTTGTTTAAACAGGAGAAAAAAATAAATATAATTCCTTAGCCAATTTTGTCCGCCAAAGTTTTGTGGCGGACAAAATTCAACGGTGGCTATACATTGGAGATGCAATGGAAAGATTGATTGAAAAATGGCAGGATAAGATTAGCGAAGTTGTAATTGGCGCAAAAAAACCAATAAAGATAGGCGGCGAGACAGGCATCTATTTTATAGACGGCGAAGATAAATGCCCAAATCCTCCTGTTGTAGCAATGGAGGTCTGGGATATGGAGCCAGAATCCTGGCCAGAGGTGCTAAAATCAAATTTTGGAAACGCTCTTAAAGACCCTGGCGAGTGGGCTAAACTTTGCGTGGACAAATTTTCAGCTGATCTTATATGCCTGAGGCTTGCGAGCACGCACCCTGATTCAAAAAACACCTCTAGCGAAGAAGCTGGAAAAACTCTGGAAAAAATCCTGAAAGCTGTTTCTGTCCCCCTAATAGTAATAGGAGGCCTTTCTCCTGAAAAGGATAATGAGGTTATGGCGCATTGCGCAAATGCAGCAAAAGGAGAAAATTGCCTGTTTGGCATTGCAACTCAGGATAACTATAAAACGCTGACAGCCGCGTGCCTTAGCGCGGGCCACTCTATCATTTCAGAGGCCCCCATAGATATAAATATCGCGAAACAGCTGAACATACTTATCTGCGATATGCAGTTTCCTGCTGATAAAATAGTGATACATCACGCAACAGGCGCATTGGGATACGGCTTAGAATACACTTATTCTATAATGGAAAGAACAAGGCTTGCCGGCCTCTCAGGCGATAAGATGCTATCCATGCCAATGATAAGCTTTGTAGGCCAGGAGGCGTGGCGCGCCAAGGAAGCAAAGACAGGCGCTAAAGACACAGGGGTGTTATGGGAGATAGCGACAGCTACAGCATACTTAAATTCAGGCGCTGATATATTAGTCATGAATCACCCAAAGGCAGTAAGCGAAGTTAAAAAGGCAATAAACAACTTTACAAACTGACAATGTCAATTTGTAAAGTTGTTTGAAAGCGAAAGGGCGCATAATGTTTCTAATCGGTGAGCGAATAAATGGGATGTTTAAGGATGTGGCAAAGGCTATAAAAGAAAAAGACAAATCTGTTATTCAAGGCCTTGCGCTTAAACAGATTTCATGTAAGGCAAATGCGCTTGACGTAAATGTCGGCCCAGCCTCCAGTAATCCAAAAGAGGCGATGGAATGGCTTGTTAAAACTATTAAAGAAGTCACTGATATCTCGCTAGCAATAGATACTACAAAACAGGATGTAATGGAACTAGGCCTTAGCTTGTGCAAATCAAAGCCAATAATAAATTCTGTAAATGCAAATGAAGAAAAAATGAATTCCCTTTTCAGTCTTGCCAAAAAATATAACGCATCCATTATAGGCCTTACCATGGATAAGGCCGGTATTCCAAAGGATAGCGAAGGCAGGATGGAACTCGCAATGAAAATAGTGGCATCTTGCGTGGAATACGGAATTGATACAAACGAACTTTATTTAGACGCTGTTATACTGCCTGTAAACGTTGCGCAATCGCACGCCAAAGAGGTTCTTAAGACCATAAGGGATTCAAAGATGCTGGCTGACCCAGCTCCGAAAACAGTGCTTGGCCTGTCAAATGTATCTCAGGGCTCCTCGGCTGAATATAAAAGTTTGATCAATAGGACTTTCTTAACAATGGCTATAGCCAATGGCCTGGACGCTGCAATACTAGACGTAACTGATAAAGAATTAATGGACAGTTTAATAACAGCAGAGCTATTAATGGAAAAACAGCTATACTGTGACTCGTATTTAGAGGCGTACCGAAAAAAATAAAAATTGGTAGTTGACACTTCTGACATTGTCAAAAGTGTCAACTTGGGTGTTTAATTTATGAATATTGTGGCCAAAAAAATAAAACTCAGCACTAAAGGCGATACAGATATAATCAATATTACCGCAGAAGTGGCGTCAGCTGTTTTAAATTCTGACCTTAAAAACGGCTCTGTAACTGTTTTTGTGCCTGGCTCTACAGGAGGCATCACAACAGTTGAATATGAGCCCGGCCTCGTAGAAGACCTTAAAACATTTTTTGAAAAGATAGCGCCTAAATCAGGCACGTATCAGCATAATATAAGATGGCAGGATGGAAATGGGTATTCTCATGTAAGAGCAACTTTATTAGGCCCTGGGATAACTGTGCCTTTTGTTAGCAATAAAATGCAGCTAGGAAAATGGCAGCAGATAATATTTATTGATTTTGACAATAGGCCCAGAGAACGCGAGATAATAGTACAAATAATAGGCGAATAATATGAAACCTGTTTTACAAGTTGCTTTAGATTTTGTGGATTTGAGACGCGCAATGAAATGCGCTGAGGAATCAGTCAAGGGAGGAGTTGATTGGCTAGAGGCAGGGACTCCTTTAATAAAAAGCGAAGGCTTGAATGCTGTCAGAAAATTACGCGAAAGATTTCCTGATAAAACAATCGTAGCTGATATGAAGATCATGGATGCGGGCCGCACAGAGGTGGAGATTGCGGCAAAGGCTGGCGCAAATATTGTCTGCGTGCTTGGGGCTGCGAGTGATTCAACAATAAAAGAATGCGTAGAGGCAGCGCATAATTACGGCGCACAGATACAGGCTGACCTGATAGCAATAAAAGACGCCAAGAAAAGGGCAATTGAAGTAGCAAAATTAGGAGTTGATTATATTGGCATACATTGTTCTATTGACGATCAGATGGCTGCCAGAAATCCTTTTAGCGAGTTGAAGGATATTGTTAAGCATATGTCTATCCCAATAGCAGCGGCAGGCGGAATAAATTCTGAAACAGCCCTTGACGCCGTTAAAGCAGGCGCAAGTATAATTATAGTAGGCGGAGCTATTAATAAATCAAAGGACGCAAAAAAAGCTACAGAAGAAATAAAACGTTCAATATACCAGTTGAAGAAAATAAAAACAGAGTTATTTAAAAGAGTGGGTGAGAAAGACATTGTAAAAATTCTTATAAAAATTTCTACTTCAAATCTTTCTGATGCAATGCATAGGCTTGGCGCTTTAAAAGACATAATAAGCGTTAATCCCGGCTTAAAGATGTGCGGCCAGGCTTTGACAGTAAGGACATACCCAGGGGATTGGGCAAAGCCTGTTGAGGCAATTGACATGGCCCATGAAGGCCAGGTTATAGTTATTGACGCAGGAGGCGTAGGGCCTGCTATATGGGGAGAATTGGCAACTCATGGGGCTATTCAGAAAAAGATAGCAGGGGTTGTGATAGATGGGGCCATACGGGATGTCAAAGAGATAAGAAGCCTTAAATTTCCTGCTTTTTCAAAAATGATTTCTCCTTCAGCAGGCGAGCCTAAAGGATTTGGAGAGATAGGCGTGAGCATAAATGTAGGAGGCGTAAAAGTATTCAGCGGAGACTGGGTATTAGGGGATGATGATGGAGTGGTTGTTGTCCCTAGGGATAAAGCTGTGGAATTTGTAAATAGGGCTATGAGCGTGATGGAAACAGAAAATAGGCTGAGAAAAGAAATAGACGAAGGCTCAACATTATCGAAAGTGACAGAACTACTGAAGTGGGAGAAGAGATAAATATGATTCCTTAACCAATTTTGCTAACTTTACAAATGGTGCCTGGCACGAATTGTAAAGTTAGCAAAATTCAGCGGTGACAATACATTGGAGAAGAAATAAACGCCAGGAAAAAACCAACAATGAACCAGAAACGGATATTTATAGCAGCAACGCAGCAGAATGACGGAAAGACCACTGTATCGCTTGGGCTCATACAGGCTTTCAGGGACAGATTTAAAAGCGTAGGTTTTATAAAGCCTGTTGGACAGAGATATGTATTTGAACATGGTTATAAAGTTGACGAAGATTCGGTGCTTATAGAAAAGGTGTGCGGGATGAAAGGCTCAGTAAAGGACATGAGCCCTATTGCAATAGAAAAAGGTTTTACTGAAAAATATATAAAAAGAGGAGGCCATAGAAAATTAGTTAAGAATATTATATTGTCTTTTAAGCGCATATCCAGAAGAAAAGACATTGTTGTGATAGAAGGCACGGGACATGCAGGCGTGGGTTCTATATTTGATCTTTCAAATGCAAGAGTGGCAAATCTTTTGGATGCAAAGGTAATTCTTGTAACCTCTGGCGGGATTGGCAAACCTATAGATGAGATAGAGCTCAATATGGCCTTGTTTGAAAAAGAATGCGTAGAGGTAATAGGGGTTATAGTTAATAAAGTAGCATGTTCTAAATATGAAAAAATCAAAAGAATACTTACCCTTGGCTTGAAAAAAAAAGACATAAATATCCTTGGTGTAATACCTTATACTCCATCTCTTTCCGTGCCTACCATACAGCATATTATAGAAGAAACAGATATAAAGTTAATTTCAAAAAAGATAGGAATACAAAATAAAGTGAAGAAGGTGCTGATAGGCGCAATGTCTCCACACGATGCCCTTGACTATATAGAAGACGGGTCTTTGTTGATAACGCCGGGCGACAGAGAAGATTTAATCATGACTGCTTTAAGCATGCATCTTTTAGGAAAACAGCATAAACAAAATTCAATATCAGGCATTATATTGACAGGGGGTATTATGCCTCATCCAAAAATAATGTCATTGATAGAAAGCGCTAGTATCCCTGTTCTTTTTAGCCGAGAGCATACTTATATAACAGCTTCCAAGATACACGACCTGGCCATTAAAATTAGGCCGGAGGATAAAGAAAAGGCTTTGATAGTTAAGAGATTAATAAAGAGATATGTGGATGTGAATAAAATATTAGAGAAGATTAAACAGAGTCCCTCGCCCGGATAAATCGGGACTCAGGATCAATTTTTGCTTCGCAAAAATTGGGAGGTTTAAATGTTTGGTATAGGCATGCCGGAATTAATTTTAATATTAGTCATATGCCTTTTGGTATTCGGGGCCGCTAAATTGCCTGAAATAGGAAAGAACTTCGGAAAAGCTATAGGCGAATTCAAAAAAGGCATGAAAGACGATGAACCGCCATCTAAAGACTAATAGTGCTTGACACTCAGAGACGTTTTGTATAAAATTAAACTATATTTTAGGGGGTGAAAACAAATGTCGAGAATAGAAATAGCTCCAGGAGAACCCCTGGAAAAAGCACTGAGGCGTTTTAAGAAGAAAATAGAGCGCGACGGTTTATTGAAGTTATTGAAAGCCCGCAAGCATTACGAAAAACCTAGCGAAAAAAAAAGAAGAAAACAACGTTCGCCTAAGTCAACCAGCAGGTATTGATTTTAAATATTAAATGTATAGGACAGGCATGCCTGTCCTATACTATGTGTCCAAGATGATAAAAAAAATAATTTTAATATCTCTCTTGGCATTTTTTGTTTTAGGCGCTTTTATTGAGGCGCCTGTAAATGCCGAAGACTTTATAAAGCTGGAAAATGGCCTTAGGGCAGTTGTAAAAGAAGACCATAGAAGCCCTATAGTGGTATTTTCTGTATTTATTAACTCAGGTTCTGCGTCTGAAGGAGAATACAGCGGGACAGGTATAAGCCATCTGATAGAGCATATGCTTTTCAAGGGGACTAAAAAATATCCTGTTGGTTCTATAGAAGACATATTAAATAAATATGGAGGCAGTATAGAAGGATATACATCATATGATTATACAGGCTACAGCATAACTATCCTTAAAGACCATTTAGATATCGCTTTGGATATACTAAAAGAAATGCTTACAAAACCTGTCTTTGACCAAAAAGAGATGAAAAAAGAAATGGCTGTCATAGAAAGAGAAATGGACATGAATAAAGACGACCCCTCTAGAAGGATTTCACGCATGACATTTGAGACAGCATTTCAAGAGCATCCTTACCGCCTGCCTCCAATAGGGTATAAAGAAAATTTTGAAAGGCTGACTAGGTTTGATGTGGCAAAATTTTTCAAGGCTGCATATGTCCCGGAGAAAATGACAATAGCGGTTGTAGGAGATGTGGACAAACAGAAAACGCTTGATAAAATAAATATGTCTTTTGGAAGAATACCGCGCGGCAATAATATAGTTGTCGTAAGGCCAAAAGAACCATTGCAGGTAACAGAAAGGCTGCTGGAAGAGAAATCCGATATAGACGGCGCATATATGAATATCAGTTTTCATTCCACAGATCTGCTTAATGATGATCTTTATGCAATGGACCTTTTGTCTTTCATACTGGGCCAGGGGGAAAGTTCTATACTGAACGAAAACCTAAAGATAAAAGATCAGATAGCGCTTTCTATTTCCGCGTATAATTATACGCCCAAAGACCCGGGACTTTTTGTTATTTCAAGCGTATTAAAAGAGGAAAATATAGGCCGGGCAATAGGCGCCATACTTAGCCAGATAGAAAATTTGAAACAAAATGGCGTCAGCGAGGAAGACCTTCTAAAAGCAAAAAATAATTTTATAGCAGATTATGTATACCAGAAAGAAACAATAGAATCCCAGGCCAATGATATGGCCCAAAGCCAGATCCTGACCGGCGTCCCTGATTTTTTCAAGCAGTATATAGAAAATATAAAGTCTGTGAAGATAGAAGATATAAAACAAGCTGCTTTAAAGTATCTTAACGCTCAGAAGATGACTCTTACAGTCTTGAGTAAGTCAGGCAGCGCATTAAAAAGAGAAGATGGAGTAGGTTTGGAAAAAGGAGATGCGGCTATTAAGAGAACTTTGCTTTCCAATGGTATCCCTGTGGTGATTTCTGAAAACCGCAGTTTACCTATAATAGCAGTATCTATTTTATTCAAAGGCGGGGTCAGAGTTGAGAATGAAAACAATAACGGCATATCAATGCTCATGAGCCAGATGCTTTTAGACGGAACAGGCTCTATGTCAAGAAACGATATAGCCAAGTTCTATGAATCAAGGGCAATTGCTTTAAATACATATTCCGGCAATAATAGCATTGGCATTAACCTTACGTGCCTCAAAGAGCACATTGAAGATGCATTAAAACTTGCATCTAGTATCTGCGCCAACCCAACTTTTCCAGACGAGGAGTTTAAAAGAGAAAAAAAAGAAACCCTGCAGGCAATCGAAATGCAGGACAATGATATAGTTAATCATGGCCATAGATTATTGAAAGGGATGCTTTTTAAAACGCATCCATACAGGTTTCAGGCAATAGGCGCTGACTCAAGCGTTGATAAAATCACAAGAGGAGAGGTAGAAGATTTCTATAAAAATATCATTTCTTTGGAAAATGTTGTAATAGGCGTGTCGGGGGATTTTAAAAGTGAAGAGATTGAGGGTTTAATTGAAAAATATTTCTCAAAAATAAATTTGAATAAACCAACTTTTTCTAATCCTCAAAAAGAACCTGTTATTGAAAAAATCAGAGAAAATACGATAGAGACAAATAAAGACCAATCTCTTATACTTATAGGATTTCGCGGGCTAGATATCTATGATAAAGATAGGTTTAGCGTAGAGATACTTGCGAATATCCTTTCAAGCCCTTCAGGCGTATTGTTTAAAAGCGTAAGAGAGGAGAAGGGCCTCACGTATGCAGTGGGCGCTTTCAATGTATTGGGCATAGATCCTGGGTATATGGCTGTATACGGCCTAACCTCAAAGGAAAACATAGAGAAGGCCAGGCAGATGATATTCAAGGAGCTGAAGCTACTGACAAAAAACAGCATAAAAAAAGAAGATATAGAAAAATCAAAAAACTATTTAAAGGCAATGCGTAAGGTCGGGATGCAGACGAACTCCAGTTTTATTTTCAGCGTAGCGATGGATGAGCTTTACGGGCTTGGATACGATGACTATAAGAGCTATGATAAAAATATAGATGCAGTTACGGTTGAAGACGTTAAGCGAACGGCTAAAAGGATCTTAACTCTTGATAAGTGCGCGGTGTTGATATTAAAAGGTAAATAGTTCTTTCTCTATCCAGACTAGTGGGTCGAAAGGCCTTTTTGACACGAGCGGGCACGGTGTCTCGCGAAGCCAGCTGGGGCCATTCGGCACGAAATAATTTTTCCGTCCGCTACGGTTTACAGCTCGTTTCTCTGCCGACTATCGTTTTGTCACTCGACCGAAACTCGCTGTAATTCCTTGCGGACATTTGGAAAAATTTTTCTAATGTGCCTCAGACCCCAGCTGGCTTCGCGAGACGAGCGAGGGTCAAAACGGAGCAAAATTTCCTCGCTGGGGAAATTTTGCGTCCTTGAGACTCACTGGTCTGGATAGAGAAAAAGTAATTTAATCAGGTGTTATTTATGATACGACGACCTGTTGTAGCTGGGCAATTTTATCCTCAAACTGAAACAAGCCTTAGAAAGATGCTTTCGGGCTTGATAGATCCTGCCTCTGAAAAACAGGATGCGATAGGCGTAATAATGCCGCACGCAGGCTATGTGTATTCCGGCCAGGTAGCAGGCCTTACAATATCAAAAGTAGATCTTAAAAAAACTGTGATTATTTTAGGCACAAATCACACTGGATCTGGAGAAAGATTCAGCATTATGACCAGCGGAAGCTGGATGACTCCTCTCGGAGAGGTCAAAATAGACACTGAAATCGCATGTTCTATATTAAAAGAAGGCTCTCTTTTAAAAGAAGATACGCTGGCTCATCTGCAGGAGCATTCTATAGAGGTCGAGATCCCGTTTTTACAGTATTTAAAAAATGACATCAAGATTGTCCCTATATCCGTATCCCCGCAGGCAGAATTATCAGAATGCCAGAGGCTAGGAGAGGATATAGCGAATGGTTTTAAAAAAATAGGCAGGTCTGGGCTTTTTATGGCATCGACTGATATGACACATTATGAATCAGAAGAGATTGCCAAGGAAAAAGACAGGCTGGCCATAGACGCTATCATGGACATGAGCGAGGAAAGGTTATTCAATGTAGTTAAAGAGAAAGACATTTCTATGTGCGGGCTTTCAGCTGCCTGCGGCCTTATAAGCGTATGCAAAAATTTAGGCGCAAAAAAAGCAGGACTCGTAAAATACCAGACAAGCGGAGATATATCAGGCGATTATAGCTCCGTAGTCGGATATGCAGGGATGATTATATGTTAAAAAACAAATTATCTATTGTATTGCGTTTTGTTGTAAGTCTTGGCCTGCTTCTTGTCTTAATCTGGATAATGAGAAAAGATGCCAGGGAGATTCTCGGTATTCTTAAGGGTTCTAATAAAGCGCTTATTTTATTAGTGATTTTTATAAACATGCTGCTAACCATAGTGGTTGCCTACAGGTTGAAATTACTGCTGTCCGGACAAAAGATACTGCTCTCTATAAAGGATGTGGTTCATCTCACATTTATAGGCTATTTCTTCAATAGTTTTTTACCAACTGCGATAGGAGGGGATATAGCAAAGGCGTATTATATATCCAAGAAAACCGATAACAAGGTCGCTTCTTATGCTGCGGTATTGGCTGACAGGATACTGGGTCTCGTAGCTACTTTATTGATAGCCCTTGTGGGGCTTCTTTTTATAGGCAAAAGCCTGGATAATAAGTTTATCATATGGATGGTTCCTGTTGTATTTCTTCTGACTGTAGCCATCATAGCCATCCTGCTTAAGAAAAATGATACACCGGCAAAGGCTTCTTCAGGAAAAAGCGGGATGTTTCATGCGATAAAAGAAAAATTATTAAAACTATACGCAGCTATTAATCTTTATAGAAATAACCCCGTGCTTCTAGTAAAGGGCATGGCGTTGTCTCTTGGGCTTCAAGCCATGTCCATAGTCAGTGTATATTTGCTTATATTATGCATAGGCAGCGATATACCTATATTCAGGTTATTCTTGATTATTCCGCTTGTGTGGGCTGTGAGCATGTTCCCTTCATTAAACGGACTTGGCGTGAGAGAAGGGGCATTTGTGTATTTTCTTAAAGGTTATATAGGGCCTGAAAAGGCATTCACAATATCTCTTCTATGGCTTGGTTTGATTATGTTATACAGCATGATAGGGGGGTTGTTTCAACTATTGCATCCTGTGAAGGCAAAAGGAGGCTATGCCGATGATTGACAGAGAACTATTAGCTATATTAGCATGCCCTGCGTGCAAGGCAGATGTGGAATTAAAAGATAATAAGATCTGCTGCGTAAAATGCGGGAAGAGGTATCCTATTAGAGACGGGATACCTGTGATGCTGATAGAAGAAGCCGAGTAGGGGACAGGCATGCCTGTCCCCTACAATGCAAATTGGGAGGATTTATGATTAAAATATTAGTAATCCACGGCCCTAATTTGAATCTACTGGGTAAAAGAGAACCTGAGATTTATGGCAAAATTACCATTGAAGATATCAATAAAAAGCTGAAGGAAGCTGCAAAGAAGAAAAAAGTAACCCTTGAGATTTTTCAGTCAAACCACGAAGGCGAAATCGTGGATAAAATAGGCAAGGGAAAATTTAAATACAACGCCCTTCTTATAAATCCTGCCGCATACACTCATACAAGCGTTGCCATAAGAGACGCTATACTGGCAATAGGCATACCTACAGTAGAGGTGCATCTCTCTAACATTTATGCGAGAGAGGATTTTAGGCACAATTCATTGATAGCCTCTGTTGTAAAAGGCCAGATATCCGGATTTGGCGTGGATAGTTACTTATATGGCCTTGACGCTGCGATCAGTCTGGCAAGAAATTGATACTGAGCGGCTGTTGTTCAGCCGCGAATGTATAAACCCTTATGAATTATATCCATAGGCAAAATACGCTTATAGCATATCTGAAAAAAAAATCCATTGATGCCTTTTTGATCAGAAAAAAGGAGAACATAGCGTATCTCACAGGCTCAAGAGGCGAAGACGCCATTCTTTTTATCTCCCCTAAGAAAAATATCTTAATAACGGATTCGAGATATAAAGAAGAGTATAAAAAATCTGCCGTAAAATGTTCTGTCAGAATTGCCAAAAATCAATTTCTCGGAGAAATTATAAAAGAAATTTGCATTGAAACTTATTCAAGGCTTATTGGGTTCGAGGCTGACAATTTTACCTATCAGGGGTATTTAAATTTTAAAAAACAGCTTGGCAAAATAAAATTAACTCCCTTAACACATACCGTAGAGAATCTAAGGATAGTAAAGGATAAAAGTGAAATCCAGCTTATAAGGCAGGCCTGTAAATACGGGGCGAAGCTGATGAATTACGCAGTTAAGATCGTAAAACCTGGCATTAGCGAAAATAGCGTAAAACGCGCAATAGAGGCATATGCCTTGAAAAATAATTTGTGCCTGGCAAATTTTGACATAATCGTGGCTTCAGGCGCCAATGCTTCAATGCCTCACGCAGCTGCATCAGAAAGAAGTATAAAAAAACAGGAGATGGTTACTATAGACCTGGGAGCTATGCATTGTGGGTATAATTCTGACTTGACAAGGACGGTTTTCTTGGGTAGAATTAGTCATAAGTATTTGCATATATACAACATAGTCTTGGCTAGCCAGAGCATAGCTATTGAAAATCTTAAGCCAGGCGCTTATGCAAAAGATATAGATGCTGTTTCCCGCCAGTATATATCAAATAAAGGCATGGGAAGATTTTTTCTTCATAGTCTGGGCCATGGCATAGGCCGCGAAACCCACGAGATCCCGGCTATTTCCCAGAGCAGCAAAATAAAGTTAGAAAAAGGCATGGTTGTAACTATTGAGCCCGGGATTTATGTTCCAGGCTGGGGCGGGGTAAGAATAGAAGATACAGTGCTTATTACAGAGAATGGTTGCGAGGTATTGACAAAAGGAGCAGTGAAATATGCAGGCAGGAATTAATGATATAAAAAATGGGTTGAGCATAGAGCTGGAAGGCGCAGTTTATTATGTAGTCAGCTATGAAAACGTAAAACCCGGCAAAGGCAGCGCATTTGTCCGCACAAGATTAAAAAATATAAAAACAGGAGCGATATTAGAGCGTACTTTCAGAAATGAAAAAATAGAAACAGCTGAAATAGACAAAAGGACATTTTTATATTTATATACATCCGGGGACATGTTTGAATTTATGGACCATGATACATATGAACAGACAGCTCTTCATAGAGATCAGGTCGGGGAAGTAATAAGTTACCTTAAAGAAAATCTTGAAGCAACAGCTCTTATCTATAAAGGCCAGGTCCTTACGCTTGAACCGCCGATATTTATAGATTTAAAAATAGTATCGACTGAACCTGGCATCAGAGGCGATACATCCAAATCAGGCAATAAACCTGCAAAAACAGAAACAGGCTTTGTTGTATCAGTGCCTTTATTTGTAAGCGAAGGAGACGTAATCCGCATAGATACGAGAACTAAACAGTACGTAGGCAGGGTGTAAAGGAGACATATATGAATCTAAAAGAGATCAAGGAATTAATCGCGCTTATGAATGAAAACGAGCTTATGGAGCTTGAGGTTGAGCGGGATGGGATGAAGATCAGGCTCAGGAAATCATCCTCCGGTAGAATAGAGACAATTATGGAAGAGCATGCTGTTTCTAATATTGGCCAGGTTGTCAAGGCAGGAGAGAAGACAGTCGAACCTGCCGCAAAAGAGCGAAATCTTATAGCAATAAAGGCGCCAATGGTTGGTACTTTTTACAGGTCAGCCAACCCTGAGGCAAAACCTTATGCTGAAATAGGCCAAACCGTAGAGGTAGGGCAGGTGGTATGTATTATTGAAGCGATGAAGCTAATGAATGAAATAAAATCAGAGGTTAAGGGTAAGGTTGTTGAAATACTTGTAGAAAATGCCAGGTCTATTGAATATGGACAGGTGTTGTTCATGGTGGAACCAATGTAGAGTTATCTTTGACATTGACTAAGGAAAATCTTTGTTATGTTCTCAAAAATTCTAATTGCCAATCGTGGTGAAATTGCCGTAAGGATCATACGAGCATGTAAAGAGATGGACATAAAGACAGTTGCTGTATATTCAGAAGCTGACGCAGATTCTCTTAGTACCAGGATGGCTGATGAAGCTGTGTGCATAGGCCCTGCCCAGAGCTCAGAAAGTTATCTGAATATACCTGCTATTATAAGCGCTGCTGAAATTACAGACGTAGATGCGATCCATCCAGGTTACGGATTCCTGGCAGAAAATGCGCACTTTGCCGAAATATGCGAATCCTGCGACATAACGTTTATAGGGCCTACTCCTGAGAACATGAGGATGATGGGCGACAAGATGACAGCAAGGCTAGCCATGCAGAAGGTTGGCATACCTGTTATACCTGGCAGTCAGAGTATTATAAAGACAAAAGAAGAAGCTGTAAAGACAGCAAAGAGATTAAAATACCCTGTTATAATAAAGGCTTCTGCAGGCGGCGGCGGAAAAGGCATGAGAGTATGCCACAATGATGTAAGATTGATCAGCGCGCTTATAACCGCTCAGCAGGAGGCAGAGGCTGCATTCGGAAACGCAGATGTGTATCTTGAGAAATATATTGAAAGGCCAAGACACGTAGAGGTGCAGATACTTGCTGATAAATATGGCCATATCGTATCACTCGGCGAAAGAGATTGTACCATTCAAAGGCGGCATCAGAAATTGATAGAAGAATCCCCATCTTCTGTAATAGATTCCAAATTAAGAAAAAAGGCAGGGGACATGGCGGTTAAGGCAGCCAAGGCGTGCAATTACCTGAATGCAGGGACAGTTGAATTTCTTTTTGACAGGCATGAAAATTTTTATTTTCTGGAAATGAATACCAGGATTCAGGTAGAACATCCTGTAACAGAAATGGTCACAGGCATAGACTTGATAAAAGAGCAGATAAAGATAGCCAGCGGTATGAAGCTAGGCTTCAAGCAGGACGACATAAAAATAAAAGGCGCTGCAATAGAATGCAGGGTCAACGCAGAGGATCCAGAGAAAAACTTTATGCCTTGCCCGGGAAAGGTAGAGATGTTTTTAGCTCCTGGCGGCCCAGGCGTAAGAGTGGATTCGCATGTTTACACAGGGTATACAATATCCCAGTATTACGATTCCATGATAGCCAAGGTTATCTGCTATGGAAATTCCAGGCAGGAGGCAATAAAGATAATGCAAAGAGCCCTTGATGAATTTATGATATCTCCTATAAAAACCACGATACCTTTTCTTAAGCATGTGATGGGCGATACGTTATTTTTAAGAGGCGATTTTGCGACAGACTATGTGGAAAAACTTTTAGGCACAAACGAATAAAAGGAGGATAGTAGAATCATGAAGAAAGTAGGCATATTAACTGGCGGCGGCGATTGTCCTGGATTAAACCCTGTAATAAGGGCTGTCGTGAGGTATGCAATTCAGGAAGATTATAAAGTTGTAGGAATAAGAAACGGCTGGAAAGGCCTTGTTGAAAACGATACAGTTGAATTAAGCCTTCAGTCAGTTTCAGGGATATTGCCAAAGGGCGGGACTATACTCGGCACATCCAGAACCAACCCTTATAAAAAAGAAAACGACATAAAAAATGTCAAAGAAAACTTTAAAAATATTGGGCTTGAAGCCTTGATAGCAGTTGGAGGAGAAGATACGCTGGGCGTTGCGAATAAATTATATAAAGACGGCTTCAATGTGGTTGGCGCGCCTAAGACAATAGATAATGATCTAAGCTGCACTGACGTTACATTTGGGTTTGACACTGCTATAAATATTGCAACAGAGGCAATTGACAGGCTTCACACAACCGCGGAATCGCATCATAGAATAATGGTAGTTGAGGTAATGGGAAGGCATGCTGGATGGATAGCCCTTGAATCAGGGCTTGCAGGAGGAGCAGATGTTATTCTTATACCAGAGGTACCTGTGGATCTCGATGAGGTTTGCAGTATTATAAAAAAAAGACACCAAAGAGGGAAAAATTTCAGCATAGTAGTTGTAGCTGAAGGCGCCAAGTTTAAAGAAGGCACTATGATTATCCAGGAAGAAAAACTTGATGCATTCGGCCATGTAAGGCTGGGAGGCATAGGCCAGAGAATCGGAGATGAGATAGAGAAAAGAACAGGATATGAAACAAGGGTAACAGTGCTGGGGTACATACAAAGAGGCGGGACTCCGACAGCATTTGACAGAGTCCTTGGCACAAGGTTCGGCATAAAGGCAATGGAGTTGGTGCTGAAAAAAGATTATGGTAAAATGGCAAGTTTACAGGGAAACAAAATAATAGCAGTTCCGTTAGAAGCTGCTGTCAGCGAATTGAAAACCGTTGACATGGAGCTTTACAACATCGCGAAGATATTTTTCGGATAATATGAAGAAAAAAATAGCGGAATTATTAAAAGAGAGCATAGATGTAAAAAATAAAGTGCTTGAAAACAATGTCAAAGAGATTGAAAAACTCGCAAGCGCAATGCTTAAGACAATAAAATCAGGCCATAAGATTCTGTTGTTCGGAAACGGCGGCAGCGCTACTGACAGCATGCATATAGCAACAGAGCTTGTTGGCAGATTCAAGAAGGAAAGAAAAGCGTTTCCAGCAATAGCGCTTACCGCTAATATCTCTACTCTTACAGCGCTTGGAAATGATTATAATTTTGAATATATTTTCGAGAGACAGGTGGAGGCTTTTGGCAATAAAGGCGATATGGCAATAGGAATATCCACAAGCGGCAGTTCAAAGAATGTGGTGGCCGGCATTTTAAAAGCGTCCCAAATAGGCCTTAAAACAGCTGCTCTTACAGGAAATAAAATTGGAGAGCTTTGCAAGATAGCAGATATATGTATAAGAGTTCCCTCTAGCAATACTCCCAGGATACAGGAAGCTCATATTGCAATAGGTCATATTGTATGCGAGCTCATAGAAGATGCTTTCTAAAAAAATAAAAACCCTTCTCCATGCAGTAAGCGCTATAAAAAAGCTGAAATACAAAAATAGAAAGGTTGTGTTCACGAATGGCTGCTTTGATATCCTGCACGCAGGCCACGTGAGCTATCTTTCAAAAGCAAAATCTTTAGGCGATATACTGGTTATAGGCCTAAATAGCGATGGTTCAGTGAAAAAAATAAAAGGAAAATCAAGGCCTATTGTATCGCAAAAAAATAGGGCAATTTTACTTGCCGCATTGGAGGCAGTAGATTTTGTAGTGATATTTAACGAGCTGACTCCTCTCGAGCTTATAAAAGCAATAAAACCCGATGTGCTTGTTAAGGGCGGGGATTGGAAAAAAGAAAATATAGTAGGTTCGGATTTTGTAGAATCATACGGCGGTAAAGTTAAGAGTTTGCAATATATAAAAGGCCTTTCAACGCGAAGTATTATAAGTAAAATTAGAGGTCTTTACTCTGACTAGACAGCGGGTTGAGAGGCCTCTTTGACACGAGCGGGCACGGTGTCTGTTGAGCCAGGTGGGGCCATTCGGCACTGAATCGTTTCGCCGTCCGCTACGGTTTATGGTTCGTTCTTCTGTCGACTATCGTATTGTCAACTGAACAGAACTCACCATAAATCCTTGCGGACTTTTGCCGAAACGATTCTAATGTGCCTCAGACCCCACCTGGCTCAACAGACGAGCGAGTGTCAAAACGGAGCAAAATTTTCACGCTGGGAAAATTTTGCGTCCTCGAAACACGCTGTCTAGGCAGAGTAAACATATTAACTATGGTTTATCCGAACAAGCTTTTACAGATTATAGACGCTAACTTAAACAGGACGCGCGAGGGATTGAGGGTTTGCGAGGATATAGCCAGGTTTAGCTTGCAGAATAAAGGCGCTACGAAATCTCTCAAGACAATAAGGCATGGCGCAACCAATCTAGTGATAAGATCAAAAAAAATATCCTTAGCCAAGCTTTTATCCGAAAGGGATACGGCTGGCGATAAAACAAAATTTATAGATTTTACGCTGCGATCCAGCGCAAATATTTCTGACATCTTTATGTCTAATATAGAGCGCGTTAAAGAATCCTTGAGAGTTCTTGAGGAGTGCTTTAAGATAATAGATGAAAAAATAAGCAGGGGATACAGAAAACTCAGATTTGACACCTATGATATTGAAAAAAACATTGTTAAAAAGGCCCTATGACCCAAATAGAACTTGCAAAATTAAATAAGATCTCGCCTGAGATGCGTTATGTTTCAAAAAATGAAGGCATGCCCCTGGAATTATTAATTGCCCGCATAAAAGAAGGCAAAGTTACCCTCATAAAAAACTCCAAAAGAAAAATAAACCCTTGCGCAGTAGGGGAAGGGCTGCGCGTAAAAGTAAATGCTAATATAGGCACATCCAAGGATAGCTCCAATATTAATAAAGAACTCAGAAAGATGGCTGTTGCAATAAAATACGGCGCAGATACTGTAATGGACCTGAGCACAGGAGGGGATATAAAAAAGATACGCAAAATAATTTTAAAGAACGCGACTGTTCCTGTCGGCACTGTTCCGATATACGAGATAGCCATTATGGCGGCAAAAAAAAGAGGGCATATCTCTCGCATAAAAGCTCAGGATATTCTTGAAGTTCTTGAAACTCAGGCGTCAGATGGCGTAGATTTTTTTACTGTTCACTGCGGCATAACGCAAAGTGTTATAGAAAGGCTTAGAAAACAAAAACGGCTTATAAATATAGTTTCAAGGGGAGGGTCTTTTCTGGCAGAATGGATGATTGTGAATAAAAAAGAAAATCCTTTTTATGAATATTTTGACGACATACTCAGGATCGCAAAGAAATATGACGTGACGCTTAGTCTGGGAGACGGTTTAAGGCCTGGTTCTTTGGTGGATGCCACTGATAGGCCTCAGATACAGGAACTTATCATGTTAGGAGAACTTGCGGACAGGGCTAGAAAAAACAATGTTCAGGTTATAATAGAAGGTCCAGGCCACGTGCCATTGGACCAAATAGAAACAAATGTGATCCTAGAGAAAAGGTTATGCAACAACGCGCCTTTTTATGTTCTTGGCCCGCTCGTAACAGACATAGCCCCTGGATATGACCATATAACAGGAGCTATAGGAGGCGCTTTGGCTGCTTTTTACGGCGCAGACTTCTTATGCTATGTAACGCCCTCGGAACATCTAAGGATACCTGACGAGGAAGATGTTAAAAATGGCGTCATAGCTTCCAGGATAGCTGGCCACGCAGCTGATATAGCCAGAAAAATACCAGGCGCTTTAAACTGGGACAGGGCTATGTCAGAACTAAGGGTAAAGAGAGACTGGAAAGGCCAGATCAAAAAATCCATAGACCCTGTCAAAGCGCAAAAATTAAGAAAATCTTCTATATCTGTAGATAAAGACTTCTGTACAATGTGCAGCGATTATTGTTCCATGAAAATCATGGAGCAATATTTTAAATAGAGCAAACAACTTTACAAAGTGACATTGTTGAAATGTAAAGTTGTTTGGATGTGATAAATAAGGAAAATATGAGTAAGATACTTGTCATCGGTTCTGTGGCGCTTGATACAATTGCGTCTCCTTTTGGATATTCAAAGGAAATACTGGGCGGATCCGCAACATATTTTTCAATAAGCGCAAGTTTTTTCGCGCCTGTAAATCTAGTTGCTACAGTAGGCGTGGATTTTCCTGAAGGACACAAAAAAACCATAAGATCTTTCGGCGTAGATTTAGAGGGGCTTGAGACAAAAGAAGGCAAGACTTTTCGCTGGGAAGGGTCTTATATCAAAGATATGAATTGCGCAGAAACTATTGAAACGCAGTTAAATGTATTTGCGGAGTTCAAGCCATGCCTCCCGAAAGGATACGAAACCAGCAAGTACATATTTTTAGCAAATATAGACCCTGACCTGCAGATATTCATACTTAAAAGATTTGCCGGCAAAAGATTTATAGGCTGCGATTCCATGAACCACTGGATTAAAAATAAAAACAGGTCTCTTAAGAATATGATAAAGAGAACCTCCATAATATTTCTGAATGACTTGGAGGCAAAGATGCTTTCAGGAGAATCAAATATACTGAAAGCAGGCAAATATCTTCTTTCTTTGGGGCCTCGGTTTGCAGTTGTTAAAAGAGGCGAATATGGGGCAATACTTTTTTCTAAAAATTTTACATTCATGACGCCTGCCTATTTATTGGAAGAGGTTAAAGATCCGACAGGCGCAGGAGATACGTTTGCAGGCGGATTTATGGGCTATCTGGCAAAAACAGATAAAATAAACGAGAAGAATATGAAAAATGCGCTTTTGTGGGGAAGCGTAATGGCTTCTTTTACGGTGCAGGATTTCAGCATAAATAGATTTTTAAAAATAAAAAGAAAAAATATAGAAGATAGGTATAGAGATTTCAAAGAGTTAACCAGAGCTTAGGAATAACTAATTTAGGAAATACTGTATGGAATTTGAAAAATTCCAGACAGCTGTAGGGGGTTTGGGGGATTGCAGGCAATCCCCCGAGGGGTAACAGTGGAGTAATGCGACGAATAGGAGCATTACGAAACGCCATAGGGGCGAAGCCCCTTTGGAAAAATTAATGAGCGAAGCGAATTAATTTTTGCGGGTGTAGTTCAATGGTAGAACACGAGCTTCCCAAGCTCGCAGCGTGGGTTCGATTCCCATCACCCGCTCCGAATTTGCCGAAGGCAAATTCGTCCTGAGACTGCGACTGAATAAGGAGCAGTCGAAGGACATTGAAAGTAAAAATATAAGGCTAATGTCAAATTATGCCCAATGACCGTGAAGAAATATTAAATACGCTTATACGCAGGGTAAATTCCTTTAGCGACGGATACAGGCAGAATATAGCCATATTCGGGGAACCGTGCATAGGGAAGACGACTCTGATGAAGGACCTTTTTTCTTCGGACTCATTAAAAAGAGACAGCATTATTCCCGTATATCTGGAAATAAAAGTAGAGCCGTTCGAATTCTGCGCTAAAAGGTTTATAAAATCCATATTATCCCACGTTGTTAAATCAGACCCGCTCCTCACAACCCCTCAAGGCGCGGTCATCCTGATAGAAGACCTGACAAGGGATTATCCCAAGACCGCGCAGATATGCATAAGGGCATTGCAGGACATAGAAAGGTCTAAATTAGACGAGGCGTTTTCATTT
>DNHS01000044.1 GCA_003485765.1 Candidatus Omnitrophota bacterium | reverse complement strand
TGCCTATATCTACAAAGCCACCCTAAAAGTGATGCTGGAGGAAGACTATTTAAGTAACCAAAAAACCGAAGAACTAAAGAACCAAAGAACTGCCTATAACTTCTCTGACCCCAGGCTAAAAGAGTTGAACCAATATTCCACCCAGCTGATTAAAGAGCTGATCATCCCCAAGCTTACCTATCAGGTAAATACTTCTAAGAGATACGCGCCATTAAGGCAGGTGTATTATTCGCTTATTTTGGCGCAGTGGTTTAAAGCTCGCTACCGCTCGCAGAGTACAGAGTACAGAGCACAGAGAACAGAGGACAGAAAAGCCAATAATTACCTTCGCCTTATTGACTCCGGGAATCTTACTAATCTTATCTTAAAAGAGCCTTATGATAAGCAAGCTTATTTTAGGCAATATCAGAAGTCCTTTCAAGACGGCGAATATAACCTCCAGGAGATCGTGCGCACCCCTTACGGCCAGAGTATCAGGAGGTATGTCAGCGGGGGAGCAAATTTAAGCGCAGGGTTCGGAATCGAGGCAGGAAGAATAATGACGCCTGATGACAAGCCATTACCTAAAAATAAGTATCTAAGTTCTCCTATTATTTATGGCCCGGATGGTAGAATTATTGGGGGAAAACAGCATTTGGTTTTACCTTTTGGCGGGTCGAACGATTTAAATCCCGCAACTAAAGGTATTTTTGATCCAGATGGTAAGCCTTTGAATGTTGAGCCGCAGAAAGGAGGTAACCTGGAAATTGAGCTTCCCTCAAGAGAAGAGATAGAAAAGTATGCCAAAATACTAATACCGGGCATAGACGAGGAAACATTAGCGAAGGTTAAAGCCTGGATAGATACTCAAGGCGAGATGCTTATAGCGGCAGGAGTAGCTATGAAAGTTATAATTGATCAATATCTTGGGGCAATGCGGATTAAAAAAAGAGAAGATGGCCAGGCGGTAAATATTATAGATCATTTAAATACAATAAAAGAAAAGAAGGATAGCGATATGCCTACAGAGGACATAGAGAAAATAAGAGATGTCGCCAAGCGGTTAGAGTATCTTCTCCATCCTGATATAAAACGCTTCGCAGCGCAATTAGACTCCGATTGGGCAGATATGTTATTCGGCTGTTACAGAATAGACGGCATTATGACTGATCGCAGCATGGCTTTGATAATCGGTTATCTTGAAACTGCTGGCGGAAATCCCGCTCTCAGGCAAAAGTTAAGAAATATGCTTACTTTAGCTAATCCTGATTTATTTGATGGAGCTTCTTTGAAACGCCTTAAGGCCATTTCGCTGTATTTTCGTGAAGATATTTTCAGCCGCCTTCCAGGGAAAATAAAGAAAGAAGTAGAAAAAATATGGACAGAAGAAGATAATGCGATACGGGAAAAGATTAAAACAATTAATAAACCGTTTGCTGAACTATCAGAGCAAGAATTTAAAGAACTTTTGCAAGGAGTAAAGGCTACGGGCAGTGAAGCTTTCTATAACGGGGAGATTCCGCCGCCCGCGTATCCTAATCCTTATGATAGGACATTTGGAGTAGAAGTTGAAACAGTGAAACCCGAGGATAAGAATGTTTATGCAGAATCTCGTTTTCCCGGTGAGGCTGAAGGGTATATTAAAAACACAAAAAATCTAAATGCCTTAAAGAAATTATTTGAAGAAAGTATAAGCGGAAATGTTGATAAAATGGGGATACACATTCATATTTCAAGAGAAGGGATGTCCAACTCCGCATTTAACCGCGTTATAGTGGGTTGGGAGGCGGTTCTAAGATTGTTTGGATATTCTGTCCTGTCGAATACTGATAGACAATTATCCCCTTCAATTGAATATTTTTTCAGCACAGAGAACAAGGGGATAAATGAGCATACCGTATATATAAATGAGTCCAGGGGGCATCCTACTATAGAATTTCGTTTTGCCCGTAATCCTATTTATTATGAGGACAAAAAGATGGATATGGAGTTTTTTGTTTTTTTTGTTGAGCTTGGCATGCGCTTGATAGATTTATCAGTTGAGCGCCCGGAAGACTTTACCTTCTTAAAAATGGGGATACCGGTGGTGTACGGGAAGGAAAAAATCCACTATAGCTATGTGGTTAAGGTCATTGATCTCTTATATAAAGATGACCCAAAGGCAAGGATTAGTTTTTTAAGGTTTATGTTGTTTCGCGGGATGGATAAGGAAGGCAATATGTATTTGCCCAGATTAGTGATGCCTCAAAATGAGCATAGCGATGATAGTATGGAGGAAAGATATGTCCGGGAAGGGCTCGGTTTTATTTACGGATTGCACGATATCGAAAAAGGCTGGAATAAGAATATATGGGAGACTATAAAAAGATTGGCAAAGGAAGGCGGCGGGGAATATAAATATTCTAATCAGATGAATTTTTGCTTATTATTTTTATATTACCGTAGTGATTCTCAAGATGAGAAAAAAAATATCCAGGAAATACTTGAAGGTGGACAATTTTATTTTTTTGATGAAATACGTAATATTAAAGATGAGGCTTTGCGAAATAACTTCGTGAAATACGCCTTG
>DNHS01000057.1 GCA_003485765.1 Candidatus Omnitrophota bacterium | reverse complement strand
GTCTTTTTTAACAATCTCTTTATACTTATCGCTCTTAGGCCTTGTAATACCTACTGAAATAACCGGCAATCCAAAAAACTCTATGGAATTCATTGCCAAAGAACCTTCATATGTTTCGCTTTCCCCAGTCATGTTCAAGCCAGCAATCCTTCCCTGCTCGCACGCAGCTGGCCAGATCGCATTTATTGAGCCTTCTTCCAAAGCAATATCATTTGTCTCTGATACATCGCCTGCGGTGAATATATCCTCAACACCTGTTCTTAAATATTCGTTGGCCAAAATACCCCAGTTTGTCTTTATGCCGCTATCCTTTGCTATTTCAATATTCGGCGAAACGCCTTTACCTATAATTACAAGCTCGCAATCATGTTTTGAGCCATCCTCAAACGTCACCCCATTAACTGACTTAGCGCCTATAATCTCTTTCGCAGCCACGCCTGTAAATATTTTTATGCCTTTTTCCTCAATGCGTTTCTGCATAAGGCCAGCCGCATCCTTATCAATTATTTGGGAAAGTATAGAGCCTGATTTTACAAAAACACTTACGTCCTTGCCCCTATTTTTTAATGCATACGCAGCGCGCAGGCCTATTAAGCCGCCGCCCAAAACAGCTACGCTTTTTACCTTATCCAGCATGGACTGGATTTCTATTGTATGTTCAATGGTTCTGAGAGGAAAAACGCCTTTTTTATCTATGCCTGGGATATCTTCTAATTTTGGAGAAGCGCCTGTTGCAATAAGCAGCTTGTCAAACTTTAGCTTTTCTTTATTGCTCAAGGTTATTTCTTTTTTTACTGCATTTATTTTCTCCGCCCTGATGCCAAGCAGCGCCTCAACTTTATTATCCTTAAAAAAACTGCCTGGCCTATACCATATCTTCTTTTCATCAATAGTGCCTGCCAAAAGATAAGAAATAAGACACCGTGAATAAAGCGGATTTTTCTCGTCAGATATAACAATTATCTTTGAAGTTTTGTCCTTTGTCCTTATAGCTTCTATTGCGCTTATCCCAGCCGCGCTGGAACCGATTATTACGTACTGCATATCTTTGTAAACTCCTTAAGAGTCCCTGAAAATAGCGCCTTTGTCGGGCATGCTTCAACACATGCAGGATCATCCCTGTCAGGACAAAGATCGCATTTCAGGACTATCTTTTCCTCTCTCAGCCTTGTCAATGCTCCAAAAGGGCAAGCCATTATGCACATCCAGCACCCAACGCATTTATCTTTATCATGCTGCGTAAGAGCTGTTTTCTCATCCTTATACATTGCGCCGGACATNNATTCTGCCTTGCGCCTTTTGACAGGAAGAGGGCTTTCTGCTATAGATTTATCTAATTCTTTGGATTTAGAATGCTCCACAGCGCATGCAATTTCGCAGCTTCCACATCCAAGGCATTTTTTAATATTGCAGTAAATTTTTTTCATACTTTGGCGTACATTAACGGTTTTAACTTTAGCGCTNNATTTCATTACAGATATAATTTGTGACATTCTTACTTCCCATCACCCTTAATGGCGTGCCCAGCACCACGAATATCCCTGAGGCCACAAAATACCAGCCTATCGCAATTGCCTTTTCAGACATCCATTCAGGAGCTGCCCCTGCAACTGGAAGTTCATCAATGCTATTTCCAATGCCGCCTTCTTTTACCATCTCGCAGCAGGCAGTTAGAATTCTTGTGTTATCAACGCAAGAGCCTGTATGTAAAACTGGTGGTATCCCTACTGTCTCGCATATCTCTTTTAATCCGTCACCGGCAAATTTGAACGCAGCTTCTGGGGTTAAAAGCCCTGCTTTTGCGCATGCGCCCCCTGAACATCCTGTCTGCACAACCAGAATATCATTTTTTATAAGCTCTTTTACCATATCCGCATGGCACAAGCCTGACCCATTTTTCGGGTTATCACAGCCTACTACACCAGCTACGCCTCTTATCCTTCCGCTTATAATCGCATCATTTAAAGGCCTGTACGATGGCCTGAAACTTCCGCCCAGATTATAAAAAACATTTTCCATAGTAAAACCGGCCACAAGCGTCATTTTCTCTTTTGGTATATTGACTTTTGAGCGGTTTCTATTTTTATAATTTTCAATGGCGATTCTTAATATCTTTTTTGCTGTCTCAAATGCGTCCTTTTCATGGAATTCTATATGCTCCATGCCAACAAATTTTGCTTTAGGAGAAGTGGAAATAAGCTTTGTATGAAATGACTTTGCCACTTCAGGAAGGCTGGGCATTATACATTGCACATCTACGATCATTGCCTCCACAGCTCCTGTAATTATGGCCAGTTCCTGCTGCAGGAAATTTCCAGCCATAGACACGCCATGCCTCATAAGCACTTCTGCCGCAGTGCAGCATATGCCTGAAAGGTTTATGCCTTTTGCTCCGTATTTTTTTGCAAGCTCCACAAGCTCTTTGTCTTGGCTTGCTGTAACTATAATATCGGAAAGGATCGGTTCATGGCCGTGCAAAAGAATATTCACCTCATCCTCTTTCAATACCCCTAAATTCACTTCTGCGGCCAGCGGCTGTGGAGAACCGAATAATATATCGCTAAGTTCCGTGGCTATCATGGATCCGCCCCAGCCATCTACGAGTGAAGCCCTTATAGCAGCCTCCAGGACATGTTTATATTCATTGTCGCATCCTATATGAGTCCTTGAAAATGCCTGCACAACTTCTATATCAATACCCCTTGGATTAACATTTGTTTTTTTCCAATTCTCCTGTTGTTTCTTAGGAGCTCGTTTTGTCAGCGTCAATTCACCTTCCTGCTGTCCGTATTCTTTTAAAATAGCCTCTCCGAGTTCTTCGGCAATTTTTAAGTCGCTTTTACCATCTATTTTTATGCCGAATTCAACAGCAAGCCTCTTTAATTTCGCAGGGTCTTTTATTGAATAATCCTTTGCTATACCTTTTCCTAAATCAAGAAGAGTTTTTGCCATAGTGCGGCCATGATCAGAATGACACGCGGCTCCTGCTGCAGCGTTACGGGTTAAATTTCTTGAGCTTATAGTATCTGCATCTGCCCCGCATGCGCCTTTTTGAGCGCCTTCTCCGAATGGGTCTATCCTGCATGGGCCAAGATTACAGATCTTACAACAAACCCCAAGCGTCCCAAATCCGCAATGAGGCTCCTGCTCCATAAAGCGGTCCCATACAGTAGAAATATTATTTTGAGCGGCAATCTCTAATAATTTATCATTAACTGGATTACCTGTTGGTTTTGCCATTAAAAGCCTCCTCTAATTGTCTCATAAATTTAGATTTTTCAGGCATTAAGCCTCTTGAACTTAAAACCAATTCGTCAAAATCTATGTATCCCTGGATGCTAATGCCTTTTAAATTTTTCTTTATAAAATCCTTATCTTCTTTTGACCTGACCTTGTTTCCTATGACTGAAATATCTTTTATGCCAAGTCCTTCAGCAAGCTGTTTTATTTTTCCGGCTGTATCAACTGATGTGTTATTCGGTTCCACAACTATTAAAAATTTTTCAACGGATTGAGCAGTGCCTCTTCCCAGATGCTCTATGCCTGCCTCCATGTCAACTATTATAACTTCGTCTCTGTTTAAAAATATATGACTCAATAACGCTTTTAAAAATGCGCTCTCAGGGCAAACGCAGCCTGCCCCGCCCTTTTTAACAGTGCCCATTTCTATCAGCATCACATTATCGCGCTTGGCGGAAAATTTATCAGGTATGTCATCTACCTTTGGATTTAATTTAAAAAAACTTCCTACCTCGCCTGTCCGCTCCAGAATTAGTTTTTTAAGTTCAGATATAGGGGCAGGTCTTCCGGAGCCTGAAAACCCAAGAGTAGCCGCAAGATTTGCATCAGGATCAGCATCTATTGCAATTACCTTTTTACCTTGGTTTTTAAAAAGCAGGACAAGCCCAGCTGCTACAGAAGTCTTTCCTACCCCGCCTTTTCCAGTTACCGCTATCTTCATGATATTATTCTTCTCGACTCGCTTCGCTCGCTCGAAGAATATTGTTCGAGCGAGGCCAAAGGCCGAGTCGAGAACTACAAGTCAGTATTACAAGCCAGCGGCATCTAAAACCAGTGGCACTTTCTTATCCCATCCTATAGGCATTACATGAACGCCCTGGCACATAGGTTTAAGTTCTTTGATAAGCCTTGCTGCTATCTCTATTGATTTTGCGCTTTTATCCTTAGTCTGTTCCATTTCCTGTATCAAATCTTCAGGCACAAATACCCCTGCCACATTTTTATTCATATATCTAGCCATGCCAGCTGATTTCAAAAGCACTATGCCAGCTATAATAGTTGTTTTTAAATGAGAGGACGCTTTCAGAAATTTCTCAAAAAGATGCATCTCATAGATAGCCTGGGTCTGAAAAAACTGAGCGCCCGAATCTATCTTTTTTTCCATCTTAATGATCTCAGGCTCTATAGGATCTGCGCCAGGGTTCACAACTGCGCCTACGCAAAATTTAGGGCTCCCCTTTAATTCCTTGCCTGCCATATCCTTACCTGATTGCAAACCCCTAATAGCCTCCAAGAGTTGCATTGAATCCAAGTCAAAAACAGGCTTTGCGCCTGGATGATCTCCTAACGCAGGATGATCTCCTGTAAGAGCGAGCACATTTTGTATCCCAAAGACAGCTGCTGATAAAAGGTCTGACTGAAGCGCCAATCTGTTTCTGTCCCTGCAGGTAATCTGAAACACTGGCTCTAGCCCACGTTCTATCAAAAGCTTGCACATTGCCAGAGATCCTGTGCGCATAACCGAGCTCTGTAGATCTGTAACATTTATCGCATCTACTCTGCCCCTCACAAGCTCAGCATCTTTAAGAATCTCTTCAACATCAGTGCCTTTTGGCGGAGCTATCTCTGAGGTAATTATAAATTTTCCTGATTTTATCTTCTCGCACAATGCCATATCTTAAGCTCTTTCGCTCTTTCGCGCCAAACAACTTTACAAACCAACAATGTTGATTTGTAAAGTTGTTGCGTGTTATTGCTGTTGTTTAAATGCTTCGACTACGTTCCGCATCAAAATAGTTACTGTCAAAGGCCCAACCCCTCCAGGGACTGGAGTAATATACGAGGCCCTTTCAGCTGCTTTATCAAATTCTACATCGCCTACAATCCTGCCTTCCACGCGATTAATGCCTACATCTATTACAATCGCGCCTTCCTTTATCCACTCGCCTTTTATAAGAGCGGCTTTTCCGACAGCAACTATCAAAATCTCTGCCTTTTTTATAAATTCTGGAAGAGTCCCTCTCTGGCCTGTAGCTATATGGCAGATAGTCACAGTTGCAAATTTATTCAATAGCAATAAAGCTAACGGTTTTCCCACAATTTCGCTATGCCCTACAATAACAGCTTCTTTCCCGTATAATTCAAACGCAGGCACTGAGTCCAAAAGCTCCATGCACGCAGCTGCTGTGCACGGAAGAATCTTTGTTCTCCCGAATACAATCTCTCCCATATTCTGCGGATGCACCGCCTCTGCGTCTTTTAGAGGAGATATAAATCTTGAGATTAATTTTGCATCTATAACTTGAGGAAGCGGCATCTGGACTATAATACCATGCACATTCTTGTCATTATTAAGATTATCTATTGCTTTTATCAGCTCATCTTGTGTTATTTTCCCGTCTAATTTCCTGAGCTCATAATATATGCCTAATTCCCTGGCAGTTTTCTCCTGCGACTTTATATATATCTCTGAGGCAGAATTTTCTCCTACTTGTATGCTGACAAGTTTAGGCTGAGCGCTATATTTATTTTTCAAAGATTCAATTTCCAGCTTTATATGCTCTTTTATTTTCAAAGCAACGCTTTTACCTTCCAATAACTGCGCAGGCATGTCTACACCATCCTTTTGTTTGCCTTAGAAATTACCCTTTTATAGAGGCCGTCTATGTCATTCTTCATATTATTGATCACTGAGCGCTCTCTTTCTGCAAAAGAAATATCTTTTATCCCTTTAAGATTTATTTCAGAATTGAATACGCCTGAATTAAAACCAGCTTTTAAAAGTTCTGCGCCGCAGCCAACATCTGTTATTAAATTAATATTTGACTTGCTAGCTAAATCCAACGCAACATCAATTCCTGATTTTGAGAGTTTGCACATTTTTAAAGAAATATGATACCCGTCTTTCAACGCTTTATCAATGATTTTTTCATCTTTTGTTTTAAATGCGCTGCATATTCTGCAATATACTTTTACATCCTCGTCTATTAACTCCATAAATTCTTCTCTTATTTTTTTCAGAGCGGCTAAATGAGACATAGTAACTTCTTCTATATCTTTATATTTTCTATTTCCAATAGTAAAATTACATACCATCTCTAACAGCGCTATGCCTAATGCCCCAGTCAAGCTGGCTGCGCTTCCGCCGCCTGGCGCAGGCTGCCTAGCAGCTAAATCATTAATATATTTACTTATAGATTCATTAATATACATTAAAATAACCCTACTATCTTCCCATCTTTATCAATATCCACTTTAGTGCCTGCGGGCACGGACGGCAAGCCTGGCATTGTGCGCATCTCGCCGCATAATGGGTATAAAAATCCTGCGCCTGCTGAAATTCTTACATCTCTTATGGGTAAAGTGAAATCCATGGGCCTAGCCTTAAGCTCAGGGTCATGCGAAAGCGATAAATGAGTTTTTGCCATGCATATCGGTAATTTATCATATCCCAATTTTGTGTAACAATCTATCTTTCTTTCAGCTTCCGGCATATAGCTTACGTCTCTTGCGCCATAAATCTTTTTTGCTATTATCTCTATTTTTTCTTTAATCGAAATGTCCAGAGGATATAAAAATTTGAAGTCAGATTTCTTCTCGCACATCTTTATTACAGCTTTAGCTAAATCTACGCCGCCTTCCCCACCTTTTTCCCATACCTCACTCAAAACAGCATCCTCTGCCCCTGCTTTTATAGCTATCTCTTTTATTGCGGCAATTTCCTTATCCGTATCGTATAAAAATCTATTTATCGCGACTACTACTGGCACGCCGAATAATTTTATATTCTCAATATGCTTTTCAAGGTTACTAGCGCCTTTTTTAACAGCTTCCACATCTTCTCTCTTTAAAGCTGCCTCATCTATTTTTTTGCCAGGCGCTGCCTTAAACGCCCCTCCATGCATTTTAAGAGCCCGGACAGTGCACACTATCACCACAGCATCTGGCGGCTTAAGGCCTGGGATACGGCATTTTATATCCATAAATTTTTCTGCGCCGCAGTCAGCCCCAAAACCGCTCTCAGTCACCACGTAATCTGATAGTTTTAACGCTATCATATCAGCCAGTATTGAATTGTTGCCATGCGCAATATTTGCAAAAGGCCCTGCGTGCATGATGCACGGGGTGTTTTCCGTCGTCTGAACAAGATTTGGCTTGATGGCATCTTTTAAAAGTACTGCCATAGCGCCTGCGCATTTCAGGTTCTCCGCTGTGATTGGCAAGCCATCATAAGTAAAGGCTGCTATCATTTTTCCTATGCGGCTCCTCAGATCAAAAAGATCTTTTGAAAGCGCAAGTATCGCCATCACTTCACTCGCAACTGTTATATCAAAACCTGTATCTCTAGGGATTCCGTTTTCTTCTCCGCCCAACCCAGTTTTTATCTGCCGCAAGGCCCTGTCGCTTATATCCACTACCCTGCGCGTGATAATAGTATCGGGATTTATATTCAGCTTATTGCCTTTAACAATACTGTTGTCAATAAACGCTGCCAGGAGATTATTTGCCGCGCCTACAGCATGTATGTCGCCTGTAAAATGAAGATTAATATCTTCCATTGGCAGGACTTGGGAATAACCTCCTCCAGCAGCTCCGCCTTTTATTCCGAATACAGGCCCCATTGAAGGCTGGCGTAATGTGGTAATTACCTTTTTTCTGAGCTTATGCAGCCCCAGGCTCAAACCAATAGTGGTAACCGTCTTCCCTTCCCCTAAAGGCGTTGGCGTAATGGCTGTCACATCTATATATTTTCCAAAGGGTTTATCTTTAAGGCGGCCAAGTATAGAAAGGGTTATCTTGGCTTTATATCTTCCGTATAATTCAAGCTCATCCTCTTTTATACCCATCTTTTTTGCAATCTCAATAATAGGTTTAAGTTTTGCAGACTGGGCTATTTCTAGATCGCTTGGAATACTTTTCATTTTTACCTCCATCTATCATCCAGATCAAACGCATTCTTAATCAGCTTGATTTCTGGATCAGGGCTATCAACGCCCTTGATGCTGACAACATCAAATCTGCAAGATTTATCTTCTAATTTATATCGCTTAATATACGCCAAAGCTGCTTTTGAAACCTGCAGCTGTTTCTTTTTTAATATCGTCTCTTCAGGTAAACCGAATGCTTGATTATTTCTAGCCCTGACTTCTATGAAACAGATGCAGCCCTTGCAATCCGTTATTATATCTATTTCACCAAGTTTTGTCTTATAATTTCTTTCTATTATTTTATAACCCTGTTTCTTCAGATAAGAAACAGCTAGCCCCTCACCTTTTTTGCCTGAATTAATTCTCGCAAATGTCATTTTTTAGGGGCGCAAAACTTTTTCTGTGTATCAAACAGGGTCCGTATCGCTTAATGGCCTCTAAGTGAAATTTTGTGCCGTATCCTTTGTGTTTTGAAAAACCATAAAGAGGATATTTTTTATCATATTGGTTCATAATCGCATCGCGCGTTACCTTTGCCATTATTGACGCAGCTGCTATGGAAAAGCTCTTGGAATCGCCTTTTATAATTGGGGTTGTTTTATAGGGGAGAAACCCGCCGAACACGCCATCTACAAGAACGCAGATATCTTTTTGGATATCTATTTCTTTTTTATTAGCCAGGCGGCAGAATTTGGATATCAATTTTTTAACTGCCTGCTTCATTGCTGCAAGCGTTGCCATGTGTATGTTAACTCTATCTATGTATTTATGATCTTTAATGCCTATTCCAAAAACAGCCCTGGCTGATATTTCTTTGAATGCCCTTTCTCTTTCTAGCGGCTGGAGTTTTTTGGAATCATCTATTCTCTCTTTGTACCTCTGGATCCTGAACCTCTTCAATGGAGAAAGTCCTAGAATAACAGCGCCTGCCACCACAGGGCCTGCGAGAGGGCCTCTGCCAGCTTCGTCAAGGCCTACTATTATAGAAGCGCCTTCAAGAAACGCCTTCTTTTCCCAAGACAACATCTGCCTGGTTTTTAACAACTTCTCTCTCTTCTTCGACTGTTGTGTGCTTGCCAATTCTTTTCCTCAGATAATATAACCTTGCTCTTTTAACTTTACCTTTTTTAATAACCTTCACTGAATCTATCTGCGGGGAATGCATCTGGAACACCCTCTCTACTCCTTCTCCAAAAGATATATGCCTGACCGTAAAGGTCTCTTTTATTCCAGACCCTTTTCTGGCAATAACGATGCCTTCAAAGGCCTGGGATCTAGTTTTATCGCCTTCTTTTATCTTGACTGCCACTTTGACAGTATCGCCCACCTTGAAGTCAGTGATTCCCTTTTTCATAAAATCTTTTTCCAGCTCTCTGATAATGTCCATGATTCCTCCATTTTAAGTTGCACAAAATTGCATAAAAGTTACAGAATGTTATAATAAACGCCTAGCTATTGCTTATCAAATCCGGCCTTTTCTTTTTTGTTATTTTCAGCGCTTCTTTCTTTCTCCATTCTTTTATTTTCTCATGATCCCCGGACAAAAGCACATCCGGAACTTTCATGCCATTGTAATCAGCCGGCCTTGTATAATGCGGGTATTCTAAAAAGTTTTCTGAAAATGATTCGTCCTTGGAAGAATTTTCATCTCCAAGCGCGCCAGGCAAAAGCCTCACAATGCTGTCAATTATTACCATGGCAGGCAATTCTCCACCAGTCAAAACAAAATCCCCTATTGATATTTCAGCGTCTGCAAGGCCTTCTGCAACCCTCTCATCTATGCCTTCATAATGGCCGCACAATAGCACCATGTGCTCATATTTTGATAACTTTAGCGCAAGGGCCTGATCGAATTTTTTGCCCTTGGGAGTCAGGAGTATTGTCCTTGTCTTTAGCCTGCGGTCTTTTGTCTTCTTTCGTATATAGTTAACCGCTTCAAAAAATGGCTCGGCATTCATCACCATGCCAGGCCCCCCGCCAAAAGGCTTATCGTCCACCTTTCTGTGCTTATCTTTTGAAAAAAGCCTTAAATCTATTACATTTATTTCAACAACTCTTTTTTCTTTAGCCCTCTTTACAATAGACTCTCCCAGCACCGTATCAAACATCTTTGGGAATATTGTCAGGACATCTATGCGCATTTGATAGTTAAATCACGCCTTGTTTTTTGAAAAGGCTCTTTATTATCTCCGTAGGCGTAGCGCCTTTTGACAACCAAAACCTGGCCCGTTCCTTATCTATGCTTATAAAGGTTGGTTTCCTGGATGGGTCATAATAGCCTAACTCCTCTATTGTTTTTCCATCTCTTGCGCGCCTTATGTCGCATACGACAATCCTTTGATGAGGTTTCTTTTTTGTCCCTAATCTTTTTAATCTAATTCTTACTGCCATTTAAGACCTCCACGTTAGTCTTCTTTTTCCCTTTTTATTTTAACGCCTAATTTTTCTAATTTCTCCTCTATATTATGATACCCCCTGTCAAGGTGATATATCCTGGATATCTCTGTTTTGCCTTTTGCAACAAGTCCTGCCAGAACCAGGCCTGCGCTTGCCCTTAAATCAGAAGCCATTACAGGAGCTGCGCTCAGCTTCGAAACGCCTTTGACTATTGCGCTAGAGCCTTCCAGTATAATATGCGCGCCCATTCTTGCGAGTTCGCTTATATGCATAAATCTTTCCGGATATATCTTCTCTGTTATCACGCTTATGCCTTTAGTCATGCACATGAGAGCCATCATCTGGGCCTGCATATCAGTAGGAAAACCCGGATAAGGCAAAGTAGTAACGTCAACAGGTTTTATAAAACCTGTTTTTACAACGCGAAGCCCGTCTTTTGTGTTTGTAATTTTCACGCCAACATCTTTTAATTTATCTATCACAGCTCCCAGATGTTCTATGTTAGCGCCTTTTATTAACACATCTCCTCCTGTAATCGCAGATGCTATCATAAAAGTGCCTGCCTCTATCCTGTCATTTATTATTGAATATTCCGCTCCATGTAGAGATTTTACGCCTTCTATTTCTAATATTGGCGTCCTCTGGCCTTTTATTTTAGCGCCCATCTTAACAAGAAAATCTGCCAGGTCGCAAACCTCTGGTTCGCACGCAGCATTTTCAATAACAGTTTTTCCTCTTGCAAGAGTCGCAGCCATCATAACATTGGCTGTCGCAAGAACACTCGAACCAAATTTGCCTCCAAGATAAACACGTCCGCCTTTAAGATTTTTTGCATCTGCAATTATATATCCATGCTCTACTTTCAGGTCAGCCCCCATGGCTTTAAGGCCTTTTATATGTAAATCGATCGGCCTAGGCCCTATTACGCACCCTCCAGGCATTGATACTTCTGCGTGCTTTAATTTCGCAAGCAAGGGGCCAAGTACGCACACAGAAGCCCTCATTGTGCTGACAAGTTTATATGGCGCAACGTAATTATTGTATCCATTTGGATGAATAATACAGACCCCGTCTTCCATATCAGCTCTGACACCAAGATTCCTGAGTATCCTGAGCATTGTGTATACATCCCGTAAAGGCGGGACATTTTTTATAACGCTCTTTTCATCTGTCAGAAGGGTGGCTGCGAGTATCGGAAGCGCAGCGTTTTTAGCTCCGCTTATTTCTACAGCGCCTCTTAATCTCACTCCGCCTTCTATAATAAATTTATCCACATTGCCCTTTCTATACCTGAAAAATCCTTAATTACCTTATATATCTCAAATATATTATATGATGAGAAGATATTTTCTACGTCCTTTTTTTGGCCAAAACCTATCTCTAATAAAATACTGCCGAATTTTTTCAAATATCTATGCGACTCTTTTGCTATAATCCTGTAAAAATCCAGGCCATCTCCTCCGCCATTCAAAGCAATCTCAGGCTCAACTTTAACTTCCTTCTGTAAATATGGAAGTTCGTCTTCTTTTATGTAAGGCGGGTTGCAGATTATTATATCAAATTTCGGATTTTTAGCAAATATTAAAGCGTTAAAAATATTTCCTTTATAAAACTTAATTCTATCGCTTAAATTATGCCTGACTGCATTTTTCTCTGCTATTTTTAACGCTGGCTCGGATATATCTGTTGCAACTATTTCAGCTTCTTGTATTAATTTTGCCAAACTTACGGCAATGTTTCCACTGCCGGTGCATAAGTCTAATATTTTAGGATTCTTTGTTTGTGTTACGTTTAACGTGTCACGTGTCATGTTTACAAGAAGCTCAGTTTCTGGCCTTGGAATAAAAACATCTTTTGTTACAATAAAATCCAGCCCCATGAATTCTGCGCGGCCTGTAATGTATTGAACAGGTTCTCCGCTTATACGGCGGCTAACTAGAGAGTCATATAATTCTTCTATTGTCTCATCGACTTTAAAATCCTTTATGTATAAATCGATTCTAGCGCAATTAAATAAATATTCCAGGAGCATTTCCGCCTCTACCCTGGGAATAGCGTGTGAATACTTATCGATTAAATAAAAAATATCTTTTTTGCAAATATTATTCTTCAATATCATTCTTTCGCTTTCTATATGACTTGGTTTAATTTTAACTTTCTTTCTGCTTCAATGAGAGCATTTAAGATTTTATCCATTTCGCCTTCCATTACATTGGGCAGGTCGTGTATAGTAAATCCTATCCTATGATCCGTAACGCGGCGGTCTGGGAAATTATAAGTCCTGATTTTCTCGCTTCTATCTCCTGTGCCTACCTGGATGCGCCTGTCCTTTGCTATTTTTTCTTCATGCTCTTTCCTGGTGTGTTCTAGAAGCCTTGCTCTTAATACTCTCATGGCTTTTTCTTTATTTTTATTCTGCGATCTTTCATCCTGGCAGGTAACAACCATGCCTGAAGGTATATGTGTAATACGCACAGCTGATTCTATCTTGTTTACACCCTGACCGCCTGCGCCTGATGACCTGAAGACATCCAATCTGATGTCTTGAGGGCTAATCTGCACATCTACTTCTTCTGCTTCAGCCAAGACAGCAACAGTTACAGCAGATGTATGAATCCTGCCTGATGCCTCTGTAGCAGGAACCCTCTGAACCCTGTGCGTGCCTTTCTCGTATTTAAGTTTTTTATAAACACTCTGGCCTTTTACAGCGAATATCACTTCTTTAAATCCCCCTCCTTCAGCAGAATGCGCGTCCATAATCTCTACCTTCCAGTTGTTTTTTGCAGCGTACTTGGAATACATCCTGAAAAGATCCCCTGCGAATAATGAAGCCTCTCTGCCGCCTGTGCCAGCCCTTATTTCCATAATAACATCTTTATCCGAGTCAGGGTCTTCCTCAAGTATCATTTCTTCCAATACAAGCTCAAGCTGTTTCTTTTTGCCCTCAAGCTCTTCGATCTCTTTCTCAGCCATTTCAATAATTTCTTTATTGGCTTCTTTTTCTAAAAGATGCTTTGCGCCGCTTATCTCAGAGACAATCTTCTTATACTCATTGTATCTTTTAACAATATCTCCGAGCGACGACAGTTCTCTGGCGAGCTTCTGATATTTATCCATATCGGATATAATATCGTGGTCTGCTATTAATTTATGCAGTTCGTCGTAACGTTTTAATAAAGAGTCTAGTTTTTCGAACATAATAATATTGCCGGGCTTTGCTCTAAAAGTTATTACTTCTCTTCCTTCTTATATTTCTTCAAAAACTTCTCCACCCTGCCAGCGGAATCTACGAATTTCTGTTTGCCAGTGAAAAACGGGTGGCATTTAGAGCATATTTCCACACGCAAGTTCTGTTTTGTAGAGCGAGTGTGAATAACCTCTCCGCATGCGCATGTAATAGTTGCTTCCTTGTATTCTGGATGAATCTTGTCTTTCATATCTAACTCCCTTCGTTAATCGCGATTTTATTTGTTCATGCTCTCCAAAAAATCGTCATTTGTTTTGGTTTTGCTGATTTTCTCTATCAGAAGTTCCATGGCTTCTACGCTATTTAATTCATTCAGGACTTTTCTGAGAAGCCATATCCTCTGAAGCTCTTTTTCGTTTACCAAGAGCTCTTCTTTTCTGGTATTAGACCTTTTGATATCTATCGCAGGATAAACCCTTCTCTGGAACAATGTTCTGTCAAGCTGTAGTTCCATGTTACCTGTGCCTTTGAATTCTTCAAAAATAACTTCATCCATCCTTGAGCCTGTATCCACGAGGGCTGTTGCTATGATAGTAAGACTTCCGCCTTCTTCTATATTTCTTGCTGCGCCGAAAAACCTTTTTGGCTTATGAAGCGCGTTTGAATCCACTCCTCCTGAAAGTATTTTGCCTGAATGAGGCACTACAGTATTGTATGCCCTGGCTAGCCTTGTTATGCTGTCCAAAAGCACCACTACATCTTTTTTATGTTCCACCAGCCTCTTTGCTTTTTCAAGCACCATCTCTGCAACTTGAACATGCCTTTCAGCAGGCTCGTCAAAAGTAGAACTGATAACCTCGCCTTTTACAGATCTTTGCATATCAGTAACTTCTTCGGGCCGCTCATCTATCAATAACACCATAATAATGGTATCTGGGAAATTGGTTGCAATGCTATTAGCCATCTTTTGCATTATTATAGTTTTACCGCTATAAGGAGGCGCAACTATCATTCCCCTCTGGCCTTTTCCTATAGGAGTCAATAAATCTATTATGCGCATAGATGTATCTATGGTTTTCGTCTCTAATTTATACCTTACGTTAGGATATATTGGAGTAAGGTTATCGAAAAGCACCTTGTCCTTTGCCGCTTCAGGGCTTTCAAAATTAACAGCCTCCACCTTTAATAACGCGAAATATCTTTCGCCTTCTTTTGGAGGCCGTATCTGCCCGCTCACTGTATCGCCTGTCCTCAGTTCAAATTTTCTGATCTGCGAAGGCGAAATATAAATATCGTCAGGACACGGCAGGTAGTTATAGTTCGGCGAACGAAGAAAACCGAATCCATCAGGCAATATCTCCAGTACCCCTTCTCCGAATATAAGCCCATCCTTTTCTGTCTGAGCCTGGAGAACCTTGAATATCAGATCTTGTTTTTTGAGTCCGCTTACCTCGTTCACATTCAAATCATGCGCAATCTTATTCAACTCTGATATCTTCATTGATTTCAATTTTTCAATATCCAATTTTTCTTTCACGTCCATATTATACCCCTTTTTGTTTCCAGATCTCCTTGACCTGGATTAATGTATCTCGTTTTGAACCGCTATTATCTATGATAAAGTCCGCTAATGCCAATTTTTTCTTAAAAGGCATCTGCATTCTTATTCTCTTCAGAATCTTCTTAGAAGACAATCCCCTCGCCTCTTTTATTCTTTTAACCTGCTCTTCTTCCTTATTGGCTACCAATATTACTTTATCCACTTCCTTATAAAAACCTGATTCTATCAAAAGCGGCGCCTCAATAATAACCTTTCCTTTTTTTGTCTTTACAATTCTTTTTATCCCTTTTATCACTTCATCATGAGTAATGCTATTCAGAATTTTAAGTTTTGATTTATCCTTAAAAACAATGTTTCCGAGTTTTTTTCTATCTATCTGACCAGACTTTGCTAATATATCTTTTCCAAAATACTTTACTATTTTTTTATAACAGTTTTTTTCTGGCCTGATAAGCGAATGATAAACCTTATCTGCATCTATCGCATAAGCGCCAAGCTTTGCAAACATTTTCGCAACCGTTGTCTTNNAGCGATTTTAAATTCTTTTTCTTCATCACCCTATGAATATTTATCATCGCGATTTTTATCAGATCCGCTGCTGAGCCCTGGACAGGCGTATTTATAGCGACTCTTTCCGCCTGCTGCTGTTCTCTCATCCCGCCTGTTTTTATTTCAGGAATATACCTTCGCCTGTTAAAAAGGGTCGTAACATACCCCACGCTTCTGGCTTCTTCTATCTTGTCCTCCATGTAAACCCTTACAGCCGGATATCTTTCAAAATATGAATCTATAAATTGCTGGGCGCTGCCAGGATCTATGCCAAGTGATTTACTTAATCCAAAGGCGCTAATGCCGTAAATAATTCCGAAATTAACTGTTTTGGCGTTTGCCCTCATTTCAGGCGTTACTTCTTTTTCATCCACCCCGAAAATAAGAGAAGCGGTATGGTTATGCACATCTCTATCTTTTTCAAAAGCAGCTATAAGTTCAGGGTCTTTTGAGAGATGCGCCAGGATTCTGAGTTCTATCTGAGAATAATCAGCTGACATTATAAAATTACCCTTCTCTCCTATAAACGCCTTTCTTATCTTCCTGCCTTCTTCTGTCTTTATAGGTATATTCTGAAGATTTGGATTAGAGGATGAAAGCCTTCCTGTAGCAGTAACTGCCTGATTAAAAGAGGTATGAAGCCTTCCTGTTTTCTTATTAATAAGCTCGGGCAGCGCATCCACGTAAGTGGATTTCAGCTTTGACAATTCCCTGTACCTCAGGAGCTCTTTCGGCAATGGGTGCAAAGGAGAAAGTTTTTCAAGAACCTCTACATCCGTGGAAGCGCCTGTCTTTGTCTTTTTTACAATAGGCAGGCCTAATTTTTCAAATAAAATCCGGCTAAGNNATCTCCATTTCAGACGACGCCTCTTTTAAGAAATCTATATCTATTTTTATCCCATTCTTTTCCATGTCGCTCAAAACATCCACGAGCGGCAGCTCTATATTCTCAAAAAGCGTTTCCAGCTCTTTTTTAAAAATCTCTTTTTCAAATACATTTTTAAGCCTCAGCGTAACATCGCTGTCCCCGCATGAGTACATAGAAACCTTCTCTATATCCACCATATCCATCGTAACCCTTTTCTTGCCCGCGCCTAAAAGCTCGTCAATGGAAGTCATTTTATGGTCAAGATATTCGAATGCGATATCATCCAGCCCATGGCTCATCCTGGAAGGGTTTAATAGGTATGACGCGATCATTGTATCGTACGCTATGCCTTTAACCTCTATGCCGTAATTTAACAGCACCAGTTTGTCATATTTTATATTTTGTCCGATTTTTTTTATATTTTCATCCTCCAGAATCGGTTTCAGCTCCTTAATGGCTGTTTCCATGTCTATGCCTTGAGCATCAGGCCTGGAGCGCAGAGCCACATAATACGCTTCGCCCTCTTTCCAGCAAAACGATATGCCCACAAGTTTTGCTTCCATAGGCTGTTCGCTTGTAGTTTCAGTGTCCAGGACAAACTCAGATTTCCCTTTCAGCTCCAGGATAAAATTCTTAAAATCTCCAAGGCCAGTAATTGTCTTATAACGCGCTTCTTTATGAACATCTGAATTGCATGACGCAATATCTCTTGCAAAATTTTTAAATTCCAGCTCTTTAAAAATAACCAACAGCTTTTCTGAATCAGGGTCTTTTACGCGCATGTCAGCAATGTCTATTTCTATAGGCACATTTAGATCTACCATCGCAAGCTCCTTGGATATCCTTGCGCTGTCTTCCTGCTCAGATAACATCTTCCTTCTCGGTTCGCTCTTTATCTTATCAAGATTCTTATAAATATTATCCAGGCTCCCGAACTCCTTTATAAGCTCTATGGCTGTTTTTTCTCCTATGCCTCGCACGCCTGGGATATTGTCAGTTGAATCTCCTGCAAGCGCAATAAAATCAGTTATATTTTCAGGCCCAAGCCCTGAGAACCTTTCCCTTACCATTTCGTTATCATAAATAAGGTCATCTTTATGAGCGCTGTAAACTTTTATATTCTTATCGACTATCTGAAGCATATCTTTATCGCCAGTTACTATATACACATCTATGCCCTGCTGAGATATCTTTTTAGCGATAGTTGCCAGGATATCATCTGCTTCAAAACCTTGCTTTTCAAAAATAGGTATGTTATATCCAGATATGGTTTCCTTTATCAAGCCCATCTGGCTCACAAGGTCGTCCGGCATAGGTTTTCTATGAGCCTTATAGTCCTCAAACTGTTTATGCCTGAATGTAGGGCCTTTCAGGTCAAACGCCACAGCAAGATAAGCTGGCTTTTCTTTTTCCAGCAATTTCTTAAGCATTAGGATAAACCCATAGACAGCATTAGTAGGCTTGCCTTTTGAATTTCTAAGCTCTTTTATGGCATAAAAAGCCCTGTAACAATAAGAATTTCCATCAATCAAAAAAAGTTTTTCTTTTTTCATTATTTATACGGGATTTCCTAAAATAGGAAGGGTATTTCTTTGCATAAACCAGGCGGTTTTATTCTGGTAAAATACTTAATATTGCTTCAAATTCTTTTCTGGCGCCTGCAAAATCTTTCTGGCGGTAATGTATTATGCCTTCTTTGTAATAATCCGCTATCCTTTCCTCCTTCATTTTAAACTTTATTTCTTCTTCCAGCTCCAAGAGCGTCTTATTGTCTTTAGAATTCTGCTTTGCAAGCCTTATTGTATCCAGCGCCTTTGCATACTCACCTTTATTATAATAATCTTTTGCTTTATTATAAGAGATATTTGCCTCTTTACTAAGCGCGGTCGCAGCTTTTACCTCATCCTGTCTCTTTGTAGTTGCAGCATTTTGTTTGCTGGCCTTTTCTGTCTTTAGCCTTTCTTCAGCCATCCTCAGCGATTCCTGAAGCTCTGCATTTAGGGCATTGTTTACTTTGGAAGTTTTTACTTGATTCCCCTCTTTTTCAGATCCTATCTTTGTCCATTCAGAATCTTTTTTTGCCCTAGACTCAAACCGCGGCTTCTGTTCAGTTGCGGCATTTTGTTTGCTGGCTTTTTCTTTTTCCAGCCTTTCTTCAGCCATCCTCAGCGATTCCTGAAGCTCTGTATTGAGAGCATGACTCGCCTTTGAAGTTTTTGCTTGTTTCTTATTTTTTTCAGATCCTATCCTTGTCCAATCAGAATTTTTTTTTGCCGCTGGTTCAGGCTTTTGTTTTTTCTTAAGAAACTTTTGATTAGGGGCTTCCGGCGTTATTTCCAGGCTGGCGTTTTCTGTCTTATCAATAAGCCCAAGCTTTTCCAGTCTATTCTTCGCTTCCTGCGTCCATGGGTCATCAGGGCTGCCTAATTTATACCTTTTCATCCAGTGAAAAGCAGCTTTTTCCAGCTCACCTTTTCTTTCATAAAGGAGCGCCAGGTTTGTGTAGACTTCTTTATATTCCGGGTCTATGGAAAGGGCCTTGTTGTATTCTGCCTCTGCCCTGTCCAACCATCCCTTTGTCTCAAACAAAATACCAAGATCATTGTGCGGAGAAGCGTAACTAGGCTTGATACCAGCTGCCTTTTGATACCATTCGATAGCAGTGTCTATGTCGCCGCGCTGCTGCGCTTCATACCCCTTTGCCCGGTAATCTTCTGCATTGTCTTTTATGCCAAACGCCTTACCAGCATATATATAAGATATATTTAAAAATGGCAGGAAAAATAAAATTATAAAATAGATTAAGCTAATTTTTATAAATCTTCCGTGGCATGCTTTTCCCATTGTTCATAAGTTTATCATATGCCCCTTATTGCGTCAAGCAAAATCTGCCCTTCTGGCGGAAACTTTAGCAGATTTTGCGCAGACCCTGAGCAAGGCCGAAGGCCGCGTCGAAGGGTCAAATTGAAGGGTCAAATTGAGTACAAAAATGTCGGAATGTAAAGTTGTTTGGCCTACCTATCTTCGAGTTGCTTGGAGAAGCAGCCGCCTGTAAGGGCATCAATATCTGCGGTTAATTCCTGGAGCCGGAGTTCTTTTTCAAGGCTAAGTTTTAAATTCTGGGGAGGTGAAGCTAGTATTTCTATCTGAAGCCGCCTTCTTTCAAAATATGTCCTCGTAACCTCGTTCATTATATCGTCCCTCAATTCAACCATTAATTTCGATCTCGTGTCTATAGATGTCTGGTCATTGTTCCAGATAAGCTCTCCCATATCCCATGTCATTGTAACATCCCAGCCAACAGCATCTTTTCCTTTTTGCAATGTATCAGGGTTTGTCCCTGAATCCCAGTGCCAGTAATCGGTAACATACCTGTCCAATCCTATCGAAACATTGGGAAGCAAGGCTTTTTTGTTCGCAGAATTTCTCCATTCTTTTATCTTATCTGGATGCACTTCTGCGTATTCAATAGCTGCTTTTTGAACCTCTCTTATGTTTGGCTCATTATTAAAACTTTCTAAAATTTTGTTGAGATCATAACCTTTATCATTAATACTGAGCAGTTTAATTTTGTACAAGCCTTTCTTTGTAGCTGCCCATAAATATCCATCCGCATCAATATCAATGGCAATATCACGCGTATCCTTCGCAGCTATGCCTTTATAAAGCTGCTTCCAGAGCTTTTCTTGTTCAGAAAACATAAAAACACCTTTATTAGTTGCGGCATAAAGATTATCTTTATATACGAGCTTTTTTACTTTTAAAGATGCAAGGCCTGTATTAATAAAACTCTTCCATATTTCGCCCTTATCTTCGCTTACAAATATTCCAGAATCAGTCGCAAGAAATATGATATCTTTATTGATAGTTATGCTATTCACTGGTTTTACCGCCTGTAGCGATTCATCTGTAATATCTGCATCATACTCGGTGTCTTCCCTGGTTGTCATAAATGTCCTTCTCCAGCCGCTGCTTGAATTTTTATATACACCTTTTTCAGCCGCGACTAGAATTGATTCATTTATAAACTCGACCCATCTAATACCTAAGTTTCCAGCTTCGCCTGAATCCTTTTCCCATGTAAGACAATTATCTTTACTAATAAAAAGGCCGCCTTTTGTTCCAAGAAAAATCCTTTTATCCTTTAAAAACGCTATATGCGAAATATTATTTTCTTTTTCTCCTACTCCATTAAATATCCTTTTCCAGTCCAATCCACTATTAGCGCTTCTAAAAAGACCGTTTTTCGCGCATATAAAAACATCTTGTCCGTTAACAGTTACAAAATTAATGCTATTATCTTCTGCGTTTACAGAAAAAATTATTGTCCATATGTTGCCGCTATCCTGTGATTTATATATTGCCTTTTCGCTAGCTGCATAAATAATATTATTATTGGAAATATCTATCGCTATATGATTCAGATCGGTTTCATTGATCCCTGTCACTAACTCCCATGCTTCATCTGCAAAACAATTCATTTTAAGGCAGGTTATGAAGATAAAAAATGCTGTTAGGGTAATAGCAATTTTCATGAGGAGCCTCCTATTTTTAGAAAAAAGCAGCTTCAGTATACTCTCTGGAAAGTTAATCAATCAAGGACAAACAAGGCATATAATAATGCCGGAAGAGAACCTCTATAAAATTAAGCTTTTGGCTTTTTAGTTATGTCAAAATAATACTCCTAACCTATTATAATACCTAATGTTACAAGTCACATTAAATTTGAATTATGGCCTTAAATGTGGTATAGTTATAGTAGGGAGGGTAATAAGATGTTTAAGCTGACTATTATCCTAATAGCGGGCTTTATTATAACGCCTATATGCGCGTACGCAGGAGCAGACTCTGGCCTTGCAGTAAACATGACATCCTGCTCTTTTTCTGAATGGGTCAACACACAGCCTAGTAATAAACCAATTAATGAGAACATGGAAAAAATAATTGTAAGGGAGCAGTGGGAAAGAGCTCTTGGAATGGATATTTTCTATCCTTATTTTAAAGCAAAAGAATTGGAATCAAAAGTTAGGGAAAAAACAAGCGTAAGAATTTTTAAGGTAAAAGGCAAGGCTGAATTTAAAACGAACGAAGCAAAATATATATTTACTATAAAGTTCTAAACCTTTCTCTTCTCCAACACCTCCGTCAATACATCCACAACCTTTGGATCAAATTGTCTGCCGCTATTATCTTTGATTATTTTGAGAGCCTCTTTTTTTGATAAGGCTTTTCTATAAGGCCTGTCTGATATCAGGGCTTCATAAACATCAGCTATAGCTATAATGCGCGCGCCTATTGGTATCTCATTTCCCTTTAATCCAAATGGGTAACCTTTTCCGTCCCATCTTTCATGATGATAAAGAATCAAAGGCAACAGGCTATGGAAAAATTGTATAGGCCTTATTATGTCTACCCCTATCTTAGGGTGCTCCCTGATCTTTGCAAATTCCCCCTTGGTAAGAGGGCCTTTTTTTAAAAGAATTTTTTCGCTTATGCCGATTTTGCCTAGATCATGCAGCATTGATGCATCCTCTATAGACCTTATATCTTCCGCAGGCAATTTGAAGCTCTTAGCAATCTCATTTGCGTAATAAACAGTCCTCTCAACATGATTACCTGTATAATGATCCTTAAGCTCTATTGTTCTCGCAAATGCAAAGATTGACTCAACTGAGCTCTGGTTTGCCTTTTTTGTAAGTTTTATAAGCTTCTGTTTTAAATCATTAATACTTGCTATTTTAGGCGATAAGGTGTCATCTTTCTGTAAATCTGAAATAGAGCATATCCTGTCTCCGCCATACTCCTTTGCCTTACTTAAAATATTGTCTGCGATTTCAATAAATTCAGAACTTCTGGATAACCCGTCTTCCGGATAGGAAACAATAGCCATGCTCACTCGCAATTTAACTATATTCTTCCTATCTCCAAAAGTAAACATCTTAATAGAATTAACTATCCTCTGGCCAAGCTCTAGCGCGCCCTTTTTATCATTGCCTGACAATACAATCACAAATTCCTCATCCCCAAACCTTATCACATAATCATGCATCCTTACTAATTTTTTGAGCCTATGAGCAAACTGCTTAATGACAAGGTCCCCGCATTTATATCCATAAGCGTCATTCACGGATCTGAAATAATCTATGTCAATAGCTATAATCGAAAGCAGCTGATGGTATCTTTTGGCCTTGTAAAATTCCAACTCCATTATTTCCTTGAAATACCTGTGATTATAAAGCCCTGTGTGAGGGTCTTTTATAACAAGGTTCTGCATTTTCTTATTTGATTTCAAAAGATCCTCATTTAACAGCTCCAGTTTTTTTTGGGATTTCTTATTTTCAGTTATATCTCTGGCCACCTCCAGAATCCCTCTAATATTATTCGCATCATCTCTTACCGGAATACCTCTAATAACCCATACCCTGCCGTCAGGAGAAACCATTTCTTTTTCCTCTATCTTTCCTGTTTTGTGGGCGCTGACAACAGGGCAATTTTCGCACGGCTTGTCAGCATTATGGAAAGCATTATAACAGATTTTTCCTTCCAGGAGTTCAGGGGTTGTGTTGAACGCTTCAGCAGTTGCTTTATTCGCCCATATTATCCTATTGGCTCCGTCCTGATATACCACCAGCTCAAGCATATTATTAAGAATAATGCTCTTTTCCTGTCCTCCCTTTTTCAAAGCCTCTATTGCCCTATTGCGCTCTTCTTCAACGCCTATAGCAGAAGCAATAAGCTCCATCAATTTCTCTTCTTCAGAAGTCGGGACAAAATCCTTCTGGTAAACAACACAAAGCGCCCCGATATATTTACCGTTGAATTTTACTGATCGGCCTATATAGGTCTCAAGGCCATATTTCTTAACATTTACATCTGAATTTACATATGGGGTATTTTGAAGGTGGCGTATAAAAACAATATCGTCTGACGCATACTTTATAACATCATAACAGATATGGCCCTCTGCTTTATCAGCCAAACTGCAGTCCGAAGGAGTATTCCATCTGCCTATAGAACAAAGTATATCGCCATCCAGGCGGTTATAAAGAGCGCAGGTTGCGCCCATTAATTCCCCGCATAGCGCTACAAGACGATTTATATTTTCTACTGGATCAAAACCAAAGGAAAGGAAACACTTGTTTAACTTTATAAAATGATTTTCAATGATATGATGTTCCATAATTACCCTTTGCCACATTGAAAACTATTGATATAAACGCAGCTATAAATTAGTATTATTTACCAATGCTTAACTCTAAAAGCTTTAGGCATGTCTTAAAAAAACAGGAACATTCTATATTATAGGATACCATAAAAACGCTTATTTTCAAGGGTAAAGCAAAGAATTCTTCTATCTACTATTAAAAAACTTTTTTAAAAACTCATGGCCTTTTAACGCAATTAATTTCTGCAACACATAATTAAGGTCAGGCATCACAGATACATTAGGAACCTTGCCTTTTATATCAAGCGGTATTGCTATAAGGCCATTATTATCTGCGAGATATTTAAATTCCGGCACAACATTACCGAATGCTCTAGAAAGGTCTTTCGGTATAAATAAATTCGAGCTAATCCCAAGGCTCTGATCTATCATGCCAACAGACCCTTTGTTTACAAGATAGAATGTATCTGATTCCACTAAAAGATTATCAAAATAAATCCTGCCATCCTTTATTTCAAAATCCGATTTCATGGGCTTGAACGCAGTGTAATCCTGGTTTAAAAGCCCTTTATAGTTTTCAGGCAGGTTATCTTTTAATTTCTGGACAACATTTGGCATCATACTCAGACTATCCAAAACAGTTTTTAAAACATTCATATTATCTAAAACCGCATTTGTCAATTTCACGTTTCCCTTAGCGTTTAATGTCTTTAACATATCATCCTGCGACAGGCTGTTAATTAAAATACGCGCGCTCAAATCAAGGCTGCATCTGAAGACAGGGCTGTTAGCGCCAGTTCCGGTATTTATCTCCAGCTCAGGCACGAATAACCTCTGGATTTGAATATCCTTTTTTAGAAGCGGAAGAATTTTTACGCTCGCATTCAGGTTTTTTGCCTTTAACAAAAAATTGTCCCATGTTTTATCCCTGTCTTTTATTGCCATGCCTTTTATCTCAATCCTAAATCCAGCCAAAAATCTAAGCGAGATATTGTCTATATTCACGTCCTTACCCATAGACTCTTCTAATTTCGTTATCAAAACGCCTTTGTAGCGATTGGCGTCAAAAGTGAAAATAACCACTGTAACTAATGCTATAATTAATATTAAAATAATAATAAATGCTGCCAAAAATACTTTCATCTTCATCAGGCTATCCCTTCCTGTTATTGTTTAAAAACCCACTTTCCAACCTGTATTAAAACTCACGTCCGGGCTGGCCGCAGAATTGATATTTTCAGTGAATGCAAAATGCCAGGACACATTTTGTTTTTCTTTCCAGATATAATTGAAGCCCAGGCCCACGTCAAATGCGGATTCGTCCAGCGCATTTGTGCCGCTGGACGGATAAGGCGTTGAATTCCCTGTCAGCTGGGCAACTATGGAAAGTCTTTGCGTAAAAAGATATTCCGCTCCTATTATCCCGGAAACCATATTGCGTTTTAAATTCAAGACGCTAAAAAAACTTGGTTTTTCTATGACTATAAGATTACAGCCTGCGTACACTGTTATCTTTTCTAAAAAAGTCTTATCTAAAAGCAGGCCGAATCCGTAATCAAGTTCTCCGCTTCCCAGCAAAGACTTTTCATCTCCTGTGGGAAATTTAACAGCTGTCCGAATAGACATATTTGGCAAAAACCCATAAACATCCTCTTCCAATATCTGGTATTTTGCTTTTAATACTACATCGCCTAAACCATCCGAAGCATTGGTCCTTTTTATTAAATTCTGACCATCATAAATAAACGAGTAGTTGAAATTATAAGAGCCCTGGCGTGTCCTGGAACGCGGGGTTATAGCTCCTATGGTTTTTTCAAATTCCTCTATAAATCCATCCAGATACCCACGCGACAAGCTTAAATAAGGTATCTCCAACCCGATTTCCATGTTTTCATAAATCCCGTATCTCAGGTCCAGCATTATCCTAGAAACCTCTGAGTCAATGTTTATATTGTATAACGATGAAACAGGCGTAAAACAACTGACAGTTACGTTTGAAACAGTATAGTCAGTGTCTATCTCAAATTTATCTTGATCTACAACTCCTGCTTTATCAGGCTCCATCTGCAGGTAGAAAAGATAGAGCGGCATCTGGTTGCGTATTGGAATAGGCCCTGCCCCGCGCCATTGTGATAGAGAGCCTGTTTTTGCAAAGGCATCAGTTGCGTAAAATAATAAAAAGCATAGAATTGCAATGCCTGGCATCTTATTTTTTTTCAATTTTTCTCTCCTTTGCTAAGGGTTAGTGTGGCAGTCAGGAATAATATGGAGGTTGGGTTGCCGAGCGATGAAAAGCCGAAGCTAGAGGCCTTTATCGGCTCTTTTCTTGATCCTGTCAAATATCTCACTGAATTCATTTTCCAGAACAAACAAAGGCGCTATAGTGCAGCCTGTAAGGCTTTTTATCTTAGCCAAAACTTCCATATTCTTGGGATCTAGCATTGCTAAAAGCAGCACATTTTTATCTTTTCTTACGGGTAAAACACCGCAATCTTTCATTATATCAAAAGATATCTTGGATATTATTTCTTTCATCTCTCCGTTTTCGCTCAAATTTCGAATATCAAAATGCGGAATATTAAACTGCGATTCCAAGGCTCTCGCGATATCGCCAGAGCTAGCCATGCCAAGGCCTATAATGCTCTGGCCTATTTTCTGGCCTGTGGTCCAGTGTTTATTAAGGGCGATCTCAAGCTGTTCAAGCGTAATTATCTGCGATTCAAGCAATATCTGGCCAAGCGGCTTATATTTGAATTTTTCTTCTTTCTTTGAGCCGGAATTTTCTTCCTTATAAGACTCATCGATAAACACTTTCTTTTCGATCTGCCTGCGATTCACAAGAAAGTTACTGCCCGGCAATGTCTTTAAATAGCTCTTTAGCTCTGTAATTGTCTCCATAAGTTCCACCATATTCTTTATGGGGAAATATTTATTATTCGCTATAGCTATAGAGATGCTCATAAGAGGCGTGTTTGCCACATTGCCGCGTCTGTCTTTGGAAACTATGTAAGTCCTTTCCCTGTCCTCTTTTGAATAATGAAAATGCATGGCTCTATTAAAGGAAAGTATTGACTCGGACGCAATCAACCTGTCTCTGTCAGGCGTTGTAACTACTACAAAATCATCGCCTCCTATATGCCCTACAAAATCATGTGGATTGCCGTATCTTTTGACTGTGGTGGCTGTAATATAAGCAACATGCCTTATAACGCTATCGCCTTTCATGTAACCGTATTTATCATTAAATGATTTAAAATTATCTATATCATAATATGCGACTGAAAAAAGCTTTTTTTCTTCCATCCTGGAATGAATAGCCTTTTCTATCTGCTTATTTCCTGGGAGTTTAGTAAGGGCGTTTGCGTAAAGCTGGTGGCTGGTCCTGCGNNCCAGTCTATTATAATAATATCCGGCTGCTCCCGCCTTACTGCATCTAGAACAGCCGAGCCTTTAGCAATGGTGACTACATCGTAATCCCATGCCTTAAGGAGATATTGTATTATCTCCGCAATACCTGCCTCGTGCTCAGCTAATAATGCCTTCCTCTTTCCAGCATTCATTGCTGTTAATTATATCTCAGAACAATGTCCCGGTCAATCAAATAGATGACGGCCAAAATAGGATTGCAAAGATGAGCGTTTTCGGATATACTGCACTTTATGAAACTTTCTATTTTGATTCCAGCATATAACGAAGAGGGCTCAATTGCTCAGGTGATGCAGGAAATAAAGTCATTGAATTTGTCTTCATGCGGCGTGTCTGAAAAAGAGATAATACTTATTGACGATGGCTCAACTGATAAGACAGTAGAAAAAGCCACATCTGTAATTTCTCCCACAAGAGTAATCAGGCATGTGAAAAACCAGGGCAAAGGCTCTGCGCTCATATCAGGAATCGCTCATGCAACAGGAGATATAATAATAATCCAAGACGCTGATCTGGAATACAGCCCTTCTTTATACCCTATCCTTTTGAAACCTATCATAGAAGAAAATATAGACGTTGTATACGGTTCCAGGTTTCTGGCCCAGATTCATCCTGCAAAAATGACAATGTCTTATTTTCTGGCAAATCGTTTCGGAAATTTTCTTACAAATATGTTATGCAAAACATCTCTTACGGATTGCATGACATGTTTCAAAGTCTTTAGAAAACACTCCCTCCAATGCATTAAACTAGAATCCAGAGGTTTTGGCATAGAGCCTGAACTTACGGCAAAGATAAGCAAAGCTGGCTTTAAAATAAAAGAAGTGGCTATCCCCTATAAAGCAAGGACATTTAAAGAAGGGAAAAAATGCAAAAGGATTTATTCTCTCGGAGTACTGTGGGCTATAATCAAATATTCACTTACCGCTTGAATTAAAAAACCCTTTTGCTTTAATAATCCCTGTTACCTTTTTGTAATCCTCTAGATCTATAAATATCAAATCCGGCCTTTTTTCTTTTATTTTTCTTATTTCCTTGCCCCGCGAAGCAATATATTTAAAATCAGTCCCGCATTTTTGGCAAGAAGTGGCAGTAGAATAGTTTATTCCAAGCTCTCTGCAATTAGAGCAGTCAGCGTTTGTCAGGCCTACTATCAAAAGATGGCTCTCAATATCTTTTATATCAACTTCTTTCCACACCCTTATCAATTCATTCATAACGCTCTGTCTCCTTTAAAATTTTATTTATACTTTTTATAATACCCTGATCGTTTGTCAGTCTCAAGGCATTATTCAAACACTCTTTTGCGTCTTTATATTGCCTGTTAGCAAGATAAATATTGCTCAGATTTACATAAGCCTCAAAAAACTCTGGATTCATCTCTATAGCTTTTTTATAATAAACTATGGATCTTTCTGTGTCTCTAAAGTTAAGGTGATATTCTCCAAGCCTATAATAAGCCTCTGGATATTCGGGTTTGAGTTTTAATGCAATGTTGTACTCCCTTAATGATTCTTCATATCTTTGCGCCCTGAAATAATATACACCTAGCGTATAATGAGCCCTTGCCCTGGAAGGGCTCTTTTTAACCGCATCCTCCCATAAAGAAATTTCTGTCTTCCATACCAGATTCCTGGAATATGCAGCAATAGAATAGGCCGCGATCAAAATAATGAGAAACCCTATCCACCATTTCTTGTTAATCTTCAGATTATTTGCAATGTTAAGGCTTAATGCCGGCAAAATAAGGCTATATCCAAACAAAGGCAGATATAAGTAGTGTTCAAAGAAAAAATCTTCTAAGTATAAAATGGTTGTAACTGAAAAAACGAGATAAAACCAAATAATAACAAAAAATACTAAGGGGTTACGCCTAAAATTAAAGATACACACCCCAATCAAAGAAAATAAAATAATTAAACTTAACAATGTTGAAATTGGATTTATTAAAGAAGCGCTCAACGTAAAATTATATTCAATGCTCTGGTTAACCGGAAACAGCATTAACCATAACGCATTAGCAAGAACCCTGATTTTAGTATAATAATAAGGCATGTAATAATTTGTAAATCTTATAGCTACGCCCTTATTCTCTCCAACATCAAATTTAGCAAGCGCCATTGGCAATAAAATAAAAAATAGGATTGGGATTAAATATTTTAAAGAGCCTCTGAATTCTTTTATGTTTCTACTTAAAAAACATATCTCAAAAATTAATATAGCTATCGGCAGTGTTACAGAATTAGGTTTTGTGCACGAGCATAGCGTTATTGCTATAATGCAGGCTATGTAAAATAAAGCCTTAATTTTTCTTCTATGTCCATTAGCCTGGCTCAGCCTGAATTTTGCATACAAAAATATTGCCAATAGATATAGCATGCCTGCCATGGATTCGCCCCTTTGCCAGATATACGTAACCGCTCCTGTCTGGATAGGGTGAAAAGCAAAAATCATTGATGAAAAAAATGCAAGCATCAGGCTATGCTGCGCAAGATTCTGTTTTTTTAGCCTGGGGGAATTGAAAATAATAAAGCTTAAAACGAAAACCAGCAAAGAAGCTATAGCATGGATGATTAAATTAACAAGATGATAGCCAAATACATTATATTTGCAAAAATAATAATTAACCGCAAGGGTAAAATAAAGAAAGAATCTGCTTTTTGAATACTGGAATATATTTCCGATATCCAGATTTTCTATTACCTTCTGACCTGCTATTCGTTTTACATCATCGAATTGAAACGGGGTATTAATGCCGGGCAGGTAAATAATTGCTAAGGTTGCTATGATAATTAAAATTGCAAAAGGAATCAATAAACGTTTCATATAATTAAAAAGCCCCCTCGCCATTTTATGGTGAGGGGGCAGAGATAGCTACTTACTCCAGCTTATGATAACTTAGTTACGTTAGCTGCCTGTTCTCCTTTTGGTCCCTGGACAATCTCAAACTCTACTTCCTGGCCTTCCTGCAGAGTCTTATAACCTTCCCCCTGTATAGCTGTGTGATGCACGAATACATCTTTGCCATTTTCAGGAGTAATAAAGCCATAGCCCTTTTGATTGCTGAACCACTTCACTTTTCCTTTCTGCACCTTTACTACCCTCCTTCCATAAATTTGTTAAATTATACACCACGATACATTTTTTGTCAATACCGCTTGATGTTATTTGTCGTCAGGGAGCTCTTCCGCAGCCTTTTCTTCATAATCATGAAAAATGTTCCTGGCCTTTATGTTATGCTCCTTTTCGATGGCCCCCAGCCTTTGCTCTAACTCATGCTGCATCTTGAGCATAATCTTCACCACATCTGCTACAGGATCAGGCAGATTTCCATGTTCAAAATCCAATTCTAATTTTTCAGCTGTTTTCTTTTCAACTATCTTTCCAGGCACGCCAACCACAGTAGCGCCTATAGGGACATCTTTTACAACAACAGAGCCAGAACCTATCCTCGCGCCATCGCCTATTTTAATAGGCCCGAGTATGCAGGCATTAGACCCCACTACAACATTCTTTCCAAGAGTAGGGTGGCGCTTGCCTTTTTCAAGGTTTGTGCCGCCAAGCACAACGCCTTTATAAATAAGGCTGCCGTCTCCTATTTCCGAAGTCTCTCCTATAACAACGCCCATACCGTGATCTATAAATACACGCCTGCCTATATTCGCGCCAGGATGAATCTCTACCCCTGTGATAAATCTTGCAAAATGAGAAACAAGCCTTGCAATTATATGCACTTTTCTATTGTAGAAAAAATGCGCAATTCTATGAAACCACAGCGCGTGAATGCCTGGATAGCAAAGCACGACTTCCAATATACTTTTTGCCGCAGGATCTTTCTTCATTGCAGATTTTATATCTTCCGCCATTCTGTCTAAAAACATTTTGACCTCTTCAACTTTATTATAATAATTATTTCGGGAGCGTAAAATAAAAATGGCTCCCTTTTCCTAATTCACTTTTTACCCATATCCTGCCGTTATGTAAACTCACTATATCTTTTGCTATAGGAAGCCCCAATCCAGTCCCTTCTTTTTTTTCAGCAGTAACGCGTGTGAACTTATCAAATATTTTATCAAGGCTATCAGGCGCCACTCCCTCGCCTGTATCAGAAATCTCTACCATTATTTCTTTTTCCAGATTAACGGTCTTTATTGCAATTGTTCCTGCCTCAGGCGTGTATTTTATCGCATTGCTCAGAAGATTTATAAATATCTGAGTAGCTTTATCCTTGTCAGCGCTAATCTTTGACAAATCCATGGCAAGATCTTTCTCTAGACTTTGTTTTTTATCTTTTATTATCTTATCAAAAATCGCTAAATTTTCTTCTATTATATTATTCATTTGAACAGATTCTTTTTTTAATTCCATTTTCCCAGATTCTATCTTTGATATATCCAAGAGATCGTTTACAAGCCTTGAAAGCCTGTTAACTATGCTTATAGCTCCGTCTAGCATCTCTTTTTGAGCAGGCGCAACGCTTCCAAGCCCGCCTTTATTGACAAGGTCTACATTGCCTTTTATGATCATAAGCGGGGTCCTAAATTCATGCGCCACGTTTGCCACAAAGTCTGACTTTATCTTATCCAGCTGCTGCAATTTTCTATTTGCCGCTTCAAGTTCTATTTTCTTGGCAGCTATTTCTTTTTGCAGCCGCTCTCTTTCCTTTGCAGTATGAAATGCAGCCAGGGCATTATGCATAATGACGGGAAGGCCCTTTTCAAAACCTTTCTCTCTTGTTACATAATCATACGCGCCTTCTCGCATTGCCTGAGGCGCAAATTCCTTATCCTCAGCATCTGCCATCATGATGATTGGCCCTGATAATTCTTTATATTGCAAATCACTAAGGATTTCAAGGCCGTTCAAGCCAGAGATATCATACGAAAGAAGAATAATGTCGAACTTTTCTTCTTCTACCTTTTTAAGAACATTTTCTTCCCTCTGGAGCCAGGATATATCATAAGAGATGTCTGGTATGCTGGTAAGCGCGTCATTTATTTTTGATATATTGGCTCGATTAAAATCTACTATCAATACTTTAATACCCTGTTTTTCCAGATGCATAGCCGCCTCTGAATCAATGCTTTATTAAACCAGCGCTTTTATTTTCTCAATCTGCCTCTGGGTTTCTTCTTCTCCTATTTTTACAAACTGCTTTATGAGATGAAAATCTATAGAAGTCGCGTCGCTTAAGACTGGATGAAGGCTCACGTCAGCTCTGCAGCAATTTATCTCTGCTATGCTGTATTCCA
>DNHS01000011.1 GCA_003485765.1 Candidatus Omnitrophota bacterium | reverse complement strand
TTTATTTATCGCAACTACTATTGTTACGCCTGCAGCCCGCGCGTGGTCTATGGCTTCTATCGTCTGCGGCATTATGCCGTCATCAGCTGCAACTACAAGGACAACTATATCAGTCGCATTTGCGCCTCTTGCGCGCATTGCGGTAAACGCCGCATGGCCTGGCGTATCTAAAAATGTTACACTCCCTTTAGGAAGCATTACTTCGTACGCGCCTATATGCTGAGTGATCCCGCCTGCTTCTTTATCAGCTACCTTTGTCTTTCTTATAATGTCCAAAAGAGACGTCTTTCCGTGATCAACATGGCCCATAAACGTAACAATAGGCGCTCTTAGCTTAAGTTTTTTAGGGTCGCCTGCTTTATCAAGCTCTGCTAAAAAAGATTCTTCAAAACTAGGGGGCTTTTCAATTGAATATCCAAACTCTTCGCAAATTAAACGCGCCACTTCTTCATCAAGCGCCTGATTTATTGTAACAAGCACTTTTTTATCCAGGAGTTTCTTCAGAAGGTCTGCTGGTTTTACCTCTAATTTTATTGCAAGCTCTTTAACAGCTATTGGAAGATTTATCTTTAATGCCTTAAGCTCTGGTTTCAACTCCTCTTTTATTTCAACTATCTTTTCTTCTTCAATCTTTTTTTCTTCAGCCTTTTTTTCTTCGGCCTTTGGCTCTTTAACCTTTATCACGGGCTCTTTTATCTTTTTTGGCGCCTTTTCTTTAGTCTTTGGCTTCTCTTTTTTTGGCTTTAATTCTTCTTTTACAAGAAATGCAGTATCATCATTAAGCGCGCTCATATGGCCCTTCACATCTATCTTAAGGCTATGAAGCTTATCTATGAGTTCCTTACTTGTAATCCCGAGTTCCTTTGCTAACTGGTGAACGCGTATGCTCATTCTTTACCCTCTTCCTGTTCTTTCTCTTTTGCTTTTTTATCAACTTCCGCGGCTAGTTCTCGTTCTTTCTCAGCCCTGGCATTTCTATTTTCTTTATTTTTCTTATCCCTTACCTCATGCACCTTGTGTTCCATGAGCTCTTTGGCGGATTTAAGAATTTTTTCAGCTGTTTTCTTGCCAACGCCCTTAACAGCAGTCAGCTCTTTCAAATCCAGCTTAATAATTTTCCCAACTGTATCATACCCTGCTTTCTTAAGCTCTTTTTCAGTCTTAGGCCCGATTCCATCAATCTCTAGTATCGGAATTTCCTTTACTTCCTCTATCTCAGATTTGCTTCTTATATCTATATTCCATCCTGTAAGCTTTGCGGCAAGCCTCACGTTCTGGCCTTTCTTGCCTATTGCCAGGGAAAGCTGATCATCTGCCACTATAACCTCTGCCCTTCTTTCAGCCTCGCTCGTTTTAACCCCGGAAATCTCTGCTGGGCTCAGACTAGCTGATATAAATTCTCCCATATTGACGCTCCAGCGCACAATATCTATTTTTTCTCCCCCTAGTTCCCTTACAATATTTTTAACCCTCTGTCCTCTCATGCCTACGCACGCGCCGACTGGATCAACCTTATCATCCTTGGAATATACAGCTATTTTTGACCGGTCGCCTGCTTCTCTTGAAACACCTTTTATTTCTACAATGCCCTCGTATATCTCAGGCACCTCTAATTCAAAAAGCCTTTTTACAAAACCAGGGTTTGTCCTGGAAAGTAATATCTCAGGCCCTTTTGAAGACTTTTTAACCTCTACTATCAATGCCTTGATCCTGTCGCCCTGCCTGTATTCTTCATTAGGAGGAAGCTCTCTTTTAGGCAAAATCCCTTCCGCTCTTCCAAGGTCAACAATTAGCATGCCTTTTTCAAATCTATGGACAGCGCCTGAACAAAGATCATTTACCTTTTTCTTGTATTCTTCAAACAATACGTCCCTTTCAGCCTCGCGGATTTTTTGTATAATGACCTGTTTGGCTGTCTGCGCAGAAATTCTGCCAAAGTCGCCGGAGACCTCCTTGCCTTCTGCTGTAAGAACCTTAAAATCCCCTGTCTGAGGGTCAAATTCGGCTTTTATGTCCTCAACATGCTTTCCTAGATTTTTACGCGCAGCGCTTATAAGCGCTGACTCTATTGCTCTTATAAGAATCTCTTTCTTGATCCCTTTATCCCGTTCAATGCTGTCTAATATCGCCAATAGTTCTTGGTTCATCTCATGCTCCTTACTTTAATTAAATTCAATTTCTTCCCTTGCCCTCACAATCTTCTCAAAAGGTATCTCTATAATGCCTTTTTTCTTCACATCTATTTTCACGCCTATATCAGATACTTCTTCTAATCTAGCGACGTATTCCTTTTTATCCTGTATCCTTTCGCTCAATGTAACCCTGACAAGCCTTCCAATAGCCCTCTCGTAATCTCTTTTTGTTTTAAACGGCCTGTCAATCCCTGGCGAATCCACTTCAATAACATAACTTTCCTGTATAATATCTCGCTCGTCCAGAACCTGGCCTATTTTTTCATTCAGCCTCGCGCAATCTACAAGTTTAATGCCTCCATTGCTATCCACTAAAAGCCGTAAAACCTGCCTGCCAGCTTCTCTCCTATAGATAATCTCCACAAGTTCAGCATTTTCTTCTTGCAAGACAGGCATTATAATTTCTCTGATCTTATCTATCATAAAACAAAAAAAAGCGGGCATACTACACCCACTTAAAAATCACAATCCCCCTTTCATAGAGATGTTTATAATATACTACATACTATGAAAGCCTGTCAAGAGAAAAAATGCCTTTAAATTATACTCCTCGCAGCTTGTTTAAGCATGTCTATATTCTTACTAGAATCAATCATCCTAAGGAAAAGGCCTTGGCATCGATCCTTCCCAAGTTCATTTGCTCTAAGTTCTGTAAGCGCCCTATATGAAGCTTCTGCAAAAAAGTCACGCGCCATGTGAGGGCTTATATTATCCAGATAACCCTTAGCAAAACCAACTGCCGGCTTGCCGCTAAGAGGTTTTTCAGTAACAAATGATATAATAAACGGCAGATACTTTTGAGGCTGAGCCAATACCTGTTGATAACTGATATGCTGGTCGCCTGTTCCCTGCATAACCCATTCAGTACCCAAAGAAATTAGATAATCTCTTAGATTATAAAATTTGTCTCCTTCCAAATAGATAAAAGGCACAAGCTTCCTTTCATTCACCCTGGCGAATTCGCTTGCCTTACGTATTATATCCCTAATGTTACAAAACAAGTCATACTCGTTTTGTAACATTGATGGAAAAGGCGCATCTAATCCATCAATATTTGTTTCCAGTTTCCCAACTCTTGCCAATTGCTTTATTCTCTCAAATTCTGCCTCAATTGCGCCTGGGTTATTGGCCTCTCTTTCCTGCAAATCTTTTAATCTCTTCTCTAAAAGCTCCTTACCAAGCTCCACATATGGCTGCCGTAAATAAAGATTTTGCTGGACAATTTTTGTAGCAGGATTGCTAAGATCATTTAAATCAACATCATCTGTGGTATATCCTGCTTGGTTAAGAGCTCTGACAATTAAAGAGATTCCAACTGTATTTGTCATACCGTAAAAAAGAGTAAATAGCTCTGCAAATGCACTTGCTAAACTTTGATTATCAAGCTTGCTAAAATCAGGCGCATCTATTTTAAATACATTAAATGAATTCGCAGGTATGCTCGCATTAGACATATTAATTACGAGCCTTTTCGGATTATTTGCATAATGTTTTTTTTGCGCATCCCATTGCGACTCGCTGACAGCTATAAGGTTACTAAAACCATTCTGCCAGATGCTTTCATTAAAATTCTGCTCATTGGATTTACCAAACCAGAAAAATTTATCAGGAACCACTAAAGCAATATCGGTTATACCTTCGTCTAAAATCTTGTTTCCTAGTTCATTCCCGACATGAGTGCTTTCGCGGACTTTAATTATGCCTGTTCTACGTATTTTCCAGTACTTTTCAGCATCAAGGCCATGATAAGCCAGAAACACCATCATATGTAAATCAGCTGTCCATCTGCCGCCTACATTATCAAACATCGCTCCGAAACCAGGCGCGTCTTCCCTTAACTCTTTATCCAGCCCTGAATTGTGTATAAAAGCTGAAAGCCTGCTCTGCTCAACCCTGTCTGTAGTTTCAAAAAACATATTGCCAAGAACTTTTGCAAATATATTATTTATTTGTTCGCGTGAAACTCCCAGAGTTTTAGCTTTATTAAAAATTAAAGTAATAAGGCTATCTGTTTTAAATCTACCCACATCCACTTTGAATAGATCCTTACCTGGCCGTTCTTTACCATTAATAAAATTTACTTCATGCAAAGCATCTAATACTATATCTGCAAATTTTTCTCCATCAGCGCCAGATTTTATTGCCTGATGTTTCAACAGCGCATAAAATATATCCACAAACACCATCATAGTTTCATCAGTTGAGCCTGATTTTGAACTCGGAATAACCGCTATCTGATCCCAGTCTATATTAAGGTCTTTTACAATCTGAGACATACTAGCTTCAAAATCCTTACCTAATTCATACTCGCCAGAAATCTTTCCCATCTTGGCATTGATAACTTGAAAAACATCCGCAATGCCCTGGAACGGCGTATGCTGGCCGCCTATCCCGGGCTTAATAATAAACCTTATAGGTTTGCCAAGCCTTTTAGCCCGCCTCTTAAAAAACTCTTCCATTTTACTAACTGTTTCTAAAAATGCTTTTCTGCCAATTTGCTTTCCACTGGAGTCTTCTACGTAATACCCTTGCTCCCCTTCAAAAGCAAATGATCCATTAATAGCCGAGCCTTCTGGTGCACCATAACCATCCTGCTTATACCCAGCCATAAGAAACCGCCTGGCCATTTCCGCATTCTTATGGCTATTAAGCGCGGTATTTAATTTCTCCTCAAGATTATGTATTTCGTTTTCTTTCATCTTAATATTCTTTTTCATATTTTTACTCTCTTGAGCATATCAAAATCAAACTCTGTAAGCAAGTAAAATAAAACCGTGTCCCGATAATTATCAAGACGCGGTTATAGACGTTGGGACGTGTCCCTTTCTGACACGTCCCCTTTATCTCCCTTTATCTATTTTCTCTTTTTAAATATTGCCTCCCCGTACTGAAATTGCTAAATTATTAATCCCTAAAGTTGAGGTTTCAGGAAAAAGTTTTTTATAAGCCTGATCTCCTGTCATTTTAAGAAATCTTGGAAAATAATTTTCTTCCATATCAACGCTGTCCCATAAAAGCAATGCTTTTCTAACATCCATTTCTGATTTCTGCGCAGTGCCTTGAGCCCCGGAATTAGAATACTCCATGATTTCCTTTATTAACCTATCGGCATTAGTACTGTAAAACTTCATAAATTCTTCAAATGTCTTATCCATTACCTCGTCAGAAATACTGGAACCATTGTTTTTTGTTCTATAGATATTCCAATAATCGTGCCAGGACATAAATAATTTCATAATCCAGGCGCTTCCCGCATAATGAGCGCACTTAATTTTGCTTGGTGAATCTCCTTCTATTCTGATATTAAGAAGCGGCTGTCTTTCATTCGTAACTTCAGCGCCTATCGATTTGGCCATCAAGGCATTATGAAAACCTTCAAATGATGTCCTTAGTCTGCCTTCTCTATGCGCGCCTGTCCTCCCGTATTTGTGAATAAACCCAGCTCTATTAGGGTTTACAAAATGTCCTGAAAAAATCTTCCTTATGTCATTTATCAGCCCGCCGGTATATTGCTGCTTATAACCATAAGTTTTAACAAGCCATTTTGTCATCGACTTGTCTCCGTCTTCAGGCAGGTCTGTCATTAAAGACCCTCCCAGCGCAAGGTGTATCGCTGTATCAGAATTTTCCCTGTCAGGCAAAGGAAGCAATCCTTCCCATTTAAGGTTTTGAAGCTCTATGTCTGTTGTATTCTTATATCGCAATTCTTCCCTGAAAACCGGGCCATTATCAAGACTATCATGCAAAGCAAATTCTACAAGCTCATCTTCGCCATCTTTATTTGCAGGATTATGGACTATCAGCTGCGTAGTCTCTCCGTATTGCAGATCGAAATCTAATAGAACCTGCCTGCGCGCATCAAATGTTCCGTCCTCAAGACTCTGGCCAGGCCTGAGAAATCCTAAGGTAAAAATACTTCCAAAATTTCCCTCATCTTTGATCTGGCTCGAACCATCAATCGGGTCTAAAAACAAAACTATCCTGTAGCTATTGACATCTTTTGTCTTATTCGCCCCAACACCATAAACGATAAGAGAGTCTTCTTCTGATACAATCACATAAATATGCTGCCTTAACGCATATTTAAATATCGCATTAAAAATAAAATCCAGCCTGCTTGATACATCTCCTGAGATATTTACAACAGCCCCTGTCTTGCGTTCATGTATATTCCTCATTATCCAGCGCAAACTGCGAATATATTCTTTTCCGTCTTCTATATAAAATACCTCTGGCTCTCTTGCCCTTAGCTCAGCTATGATGTCTTTTTGGACATCATCAGCTTGCATATCAGATTTGATCTCTACGGGATTCATGTAAATATTCATTATGCTCTCTGATACTTGTCTGGTTTGCTCAAGGACCTGTCCTACAGCGCCAGGCTCAATTATGGCATCTTTACTGACACGCAAATTGTCCCTTAAATAATTGTTAAACTCTTCTCCTGGTTCTGACTGAGGCAAAGAAACAGTTTTTGATTCCGCTGTAACATGCGCGTTCCTTTCATAACTCATTTGTAATTCCCGCATTATGCGTTTAAACGCCTCACCATCATTGCCTAACCCCTGCAAAATCCCTTCCATAATCTGCCAAGATTTAATACGTCCAAACATAGACTCAAGCTCATAAAGCTCTATTGTCTCATCTCCTGCCTTTACCTCTGACCTCATCAACGCATCCCTTTGACCCAATAAGACAAATCTATCTCTGTTTGCTTTTCTCTGTTCTAATCCCATGCCGATATATTCTTGTTTTAATTCATATATTATCCTTTCTGTATCCAGCTTTGCAAGCGCTTCTGAAACTTTATATTCCAAACCTGACACAGTATCCTTAACCCGGCTTTTTAATGTCTTTTTTGGCAACGCATCAAGGCCTTCTTTAATGCGAAGCAGAAACATTATAGCATTCGCCTTTACCAAAACTGGCACATCCTGAGGCATAGCCCCAATTACATCCAATAACCTAAAAATAACAGGCTGTCCGGTTAAACCTTCCTGTGATCTTGCATTCAAAAAATCCATCCATATCTGTATCTGTTGAATAAGATTTTTAACCCCTGCATATACATAAATCTTTTCTTTGCTTCTTAACATTTCTTCTGTAATTTTAATATCTTTAATATGCGTCATGCCTTTTTCTGTCATCATCATAGCATTGCCGCCAGCAGCTCCCATTATATAAGCTACGCCAAATGCCTCGCCCCATGTCATCCATCCAGTCATAACCCCTTGTTTATTCATCATCATATACATATCAGGAGTCACAGAATCCTCGTGCCTGATCTTGAAATCCATGCTTTCCAATACAACTTCCATCTCAAAGGCCTGAAAGCCCTCAGGCCTTCCTGTAGACGGGCCGCCAAAAGATATATGGTCTCCTACTCCAGCCATTTGCATATAATTATGCTCTCCAGCCTTTGATGCCTCCACAATCTTGCCTTCATCCAAAAGTATAAAATCCTGGGTCCTTAAACCATTAGACACTATAGCTCTTACAGAACCGCTGCCCCAGAAGAAATGTATTGTCAGCTCAAGCTTTATTCCAGAATCGTATCTTTTATAAAAATCTACGCTCGTACCTGTTACAGTGCCAGTGACAAGATTGGATACAGATTCTATGCTGGTAGCCCTGACTATATAACCGCCTGTTTTATCTGTCCCGGCCTTGGCTTCCCCGTCTATAATAACAAGGTTTACGCCAGGTTCGCCTGTTATAAGCCTTTCCAGCTTATTTCTTACATATTCAACTATTTTATTTTTGTCCATAAGCTCAATCTGTCTTCTTGTCTTAATCGTCATCAAGCCAGGATTACTTGCGTCACTACTATTAATTATTTTTTCCGCAAGCGCTGCAAGACTATGATTAGATGCCAGGGACATAGAATGCTCGATATTCATAGGCACCTCTATAATACTCTCTATCTTATCATGGGGTATCCTAGGTATCCTAGGCCCGCGTTCTTTTAAAGAATAATCATGCCCTGTGCCCGCGTTAACCTCTGCCATCAGTGCTCCTCCTATAGCCTTTGCCAATTCCACGCCTGGCTGGCCCTCTGAGCTGATAGCCATAGGCGTATACATCTCTGCTGAAACAGCCAATTCCAGATATATCATCCTCATTATTCCAACCAGACTATTTATACCCATATTGCCTGTTTTCACTGATATAACAGGAACTCCGTGATTAGTTAACTCTTCACTGAGAATCTCCCATGTTGCCTGCAATCTCCTGGCATCATCTGCCGTAGTATCATTTCTTTGTTCTCCATATAATTCCACAAAGATTCTTCCATTAGATAAAATCCTGTCCCAAAGACTCTCTATTCCAGCCAATCCGCAAGCCCCTACTGTATAGATACGCACGCCTGGCTTTCCCATGCTTTCTGTATTTATCTGCTGGAACAAAGGAGAACCTGGGTTTATTATCTGCCCCGTATTCCCATTTACCGCAATGCCAACAAGAGTATCTCTCATTTCTTCAGGATTTGTCTGCTGGATAGTGTTAATAAGCGTCCTTAAAAAACCTGACATAACCGCAGGATCTTTTTTTAATATGTCAAATATATTTTTTATTGCTTCTATGCGCTGTTTTAATTTTTTGTCTTTTTTTTCCAAGGCATCTTTATAAGGCATTATCTCTTTTGAAATACTATTTAGCGTTTTTGTATTATTTCCCCAGTTATCTAATGCTTCCAATAACCCTTTCTTGTCTCCGCCCTTCAGGAAATAAAAGAAAAGGCCAAGCTCTGTAAGTATTGTAAATCTTCCGCCATGCGCAGGATGATCTAAACTAATATACCCCTCATTTCTTACCTTTTCTCTAAGATCTCCAAGCTTAGGATCTGTTATAAAAAGAAAATGCTCTTTAATGTCATTTTCTGATACGCCTTTAGCTCTTAAAGCCTTTTTGAGCGCGTCCATCATAGCCATGCCGTTTACATCAACTTCTGTGGTAACTCCTGATTTTGATATTATAACAATACGAATCTTTTCAGGACTTTTGCGTATCTTCTCAAGGATAATGCCTAATCGTTCTTCATCATAATCTGTTATAAATGTTACCTTGGGCCCGTCTTTTAAATCCAGCGTTCTCATAAGATAATCGCCGCTTACAGACCCTCCTATTGCCGCAACAAACACTTCACTTTCAGTGTCAGAACCTGCTAAAAATCTCTTTGCCATAGCCTCAGAAACATCCACTGCCTTTCTTGTCTGTTCAGGATCCAGATGAACCAGCGCATGTCCGCTTTGAACCGACTTTATAACCTTATCCAACCCGCCTTTTGGCCCGACAAGCCTTGCCATCTGCTTCACAACCAGATTAAACATTTTCTTTTCTTTTATCTTAGGATCATCCAGTTCCTTTTGTATCTTTTCCCCTAATATGCCCCCGAATTTTCCATCATCCTTTAAAAACAGAATATTCTGCGCTATTTCAATCTCTCCGTCTTTCATAGGGATTGCTGAAGATAACATTTTCATTCTATCATCAATCTTTTGCTCCAATAAATTTTCTCCGCCACTACTGCCTGCTAATCTGCCTGCCATTAAAGCTGATACCTGGCCAAAATGCAGGAATCTGCCTAAGTCTTCAGGCGTCCTCGCGCTGAAATTTACATCAACTATAGGCCTGTCTGCCTGCTGACATGCCAGTCTTTGCGCTTCTCTATCTACATCCCTTAAAAAATTCACATGATACCCTATATGTCTAGGATTCGCATCTCCAGTTACAACAACTGCTTTCTTATCATCTGCTTCGGGAATAAGATATGTAAAGGTAATAAAACCATGGTTTTCTGCGCTATCCAGCGAAGCACTATAGCCAAACCCTCTTGCTTGGACATGAGCCTGGGATGTTGAATGCCGGTGATCGCTTGACCATTCTCCACTGAATAATATATTAAGTTTTGAATTGCCTACCTCTCTATTAAACTGCTGAGCAAGCCACACGCTAAAACCTTTTAATCTTTTGGAAAACATCATGAATACTGATATGTTCTGACCTGTTTTAGCAAATCTGATCTGAGTGGAAGCTAATTTATAAGCTGCATATCCAGCTGCTTCTTCTTGAGATTTAATATCCAACCATTCATCATAAGCTGATTTTGCGCCTTTATAAATATCATCAACATAATTTTCAGAAACAATCCCGGCAAGCAAAAGACTTGTCACGGCGCTGTCCATTTTAATATCACTCTTTGATACGTTAACTCTTGAGGCATAAGCATCCGTGAGCGCTATTTCTATATCGCCTGTTCTATTCACACCGGAAACAGTTGAAACAAGCAAAACTTTATTTACCTCATTAGAAGAAAAAGGCCTGGATAAACTGTTAACCAGCCTATTTATATCTGTACTGTCGAGAGGATCCACAAAAAATACCTGAGGCCTTTTCTTTTTATATAATTCCTCATTCCAGTCGCTTGTAGCAGTCAGGGCCTGCAGAAATGCGTCAGCCAAAACATGGCCTTCTGAGCTGATAAAAACTATCTGGCTATATCTCTCTGTATTCACCCATAAATTTATAAGCTTTTTAATCTTATCAATTTCTTCCGCGCTTATAGCGCCTGTCATATCTATTTTTCCAGCCTTTGCATCATCTGCTAAAGATTTATGCAGCTCAGCAGCACGAGCCTCTTCTTGTTTTTGAAGCTTATCCTGTTCTAATTTTATATCTGCATAGTAACGACTATAACTGTCTACAGTATTAACATCTAAAACATTAACTCTATTAGACCCGCTAAAAATCAACGGAACCCTGAGTTTGTCCTTTCCAATGCTCCCTGGCAAAGCATATAGATTATTTACAATAAGGAAAATCGCTAAAATAATAAAAGAACAATATTTTTTTAAAGATTTGTTGAACATTTTAATCTTCTCTTTTTTATAACTGCGTGCCAGCCCTAGCTGCTCTATTGACCCCTGCTCCCTGCAGAATTAACTCGGAACTGGATTTAACATTTCTCTCTTCCATGACAGACATAGCAAAAAAAGCAGCCCCAATAGCTCCGCCATATTCCCTATCAACTTTAGATAATGCCACTGAAATATCTTCTCTTTCTTTCAATATGTTATTTATCTTGTTTAACAATGCATCACCTGCCTGTCCAGCTGTAACCCCTCCTGATATTATAAACCTGCTATCTCCTCTCATCTTATGCATTAACTCTATCCATGATACAATATGCCTGGCAACTATATCATATATACGATTTGCTTCCGCATAGCCGATACCACTCCCGGATTCTAGAAGGTGAATTATTGCGGCTACGCTCAAGGTTTCTTTTCCTATTATGTCGGACAATCCTAATCTCCTTGATATATCTATTATACCGCTCGCCCCAATATATGACGCAAAACAACCTTTTGCGCTGCACCCTTCATCAAAAGGCGCGTCTTCCTTAACATTCACGACAAAACCACCGCTCTGTTCAATTCTTCCTGCATCTATCAAGCCGCCTTCCAAGCGCGCGGCTCCAACTCCTGTTCCAATAGACATTATCACCGCATCTGTTTCTTTTTCTATATTAAGCGCTGCAACGCCAAATGAAGTCGCATCGTTCAATATGCCTATATTGTCAATTCCATATTCTTCTTTTAACTCGGTTATAACGCTATTTAAAGCATCATAATCGCCTTTAAAATCAACTTCTTCGCCTGATGAGCCCCTTGTTCTTTTCCATCTGTGCTCATAATTAACAAGCCATATTATATTATTGCTATTCGAATCAACAACTCCTGGCAAAGATATGCCTATACCGGATACCTTTGAATTTCCTGCCATATCTTTTATCAGGACCTTAATCAATAGCTTTAACGCCTCCCCTCCATCAATCGTTGTATCAACCACCTTATGCTTAATTTCTTTACCGTCTTCTAATACACTGCATTTAATCCTGGAAGCCCCTACATCTACCCCAATATACATCCCCTTTATTGCTTCTTGCCCTAATGGCCTTACAAAATATCTCTCAGAGCTATCGATTCTTTTTTCGCTTTTAGATTTTTCTCTCATTGATAAAATCTTAACCTCGCGTCCGGAATTTGCAAAGAAATCCATCCTCTTGAAATTCTCTTTTAAATAATCCCTCATAAGATAATAAACCACCTCGTCCATTTTATCAGAATCCGAGCCTATATAAATCTTCTCTGCCTGAAATTCTATCGCATAATTATAGATAGAAGACGCCGCATATCTCATAAGGATCGCTTTTAATGAGCCTTCAAATAATTCCTTTGCCAATGGAATAGAGATTTCGCGGGTTCCGTAAACACCGCAATCCAGCGTAACTTTTATTTTATAGTTACCGGGCCGTTCTATATTCACTATATCAAATAGCGCATCCCAATCATTAATATCGCCTGTTGAAATAGCTTTCTTTAAAGAGCCGTTTAAAAATCGTTCATCAAGCAAAGAAATAATAGTCGGCTTTATAGCCTTTCTTTTAGTAACAATGTAATTTCCTATAAATAACCTGGTTACGTCTTTCATGTAAAAGAAAGCATTTATAGCCTCCTCGGGGCTCTCTACCAAGGGCTCTCGTTTATTAAAAGACGTATTAACAACAGCTGGCACGCCTACCAGTTCTCCCACTCTTTTCAGAAGACGGCTGTATAAAGGACTGGACATTTCATCTACGGTTTGAGGCCTGGCTAGTCTTTTTCCATACTGATGCACGCCGGAAGCCATAAATTTTTTCTTATCGGGTAAAACATCGTAAGCAATTACCATAAAAGGCGATTTTGCAATGCCCTCAAAATAATCTTTTGCATCTCCTCCGCTAATACTTGATGCAGAGGGCCTCCATTCCTGCCTTCCCTTTATTCTATTTGCCGTATTATTCGCAGTATCATCCAGAAGGTTTAATAATATACTCCTATTTCCAAGCGCCCTGGGCCCAATTTCGCATCTCCCCTGAAACCACGCTATTGGCTTATTCTTTTTTATGCACTGAGCTGCTTTTTCGACTAAGACATTATCATTAACTTTTTCGTAATCAATACCCTGAACAAGGCCAAATTTATCCAGCGTCCTTTTAATATCCTCATTGCTGTATTCAGGCCCATAAAAAGCATGCGACATTTCAAAATTCACATCCTCCCCGTATATCTCCCTTTCCACTGCCATGGCGGCGCCAATAGCTGTGCCTGCGTCGTTTGCCGCAGGCTGAACAAATATATCATCCCCTTTGACAAGACCTTCAGATATAATCTTTCCATTAGCCAATATATTTAAAGCTATGCCTCCTCCAAAAGCAACCTTTTTAATGCCTTTTGTCCGTGGGTCCTTTTGAAGATAATATCTTATAAAATCCGTAACAATATTATTTGTTACTTCCTGCAATACAAAAGCCAGGTTGGCATAAGGCCTATCTTCCTCTAAAAGAGGGTCTATATTCTTGCTATTCTTAGTGCAAGGCGGCACTAATTTTTCTAATCTTTTCACAAGCTCTTCTGTAACGCGAATTTTCCCTTCCGCAATCTTACCGTAATATAGATATGCTGGATTAGCTGCTAATTCTCCTTTCTCCGGATCAAAATATATATATTCTTCAAAAATCTTCCTCAATTCTTCTACGCGCTTTCTTTCAGTATCGTTTCTAGGCTCTCCATAAGGAGCGAAACCCATTACCTGTCCTTCTTCTAATGTCGGCTTAAAACCGAGATATTCTGTCATAGCTGCCCAGACCCATCCAAGAGAATTAGGAAGATTAAATTGCTTAATTGGTTCCAGCGCCCCATCCCTGCCAATCCAAACACTGCCGCTTTCTGTATCCCCGTATCCGTCAAGAACAACAGTCAAGACCGGCTCTTTAAACCCGCAGGCGTAGTATGCTGAAGCGGCGTGCGCAAGGTGATGCCTGACAAAAGAAACGCGAGGCATATAATCTGTGCCATAATATTCTTTTAATTCTTCCAAAAATTCATTTAACCTTCCGACATCAAACCTCTTTTTGTTTTTCTCATGCACGTTTCTTTTGATAATTCTATCTACCGGGATTCCGCTTGTTTTCGCGTACCTCTCATCCATGTCTTCAAAAAATTCCTGGTTTGGATTCACCGAATGCGGCGTATCTACGTATTCATTGTAATTCCAACCTATTGATATATGCCTTATACTTTCCAATGTTATACTTTCTTCTTTTAGCAGTCTGTGAATAGCGTTGACTGGAAAACGCGAAGCATCGTGTTTTGTCCTGGTCATTCTTTCTTCTTCCAGAGCCGCGACAATCCTGCCATTTTTTAATAATACCGCTGTAGAATCATGCCATGACCCGGATATGCCCAGGGTATACTCTCCCTTGCCTGTCAAAGCAATATTGCCCGCATATACCTTCAGAGCTATTCCTTTGTAATAAGCCCTGTCTTCTAACCCTAAATGTTCAATAGGAACAACGCCTCTTTTATGAAAACGCGCAAGCTTTTTATTAAAGTATATATCCACAACTCTATCTTTATTAATAAAGATAGCGGTAACGCCTTGGACCTGTTCCAGATAACTTCTTATGTCTTTTTCCAAAAATACCTCTGACCCATTACAGAAGCCAATAATACTGTCTAATGTATAGGGGTCTACGGGTAACCCGCTTTCTTGAAGCGCCTCTTCTATGGCTTTGCGCTCTAAACTAACAGAATTGCATATTTCCCGTATCCTGGCCATCCCTTGCCCGAGTCCTCTCTTAGGGTCTACTAACCATGTCCTGGTTACAAATAAATCAATATCCGCCTTTATAATCTTCTCCAGGGTGCCTTCGTTTATCCCTCCATCAGTCTCTATTTCGACATTATTTATATTTCTATCATATAATATCTTTTTTAGTTCTCTTATCTTTTCCAGGGTAGTTGGGATAAACGGCCTTTTCCCTGAGCCTGGAACTATAGCCATTATGGTAATAGAATTCAAAGTTGTACCTAATATATCTGAAAATTCATTTAAAACCGATACGGGCGTTTCCGGATTCAACACGATGCCAGCATCTAAACCGGAAGTTTTGATTTTTGCCACCATATCCCTGAAATCTTTTTTATCCTCAAATGACTCATAATGTATTAATACCTTATCTCTGCCTGGCTTAAGGCCGGCTGCTATCATTTTATCTATAAGCGAAAAAGCAGGCGCAGTAGCCATAATATGGACTTCCAATGGAATGTCTATATGAGAAATTTTTCTTATTTGTTCTGCGCAATCAAAAGGTTCTGATCCTGGGGTAAATTTGCCGTCTAAATAATCTACATGTATTATATCTACGCCTGCTGATTTTGCCTCTCGAACCTCTTCAACCAATCCAAAATCAGAAGCAGATAGAATAGACAGCGCTACTCTTGCCTGTGTATTAGATGCCAGCTGTTGATTATCTTCTGATAACCTTGTAAAGGCATCGGGAGTCAAGCTCCCTAAGTCTTCGGCATCATAGATAATGCCGGAAGAAGCAAGTTCAATCTCATCAGGCAGAACACCAATTTTAGATAACCTATCAAATAAATTACGCACAATCCATTTCCCGCCTTCTGTTAGAGCTAAATCAGTAGTAGGGCTAAAAGAATAGGTCATCCAACCGCCTCCAGTATAATAGGGCTGGATAACTACAGGCCACATGTCTGAACCTGTAAAACCTGCCAGAGGCCGGTCTCTTAAAGCCCTGTGCCGGTCTTTTTCTGTAATCTCTGATTTTTGGATCCCATCTTCAAGAATGCTGCCGAGCGTCTTTGCGTAAAGAGGATACAAAAGATTTGTTTTATCGCTGGTTTCTGTGTTAGATCTTTTATGTTTTATAAAAATAGCGTCCTCGCAAAGGGTTCCAATACCACCAAGCTCAACAGGATTAAGCAAAAGCGCCCAGGCAGCTTCAGTATGGCCTCCGCCATGACTATCAATTATTTTTACGCCTTGGCGTGCATTCACTTCTCCCAGATTATAAACCTCTTTTCCTTCAGGTGAAATCTCTATAGGCTCAAGAAAATCCCCTATCCTCCTGAGATCATGAATAAGAATACTATTATCTGTCAATTTAATATCAGAAGCATTTCCAACAACATTACCCTGTTTTAGAGCTAATTTGCGCTCAGAGGAAAGACGCATGGAAGGAGTATTCCAATTTTTCTGCTTTAGCGCCTCTGTTATTCCAGCAAGATGAGAAACTATCTCATGAGGCATTGCATTCTTAATACGCTCTGACATACGAAGAGGAGTAAAACTTCCGCTAAACCGTATCCCTTGATTTGGATTAACGCTCGGCAGTAATTCAGCCCGGTCTATAAAAACCTTCCATCCTCTGGGAACAGACTCATGTATCGTAAAAAATAAATCAAGAAGCCTGTCTTGAATATCTGTAGAATCTGCGCCATCTAGAAGAATAGCCGCTGGCAGGACATCTCCTATCACTTCTTCAAAATTTACAACTGTCTCTTCAGCTGCCGCCAGTATCTGAAGAATTCTTCTCTCGATAATCTTTCTAGCGTCTAAATTTTTGCCAGCTGCTTCTACAACATACTTCTCTAATGCCGGCATAAATTCATAAGGCTCTCCCATCTCTAATCCTATCAATACCTCCCGCGCCTTTTCTCTATAAGCCGGGTCATCCAGATATTGCCCGACTATTCCCTTAAGGCCTGCCATATCAGTTTCCAAAATAAAGCCAGGCTCCACAGGAAGTTCTAAGATAGAAGCTATAGATTTTGCTATTGTAAGTTTGACTGACAAAGTTTCAGTCTGAGCCAGTTTAAGCAATGGCATAACGGTTTCTCTATTTTTCAATTCCGCTAACGTAGAACAAATAAGCTCCTTGCCTGATAGCGTAGCATCCGGGAATACATAGAGGAGCGCCAGGCAAACTTTATCGTTTCTATAGCGTGTTAATAAGATATCTTTTGCCTGAAGCATATGCGTTCTATCGCATACTGGAAGATGGCCTCCTACAATCGATGCCAAGCTTCTCAGGATATCTATCTCTGGATAATTGGAGAGAAAAATCTTATGCCCGTATTTGAGAACAATAGATACAGCCTTAATTCTTACAGATGCTGATGGATCGCGCAGGCACTCTGAGAGGATTTTATATGCTTCTGGTTTAGAGATTCTGTTTTCTCTCAGCGCAATAACAGCACCCTGTAAGTTTTTAATATTAAGATGCCTATGAACTGGTTCTTTTGCAAGCTTGGACGCAGCAGTAAGTCTCTGCTGGTTATAAGCCGCTATAAGTTCAGCATCTGAAACTAATGGAGGCCTTAAACTATATGCGGTATTTTTAGAATATATCTTTTTATTCTCAGAGAAAAAAGGATGGATAGAAATACCGATAAAGATAAATACTGATAAAACTATTAAATAAAATGTTTTGCAAACTATTTTTTTTATATCCATAACTAGATGTGGGGCGTGTCACTTTTTGACACGTCCCCTTTATCCTTTATCCTTTATCTGTAGAGTCTTTATACTCGATTATAAATTCGAAGCTGCAGTAGAGGTACTTCTCCTTGTATCTTCTAGAATCGTAGCAGCTTTTAACGGAACAGATGTTTTATATAATTTACCCTGACCTGTTATTTCATATTCGCCTAAAATAGCCGGGATAATAACAGTATCTCCTTTTTTCAAGCTTAAAGTCTTTCCTTTGGCTTTAACCTCTACATTGCCTTCTAATACTATGAGTGCATCAGCGCTATGAACATCTGAATTTTTGTGCGGTTTACCTGGAGTAACATCAATAACACTCAATGCAAATTCTTCCGCAGGTGTATCATACAGAGCTTCTGAAGAAGAAATTTGCCTGGCTCTTAATATTTCTGGCTTTCCGCTATTAAAGGTAAGAACTTTTAGAAGCTCCGAAGCATCTACGTATTTAGGCGTAAGACCGCCTCGCAACACATTGTCGGAATTCGCCATGCACTCCATGCCCACGCCTTCTAAATAAGCATGAAGCTCTCCTGCGCCTAGATACATTGCCTCTCCATGCCTTAGATGAATAAAATTTAACAAATAAATAGAAAATATTCCCCTATCAATATGGCCATCTTTAGTATATTGTTCATCGGCTTTTAGGACCCAAAACTCCCGGTTATCTTTATTAAAAGGATACAACTCATTCTGGGTTTTAAGTCTACTGACCAATGAAGTAAGTATTATGTCTACTTCTTCTTGAGACATAACCATAATTTTAGAATACAATTCTTTTATTAATTGCTTTTTCTGCTCCGTATCTTGATTTATAGTTTTTAATCTCTGCCTAAACTCTGGCATGATATCATACATTTCTACGATATCGTCCAATAATAATCCTGCTATTTCTTCCAAAGGCCTGAATCCATTTAAGGCATAAAAATCTTTTATAGCTACTATAATCTCTGGCTTATGATTTGCGTCCTTATAATTACGATTAAAAGCTCTGATAGAAATATCTTCTGCATTTTCTCGCTCAAAACCTGCCTGCGCTTGTTCCCTATTCGGATGAGCTTGAATAGAAAGCATTTTCCCTGCAGCCAAAACTTTCAATAGATACGGTAATTGTCTATTCAATTGTTCTGCAACTTCTTTTCCTAGAATCTCATCTGCAGCGCCGCTTATTAAATCATTTAAATTAATCTCAATGCGCGCAACATTTGCTTTGGCTGGTAACGATGGATGAGCGCCTATCCAAAGTTCTGCAAAAGGTTTTCCATCGCTGTTATCTATCCTGAGAAGCGCTGGTATAAAAGCTGTATCGCCCCGTTCGCCCCAGTCATAATGCTGGATTCCACAATGTATCTTTAACGGCATAGGGCTCTCTTTAAATTTAGCTATTGCCTGATTTAAACTAGACAACTCTATAGCAAAACCGCCTTTACTAAGCTTAGACCAAACAGCAGTATTGCTTTGCACAGCCTTTATAATTTCACTGATAGGCAGTTCTTGGGCTTTTCCTTCTGAATTTATAACAAGGAGTTTTGGCACTTTTGTGCCGGCTTGATTAAGCCATTTTATGACATCAGATGCAGGCTCATTCGTAGGACTTGTTAAAGCCTCGCGCTCTACTGCTTCTATAAGCTGCATAAGAATAGGCCATTCATCCCCTAATGCGCCGTCTTTACAGCATGCCTCTGCCATTAAGACAGCTCTATTTTTAGCCTCCTTAACACTTAAGTCTCCCTTTATAACTTCTGGATAAAATCTGAACTGCGGAGAATTGCTCGACCCTCTGATATGCCCTCTATCTTTACTTGCAAAGAAAAGCTGTATCCCATCAATAAAATTCATTTCAACTATCTTCCCGAATAACCTTTCTCCTTTATGTTCTCTCTCATTAAAAAATCTTTGCAGAAAATCTCTTTTTTCCTTAAGCTCTGCAATAATTTTCGAATCGCTCTCTTCGTCCAGTATTTTTATATCGCCTTCAGCCGCTCTTTTTGGCCCTTCCTCTTGATCTACATAATAAACAACCTCTACTTTTCCATCTTCAAGGAATTTCACTTCCCTTATTTTTGAATCACTTGGCGCTAACCTGTTAATTACGGCTGCCATAAAATCAGGGGCAACCAAATCTCTTAGTAATGAATAATTTTGAAAATCTTCATATTCAGCAAAAACTTCTGATGGCATAACGCCTCTCTTAATTGCTAATAAATCAGCGCAGACTTGAGGCAGAAAAGCATCCCTTGTTGCAAGTTTTTTTAATACGCGTCCGTTAGGCAATCTTATATCAGTTCCAAGCAGGTTCCCTCCGTTAACTTCAAATGCATCAATATTTACAAATCCATGCTCAGCTAAAAATTCCATAGCTTTAATTACTATCGGAGAGCCAATTTTAGTCCTTAGAAATAAGACACCCAATTCTTCCAATTTTCTTGTAACAGCCCTGCTTACGCTAATAGGAGCAGCGCACGCTTTAATACCCAGTATCTCAATGGTTGGCATATTGAGCCTATCGCCGAATATAAAATTACCCTTCTCATCTGTATAAACCGGCCTGTCTCCATCGCCATCTGCGCTAGCTACGCGGAACGGCCTGCTCGTTGTACCATCAGGCCATAGATATTCCTTCTCAGCTAATTCATTCATGAGTTTCTGTTGTTCAGGCTTGATATCTTCTGTATCCATGGCATAAAATTCTTCTCTTCTGTCAACTGTAACAACCTGAGCCCCCAAGGCCTCGAATAATCTTTTCATAAAATCGCGGGCAACAGAAGTATGCTGCCATATTAAAATCTTTTTACCTTTATAAGCGTCAGCGCCGAAGAAATCTACATAACGCTTAATGAAAAGATCTTCTACGTCTTTTTGGTCTATAGAATAATCAAGATGATCTGTTTCATCAACAAAGCTTCCGTCAGGATTCCACATCTTTTTTGCTTCTTCTTCTGACATCCCATAAATTCTCTCTTTTGCAGTTTCTATGTTCTTATAAATAAGCGGCACGTCAGAATTCAAAACCTCTCTTCCTCTCATATAAAATTTAATGCCATTCTGGTCCCTCTCAGGATCATACTGATCCGAAGGAATATGACTGCCTGTAATCATGATAAAAAGGCCCTGCTTTTTGCCTGCGTATTGCGAATAATAAGCTCCTACAGGAGTTGGAATCTTTCCTATATACTTTACAGTATACCCCTTATCATAAGCAGCGCGGGCAAAAGCCCTTGCGAAACGCGGGCTTGAATAACGTAAATCTTCAGCAAGATATATGGTTTTCATCTCTGGGTCTTCTGAATTAACATCGAGCTCTCTAAGACTTTCCGCGTATTCAATCCAACCAATACAGGTTGTATATACCTTTCTATCTTGCATGTTCTTAACAAATTCTCTTAACCCGCTTGTCCCAAATCTAAGCATCTGGCCATTGTCTGTTAAAATACGCACTTCTTCAGCTACATTTGCAGGCCTCTGCGCTACAATGCCAGCAGGAAGCATGCCTTTTTCAATTGCATCTAAAATCTTAGCCATCCCAGGCTCATTAGCCCTAGCGTAAAGGTCTATGAGGCTAATCTGGCCTTGTGCCTCTGGGAGCTTATCTGCAGTATACCATTGAATAGGAGAAACGTCCTTACCTTTATAATCAGGGTTTAAAACCATTGTTATTTTGCCATCCCTGTTCACAAATAAATACGGCGCAGGCGTGCCATTCGGCCAGTCATATTTTGCTTCTTTATATTTGCCATCCGCATATCCTATATCAAAGAAAGAATGAGGCCCTTCTCCAACCGGAATTGTTACATGGAAATACCCTGCCAGCGCATAGAATATATCCCCTGGTTTCAGGTATTGAGCCCTGCTTTCTACGGGATTCCCTGCGACATCATATTTTATTTGCAGTGAGATAAATTCACCCTGCCCTACCTGTTGAATATCAGTCTGCGCATTAAAATGCCCTGTAGTCTTTACAATTTCTCCGTCTGGAAATTCTTTAAGCTCTGAGCCAAACGCAGTAAAATTTAATGTGCTCCAGCCTTTTTTTGAACCGCCAGGCGAAATTTCTTGAATTTTCTGCCGCGGCGTTGGAACAAGACCGTGTATCATATTATAGAGAACAGTCTCTTTTATAGCTAAAAACTCTGCTAAATTCTGCGCTAATTTTCCAATAACCTTCTTATCCAATAAATTACCTACAGTGCGCATACCTGCCTGCTCATAATCCCTGTTAAGGCCTCTTGATTTGGCACCCTCTGAATAAGTTAACTGGCCTTTTCCATCTACGCTTATATCCATATCCTTCAAACGGTCATTCAGAAAACTATATGTTGGCGCAAGTCCTGTGTTTGCCGCGCCGCTTCCTGCTGCTGCCCCACGGACTGGTCTAGCAGATAATTCTTCAGCTTGGGCTGACTTTGCCAATGTATCCGCCTCTTCCAGAATCGCTTGTATCTGCTCAGGAGTTAGATCTCTCCTATCCATTTGAATATAGCTCCTTGCGTCTTTGGCTGGCGTTCCTGACAAATACACCTCGATTCCAGACTGCCCAAGTGCATATAATTTATGTTTGGCTCCTAAGTAAGCGGCGATAAGTATGATTTTTGCTATATTTACATCAGCAATACTATCGTTTGCTGCAGATAAGCGCGTTGTTGCATCTTGAAGAGTTATTCTACCGCTAATATAATCTTTCACTACATCTTTTCCAGCTGTTCCGTAAGTTGGAACATAAACATTGCTTACCACTGCTTTAATATTTGCCTCATCGGTAGTAGCAGCTACTAGATTAGTCACAGCCTGGCCTCGAGATGCTGGAACATCAGCGATTATTTCTAGATCTTCGTCAGGTAGTTCAGGCGCTTGGTTATGGAATTTTAGCAATATAGCCCTGACTTCTCCAATAGGCCCTTCTTCGTCCAGCCATTTAACTAATTTAGCGCGTATTTCCTGTTCACTTATTCTTTTACCTTTAACTCCTTGAAACTTTGTTCTACCAAAGTTCAGTATTTGTTCAAGCTCAAATATTTCATGCCGTAAATACAGCTCCCCATCTTTTCCTTCTAAAATATCTTTATCAATATATACTATCCCGTCTCTGATAGCATAATGGCCTTTAAAACCAGTAGCATTAAACATGCCTGGCACAGAATATACGCGGATTTTCCCTCTTACATCAAATTTCTCTTCCATGTCATGCCTTGCATATTTCTCATTATGAGCATCAGCTTTCTTGAGGAAACCTCTCATAGCTTCATGTTCTTCTTTAGTTATAACGCCTTTATCTCCGCCGCGGGCTGCTGTTACATCTGAAGCTAGCATAGGCAGAGGCGCTAACGTAGTCATTATATTTGCATCTTGTAAAAAAGCGGTAAATTCTCTTCCTTGTTTAACATCTTCTCTATTAATAATACGTGGTTGTAGCAATGCGCCATTACTGAAATCTACACCTAAATCTATATAAGCTCTCACAAGAACTTCATCTAGAGAGGTTAGAAAATCTCTGAGATCTTCTTTATTAACATCATCCTCTAGATATACCGTAATATCAATATCATCCCCTATCAAAGCTGTAGAATCATAATCTTCTCTTTCAAAAAGATACACTTGGACTAAACCGCTTTTTAGTCTTTCCTTTAATATCTGCGCGACTGATCTAGCTATAGAATACCTAAAGTAGGCATGGGCAGGGCCATTATTATCCTTTAACAATTGAACTGCTGCGTCACGATCACTAACCCTAGCTATCTTACTTACAATATTATCCAAAGCTATGCCTACGATATCATCCTCTGCTGCTGCCCCGCCGCCAGTTTCTGCAAGAATCCCTAATTTATCTTTTATAGCAACAGCTAAAGCTTGAATACCAGCGTCTATGACTTTAGGAGAATTGGTAGGGAATGACAGGCGAAGCTGATTAGACCCTCCTAAAAAAGGCCAGCCAGGCACAAAACCAAGTTTTATGCCAACTCTATCTTTGTCTGTCATTTCAACTAGCAATGCCTCTGTATTAATTTTTTCAGGCAAGGTAACCCAAATAAAGTATCCACCGTGTCCTTCTGTCCAGCTTACGCCTTCCGGCATATATTTCTCAAGCGCTGCTATCATTGCAGCGCGCCTTTTTGAATATTCAGCTATCAACACATCTTTGACATGCGTATCAATAAGGCCGGTAGTTATAAATTTAGCTGCCAATAGCTGGTTTAAAGGATTAGCTCCGCCGGCAGTAGCTTCTTTATATTCTGTAAGCTTATTTATTATTGCTTCAGGAGCGACTGTCCAGCCGATTCTCATGCCGGGGGTAAATGTTTTTGAAACTGTGCCAAGATATATGACCCTGACTTTATCATATTTATCCGCCTTTGATAACTCAAGTAAGGTTGGCTGGTAAGACTCTTCATTATATCTAAGAGCGCCGTAAGGATTATCTTCGGCAATCATTATTTCAAATTCATTTGCTATTTCTAAAAGCCTCTCCCTTGCTTCAAGGCTCATGACATCGCCGTTTGGATTACCAAACGTAGGCATCACATATATTAAAGAGGGTAATGGTTCATGAGTATCTCTTTTGCTATTCAAATCATCATAAAGTTTCTGAAGGCCTTCTAAACTATTTAAATCATACGGATTAGTTTTGCAGCCATAAGGTTCTGCGGCGCTCATAAAACCGAGATATGTAGGTTTCTGCGTTATAACTACATTATTCCTATCAGGTCTTTCATCTGAAATACCTCTCACTAACCAGCCTAAAAGATCAAGTCCATCCTGCGAGCCTTCTGTAATAATAATATTTTTTTCAGTTAAAGATTGCCTATCTTCAAGATTATTTTCTTTATTTAACCGCTCTGCCAACAACCTGCGAAGCATCTCTAATCCCTGAGCATGAGACTTGCCTAATGCTACTTTCCATTCATCCGCGCTAAAATCTGCAATAAGCCTTTCAGTATCTTCGTAAGGAAATAATTCTATGGCAGGCATGCCTCCCGCGAACGATACCAATCCTTCAATATTCATAAGCTTGAGTATTCTTCTTATTTCTGAAAGTTTAACATTTTTTCCATAATCAGATAATTTATCGCTTAACCATTGAGATAATTGTGGATTTTTTTCCTCATCGGTTAGTGGAGAAAATTTAAACTTTTGAGAACCGTATTGGTTTAATAATTCTTTGTAAACGATAGCCTGTACTAACCCATTAGGATGAAGTGTTATAGAAGATTTTGCAGCTTCCGCTTTTACTGCGAACTGCGAAGGCATCACAAGATAAGCGCATCCCAACTCAGCTTCCTTCCCAAAAAGCCTAGAAAGATTACGCAGCTGGATAACCCTGCTTTCTGGGCCTTTTCCATCCAATGCTTTTAAACTATTGGCCTTATTTGATAAGACAGATTGGCGATATCTGCCATCTTCAACTAAAAGTAAATCATATTTTTTAGCCAAATCTATGAGTTTATTCCTTGTATCTTGAGATAATGCCTCAGCGCCTTCCTCTGTATCAGAAAGAACCTGGATAAATTTAAGCTTTGCCGCGCTTATTTTTTCACTTTTTAATTTCTTTTCTAATTCAGCTACTCCTTCAATAGTTGAAAGATCTATTTCTATTAATTCTGCGCCGTAATATTTATAAATATCTTTATCTTGTTCGGATAAACTGCCTGCCTGATAAACAACTGTATCATCTTTAGTTATTAATAATTTTGCTAAGATATGTTCTGCGTCTGTGATGCCATCAAGTATAACCACATCAGTATCAGGGTGAGCAGTTATGCCTTCCTTACCAAGCATACCTGATAGGTAATTAAGCAGTATAGGATGGCCGCGAGACAAACCATATTGAAGCGCTACTGCTGCAAGGGTATCTTTAGTGAGATTGGCGAGAATTTCTGGATCAGCAAAAATCTCATGCGCCAAAGCTATTATCCTTGCGCTAACAGGAAGCTCTTCACCTTGTTTTGATAACAAACTCGCTGCCGATTTTGTAGTAGGCTTGCCATCTTGGTCGCTGCCAACCACAACTTTTCCTGCTAACTCCGTATGTTCTGCAAAATCTTCTGGTTTGAGTATCTTTTTTATTGCTAAAATAATGGCAACTTGCCGCAATTGCGTAAAAGGAATTTTGTTATCAATACAATACTGTATCATGCTATCCAATGCCTTATTTGATATTTCTACAACCTGCCTTTTCCCTTGCTTATACATTTCTTCTTGCGTAGCAGTTTTAAGCTCCTCTAATGTAATAGTTAAAGTTTGCAGCCATTCAAAATATGAACCTATAACGCCACCGCCATTAGCTAGAAAATCAGGTATCACTCTAATACCTTTGGCTTGAAATATCTTATCAGCTTCTGGCGTTGTTGGCGCATTGGCGCCTTCGCTTACAATAATAGCCTTGACATTATCTGCGTTGTCTCCTGTAAGCTGGCCTTCTTTTGCATCTGGAAAGATCATATCAACATCCATAAATAAAACAAAGTTCCCTTCGCTATCATGTTTAACACCTAACTTCGCACCTTCTTCTTTATACCAATCGTATAGCAAAGGTTTTTGTCTAGCTTTAAACCATGCTACTATCTTATCTACGGGAAGTTGCCCATCTGTAACATAAATACTACCGCTTACATCGCTTAAACCCATTACTTTAACACCTAACATATGAGATTCTAACGCAGCAGGTATGCCAACATTGCCAAACCCTTGATAAGAAGCAGTAGCGCCTTCTATCTCTGTAAATAACTTGCCATCGTATCTTGTTTTATCTTTGACTATGCCACTATCTATTGCATGTTTTGTTATACGCGCCTGCGTAACTCCTGTAGCATCATTCCTATATGCATGACCCCCTGCCCAATCATGTGCTAAATCCCTTGTCGGTTCACCATCCATTGTAAATGGTTTGCCAGTTATCAGGCTCATAAGAGCTACTGACTTAATTCTACCTTGCTTAAATGCATCCATTATGGCATCTACATAATAAGTCTTGGTTGGGTCAAAATCTTCTTTTATTGCCATTTTTGCTTCTCTTAATACTTCAAGCGGCACAGGTATCCCATCTATATCTTTCGTGTCATTTTCTACGCAAATCCTTAATATTTCATCCAGTATAATGCCCATATCAAAAGCGCTTGTATTTACATCGCCGGCAGGCACATCTCGTAATGGCCCTATTATATGCGCGAGCCCTTTTGTGCCTTTTTCTCCGCGGGCAAGGCTCCGATCAACTTTTGCTTTGTCTTTTAAAGGAAGTAACCTTGGGTCTATCTTAATAGATTCGCCATTAGGCAATTTAAGAATAAAAACACACTCTGCCTTTGCTCCACCATATGGAATACCAGCTAATGCGCATTTCCATGCCATAATAGCTGCTAATGTTCTTACTGTCCCAAAATCACCATGATGCGTAAAACGGATGCCTCCTTTTCCAGGGCCACGAGTTGTGCTATGTACGACTCGATAGGCATCCATAAGGCCTGTTGCGTTGCGATTTTTTTCCAAAGCTGATAGAGAATCTTCCATCTCTCTTTTCTCTGTTTCTGTTCCGCCAAATCTTTTAAGTTCTGCTTTATATCTTTCTATCAATTCATCGCTAATAGACATCTCAACTGTTATATCATGTATTTCTTCTGGAGACATAAGCCGTATAATCTCTTCATTTGTTATGCTCTCTCCTAATCCTTTCATTGTTTTTACTGCCTCAAGAAAAGGCATATCAACTGCTTTAACATAGGTATTGCCTGGATGTAGTAAAAATAGCGCTTCCTGACCATTAAGCGTGCCAACTCGTATAGCTGCAAGAGAAATAAGTTTTGGTATAAAATTAACATCAACATCTATAAAATCTTTATCTGTTAAATAAACTCTTATAGTTGCTGTGGCAGGCATTTTACTTAGCCAATTCTTTGTAGCTTGATGTGTGCCTAATTGCACGCTTGGTGTTTGATATACCCATTCATCATATGTTTTTTCAGCTTCATCAAGCACAGCCAATTCTGGTACGCCCAACTCATCAGCATATGTTCTATAATTTGTGAGTTTATCTGTTTTATCGGCAGGCTTTGTTCTTGCAACTGCAATTGTCTTGCCAGCCTTAAAATCAGCTTCTGTTGCTGATTCTACCCTATCTTTAGTTATCCTAAAATATTCAGGTTCTCCGTCTTTAGGAGTAAGCTTTAAGATTATTGCGCCTTGAGCTGTAACTCTCACATCTGCTTTTACTAAAGGATTTCTCCATTTTTCAAGCTTGGCTATATCTCCGCCAGCTTCTACAGCTAACGCCACGCCTATTCTACTAGCTATACCTTGAGGCGTAACTTGTTCTGTTGATAAACCCCATATCCTTGCAACTTCAGGAACTACTCGTTCATTAAAAGCTTCTAGAAGCGCGCTATCAAAAGCTAATGGTACCCTTAAGGTTTTTGAGGCTTTAGTGACTATCCTGGATAAATCAAGTTGTTTTAACAGCTCTGTTATAGGTTTACGCCTTCCTGATAATAAGAAGTGGTAATTTTCTTCATCAATATCAGTCTTGGAATAAGGGGATACAATTATATAGGAATAGCCTTTTTCTTTTAGGAGTTTAGTGATACCTTTGGTATGGAAGCCTCCATGTATAAGAGTGGCGAGTTTTACATTGCGTTTTTCTATTTCAAATATGGCGTTTGTTACCATTGCTATATCGCGGTCTTTTACAACCTTGTAGAAGTCTTCTAATTCCTGCAGGTGAAAANNGGTTTTTTGTTCGTCGGTCTTGGAAAGAGATTCTTTTATTTCAAAGTTCAGGTCTTCCAGTTCTGTGAATAGCTTTGTGGAATCAAGAGAGTTTACTTTTGTGAGATAGTCTACGAAGCTATTTAATTCAGGGTATTTAATAGCAAAATCTTCTTTTAAGTGTTTTAAGGCTAAATCTTTTAAGTAACTATAAAATGAGAATGGGGAGATTTTCTGGTCTTTAAATAGATTAGCCCTTGCTATTAAACCATCTAAATCATTATTCAAAGATTTGCTATGTAGAGTTGACTGCAGGTTTAAATGAAGGTTCTGGAAATCCTTCATTATCTTTAACTGGTCTATGGTTTTTTCCATTTGGATTGTTTCATTTAATAGGGCGATATTCCTATATCTGTCATTGAAACTGGAATTGGAACCGTAGGGGACACTTAAGTGTCCCCTACGGTTCATTAGATACTCAATATACTTGGCTGTATCTAATTTCTGCGAGCTGAATTCGGCTTCTTTCTGGTCTAAATCCAGGAGGTCTTTTGAATATATTTTTGGCTTTAATTGGGTAATGGCTTTTTTAACTTGAGAGATAAAAGTTTGGCTTTGAGGGTTAAATTTCATGATTTTATTAAAACCGATAATATTATCGAAATAGATATCTTTAGTCTCTATGCCCCAGATAGGAAGTTCTGGGTATTTTGTTATAGACAGGTATTCTTCTCCTGTTAACTCGCCTGAATTAATAAATATGCGGGAAACCTTTTCTCTTATGCTAGAATCCGGGAAACTTGATACGCTAGAGGTATCTACTTTTCCAACTGCTCCTTCTGAGCATACCAGTCCCATATTATAATCTTTTAATAGAATCTCTAAGATTTTAGCCAGATTAAGTTCAGCTTCTGGGTTTGTGTGCAGGTCCTGGATGCCTACTATTAGAGGAGCTGTATCTTCGACATTGCCTGCTGTCCCTTGATGCACCTCTACAACTCTGCCTAATTCCTGGGGTATATGTATCTGGGATATATCGCTTAAGTTAGACTGGAGTATTTTTTTAGATGCTCTTTCTTGAGATTCAAGCTCTTTAGCATCTTCGCCCTTTATAATAGACTGCTTTTTCTGGAGAATATCTTTGGATTGGTTGCTTATTTTATCATAATCTACTTTTTTATTCTTGAAGAGGGATTTGGAACCAGGGGATGCATAGCTTGTATTAATATTAGTAAAGAAAAAGGTAGTAATGATTAAGACAGAGATGATTTTGTTAAGTCTTTTAGAAAACATTAACTCCTCCTTGTTTTAATAATATATTTAAAATACTTTATAAATTTATACATAAAAGTATACCATGAAAACGTTTTCTTGTCAAACAAAAATTTCGTTTTATTGGTTATTATTACGTGGCTAGTAATGATAAGATATTGTCTTTTAGCTGCTCTTTTTTGACTTCTATAATCTCGCCTGTATCTCTTATCTTTATTTCGACTATGCCTTTTTTAAGGCCCTTATCGCCTATCACTATTGAAAAAGGTATGCCTATTAGTTCAGCGTCGTTAAATTTAATGCCTGCGCTTTCATCTCTATCGTCCAGTAATGTTTCTATGCCTATTTGATTTAATTCGTTATATATATTTTCTGCGGTTTTTTTAATGTCTTCCTGCTTGTAATTTATAGGGATAATCAAAACCTGGAAAGGCGCTATTGATACAGGCCAGATTATGCCTTTTTTGTCATTATGAAGTTCTACTACAGTAGCCATAATCCTATTAACACCTATACCATAACAACCCATTACTACCGGCTTAAGCTTACCATCTTCGTCCAGGAACTCTGCTTTCATTGCCTTTGAATATTTAAAGCCTAATTTAAACACATGTCCCATCTCTATTGCATGTTCTATCTTTATATTTTTGTTACACTTAGGGCACAAATCCTTTTCCGTAATCATTCTTAAATCAGCCCATTCGTTAACCTTAAAATCCCTGTCTATATTTGTATTAATATAATGTTTATCTTTCTTATTCGCTCCTGTAACAAAATTAACCATGCCTTCTATAGAATTATCAGCTATAACTCTTATTTCTTTTAAACCAGCTGGCCCCGAAAACCCCATTGGGCCGCCGGTCGCCTTTTTAATAATATCTTCGCTAGCCATCTCAAGTTTGGCGCATTTTAAGAATTTCTTTATCTTTGTCTCGTTTGCATCATGATCGCCCCGTATTAGAACCGCAACTGGTTTTTCGTCTGCCACATAAATAAGCGTCTTTACCATGTCTAGAGGCTTAACTTTTAACAAATGCCCGACTTTTTCTATGGTCGACACTCCCGGTGTATCTACTTCTTCTAGGGGACGTGCTACTGGGGGACACTCTACTATTTTTGTAGAGTGTCCCCCAGTAGCACGTCCCCAATCTTGTTTGCACTCCGCTACAGCCAAACTCGCCGCATACCCACAACATGGACAATGCGCCAGAAGATCTTCCCCGCTTTCAGATAACACCATAAACTCATGCGAAACATCCCCTCCCATAACTCCTGAATCAGCTTCTACTGCAATTGCTTTAAGCCCGCATCTTTTAAAAATTACCTCATATGCCTCATACATTTTTTGATAGCTTTTATCAAGGCCTTCCCAGTCCCTGTCAAAACTATAAGCGTCTTTCATTATAAACTCACGGCTGCGTATCACGCCAAATCTCGGCCGCATTTCATCCCTGAATTTAGTCTGGATTTGATAAAAGGTAATTGGCATTTGTTTATATGAATTCACGTGATTTCTAACAAGGTCTGTTATGACTTCTTCATGGGTAGGCCCGAAAACTATTGTCCTATCATGCCTGTCTTTATAAGTAATAAGATCTTCGCCAAGATCTTTAAACCTGCCTGACTCATGCCATAATTCAACTGGCTGCATGGAAGGCATAAAAAGTTCAATAGCCTCAGCTTTATCCATTTCTTCGCGTATGATATTCTGAACCTTTTTTAAAATCCTGAGGCCTAAAGGAAGGTATGTATAAGCTCCTGATGCTAGTTTTCTAATAAGGCCCGCTCGTATCATAAGCCGATGACTGACTGCTTCAGCCTCGCTCGGAACTTCTTTCAGCGTTGGTATAAAATATTTACTCCATCTCATGCGCTTTTACCCCAAACAACTTTACACTTCCGACAATGTCACAAGTGTAAAGTTGTTATATTTTTTAACAGCTCTTTGACTATATCTTTTTCTTTTACCCTTTTTATAAGTTTTCCTTTTTTAAATATCACACCTGTTCCTTTGCCGCAGGCAATACCTATATCTGCTTCTTTTGCTTCCCCTGGGCCATTAACCTCACATCCCATGACAGCTATCTTAAAGCTCAAGGCTCTAGGGAATAGGTTGTATTTTTCCCTTGAGCCTTGAGCTTTTAGCCTTGAGCTAATTTGTTCTGCTATGCTCTGCAAATCCACTTGACATCTGCCGCATGTCGGGCATGAAATAATTTCAGGTCCAAAATTCCTCAACTCTAACGCCTGAAGAATATTCTTCGCTGCTATCACCTCTTCAACAGGATCTCCTGTCAATGAAACCCTGATAGTATCTCCTATGCCATCCAAAAGCAAAGCGCCTATTCCTATAGATGACTTTACAATACCTGTTGAAACAGGCCCTGCTGCAGTTACGCCCAGATGAAGCGGATATTTTGATTTCTTTGAAAAGAGCTTATAGGCTTCTATAGTGCTGAGGACGCTAGATGCCTTTAATGAAACTATTATATCGTAAAAATCCATTCTCTCCAATATCTTTATGTAATCTATTGCGGATTTTACCATGCTTTCTGCTGCGGATTTTCCCTTATCCCTAATTGACCCGGAATTCGCCCCCACCCTTATAGGGATCTTTCTTTTCTTGGCTAATTTTACTACTTCTTTTATTTCATCCTCTTTATAAATATTGCCTGGATTAAGCCTTATTTTATCAGCGCCGTTTTCGATAGCGCGTAAAGCCAATCTGTAATCAAAATGTATATCTGCCACTAATGGTAAATTTATTTTTCTTTTAATGGCCTTTATGGCTCTTGCTGCCTCTAAATCCTTTATGGCGACTCTTATAATTTCGCATCCTGATTTTTCCAGTTCTTTTATCTGCCTAATAGTGCCTGGAATATCCCTTGTATCAGTCTTTGTCATTGACTGGATACTAACAGGCGCTCCTCCGCCAATCTTAATGTTCCCAACCTTAATCTGCCTTTTCATTATTTTTTCCATAAATGCGCTACCTTTTCAAAAATCCCAAACCGCATAAAGTCATTATAAAATACAAACACCATTAAAACTATAAGTAACCCCATGCCTACCTGAGTTACATTCTCCTGTATTTTAAAAGAAACAGGTTTTTTCCTGATCTTTTCTATTATAAGAAATAAAATATGGCCGCCGTCCAGGACAGGCACAGGTAAAAGATTAAAGATAGCCAGAGATGCGCTCAATACGCCCATAAGCTGCAATAGATAAACTAGCCCAAGTTTGGCTGCTTGGCCTGTTATATAAAATATACCTATAGGCCCTGTCATAGATTCTTTCACAGGTATTGCGCCTGTAATACTCGCCCACAAAGCCCTGCAGGTTATATAAGTCAACGTCCATAATCTTTCAGCCCCCATATAAATAGACTTCAAAAATCCGTATTTCACATACACAACTTCGTCAGACGGCGCAATGCCTATTATAGAGATCTTTTTGCTTGAACCGAAAATAGTTTTCATATCCTGGGATTTGGGCATAACAAGAAGGTTTATGCGCTCAGTATCCCTTCCTACGAGAATTTTCATTTCTACGCTCCTGCTAGCATGAATAATTTTTGTAACATCTTCCCAAAAAACCACATCCTTGCCATTTATATTTAAGATCTTGTCGCCTGTTTTCAAACCAGCAGATTCTGCAGGATAACCAGGCATAACCTTACCTATAGTGGTAGTTAATGTTGGGCTTCCTGCCATAAATACGAATGAAAAAATCAGAAATGCCAGTATATAATTTAATAATGGGCCTGCGAATATTATCTTTATCCTCTCGCCCACAGGCCTTGAAAAGTATTCCCACTTCTCTAGTTTTACTCCTTCTGCGCCTGTCTCCCCGGCTAATTTTACATAACCGCCCAAAGGTATAATAGAGATTGAATATCTGGTTTCGGCCTTTGTGATGCCTGCTATCTCAGGTCCGAATCCTATAGAAAATTTTTCAACGCGCACTCCCATCCTTTTAGCAACTATGAAATGTCCGAACTCATGCACAATAACTAAAATACTAAGAACAACTATAAAAGAAACTAGCGACAGCATCTAATTATCTCCTTGGTTTTTACCCTCGCCCATTTATCAGCTTCCAATATATCATCTAACCCGGGGTTTTTTACGCTTTTATGTAACCCCATGACCTTTTCTATCGCTTTTGGTATATCTGTAAACCTTATTCCCCCTTCAATAAATTCCCTCACGCAAACTTCATTTGAAGCATTTAGAACTGAAGGAAATGTCCCTTGTTTTTTTCCAGCTTCGCATGCTAAGGACATGCATGGAAATCTGTTAAAATCAGGATTATAAAAACTTAAGTTTTTTATTTTAGAAAATTCTGGGCTTTTAATTCCAGAATCTATTCTATCAGGATAGGTAAGAGCATATTGGATAGGGATCCTCATGTCACATGCGCCCATCTGGGCAAGTATTGCGCCGTCTCTAAATTCCACCATTGAATGAACCACTGCTTCTGGATGTATCAGAATCTCTATGTTATTAATCTCCATGTTAAAAAGCCAATGCGCCTCAATTACCTCCAATCCCTTATTCATCATTGTAGCGGAATCCACTGATATCTTTTTACCCATCTTCCATCTAGGATGATTAATCGCCTGCTTCACTGTAATATCCTTAAAACTGGATATCTCAACCTTTAATAAAGGCCCGCCTGAACCTGTGAGAAAAATCTTTCTTAAACATTTTCTATTACTGCCTTCAATGCACTGAAATATTGCGCTGTGTTCGCTGTCCACTGGAATTATTGTAACCTTATTTTTTGCTGCTTTATTCATTATAATACTGCCTGCCATAACAAGGGCTTCTTTATTTGCAAGCGCCATCTTTTTAACTCTATCTAACACTGTAAGGATAGGTAAAAGCGCGGATGAGCCTGCAATGCCTACAAGGACAGTATCTATCTTTACATCCTCCAGCATCCTCAATAACCCCTCTTCGCCCTCATATACCATTATCTTCCCAAATTTTCCCTTATTGCCGCTCCCTCCTGAAACGCAAACAGCTTCTGGTTTGAATACTTTCGCCTGTTTCCGCAATAATTCAACATTGGTATTCGTAGATAGCGCGCATATTTTAAATCTGTCAGGAAATTTTGAGATTACATCCAGCCCGTTTGTGCCTATTGAACCTGTTGATCCCAAAACCGCAATTTTTTCCATGCGCCTCTCGCTTCCAATATTACATCATAATCATCAAACAAATATAAAAAACAGGCGCGGTAAAAAGTATGCTGTCAATCATATCCAGCATGCCGCCTAATCCTGGAAGAAAAACGCTTGAATCCTTTACCTCATAGTCCCTCTTAATAAGGCTTTCTGCCAAATCTCCAAGCTGCGCAAAAACTCCTATCAAAGCTCCGCTCACAAGTATAAAACCAAAACTCATCCAGGAGATAAAGTATCTGCTTAGAATAGCGCAGGCTATGCTGAATATAAACCCGCCTATAGCCCCTTCCACTGATTTGTTAGGGCTTATCCTGGGAATAAGTTTGTGCCTTCCAAAATTAGATCCGATAAGATACGCGCCTATATCTCCGGCCTTTGTAACCAGAAGAAGATACGCCACTAGTTTATGGCCATCTTCAAGAAATCTTATCTTTACAAGAAATGTAAAAAACCAGCCTATATAAAAAATAGCGAATAAAGTTACTGCGATCAGATTCACTGCATTCCGGCTGTCTTTTCTTGTAAAATGTATTATAAAAAGCGCCATCAATATGAGTATAAAAAACACCATTTCCCATATGCCGCCGGTAGGCCTGTAAAGATAAGTGATATATGGCAGCAATATGCCTGAGAAAATCCCTACATACGCAAAACTTAAAGGAAATATCAATTTTCCGCCGCTCAGCCTGAAAAATTCATAAAGCCCCAAGCCTATAAATAAAGACGCGACCGCTCCAAATATCCATATAGGCAATGCAAATATACTGAGAATGGCTAACAATATTAAGGATACAGATGTAATTGCGCGTTTTAGCATATCCCTATCTTCCTCCAAATCTCCTATCCCTTTTATTATATTCTTCTATAGCTTTATTTAATTCTTTCTCGTCAAAATCAGGCCAGAATTTTTCAGTTGCATAAAATTCAGCGTAAGAGATCTGCCATAATAGAAAATTAGATACCCGCATCTCTCCGCTTGTGCGTATCAGAAGATCCGGATCAGGCTGCCCTGCTGTATAAAGCTTGCTCGAAAATATTCTTTCATCTATATCAGACGGATTAATTTTTGCGCTCCTTACATCTTCCGCTAAAATCCTTACAGCGTTTAATATCTCCTGCCTTCCGCCATAACTCAGGGCTATATTTAACGTTAGGCTATCGTAATCCTTAGTATCTTTCTCAGCGCTCTCCATCTTAGCCAAGAGGTCTTTTTGTATCCTCTCTCTTTCTCCTATTATATGAAGCCTGATTCTATTATCATGGAATATCTTAAATTCCCTATCTATAAAATTTTCTAACAATTGAAACAATGCCTTCACTTCATGTTCAGGCCTGGACCAATTCTCAGTTGAAAATGCATAAAGCGTAAGATGCTTGACTCCTATTTTAAGACATGCCTTCACAGTTCTTCTTACAGCTTCCACGCCTTGAGCGTGGCCCATAACCTTTGGAAGCCCCCTGGCCTCAGCCCATCTTCCATTTCCATCCATTATTATCGCAATATGTTTAGGGATATCCATATCAAAGAAATCGCCCGCCACAGAACTCTGGCGGGCGGTTGGGGTAGTTACTCAAATTCCATAAAAATTTTATTACTTTGCAAGAACAGTCTAATTAGCTGCTGGCTGCGGCGCATTAACAGGAACTTCTGCTTTCAGTTTTGATTCAAGGTTCGCATACGCTGTTTTTAACTTATCTGACTCCGCATTAGCTGTATCTAGCGAACTTCGCAAACTGTTCAGAGAACTCTGTAAACTAGTGACGAGGCTTGCCTGGTCACTGGCCTTAGCAGTTGTGGTAGTTAATTGGACATCTAAATCATTTACCTTGGTCTTAAACCCTGCTATCTGATCATTAAGCTGCATAGTTTTTATTTTCTCAGCGCCTAACTGGCTGCTTAAGCTTGCTGCGTAACCTATAAGAACCAAAGACACAATAACTGAAATTGTAATAACAATTACAAAATTGGTTTTTACCTTATCCATTTATTTTACTCCTTTCTATTTTTTATATTTCTTCAGCTGTCTTTCTATCTGCTGCTTTCTCTGTGTAATCTTATCCATGTCTGCCTGGATCTTCTCCATGTTCTTCGGAAGGATAACTATCTCTACCCTTCTATTCTGCTTTTTGCCTTCAACTGTATCATTGGAAGCCACAGGCCTATATTCTCCGTAACCTATCGCAGCTACCCTCTTGGGATTTATGCCTCTTGTATCCACGAGATAATGCAAGACGCTTGTAGCCCTTGAAGTAGAAAGCTCCCAGTTAGATTTCCATTTGGAATGTTTTATAGGCTCATTGTCAGTNNGCCATCTCAAGCCGCACGCTCTTATCGTCTATTTCCTGCTTTAATCTCTCTTCAAGAAGCTTTTTTGCCTTTTCCAGTTCAGATAATTCTTCCTCTTTTTGATCCTGCAATTCGTTTAGCCTTGCATTTAGGTCATCTATCTCATTCCCAAGCGAGGCCAACTTATCCACGTCGCTCTTATGTCTCATCTGAAAAGTAACTGAGCATCCGGACATGGCAAGAGAAACAAATACTAAAAGTAAAACAGCAAAAAATCGTTTATTTATAATCATAATATCCCCCTTTTACGTTTTTGTTAATCATAATACAGCTAATATATAAAGTCAAGATTTTTTGAAGCGCCTATTTAAATAACGTATTCTTTATAATAAACGACGCAAACACAATCGAGACCATCGACATCAGTTTTATCAGAATATTAAGAGATGGCCCTGATGTATCTTTGAACGGGTCTCCTACGGTATCTCCTACAACGCACGCTTTATGGCTAGGAGAACCTTTTCCTCCATAATGGCCTTCTTCGATATATTTTTTTGCATTATCCCACGCCCCGCCTGAATTCGCCATCATAACTGCAAGCACAAACCCTGCAACAGTCGCGCCCATGAGAAGCCCGCCGACTGCATTTATTCCTACTAAAAGCCCTACTGCAATAGGGGCTGTTATAGCTAAAAGCGAAGGTATTACCATTTCTTGTTGCGCGGCAACTGTTGCGATATTTACGCAGGCCGCATAATCAGGCTTTGCCTTTCCTTCCATAAGCCCTGCTATTTCTTTAAACTGACGCCTGACTTCTATAACAATCTTAGTAGCTGCTCTTCCAACCGCGCGCATTGTCATCGAACAAAATAAAAATGGAAGCATACCTCCAATAAATAAACCTATCAATACGCTTGGATTCATTAGGTTTAAGTCCATGGTTTTACCGAAAAGCCAAACCTGATCTCTATATGCTGCTATTAGAGCCAGAGCTGTCAGCGCAGCAGAACCGATCGCAAAACCTTTTCCAGTAGCAGCTGTTGTATTTCCTAATGCGTCTAATGCGTCTGTTCTTTTTCTTACTTCAGGTGCGAGATGAGACATTTCTGCGTTTCCGCCTGCATTATCTGCAACAGGGCCATAAGCATCGGTTGCGAGAGTTATTCCTAATGTAGAAAGCATGCCTACTGCGGCAATTCCTATACCGTAAAGCCCTGCGTTAAAATTAGCAGCCCCTCCTGCAAAGAAAAAACTGGCCAATATAGCTGCGCACACCACTAATACCGGTATAGCTGTTGACATCATGCCAACTGCAATGCCGCTTATAATAACAGTCGCAGGCCCGGTAATACTGGCATCTGCTATTGTCCTAGTGGGCTTAAATGTGCTTGATGTGTAATATTCTGTTGCAAGGCCTATTAATACCCCTGCCACAAGGCCTGATATCACTGACCAGTAAATGCCTATATGTTGGACTCCTAATATATGTTTTACCAGAAAATAAGATGTTATAGCTACAATAAGAGAACTGACAAACACGCCCTTTCTTAAAGCTGCCAGTAGAACTGATTGGCTTGCTTCTTCTTTGCTTCTTACAAAAAATGTTCCTATAATAGACGCTATAACTCCTGCTGCTGCCATAACCATTGGAACAGTAACTCCTGCCAAACCCAATCCTGCAGCTACTCCCAAAGCAGAAGTCGCAACAATAGAGCCTACGTATGATTCATAAAGATCCGCTCCCATGCCTGCTACATCGCCCACATTATCTCCTACATTATCCGCAATAACAGCAGGGTTTCTGGGGTCATCTTCAGGAATTCCAGCTTCTACCTTTCCTACAAGGTCAGCTCCTACATCTGCTGCTTTTGTAAAAATACCTCCGCCCACGCGCGCAAAAAGCGCTTGAGAACTCGCGCCCATGCCAAAACAAAGCATTGTAGAGGTAATTGCTCCTATTTTATCCGCTCCAATAGGCAGAGGGTAAGCTGAATAATACCAATCTAAAAAATAATACCATATACTAAGGTCCAGAAGCCCCAGGCCCACAACTGTAAGCCCCATAACAGCACCGCTTGAGAATGCAACCCTTAAGCCGGCATTTAAACTCTTCATTGCTGCCGCCGCGGTCCTGTTTGAAGATTGCGTTGCTATTGACATTCCTATAAAACCTGAAAGCCCTGAAAAAAATCCGCCTGTTAAAAAAGCAAAAGGCACGAATATAGGTAGATATTTAAACAAAGATAATGCCAGAAGAATAAAAAATACGACTATAAAAAATAAAGCTACCCCTATATACTGCCTCTTTAGATATGCCTTGGCACCTATTCGGACAGCGCTGGCAATCTCTTTCATTTTGTCGCTTCCTTCATCCATCTTAAGTATTGATACTGCTAAATAAAAAGCAAAACCCAGCGCTAATATGGAACCTACTGGTGCTAAGAATAACATCTTTACTCCTTTCTAGATATTGAATGCCTGCTCTCTTTTTGAACCAACTGAGACCATTCCTATTTTTACATTTAAAAGCTTTGACAGCCTGGTTAAATACTTTTTTGCATTTCCAGGTAAATCCTTATACTTTGTCACTAATGTGGTGTCTTTCATCCATCCGCTGCAAGTTTCATATACTGGCGCGCAATTTTCAAGTATTCCTATGTCTGCAGGGAAATTTTTATAGAGCTTCCCTTTATATTTATAACCTGTGCAAATCTTTATTTCATCCATCTCGTCAAGCACATCCAGTTTTGTAACCACTATTTCATTAAGGCCGTTTACTGCCACAGCATGCCTTACTATAACTGCATCAAACCATCCGCATCTCCTGGGCCTTCCTGTAGTAGCGCCAAATTCTTTACCCTTAGTCCTGATCTTTTCCATGAGGAGTTTTTCAAATTCTGTTGGAAAAGGGCCTTCTCCAACCCTTGTGGTATATGCCTTTACAACTCCTATAACTTTATCTATCTTTGTAGGCCCAACGCCCGCGCCAGTACATGCTCCTCCTGCAGTTGCGTTGGAAGAAGTAACATAAGGATATGTTCCATGGTCTATATCTAAAAGAGTGCCTTGAGCGCCTTCAAATAAAATATCTTTTTTCTTCGTTATTGCTTTATTCAAAACCTGAGAAACATTTGCCAAATATTTTTCAATCTTTTTCCCGTATTTCAGATATTCATTATAAATCTGTTCGGCATTAAATTCCTCAGAGCCTTCCAAGTTCGCATAGATTTTCTTTTTCAGGCTTTCAGGATTTACAAGGTCTATCATCCTTATGCCACAGCGCGCCATCTTGTCTATATAACACGGCCCTATACCTCTTCCAGTAGTGCCTATATGAGCGCCGCGCCTTTTGTCCATGACCTTATGATATGGAAATATCACATGAGCGCATTCACTTATAACAAGATTACCGTCGATCTTTATGCCTTTTTTCTCTAAGATATCTATCTCGCTTAAAAGCGCGTCAGGGTCAATTACAACGCCGTTTCCTATTATGCAAAGCTTGTTTTTTCGTAAGATTCCTGAAGGTATAAGATGCAGGATAAATTCCTTATCGCCGATTACCACTGTATGTCCCGCGTTATTCCCGCCCTGGTATCTTACAATGATATCGGCGTCCCGGCTCAGGATATCGATTATTTTACCTTTGCCTTCATCTCCCCATTGAGCGCCCACTACAACCTTACAAGACATAAAAACTCCTTCTCATCGTACCGGTTTCATGCAATCCTACGATATTACGGTGTCATTGTAAATATCTTTCTTGCTATCTCTGGATATTTTGCTATAAATCTCAGCTCGTCGTGCGTGAGCGGCTGTTGGGTATGCACATTGGCATATCTGACGAGTTCAAGTATATTAGCAGCCTCTAAGTCATTTTTAAATTTTATCTCCAGCTTATCGTATACATTTCTAAATCCTTTTATGCCGGAGTATTCGCCTGCAATAATCTGCCTTCCTGTCTCTATCAGTTCAGGCTCTCCTCTTCCCAGTTCTTCGAAATCATAGAGTTCGTAATTGCGCCTGTCCTTCAAAGCCCCGTCTGCGTGAATACCTGATTCATGGGCAAATGCGTTCGTCCCAATACCAGGATGGTTTATAGGTATGGGCACCTTAAATGCGTAGGAGGCGTATTTTCCAATCTTCCACGCGTGGTTCAGCTTAATTCTCTCATCTAGATGATATTTACCAGCGAACCCGCTTGAATATTTAATCGCAAGTATCACAGAAACAAGGTCCGCGTTCCCTGCCCGCTCTCCCATGCCGTTTACAGTGGTATTTATATATGCGTCGCAGCCAGCGTCTATAGCTGCCTTTGCGCCTGCGACAGAACACGCGATGACCATTCCTAAATCATTATGGCAGTGAAGCTCTATGGGCAATCTCACTTCACTGGCTAATATCTTTATCCTTTTATAAATCGTAAAAGGATCGTCGTAGCCAAGCGTATCGCAATACCTGAACCGGTCTGCGCCATGGTCTTTTGCCGCCTTTGCAAATTTTATAAGATACGGCATATCGGTCCTTGAGGCATCCTCTGCGTTTACGCCTACGATCTTTAATTTCTTTTTTCTCGCAAAATCCACTGCGTCCGTCATCATAAGCAATATATCGTCCCGCGTTTTATTGCCCAGAAATTTTCCCTTGGTCATCTGTTCTGATGTGGATATGGAAAGGTTCAGGTTTTCAACATCTGTCATTTCGCATGCCTTTTTCACATCATCTTTTATCGCCCTTACCCATCCGCTCAAGACAAGCGGCTTTAAGGCGCCCATTCTGGCAAGTTCTATATTAGCATTCAGATAATTTGTCTCGTGACGCGTTACTGGAAAGCCAAACTCACTGCCATAAACTCCCATCTCATTCAGAAAGATATTGATCATGGTCTTCTGAAGCTTGGCAAGCCCCAGTTTAGCAGTCTGTACCCCATCCCTGTTGGTTACATCAATAATATAAATCTTATTATTTTTCATAAAATCTCCTGATTACAATTTTATCAATGTCGCATCCAGTATATTCTTTTCCTTCCTTATTTCATTCAACACCTTTTCTGAAACAAGGCTATCTACATTAAGAACTGACAATGTCTTGCCGCCTGGCTTTTCCCTGCCAAATGTCATTGTAGCTATATTTATATTATTCTTCCCTAAAATAGTGCCCATTATACCTATAATACCAGGCACATCTATATTATGAGCTACTATCATATATCCTTCAGGAATCGCGTCCACATGAAATTCATCTATCTTTACGATTCTGGCGTCTTTTTTGGTAAACAATGTGCCTGAAACAGACCTGACTCCCGTATCTGTCTTTATCTCTACGCTTATGAGGCTTGAATATTCCTCTAGCATTGTCCCCTTCATCTCTTCTATCTTTATACCGCGCTCTTTTGCTACAATAAGAGAATTTACATAATTAACTGTTTCCTGCAATACCGGCGATAACACTCCTTTAACAATAGCGACCGTAATCGGAGATAGATTGTATTTAACCACATCACCGGAATATTTTATCTGAATCTCTTGAGTCCTGCCCTTAGTTAACTGGGACGCAAGAGCGCCTATTTTTTCTCCTAGATTTATATAAGGCTGCAGTATTTTATATAACTCAAAATCAACGCAAGGCACATTGACTGCGTTTCTTATCCCGCACCCTAGGAGCGCATCCCTTGCGCTATCTGCGATTTCAACAGCTACGTTTACCTGCGCCTCTTCAGTTGAAGCCCCAAGATGAGGGGTGAGCACAACCTTATCGCATTTAAACAAAGGGTTGTCTTTCGCAGGCGGCTCTTTTTCATAAACGTCAAAAGCAGCGCCTGCTATCTTGCCGCTATTTATACCTTCAAGAATTGCCTTTTCATCAATTATGCCGCCTCTTGCGCAATTTATAATCCTCACGCCCTGCTTCATACAATCTATCGCATTTTTATCAATAATATGCTTTGTCTCTTCTGTAAGAGGAGAGTGGACCGTAATATAATCAGCTCTTTTAAATATTTCTTTTAATTCACCTGATTCTATCCCGAGTTCATTTGCCTTATCCATGGATAAAAACGGGTCATAGACTATAACCTTCATTCCGAAACTAATAGCGCGTTTTGCAACCTCAGTTCCGATTCTGCCAAGGCCTATTATGCCAAGAGTCTTCCCATATACCTCTGTGCCCATAAATTTTTTTCTTTCCCACTCCCCTCTTTTAATAGATGCGTCTGCCTGAGGTATGTTTCTGGAAAGAGAAAGCATAAGAGATACGGCGTGTTCTGCTGTGGACATTGTATTCCCGCCGGGAGTATTCATAACTATAATGCCCCTCTTAGAAGCAGCCGATAGATCAACATTGTCAAGGCCGACTCCAGCCCTGCCTATCACCTTTAGATTAACCGCAGCTTCTATGAGGTCTTTTGTAACCTTTGTCTCGCTTCTCACTAAAAGCGCGTCATAGTCTTTTATTATCTTCTTCAGTTCTTCAGGAGACAATTTATGCTTCACATCCACCTGAAATTCCTTTACCTTTTTAAGTATATCCACGCCTTCCTGCGCCAAAGGATCGCTCACAAGTATCTTAAACATGACTCTTTCTCCTTCCAAACAACTTGACATTTCAACAATGTTGAAATGTCAAGTTGTTGCGATTATTTAAGCGTTTCTTCAAGCGCTCTTACGCCTGAACCTAGCTGGAATTTATATCCCATCTCTGAAAGCGCGGTCTCAAGAGTAGCCAAACATACGATAAGATCTGATGGGGTTATATAGCCCATTGTGGCTATCCTGAAGATCTTGCCTTTCATCTCGTCCTGGCCTCCTGCTATGCCAACGCCATATTTATCTCTCATTGTCTTAACAAGTTTTTCTCCGTCTATACCCTGAGGGACTTTTACAGCAGTTACTCCGTCTGAATAAGCGTCTGGGCTAAATAATTCCAATCCCATCGCCTTAACAGCGCTGCGCACTGAAAAAGCCATCTTTTTATGCCTATCGAATATAACATCCAGGCCTTCTTCTTTTATTATTTTTAATGCCTCTCTGAGCGCAATCACGAGATTCACAGCAGGCGTAAAAGGCGTATCTTGTTTGCCAAGCGCCTTCTTATATGCCTTGAAATCAAAATAATATTTTGGCAGGGTTGATTTTTCAATCAATGCCCATGCCTTATGGCTCACGCTTACAAATGCAAGTCCAGGAGGGATCATCAGGCCTTTTTGAGACCCTGATACACAGACATCTACTCCCCATTCATCTGTCTTAATAGGAGTGGCTGCCAGGCCGCTTATCGCATCCACTACAAGCGCAGCTTCATAATTTTTCAAAACTTTTCCGACTGCCTCTATATCTGTGGCAACTCCGGTAGATGTCTCGCACAATGTCGTATACACTGCCTTTATCAATTTATCTTTTTTCAAGACATCATCTATCTTTTTAGGATCTACTGCCTTTCCCCACTCCACATCTATTGCGGCAAATTCAATGCCATACGCCTTGCAGATCTCTCCAAATCTCTCTCCGAATTTTCCGCCGCGCACTACAAGGGCTTTGTCCCCGGGAGAAAGAAGATTAGAAATAGCTCCTTCCATTGCGCCTGTTCCGGAGGCTGCGAATATAAGAACTTCATTCTTAGTTTGATACACATACTTTAAATCTTCTTCCACCTCTTGAATAATTTTCTGGAACTCAGGAGTCCTGTGATGAATAATCGGCCTTGCCATTGTCTCTAGGACTCTCGGTGGTATTGGTGTAGGCCCTGGCGTCAATAGATAATTTTTGATCATACTTCCCCTCTCTAACTTTTAAACTATTTTTTGTTTCCTGTAAATATCTCGTCTATAATCCCATATTCCAAAGCTTCCTGGCTGGACATAAAATAATCTCTGTCAGTATCTTTCTCTATTTTATCAAGCGGCTTTCCTGTATGTTTTGCCAGTATCTCATTAATCTTATCTCTCATCTTTAATATCTCTTTTGCCTGTATATTAATATCTGATGCCTGGCCCTGCACCCCTCCCCATGGCTGGTGTATCATGACCCTTGCATTCGGAAGCGCATATCTTTTCCCTTTTGCGCCCGCTGCTAGCAGGACCGCTCCCATGCTGGCTGCCTGTCCTACGCAGTAAGTGCACACAGCAGGTTTTATAAACTGCATTGTGTCATATATAGCCATACCTGCTGTAACCACGCCCCCAGGGCTATTGATATAAATATTTATATCTCTTTCGCGGTCTTCCATCTGAAGAAAAAGCATCTGAGCTATGACTACATTCGCGACTATATCATCTATTGTCGAACCAATAAAAATAATCCTGTCTTTCAGAAGCCTTGAATAAATATCATATGCCCTTTCGCCTCTGTCTGATTGTTCGATTACCATGGGTATTAACATGCCAAACCCCCTTTGTTATTCTATCTTCGCTTCCTTCAGCAAAAACTCCATCACCTTTTTATTTCTCATATTTACAGCCAGTTCATCCATGCCATGGCCTTTTTCCAGATAACTCCTGATTTCATCTTTTGTCTTTTTATGCTGAGCTGCTAACCCTTCAATATATTCCTCTATCTCTTCTTCCTTTAAATAGATCTTTTCATCCTGCGCAATTTTATCCAGCATAAAAAACGCTTTTACCTGGCGGACTGCCTGTTTAGAAGCTTTTTCTTCCAATTCTTTTTTATCCTTTTCTTCCAGGGTGAATTTTTTATCCGGGTTTTCTTTTTTCTGGAGCGCTTCCATATACTTAATACGCATATCCGCATCTTTTATTAATCTTTCTTTCTCTGAATTCACAAGCGTCTCAGGCACTTCAAAATCCATGCCATCTAGAAGTTTGTCTATAATCTGAATTTCCAGGTCAGCTTCGCTTTCCTGCTCCAATCTTGCCTTCAGATTCTCTTTTATCGCCTCTTTCATTTTCTCCAGATTCTCTAAACCCAGATCTTTAGCAAATTCATCGTCAAGCATAGGAAGCACTTTTTCCTTTTCCGAACTGCCTTCCTTAGGCACATTTTGGGAATGCATTTCCCTCAGGTATTCCAGGTTCTTTGTCAGATCCTCTTCACTGACTTCTACGTTTTTCTTTTTTAATTTAAGGCCCTTATAGTTTTTCAAATTAATCTCAGGCCTTGTTTCAATGCTTGCCTTATATGAAAAACCTTCTTTCATATCAAGCTTCACATCAGTCACATCAGGATACCCTATAGGATCCAGCTTATGCTCTCCTAAAATCTTTTCGTAGGTTTCGGGTATGAGCTTTTTTAAAACCTCTTCCCTGGCAGTTTTGGAATAATGGAGCTCTAAAAGATCTCGTGGCGCCTTACCCTGCCTGAACCCAGGCACGCTCGCATGTTTTCCTATATCGCTATAGACCTCATCAAAAGCCTCTTTCACCTCTTCCGCAGGGAGGTTCACCTCAAAACAATGCTTGCAATTTTTTAACTTTTTAACATTGGATTTCATTTTATAAATTGCTCCTGCGATTATAACCTGAATTTCTCTCCAAGATATATCTCTCGCGCCTTTGGATCATTGACCAGCACTTCTTTTGTGCCTTCAATAAGTATCTTTCCTTCTGCCATTATATACGAATGATTTGTTATTTCAAGCGTTTCTCTTACATTATGGTCTGTCAGGAGTATCCCAAGGCCTTTATTTTTTAATTCGCCTATAATATCCTGCGCGTCAGCCACTGCAATAGGGTCTATGCCGCTAAAAGGTTCATCCAGAAGAATAAAAAGCGGATTTGTAACAAGCGCCCTTGTTATCTCCAGCCTCCTTCTCTCTCCCCCTGAAAGCATATACGCTTTTTTCTTTGCGAGATGGCTTATCTTTAATTCTTCCAGAAGCTCCTTCAACCTGTTCCTGCGCACCTCGCGGGGAAGATGCAGGGTTTCTAACACAGCCATTATATTCTCTTCAACACTAAGTTTTCTGAATATCGAAGGCTCCTGCGAAAGATACCCTATGCCATTCCTAGCCCTCCGGTACATCGCAAGTTTTGTGATATCATTTCCGTCAAAAATTATGTTTCCTTTATCAGGCCTGAGTATCCCCACTACCATGTAAAATGTGGTTGTCTTTCCTGCGCCGTTTGGGCCCAGAAGGCCTACAACCTCTCCGCGCTTTACCTTCATCGAGACGCCGTCCACGATCTTTTTCCCATCGTAGGACTTCCCTAGATTATTTATTTCTAAAAGATGCCCGTTATTGTTTAGTTCCGTCATTTTGGATTACCAATTTTGGCCTGTTAGGCAATATTACCCTGCCCTGGTCCACCAGATAGATCGCCTTCTCGCTGTAAGTCACGCTCCCGCCGTTTATAATCTTCACGTTTCCTCTTGCAACCACGCACTTGACGCGTTTTGTCTCAGGGCTGAAATATACATCTATCCTGTCAGATAATATACTGCCTTTAGAGTCCTCTATCTTAACATTTCCGTGAAAGAAAGCACGGTTCTGTTTATAATTTAACTCCAAAGGCCCGTCACACGTTATAACAGTCTGGCCTTTCTCTCCTAGAGAGCCTAATATTCCGGGTTCATCAGATACGAGCTTTGCGTTTATATTATGTTTTAATTCAGCTGTATTGCCCTCTATGTCGCACACAGCGCCCGTGCCTGTAATATCCATATTAGGCTTTTTTATGTTTACGCTTGCCTCGGTAGAAATATTTTTTGTCTCTTGGTCCCACACCAAATGATCTGTGGTCAATTTTGTGCCATTAGTAGAAACTGCGACTACATTATCCCTGAGGTAAACCATATTTTCGCCTTTATCGAAACTTCCTTCTCTGGCTTTTAATTTAAGCATAGTGCCTTGGCCGAAAGATAATGCGGACAGATATTCTATATTAACTTTATTATCCAGCACCTCTGCTGATTTTCCGTTCATTTTCCACTTCTGGCCCCCGCCCTTTTGATACTGTACGAAAGAAAAATCCTTAACTTCCTGCAGAGCTGCTTCTTTTTTCTCTTCAGCAAAACACGGCGAGGCAAAAATCAGTATCAACAAAACAGTTATTCCAAAGTTTTTTCGCAACATAATTTTGTCTTCCATCTATCATGAAACCAGACCCAGTGTTCCGGAAACTTTCTAATGTGATCCTCTATAACCTTTGTATATCTACTGGTGTTTTCAAAAATATCTCTTCTCTTATTGTCTGTCTTAACCAGCTCCATCGGCTTTTCAATAATAACCTCGTGCCCGAATGCCTTACGCACTATAAAACATGGGACAATAGAAGCCCCTGTTAAAAGATTTAAAACCGCGGGGCCGCTCGGCGTCCATGCGCTTTTTCCAAAAAAATCCACAAACACGCCTGAAATACTATCCATATCCTGATCAGGCATGATACCTACGAACTTCCCATCCCTTAAAAGATCCACTATCTCCTTAGCTGACGCATCCCTGTATAATACATTCACGCTATTCTGTTTTCTTATCCTGGTTAAAAACGCTTCCAGTCCTGACTGCCTCGCGCGCCTGGCGATCACATTCATGGGCAGCCCGTTTATTGAAAGATAATGCGCCAGAAACTCCCAGTTTCCAAAATGGCCGGAAAGGATTATAACAGCTTTGCCTTCCTGTAAAAATCTTTTCAGCATATCAATATTTTTACAGTATACATATCTTTTAAAGCTTTCTTTGCTAAGTTTAGGTATAGATAATATCTCTATAGAGCTTTTCCCCAGATTTTCAAAGACCTTTTTAACTATTTTTCTTTTTTCTATCGCGGACTTGGAGTTCCCAAAGGCAATATCCAGATTCCGAAGCGCTTTTTTTCTCTCTTTTCTTAGACTATAAAAACACAGGTTTCCAAAAGCCTGGCCAAGTATAAGCCCTATTCTGATAGGAACTGCTAAAATAACAAAACTCATCAGCCTGAAGAGTAAAAATATAACTACCCTCCTAGGCTTATTCTTTGCCATAGCCAGAGTATGTTATCACACGAAAGCCAATAAAGTCAATAAAAACTGAGGTTAATACGGGTTTAATTCTAGGGTATGTTTCTGGCCGTCCTGCTCAAGGACAACGTTCTTCTCATTAATCTCGATAATAGTCATCCCGTTTACCTTATCGCCCAGTTTAACAACGTCATTATTTATGATGGCATACGGGTTATCTCTGTCTGACACTATGCCGTTAAGAACTAAATCCTCCATGCCCTGTTCTTTGACATTAGAAGTATCCAATAAGAAAGGATCCCTGCCCCATTTTACACTGCTGTCGGATCCGACTTCGGAAACCGCCAAGATGGTAACTTCCGAAGTTGGATATGGTTCGGCCTTTGAAACAGACTTATTATCCTTTGATTTAGGCATATGATTTGCAATCAAAAATATCAAAATGATTATACCTATGCCTGTTATGGTTAATTCTATCTTCTTTTTATTATCAGCCAATGTATTATTCCCCCAGCACGCAAGCGTTCAGCTCTATGTCTGCTCTTATCTTCGGCAATATATTTACATCCTTCCTCAAATCTATCTTTCTTACTGAGATCATAGGATTCCTGCTCATTTCTATTTTATTCAAGAAATCCCCTATAGCCTGATACCTGGCTTCAACGCTCAAATTCACAGGCATGCCTTTACATACGGAATCAAAAATTTTGAGATGCGTTCCTTTAATGTCAGTATAGTTCATTAGATCTCCTGGCTTTACGGAAACTACATTGACCTTTATTGCCCTTGCTTCCTCATTAAGCTGCTTTATTATATTTGAAGCCTCTTTTTCAGAAGGCAGTGCGCCCTCAAGGCCTTCAACGTAATTGCGCATCTTTATAAGGCTGTCCTTTAATTTATCCTCGCCTCCTATAAAATTATAAAGCTCTGCTATGCTGTTTTTTGTGCTTCTGTATTCCGCGTTAAGTTTCTTGACTTCTCCGGTTTTCGGCAAATAAACAAACTGCAAAAATAAACTAGCTACAACGCCAAAAATAACAAATGTTGTAATCTTATTTTTATTCATAAGGGATTCACATTTTATTACTAATATTACACGTTATTTCGAAATTCACCGCATCCTGACCAGCCCCTTCATCCTTTTCGCTGAAAGAAAGTTTTACGTTCTGAAACAAGGGGTTTGACTCCAGCTTGGACATAAATTCCGTCAATGAATCCTGCTTTAACACTAAACCGCCTATCTTTATATTCGGCTCTTTACTATCCACGCTAAATCTATCCAGCACTATATAGGGAAGAATCATGCTGCTTATTTCTTTCATTATCTTGCCTGCATAGATACCATCCATGGAAACTGCATTTATAACAGAACTGTAAGCTATTATCTTATCCTTTAATAATTTTACTTCCTTGAGATTATCCCAGTGCTGCCTCTCTGTCTCTACGCCTTTTTTCAGGTTTATTGCCTGTATGCATAATAATACATATGAGAAAAGCGTTATTACTCCCAGGACAAAAGCAATCATTGTCATGGAAAATCTTTTCAGCGCCTTTTGATCTTCTGATCTGAATTTTTCAGGCAGCATATTTAAATCAGATTTCATGCTTAGAGCCAGGCCTATAGCCCCTGCGGTTTCTGGAAGAATTGTAACTACCTCTAACCCTGCTTCTTTATGCAGATATTCTGCGAGTCCTTTTAGTTTAGAGCCATTGCCTGTTAAAATGATCTTTTTAAAAACTACACAGGAAAATTGATTCTCGCAATATTCAAGAGAAGCGCGTATCTGGCTTGCTAATTTTTCCAGTATAGGCCTTACCATGGAAAATATCTTTATATCCAGGGGGATGCCGTATTCCCTTTTCATGGCCTCAGCATCTTCTCTGGATAATTCTAACTTGCCTTTTTCAGGCACAATAACACCTGTCATTGCCTCTGTTATAGCGTCTCCGCCCAAAGGTATCTCTCTTGTAAAATAAATCCTGCCTTTTTCAATTATAAAAATAATTGTCTTTATACTGCCTATATCCACAACCGCGATCTTTTCATCATGGGATACAATTTTTGAATTATCTACATATCTGGCAAGCGCAAAATCTAAAGGCATCACATTTCGGATATTTAAACCCATTTCTTTTAACTCTTTTACCTTTGGTTCAATATCAGATTCCTGGTATGTAAAAGCAACTAGTTCTATCTTTTTTGCGCCATCCTCAGTATCTTTTTCCCCTAAGATATTAAATCTTACCTTGGCTTTATCAATATCAAATCCAACCTGCTCCTTCAGCTCCCATCTGAGGGCGCTTTCTATCTCTTCCTGAGGCATTACAGGTATCGTTACCCTTTTTATAACAATGCCTTCCATGCTAAAACTCACGCATAGCTCTTCTTCGTCTTTCACGCGCATTTTGCTGGAAAGATTCCCAAGTTCCTCGATCCTGTCCACCATGGTATCCTGTACTGAAAATTCATCACCTGTCTTTTTTATCCTTACAGCCCTAAAATGCCTTGAGCCAATATCCAAGCCTATAAAATTAGCAGGTTTCTGGCCTATGCCCATTCCAGCGAGAAGCGATTTATATTCTTTTTGCAGTTTTTCTAAGATACTATTCATCTTTATATATTATATCATAACTACAATGTTTCCTGCCATAAAGAAGTTGTGATAGTTATTGCCGCGTTGGAGTTGAACCCATTTATAGAGCCGTAATTTACCTTTGCATTGTTTTTAATTATAACCGCTCCTTCATCCAAAGTATCAAGCCTGTTGCCGCCAAGATTGCCTGTCAATGTAAGATTTTCTCCTATCTCTACGTCATCTCCAAATATAAATCCTGTCAAAGTAGTATTATCGCCTAACTTGATATCTCCAGGCGACAATAAAACCACACCTTCTCCTGAACCAGCTCCGCTGCCAAGAACAATACCTGCCTTCAATTCAATATCGGAAGAGGAATAAAAAAACACACTCTTGCCTACTGTCCCATTAATCCTCATAAGCAAACTCCCATCCGAGATAATAGTAATATTGCTCCCGATATCTACATTGCTTTTTATATCAACTGAACCCGTGGCAACTATTGTGCCTGAGCCGTTTATATAATCCTTTATTGTCACATTGCCGTTTATATATACAGTTCCTGAAATCGCTTCTGCCTCGAATGTCCTATTCCCAGCTGGCTGGCCAGAAGCAGTTGTAATCAGACTATCATAATATGTAGTAGTCAGCGTTGGCTGATTTGCAGGCTGAGTAGCATTTGGGGTAGTGCTTCCTGAAATATTTGTGCCGCTTCCAACAGTTATGCTACCTGTAGCTGAGACATTACCGGTTATTGTGCAATTCTTTCCTATATCCAGATTTCCTTTCACAAAAATATCGCCTGTGATTGTCTGTTCTTTTTTAATTTCGCTTTCGATCGTACCATCTCCCCCTCCATAAAATATCGCGAAATCGGAAAACGCTGTTCCTGCGCCAGCTTCCTTTGTAACATGCTGAACAATAACTCTCTGGACTGAATTCCCATCCCATCCAATAACTTTTCCTGTGCTGGTAATGTCTATGGAATCTGCTGTCTGATTCGCATAAGTAATGGTAAATGTCCCGGCGCCAAATATCTGATTTGTAAAAACTGTAGGCGGAGTTGACCAGTCTGAATCTGCCTCTAAAAGCTCAAGATAACACTCCATACCTGCAGATGCTATATATAACGCCTGCTCCGCCTGCATGTCTGTGATTGCTGAAATGTTCCCGGACGACATAAAAGACGCCATCAGTAACGCCAGCGTAGAAACTATCAGCATTACAATAACTACAGCTACTAAAGAAATGCCTTTGGTACGAGAAATATTATATCTTGCCAGCCCTGGCAGGCCTACGAAAAGACGCTCGGACGCCCCAGCGAGGCGGACGAGCCGTAAACCGTAGCGGACCGCTAAAATTATTTCGTGCCGAACGGCCTCAGCCTGCGCAGGACACCGTGCCCGCTCGAATCGGCGAGGCTTTTCTTTAGACCTGCCAGGGCTGGCAAAAAATCTAAAAATTCTTTGTCGAAGCATCTGATTGTAAATAAACATTTTCTCCATTCTTTGTAAGTGTAAGATTGATCCTTACCCTTCTTATATCTGTCGCAGATGGACTGACCGCAGGACTGGGGATAACAGCATCGCTTGAATTATAATAAGTAAAAGTAAGCGCTGAAACATCTGCAGCCAATAAATTCGCAGTGCCGTTTTCAGTCCTGTTTAAATTTGTACTGCTCAGGCTATATGTTATGTCTTTATTTCCTGTATCAGTAAACCTGAACTGCGCAGCTGAGGCCGTAGTAACACTTGTAGAATTTTTTATTGTCCTGATTTCTCTTGTCATCCTGTCCATAGCAAGCCTTCCGTCCCATAATATATCATTCCTGTTCAACTTAAACGTCCATGCCTTCACAACCCCCAGTAGCATGGATCCTATTATAACTGAAACAATCCCTACTATTGTTATTACTATAATTACTTCTATTAAAGTAAAACCTTTTTCTTTTTTCATTTCAATTATTCGTCACGATCGTCTTTAAGCTGATATCCCCTACCATCGGATTTGTGACACGAGATTCTACCTGTTTATACTGAGCCATACCCGGATCGCTGGCAATAGCCACTGGCACAGCATCTACTCTTATCTGCCAGGAATAATTAGTAAAATTCCCTCCGAAACTCACAGGAGTTCCTCTATTTTGATCAACTACACTTGCAAAGCTCAGGCGTGTTACGCGCTCCATTTCTCCTTTTGCCAAACTTGTAGCAACAGTCACCACCTCATCCCTGACAGCATTTGTAAATACGCCTGTAAAAGTAGCGAACAATCCAAGCGCTATGATCCCTATCACTACTATTCCTATCACTGTCTCTACCAACGTAAATCCTCGCATCTTTCCCCCAACAACTTTACATTCCGACAATGTCAAAATGTAAAGTTGTTTATTGTACACTTACCTTGCCAGTCTTCGCTTCTATCCTCACTGTCCTGGAATATGCCCCTGCCTGAGCCTGAAGAGTTATGACGCCCTGGCTTGATAAAATAATGCCATTCCCATCATATGGAGCGCCAGTTGAATCAAACTCCACCTTATTACTGAAATTCGTGCTTGATATATCTATGCCCTTAAATTCATTAAGATTAACAAACGAAACATCAAAATTATTTCTTGTCTGTGGATCTATACTTTTTGTGGCTATGGTTACTCTGTAAACAAAATAAGCTTCGTTTACAGGATCAAAAGATATTCCGAATCTTACCTGCTGAGCTAAAGCCATTTCTTGAGTATATCTTAAATCAGAGGCTATTTTCTGGCATGCTGCCTCCAGCCTCACAGCTGATCCTGTAGTAACCTTTGGCATGGCAACCAATGCAACTATGCCTATTATAACTATCAGCATTACGAGTTCTATCAATGTAAACCCGTTTACTGGCCTTTCACCCTTCACCCTTCACCCCCGTAACTTAACAAATGGTGCCTGGCACGAATTGTAAAGTTAGCTACTTTATTAATTCCCATAATATACCAATCCCATATTTAACACCAGCAAAAAAACTCACCTGCGAAGCCTCTTTAAAATATCTTGTCTCAATAGGAATTTCCGCTATTCTAAGCCCCAGATTAGCTGCCTTTATCAGAATTTGCGCATCAAACAAAAAATCATTTGAATTATCCTGCCAGCTGACTTTTTTAAGAAAATCGCTGCTATATGCCCTTAAGCCTGTATGATATTCAGATAAATTTAATCTTAGAGCCTTATTCTGGCAAAAGGTTAAAAACTTATTAGAAATATATTTGTAAACAGGCATGCCTCCTTCCAAAGCGCCTTTGCCCAGCATCCTTGAACCCAGCACGATATCAGCCTGATTATTAAGTATAGGCTGCACAAGATCTGGTATTTTTTTTGAATCATACTGATAATCAGGATGAAGCATAACTATTATATCAGGATTTCTTTTAAGCGCCTCTTTATATAATGTCTTCTGATTCCCGCCGTATCCTTTATTCTTATCATGCAAAAGCACAGTAAGGCCTAATCTTCTCGCTATCTCCACAGTCCTATCTTTACTCTGGTCGTCGCAAAGCATTATCTCAGACACAAGGCCTTTGGGGATATCCCGGTATGTCTTTTCCAGAGTTAATTCCGCATTATACGCCGGCATTACAATAATAATCTTTTTATCCATAGCGCAAACAAAATCCCTATTGTCCCTAACGTTATTATCGTTCCTATTTTAAACGAAAACGGGTTGTATGTAAACTTTACAATATGTTTTCCAGGCTCAAGATAAACTGAACGTAAAATATAATCCGCTCTGTAAATCTTGCTAGGTTTTTCATCCACGCTCGCCTTCCATCCTGGATAATAAGTATCACTAAGCACTAAAAATCTAGGCGCGTTTGTATCAGCCTCTATAACCACTTCTCCTGGGTCGTATTTTAAAATATTAACCGCAGCTCTATGCCCTATGCTCTCTGGTCTCTGCATGTCAACAAAATCCTCTTCCAGAATCACTTCTTTCTCTGGCTTAAAATCTTTGGTTTTCATCTTCTCCAAAATCTTTTTTTCGTCTTTTATGACAACTGCCTTTTCCGCCAAGAACGCGCGCGGCAAAACATTTTTATTTTCATAAATATTTACCTTTTCTGATTTCCTGACAATATTATAACCGTCTGCCTTAAATGCCTTTGGCGATATTACATATTTTACATTTAATAGGCTCAATAGATTTGTTTTATCAGGTGCATTCGACTTTACAATAATATCCACAATTTCTTCATGACGCCTGTTATAAAGCGACCCGTAACCATATGCGTCATATATACCAAAACTCACGCCCCTATCTGAAACCACTCTTTCTCTAAGGCCTGACATGCCCTCAAAATAATCCCTTTCCGGCACAAACATATTCTGCCTTAAGGTAGCTGGAGAATCAAATATCCTGAAAAGATTTTTATCCTTTTGTAAAAATTCTATTGTAATACCTGGCTTTAAAAATTCTTTTATATCCATATTCTGGTATACATTTTTATTTGCCGTAAATATATCTATTAAAGATATTAATAAAATGAAAATCAAAACCGCATTCATGCTGATCCGCCTTTTGGTTCCGAAAAACATTACTACAGATAAAACCATGAATAGCCCCATGCCCCTTTTTATATTATGAATCGCAGCTGTAAATAATTGGCCAACATATCCTGTTTTAGCGTTAAAATGATTGCTTATATCTAGTATTGCGCCTTTTAAAAAATCGCATATCCCGTAAAAATTCAAATTTAACGCAAGATAACTTAATGACAGTGTAAATCCAATGGCCAATATCCATCTTAAAAATTTTTTAAATCTGGGATCTGTTTTTGCGTGCTGAGCGTAATAATCCATTCCCATGCCCGCTAAGACAGCCAGAGAAAATGTAACTATGAAAAAGAATTTTATAGGATACCTGGAAAGGCTGAACCCTGGAAGAAATTTATATAAAAAATAATATATAGGCATATATCTGCCGAATGAAAGCGCAAGGCCTAACGCCAGGACGTAAAAAACAGCCCTTCTTCTTTTTGTGGAATCAAATTTCAAAGCAATAAGCGTGAATATAATGGCGGCTATGCCCATATAATAAACTAAAAGCCAGCTCTGCCTCGTCCAATAATCTTTATATATATAATCTGCCTCGCTTAAGTAAGGAAAAAATAAGTCTAAAAGCGCATACACAGGCAAAGACCACATAGACGCTTCGCTAAAATCCATCATGCCCCTGGAAGAATATCTTACAAATTCTAAAAAAGGCAGGATCTGAAAACTCGCAAGGCCTAGGAAAACTATAGCAGCTAACAACATACTTCTCGACTTCGCTCGAAGAATATTAATATTGTTCGAGCGAAGCGCCGAAGGCGCTGAGTCGAGAACCGCCCCATTAATTAAAAACAAGATAAAAAACGTGGCATATAGAATCGCGGGTTCCCCGCCCAGGAACACACATGCCATGAATATACCCGTAATTATAGAATTTTTAACCCAGTCTTTCTTTAAAGCCCTCTCGTAAAATAAAATCACAAGCGGAAGCCACGTTACTGAAGCGAGCGAAGCCAAAAGATTTATCACAGAAATTATATACCCTGAAAACATAAAAACTGACGCGGATAAAAAAGAGGCGTAGCGAGAATAGCCCCATTCCCTCATCAAAATATATGTAAATAAGCCTGCCAGCAATATATGTATTATTATGAAAGAATTAAATGCGTATGGATAAGAAAATAATAAGTAGATTATGCTTAGCGGGTAAAATACGCATGTCTGAAGCTCTGCCAGATGCGGGCTTCCACAATTTATATAAGGATCCCAAAGAGGCATCCTGAACTTCAAAAACTCATTTGCGCTGAATTCCCTTAAAGGATAAAAAAATCTGGAGAGGTCTCTGTGTATAAATATCTTATTCTGAAATACTACATCTGAAAAAAATATAAGCGCAAGCCCGGTTAAAATAAAAATGGGGATGGCTTTCTTCAACCATCCCCATTTATCTATATTAATCTGTCTCAATCTATCTAATCTCTGCTATTTTACCAGGCAGAAGTATCTTGGGTTCCGTCCGAATAACCGCCTGCCCTGCCAGAAGCAGATATATACCACCAACCATCAGTAGATGTCGCGGTGCCGCTAGGAGCAACAGTTACAGCCGCGATACTAGTAGAATTATTCATTGGATTTTTTGGAACCAAGCTATCCGCAAAAAGCGCGGTAGTAACTGCTGACGGAAAGCTAGCTGTGCCGGACGTAGCGCTCTTTGCGTAATCTATAGCAACTGCTGAACGCATTGCTCCAAGCCCGCCTTTTCCAGCTGAAATTTTTGCTTGTGTAGTGAGGTCTGCGAATTTTGGAATAGCTATTGCCGAGAGTATCCCTAGTATTACAATAACCATTACAAGTTCGATCAGCGTAAAACCGCTTTTATTGCCAATCTTTACCATAACTCCTTCCTTTCATTTTCATATTGCTTCAAATATAATGATAATTATAATGATGCTGATATGTTTGTCAAGAAAAATCTGCCCTTCGGGCAGAAACTTTAGCAGATTTTGCGCAGACCCTGAGCAAGGCCGAAGGCCGCGTCGAAGGGTCAAGTATTTTTAATAGCTAAATACAGATATCAGGTTCCACATGGGCATAAATATCGCAAGCGCCATAACTAAAACCATTATACCCAGCGCAAATATAAGAATAGGCTCTATAAGAACTGCTAAGTTCTTAACTGTATAGTCCACTTGGGCATCATAATAATCAGACACCTTTAAAAGCAGTTCGTTCATTTTACCTGTTTCTTCCCCTATTTTAACCATCTGTATGACAATCCCTGGGAAAAGGCCGCTTAACTTCATTGGCTCTGCTATGCCTTTGCCTTCTCCTATTCCCTGAATGATATTGTCGATAGACTCTGCAATAACTCTATTCCCCAGGGAATCCCTGACAATCTCCAGCGTATTTATTATAGGTATGCCGCTTGCAGATAAAAGCGCTGTCATCCTGCTGAATCTGGATAAGGATATCTTCAGAAAAAGCTGGCCAAACACAGGCATTTTTAATTTAACGCGATCCCAAATATATCTGCCTGATTTGGTATTTATAAAACGTTTGAATCCAACAGACAGAATGATTATGGCCGCGACAATAACAGTCCAATAATGCGAAATTATAAAATGCGCCCCTAAAAGCATCTTTGTCGGAAAAGGCAATTCTGTGTTAAACCTTGCAAAAAGCGCGCTGAACTTAGGTATTACAAACATGACTAGAAGCGGAAACGCTATAGAAATGACCAATATTACCAGCAAGGGATAGCGTACTGCCTGCTGCACCCTCATTCTCATTTCCTGCTCATGTTCCATAAGCGTTGCTAGCCTGGCCAGGACATCGTCCAGCATGCCTGCCGCTTCTCCTGAACGTATCATATTGATGTATATCTCTGAAAAAACTGACGGGAACCTTGAAATAGCGTCTGAAAAACTTTTGCCTGACTCTATATCATTAGCTATCTCTTCAATGATTCTTTTAAAATAAGGATTAGTGATCTGCTCCGTGATAGAGCCTAGGCTCACCAGTATTGCCACGCCTGCGCGTTGTAATGTCTCTAACTGCCTGGTGAAAATTATTAATTCTTCATGGCTGACTCTATTGAAAAACTTCTGAAATGGATTAAAATTTTTTATACCTAGCTTTTCTTCTTCTATCAGAATGGGCACATAACCCATCTGTTTAAAATGACTAGCGACAGATTCCCTGGATTCTCCCTCTATAGTACCTGTAGAAGCTCTGCCGTGCTTATCGCGTATCTTATATTTGAAATTAGCCAAGCGTAATTTATTCCTCCTGCGTTGCCTTTATTACTTCTTCAGGCGTTGTAATACCTTTCAAAACCTTATCCAGGCTATCATCCCTTAATGTTTTCATTCCTATTTCTATTGCTGTTTTCTTTATTATATCGCTTGAAGCCTTATCTACGATAAGCTTTCTTATTTTGTCATTCACAATCAAAAGCTCAAATATTCCTATTCTGCCTTTGTACCCGGTATTTTTGCATGCATCGCAGCCTTTGCCTTTGAAAATTCCATTTTTACCGCTTAAACCCATGGCCTTTAAAATATCATCTGTAGGTGTATATTCTTCCTTGCACTTATCGCAAATCTTTCTCACAAGCCTCTGGGCGAGGATACCTATAATAGAACTGGATATCAGAAACGGCTCTATGCCCATATCTATAAGCCTGGACAATGCGCCTGAGGCATCATTTGTGTGAAGCGTGCTGAAAACAAGATGGCCTGTCAATGCGGCCTGAACGCTTATCTCTGCTGTCTCCTTGTCCCTTATTTCGCCTACCATTATTATATCAGGATCCTGCCTTAAAATAGACCTCAATCCTGTCGCAAAAGTCAAGCCTGCCTTTGGGTTTATCTGGGACTGCCTTATCCTGCCAAGGTGATATTCAACAGGATCTTCTATTGTAATGACATTTTGCTCTTCCGAGTCAATTGTGGAAAGCGCTGAATAAAGAGTCGTGGTCTTACCACTGCCTGTAGGCCCTGTAACTAATATTATGCCATGAGGGTATTTTATCAATCTTTCGAATTCCTTCTGAATCTCTCCGGAAAAACCGACCTTATCAAGGCCCAGAAGAATAGAGCCTCTGTCCAATATCCTTATGACTATATTCTCCCCGTATATTGTCGGAAATGCGGAAACTCTCAGATCGATATCCCTGTCCAAGGCCTTCATATTAAACCTTCCATCCTGAGGTTTCCTTTTTTCGGCAATATCCATTTTGGAAAGCACTTTTATTCTGGACATGAGCGCAGGCTCCATGTGTTTTGGAGGAGAAAACACCTCATGTAATATCCCGTCTATTCTGAATCTCACCGCCAGCCTGGTTTCTTCCGGCTCAATATGTATATCGCTTGCCTTATCTTTCACAGCCTGCATAATAATCATATTCACAAGCTTTATCACAGGAGCTTCTTCCGCTATCTCCGCGAGTTTTGTAGAATCAAATTCGGTTCCCTCTGCCTGAAATCTGTTTTTTTTATCTATATCTTTTATAACGTCATCAAACGAAGATGATGTGCCATAATACTGTTCTATGGCATTTAATATGGCGCTTTCCGTGGATAGCATGCTCTCTATATCGCATTTGGCCTTACGGCTCAAGTCATCTATTGCAACTATATCCTTTGGGTCCACCATTGCGACAGTCAAAGAATCGCGTATTTTAAAAATAGGTATTGCCTTGTATTTCTGGGCCATGGTTTCCGGGATAAGCTTTATAACCTCTTGGTCTATAATATAACTTGCAAGATTCACATATGGAATATCCAGCGCCTCTGATATTGCTTGAGCATATACCTCTTCAGTCACCATACCAGAACGCACAATAACCTTACCCACAGGCATACCTTTGTTTCTAGACTCTTCCAGCGCCTTATCGAGCTGCTCTTTTGTAATAATCGCTTTTTCTAATAATATTTGCTCTGCGCTCTTTTTCGTCATATCTTCAGTATTTCCTTTATCTTTGCAATCAAATTATCCAGTTCAAACGGCTTCTCTAAATATCCGCTGATTTTCTGAAAAGCAAAAAGATCCCTGACCTTCTCCTCTTCTTTGCCGCTCATCATAAGAACATGCGTATCTTTTGTTTTCTGAATCCTCCTGATTTCTTTGAGGCACGAATATCCATCAACTATAGGCATCATGATATCCAGAAGGATCAGATCAGGCATTTCCAGCTCCGCTGACTTCACGCCTTTTTCTCCATCGCCTGCGGTTATTACGATAAAGCCTTCCTGCTCAAGCCTTATCTTTAGTAATTTCTGGATATCTTCTTCATCATCTATAATCAATATCTTTTTCTGGCCGTCCATATATCTCCTTTCCTATATTGCTCCCAACAATTCCTTCATTTTCCCTAATAATATCTCTGGTTCAAAAGGCTTGGCAATATACGCGTCTGCGCCCATTTCCATGCCAATTTCCTCGTCTTTTTTCTGAGCCCTTGCTGTAAAAATTATAATAGGAATAGCTTTATAAATTTCGTCGAATTTGAGCATGCGGCAAACCTTATATCCATCAAGTTTTGGAAGCATAAGGTCCAATATTATAAGGTCTGGTTTTTCGGACCTGGCCTTATTAAGGCCTTCCTGGCCGTCAGAGGCTGACAGCACTTCATAATTATTTGCCTCCAGCCTGAATCTCAATACATTTAAGATATCTTCTTCATCATCTACTATCAATATCCTTTTTTTATCCATCACTTTTGCTCCCCCATTGAAATCTTTATCTTCTCCAATAGTTCTTTTGTATCAAAAGGCTTCTCTATAAAGAATGCTACTTTTTCAAGGGCAAAAAGATCTCCCATCTTTTTCTTTTCTTTTGCGCTCAATATGATTACAGGAATATTGGCATATTTTTCATGCTTCCTCATTTCCCTCAATACGCTGTAGCCGTCCGTATTAGGAAGCATTATATCCAATAGAATCACATCCGGCTTTTTTATATTTAAAACATCTAGCATTTCTTTTCCGTCCATAATGCTCATGAACTCATAGCCCTCTGCCTCTATTCTGACCTTAAGCATTTTTGCCAGATCTGCGTCATCATCCACCACTAAAACTCTTTTCTTATCCATTTTTCCCTCCAAGGAATTCATTTATTTTACTAATCAAAAGTTCGGGTTCAAAAGGTTTTTCAATAAATCCTGCTGCTCCGAGTTTTTCTATAGATTCTTTTGTATTTTTATTTCCAAGCGCTGAGAAAACAATTATAGGTATATGCTTGGTAGCTGAGTCTAGCTTCAGCCTTTTTGAAACCTCGAACCCATCTACCTCTGGCATCATAAGATCCAGGAGTATAAGGTCTGGCTTATTTTTCTTAGCTAGCTCTATCCCATTATCCCCGCTATTGGCTGTAATAGTGTCAAAACCCACATTATTAAGCCTGAAAGAAAGCATTGATGCCAAATCTTCTTCGTCATCTATTATAAGAAGCACCCTTTGTGAAGCCATTGAATTTTTGCCGCTATTCAAATCTTCTTGCGCCTTTTTTATGAGCTCCTCTTTATCCATGGCTTCATCAGGATAGACTGAAATGCCAAAAGAAAGAGGAAGCTTGATGTTGCCTCTGAGCCTTTTTATTATTACCATTGCGCCTGGCCTGTCCGCGGCCGCAATTATTACAATACATTCTCCTTTCTCCCACCTTACAATCTTATCTTCCGGCCCTCTGACTGTCTTTTTTATAATATCCTCTATCTCGGCAATAACGTTTTCGGCTCTTTTTTTAACTTCCTTTATCTCAAAAACAATAATGGCAATTTTATTATCATTACGCTTTGCCCTTTCCATTGCTTCTTCTATTAAAAAATCAAATTCTTCATGTTTTTTATAAATAGGTATGGTGAAAATAAATTTACTGCCTATATCAGGCTCTGACATGGCCCATATATCTCCGCCATGAAGCTCTACTATGCCTTTTGAAATAGCCAGGCCCAGGCCTGCACCGCCATGTTTACGTGTCATGCCTGTATCTAAAGGGCTGAAATTCCTAAACAAATTCTCTATTTCTTCCTGAGGCATGCCAATGCCATTATCCTCTACAATAATCTTTATAAAGTCCTTGCCGTTTATACCTTCCTTTGAACTTAATATTTTTATTTTTCCATTACCTCTATTGAACTTTATGGCATTTGATATAAGATTTTTAAGTACTTGCCCTATTCTATCAGGGTCAAGCCATGTAAGCTCTACAGATTCTCCCAGAGAAAGGCTGAACTCTATACCCTTCTCTCTAACCGCTGTTTTTACAGACTCATAAACGTTTTTTATAATGTCATTTATATTTAGCTTTATTTTATGCATGACAATCCTGCCTGCTTCCAACTTGGAGATGTCAAGAATATCTGTTATAATCTTTACCAGACGGTTTATGTTATTTTTTGCTATGGTAAGAAATTTTTTCTGTTCTTCGCTGATAGGCCCTGCTATGCCGTCCAACACAAGGGAAACGCTTTCTTTAATAGATGTGAGCGGTGTCCTTAACTCATGAGAAATAATGGATATAAAATCAGATTTTATTCTGGATAACTTCTCAATCTCTTCATTTGCCTTTAAAAGCGCGCCTTTAAGGCCTTGTATCTCTTTTTCGTAATCTCTCATTCTGCCTCATTTTTGATACATTCGCGGCCACAAAATCGCACACTTCAAGGTGCAGATAGAATATAGCCGCTCAGTATTTCGCCCAAGGAACCCAGAGCTTCAGCTCGGGCGGGCTTCATATTCGCTGGTCAAATTATACCATAAATCCTGGGATTTCAAGATAATCTCTATCACTTCCCGGACAGCGCCTTTGCCGCCGCTCTTTTTAGTAATATAATGGCAGGAATTTTTGACTTCTTCTATTGCTTCAGGAGGCGCAGCGCTTAAGCCAACCCTTTTTAAAACAGGTAGATCTATAAGGTCGTCTCCTATAAAACAGGTTTCTTCATCTTTTACTCTGAATCTTTTTATTACTTTCTCATATACTTTAAGTTTTTCATAATTTGAATAAACTTTAGCTACATGCATATCTTTTGCCCTGCGTTTAACTATATTGGTCTTTTTAGCAGTTATAATCGCTGATTTTATTCCTGCGCGAAATAAAAGTGTCATACCAAACCCATCATAAACATTAAAAAATTTTATCTCATCCCCAAAATTATCATATATGATCCGGCCGTCTGTCAATACTCCGTCAACATCTAGAATTAACAATTTTATCTTCTTAGCTCTTTCTTCTATTGTCATTTTTTAACTTTTAAACTATACTAATCCTGCCTTCAGCAAATCCTGCACATCCACTAGCCCTATAGCTTTATCTTTTTCATCAACTATAGGTATTTCGTCAATCTTATACTCCTGCAAAATCCTCAATGCCTCTACGGCGAGGCAGCCTTTTTTAAGCGTCCTGGGCAATTTTGTCATCACATCCTTTACTGCTTTTCCAAGAAGCAAAGGATCAATCCCGAGATGCCTTCTTAAATCGCCGTCTGTAAAAATACCTTTCACTTTTCCGTCTTTATCAACCACTGTGGCGCTTCCTGCCCTTGAAGCAGTTATAGCTAGAAGCACATCTTTTACTTTTCTGGATTCTTTTACAACCGGGTTGCCTGAACCCTTGCGCATTATATCCTCTACCTTTAGCAATAATTGTTTTCCAAGGCTTCCTCCAGGATGAAGAAATGCAAAATCGCTTTTCTTGAATTTTCTTTTATCCATAAGAGCAGCGCAAAGCGCATCGCCCATCGCGAGCATGCTGGTCGTGCTGGCCATGGGAGCCAATCCCAGAGGACACGCCTCCTCTTTTATTGACACATCCAGTACAGCATCGCTATTTTTTGCCAAGCTGGACTTTTTATTTCCAGTGATCGCTATTAACCCAGACCCTATCTTTTTTATCTGCGGCACAAGATTCACAACCTCTTCTGTTTCCCCGCTATTTGAAATAACTATAACTACATCTTCTTTCCTAACTCTGCCTAAATCCCCGTGTATCGCCTCTGCCGAATGAAGCCAAAGGCTTGGGGTACCTGTAGAAGCAAGCGTCGCAGAGATCTTTTGCCCTATTATACCGGCTTTACCCATGCCAGTGACAACAACTCTACCCTTGCAGGCATATATTACTTCCACTGCTTTCTCAAAATCTGCATCTATATGAGAAATCAACTGCATTATAGAGTCAGCTTCAATCTTCAAAACCTGCTTAGCCCGCTTACGTACCATATTTATCCTTGTTTAGCCTTATAACAACTTGACATTTCAACAATGTTGATTTGTCAAGTTGTTTTCACAATCTTGTCTATTTTCTTTACATCTTCTAATAATTTTTCAAGCGCACTAAGTGTAATCATATTCGGCCCGTCGCAAGGCGCTTTATCAGGGTTCTCATGGACCTCTAAAAATAGGCCGTCACAGCCAACTGCAGCTGCTGCGCGCGAAAGAGCTGCCACAAATTTTCTATCTCCGCCAGACTCGCACCCTTTGCCGCCTGGTAGCTGCACGCTGTGAGTCGCATCATAAACAATCGGATATCCAAACTCCTTCATTATTTCGAGACTGCGAAAATCACTTACCAAATTATTATACCCAAACATCACCCCGCGCTCCGTGATAATAATATTTTTATTTCCCGCGTCCTCTATCTTATCTATTATATTTTTAACATCCCATGGCGATAAGAATTGCCCCTTTTTTATATTCACAATCCTTTTCGTCTTCGCAACCTCTGTGATAAAATCTGTCTGTCTGCATAAAAAAGCAGGTATCTGCATGATATCCAGGACCTCTTTTGCTTTGCCCAGTTCTGACCTGCAATGCACATCGCTCAATATAGGGATACCGAACTCTTTTTTAACTCTTGCTAATATCTTAAGGCCTTTATCTATGCCAGGTCCTCTGTAAGATTTTATACTGGAGCGGTTCGCCTTATCATAGCTGGACTTAAAAATAAACCCTACGCCCAGTTTGTCGCATATCTTTTTAATATTTCCTGCGTGGCGCATTGCATGCGATTCAGTTTCAATTACGCATGGCCCTGCAATCAAAATAATATGGTTTCCTCCGCCTATCTTTACATTTTTTATTTTTATCTCTTTAGTCATATTATACCTGCGCCTGATTTAACGCTGCTCTTACAAAATCTCTAAACAATGGATGACAGGCATCTGGTTTTGATTTAAATTCAGGATGAAACTGGCACGCCACAAACCATGGATGATTCTTCAGCTCAATAATCTCCACGAGCCTCAGATCAGGCGACGTTCCTGAAACAATCAGCCCATCTTTTTCCATGTTTCTTCTATAATGCGTATCAAACTCATATCTATGCCTGTGGCGTTCTGAAATCTTTTCTTTTCCATAAGCTTCAAAACTGAATGTGCCTTTTTTCAATTTGCATGGATACGCGCCAAGGCGCATTGTGCCGCCCATATCCTTCACCCTTTTCTGCTCCTCAAGAAGGCTTATTACAGGATACGGCGTAGACTTATCAAATTCAGTGGAATTTGCTTTTTTAAGCCCGCATACATTTCTTGCAAACTCTACAACAGAACACTGCATCCCAAGGCATATGCCAAAAAATGGGATTCCTTTCTCTCTTGCAAACCTTATAGCTTCAATCTTACCTTCTATGCCGCGGTTGCCAAAACCGCCTGGAACCAGAATACCGCTTACGTCTTTTAAGAACTTTTCTGCGCCTTTTTGTCCAATATCTTCTGCGTCTATCTTTTTAATGTTCACCTTTGCGTCATTTGCAATGCCTGCATGCTTCAGAGCTTCATAAATAGACTTATATGCGTCATTAAGCTCGATATATTTCCCTACAACTGCTATTGAAACTTTTTTCGAAGGGTGCAGGGATCTTTTCACAACTTTTTCCCGCCATTCACTGAGATCACCTTCCTGATACCTGATATCAAGAAGTTTCAATATTATCTTTCCAAGCCCTTGCTCCTGGAATAAAAGCGGAATTTCGTATATGTCCTTAACATCAGGCACATCTATTACAGCATCTTCATCCACATTACAGAAAAGAGATATCTTTTCCTTTATCTTTTTTGAAATCGGTTTTTCAGTCCTGCAAGCCAATATATCAGGTTGTATGCCTATTTCCCTTAACTTTCCAACACTGTGCTGAGTAGGCTTTGTCTTTAGTTCTTCTGCCGCTTTTAAATAAGGAACAAGCGTCAGATGTATATTTATTGAATTTCCTCTTCCCAGATGCTGTCTGAACTGCCTGATAGCTTCTAAGAAAGGCAGGCTTTCTATATCGCCGACTGTCCCGCCTATCTCGCATATAACCACATCTATATCTTTACCCTGAGAAACCTTTTTTATATGCGATATTATCTCGTTTGTTATATGAGGGACTACCTGGACTGTTGCTCCCAGATAATCTCCCCGCCGTTCTTTTGTTATCACAGAGTTATAGATTTTCCCTGTGGTGATATTATTTTCCTGAGTCATATTGGCATTTATAAACCTCTCATAATGCCCCAGGTCCAGGTCTGTCTCAGCTCCGTCGTCAGTCACATACACCTCGCCGTGCTGAAACGGGTTCATTGTGCCAGGGTCAACATTTATATACGGGTCGCATTTTTGTATTGTTACCTTCAGGCCTTTCGATTCCAGAAGTTTTCCGATAGAAGCAGACGTGATACCTTTGCCAAGGCTGGAAACCACTCCGCCTGTTATAAAAATATATTTCGGCATATTATTGTTTCCCCTTTACGATTTCAATCGCCTTTTCCAGATCCTCAGGCGTATCTATACCTATTGTGTCAAACTTTGTTTCAATAACCTTTATCCTGTAACCATTTTCCAGAACACGCAGCTGCTCTAATTTTTCTGTTTTTTCCAGGCGCGACTGCGGAAGCGATTTAAAAGTGAAAAGAAAATCCTTTGCGTACGCGTAAATACCTATGTGCTTATAATAATCTATAACCTGTAATTTATCATCCGACCCCATCCTCTCGTATGGGATAGGAGACCTTGAAAAATATAATGCATAACCAAATCTGTCAAATACCACTTTAACTATATTAGGATCCTGAATTTCTGCTGCGTTTTTTATTTTATGACAGAGTGTTGCCATCACGAGAGCGCTATCCTTTAAGATAGCCCCTGCCACATCATCTATCATTGTAGGGTGCAGGAGCGGCTCGTCTGCCTGGATATTTACAACAATCTTTGCATCAATTGAGGCAGCCACTTCAGTCAGGCGGTCTGAACCGCTTTTATGCGCAGTGGAAGTATATACAACATTTGCGCCGAATCCTTTGGCAACATTATAAATACGCTTATCATCAGCTGCTATTATAAGATCAGATATTGAATTTGATTTTTTTGCATTTTCCCAGGTATGCTGTATAACAGGTTTGCCGCAGAAGTCTGCCAGTAATTTTCCTTCAAATCTTGTAGAGCCATATCTGGCAGGAATTATACCAACGGCATCCATAAACTATTTTAACCTTTCTATTAATTCTTTCTGCGTGATAACAGCAATTCCAACCTTGCCAACCACAATGCCTGCCGCAATATTTGAAATATACGCTGCGTCTTTCATATCTACTCCTAGCGCGAGCGCCATGGTAAATGCGCTTATCACAGTGTCCCCTGCGCCGGAAACATCAAACACCTCCTGCGCAACAGTAGGTATATGCGTAATGGCCCCGTTTTTTTGGAAAAGCTGCATACCGTTTTCTCCCAGTGTTATAAGCGCGCCTTCGCAATTTAATTTTTTAAGAAGCGCCTTGCCTATTTTCAAAATGCTCTGGCTATCCTTGGCCTTCATACCCATAGCCTGAGCTGCCTCGTGATGATTAGGGGTTATTGCTGTCACACCTTTATAATAAGAAAAATGCTCTTCCTTCGGGTCCACTGTTATAATCTTTTTCTTTTTCTTGGCTATGGTTAAAATCTCTTTCAAGAGCCTTGCTGAAATAACGCCTTTACCATAATCCTCTATTATAATAGCGTCCATTTCATCAATTACATTCTTAACATAAACGATAATCTTACTTAATACACTGGCTGAAATACTATCTATTTTCTCTCTGTCAATCCTCACTACCTGCTGATGATGCGCAACCACCCTGGTTTTTAATGTTGTAGGCCGGCTATCATCTGTAATAACGCCGTCTACATTTATACCTTTTTCTGTAAGGCCTTCTTTAAGTATTGCTGCTCTTTCGTCATTTCCAGCAACACCTGCTATATATACCCTGGCTCCAAGCATTGCAATATTATGCGCAACATTTGCAGCTCCGCCCGGCATAAATGATTCTGACTTAACCCACACTACAGGCACAGGCGCTTCAGGAGAGATCCTGGAAACCTCGCCCCATACAAATTCGTCCAGAATTAAATCGCCTATAACTAGAATTTTTACATCGCTAAATCTCGGTATTATCTTTCTTAATTTCTCTATATTCATATTCTTCATATCTTTAACTAAACAACTTTACATTTCGACAATGTCAATTTGTAAAGTTGTTTGAACTTTGGGCGCTACTATAATTTTTCTATAATTGCCTGCGCCAGCAATGGAATCATTATTTCATGATGGCCGATAATATTATAACCTTTTCCGCCTGATTTCACAGGCCTTGTAACTACGTTTTGATACGGCCTATAATGCTGTATCATATCAAAATTAGCTGTTGTAAAATCCTTTACCTTATAGCCCAGATTTCTCGCAACATTTATTGCCTTTAAAAAAACCTCTGGAAGCATTACTGAAGAACCTATATTCAACACCACCCCTCCATCTCCGAGCATTGCAATTTCTTCTATAAGGCTATGAAAATCCTTTAATGAAGCTTGGCCTGCTGCGCCAGCGTCAAAACTTGGATGCTGATGTATTATGTCAGCCCCTATAGCAATATGCACAGTCGCAAGAACATTTTCTTTTAGGGCATTATATAAAAGGCTCTGATTTCTGAAAGAAAGCTTTTCATTATTTATCACTTCAGCTATTGCCTGGCCTGCGCCTATATCTTTTTCAACTGCTTCTTCAAGAGCGCCGTTTATATATAAAGCTGTCTCCTTTGCCATGCCAAAACTTCCATCCTCCAAAGCATCAGGAACTTCTTCTGAAGTCCTGCCTATAAGAGCTATTTCAAAATCATGTATGGCCCCTGCGCCATTCAGGGAAATAGCTGTTATTACTTTCTTTTTCATCAATTCTATAATAACAGGGTTTAAGCCGCATTTAATAACATGAGCGCCCATCATGAATATAACAGGTTTCTTCTTATTTCGGCCAGAACAAATAGCTTCTACAACTGATTTAAAGTCAGGGCCTATTAATATGTTCGGAAGAGAGTTGTAGAAATCAGAGAAGCTAGCGCCTTTTGAAGGTGGCTTTGCAAAATCTTCATATCTCACTTTGCATTTCCTCTTTGATATCGGGTAAGTCTTTAATTTGTCGAGGTTTATCTTAATTTTATCCATTAATGATACCATCCTTTAATTAAACATTGAAGCATTTTAACATTAATAGCAACATGTGTCAAGAATTGGCGTCACGCACCAAGTAAAATCATCATTCTATCTTTTGTAGCGTTATTGTTATAGTCCCAACTAATGGGATACTACTTTGCACTACTATAAGGAGCGGGATACGAAGCTCGTCTGCTGAAAACCATATACTGACCCTTGCATTTTTGTTCAATTTTCCCTGAAACCAAGACATAGGCTCTGCCATAAATGCCTGGTACTTGCCTAAATCTTTAATTTTTACAATGCCTGTATTTGCAATCCTGGTTTCCAGAAACCAGTTCTTATCATCCAAATGGACATTGGCAAAAAGAGGTTCACCTTGTTTTATATTGCTCATTCTGAAATAATAAATACAGCTCACCGGATCCTGTACACCCTTTGGCACATTGAATTCCTTTTTCTGATTCGTAATCCTTGAAAAACTGATTGCCTTTCCATTTGCCTGGTCAAAATCCACATATTCGTCAATCATGCGCTTGCCCTCTTTTTGTTTTTTATCAAATCTTAAAGGATAGAGATATTGCGTGTCTATATACGTAGATATCTCATCTTCTACCGGGAAAAACTTTGCCGCAAAAGAGGTTGTATCTGCTTTCGCGACTATATGATATACCTCGCGGCCGTTAATCTCTGTAATCTCTTTTACTGTAAGCGTGGCAAATCCCACATCCATACCCATCCACTCTGCTTTATATGTCAATTTTTCCCCAACTCGCAGCTGAGGCTTAGGAGCTTCTATCTTAATCTCCTCAGATTTTTTTTCTTTAATCTTATAACTGGAGGTAATTCCGCAGCCGGAGATAAAAAATGTAAAAATAATAAATAAAGCTGTTATTACTCTCATATGGCCTCTTTCTTTATAAAAGACTTTTGGCTTTTTCAAAAACCTCTTCTACTCTTATTGCCTTAAGGCATAAAAAATCTTTTTTACAATCATGCGCAAGGCATTCAACGCAGCCAACATCTTTATGAATAGCTATAGCCTTTTCCCCAATAGGCTTCCATCTAACAGGGCTAAGGCCTAACTGATTTCTTCCGAATATAGAAATAACAGGAGCCTCTACCCCTGCTGCGATATGCGCAGGGCCTGAGTCATTTGATATAACTAAACTTGCCTTCTTAAATAATGCGGCTAATTCTCCAAGCGTGGTTTTTCCGCAGAAAAAAATCGGCTTATTTCTCATCATGCCTCTTACTTTTTCTCCCAGCCCTGCCTGATCAGGCGCTAAATTAATCATGATTTTTATTTTTAAATTCTCTATAAGCATATCTCCTAATTTTGCAAAATTTTCCAAAGGCCACATCTTGGACGCGCAACTCGCCCCGGGATGAAGAATTATAAATTTTTCCCCATTGTTTATACCAAAACTTCTAAGCATTTCTTCTGCCTTCTCGTCATCTTTATTTTGGACATATATAAAAGGCAATGAAAATTCCGGGTCTATTCCAAGATAGCGCAATATATCCAATGAATATTCAGATTCATGTTTTTCGCCTAACTTTTTTGTATATTCTATTTTATCTGTGAGTAAAAAATCAGCCTTGCCCCTTGCGTATCCTATCCTTCTTGGAATACCCGCTAAAAAACAAAGAAGATTTATCCTTTTAGTTGAATGAAGTATCAAAACTGCATCAAATTTTTTTCCCTTAAGCCATTTTATAAAATTAAGATTCTTTAATATCCCTTTATGTTTTTTATTTTTATCATACACTATCACTTCGTCAATATGCGGATTCCCTTTTAATATATCGTCTATTCTAGGTTGAACTATAATAGCAATATACGCATCAGGAAATGCCAATCTTACAGCCTTTATCGCAGGCAAAGACAACACCACATCGCCTATCCTGTCAGTCCGTGTAATAAGTATTCGCTTTATATTAGCCTTATTCATATAATTATCAAATATTAGCCTACTTATAATATTTTATTTATAGCCTCTAAAACTTCCTCTGCGCTAATAGCTGTCATGCATTCGTGCGTTTCAAATTTACACTGCGCTTTTTTGCACGGAGAACACTTAAGATTTTTACGTATTACTATATCTTTATCACCCCTAGGGCCATATTCAGCAGGGTCAGTCGGCCCGAATATCGCCACAACCTTTACTCCGAGGTCAGAAGCTATGTGCATACCAGCGCTATCGCATGTCAAAAGTAAACTGAATTTTTCTATAAGCGCGAAAAGCTCATTCAGGCTTGTCTTCCCTGTTAAATCAATAAGGTTAGGATGTTTTACTGCGCCCGCTATTTCTTTTGACAATCCTGCCTCATTTATATCTCCTATTAAAATAACTTTATACTGTGGATTTTTCAGGATACTGCTTATAACATCTATAAACCCTTTTCTTTTCCACTGCTTCAAATGGCTCCTGCTTCCAGGGCTCACTCCTATAAGAATATCCGCATGTTTGACCCCGCTATCTTGCAGGATCTTTTCTATCTTGTCTCTGGAGCCATCATCTATGTAAATATTTTTTTGTTCTTCATATTTTATACCTAATGGCTTTAATTTATCCAGATGCACTAACCTTTTATGTTTCAATTTAGTAGGGGACGGTCGCGACCGTCCCCTACAGAATATTATAGATGTCCTGTATCTTGCGCCTATAAGAAACGGCAAAAAGCTTGTCTTCATATCGATTGCCAGGTCATATTTTTCAGCCTTAAGTTTTTTTACGAATGCCATTTTATCTTTTAACCTGGCATGTTTATCGTAAACAAAAACCCTGTTAATCCTTGGGTCTTTTTTAAAAACCTGCTCAGGCCTTGGCCCTGCCACAACATCTATAATTGCATCTGGAAAATTATCTTTCAGCGCGCGCAAAACAGGCAATGTTAAAATCGCATCGCCTATATTGGAAAGCGTGATAAAAAGAATTTTACGGACATTTGATAATTTCATTAAGCGCTCCTAATACATCTTCTACTGTTACCGCTTTCATGCACCTGTTATCTTTGCATTTAGAATCATAGCACGGTATCTTACAGCCTATATCTTTATGCAGGATTTTATATTTCCCGCCGCCGTATGGGCCTGTCAATCCAGGCGAGGTAGGCCCAAAGATTGCTACTACATTCGCCCTGACTGCAGCTGCAAGATGCATTGGGCCTGAATCATTTGAAATAACGCATATTGCCTTCTTAAAAACAGCTCCCAGCGTTTTTAAATCAGTCTTCCCGCACAGTATAAAAGGTTTGTGTTTCATTAAACCTGATATAGCTTTAGCCAGGATAATATCCTTTTTTGCGCCTGTCAGAACAACGCTTATGCATAATTTTTCAAATATCCTATCGCCTAATTTTGCAAAATTCTCAGCAGGCCATCTTTTAGGATCCCAGTTGCCTCCTGCGTTAAGCGCCACGAATCCTTTATCTTTTATTCCCGCATCTTTTAAAATCTTCTCTCCTTTTTCTATATCTTTGTCGGAAATGAAAATTTCGTAGTTTTTATTTTTAGTTTCTACGCCAGCTGATCTTACAAGGTTTAAAAAATATTCCACCTTATGCAATTCCTCCAGCGGGACATCAACCTTTTTGGTCAATAAAAACCCTGCCCTCTTGGACTTGTATCCCACCCTCACAGGTATTTTTGAAAACAGCAATAAAAGAGTCCTGCTTAAAGATTTTTTCAGTATAAAAGCTGTGTCAAAATTTTTTGATCTAAGATAGGCTATCATTGAAAATCTTCTCAAGATGCTCTTGTGCTGCTTTTTTTCGTCATAGATTATTATTTCATTTATATTTGGGTTCCCCTCCAATATCTCATAGCATCTGGGATGCGTAAGAATGGCGACATATGAGTTTGGATATTTCTCTCGTACCGCTCTTATAAGAGGCGTGGCAAAAAGCGTATCGCCAAGCCAGTTAACATTTACAATAAGTATTCTCTTCATCTTAATCCCTAATGTTACAAAACGAGTATGACTTGTTTTGTAACATTGTGTTAATCCTTGTCTCTATGTTCCTTGATCCAGGTGTAAAACCCTGTTATCTCAAACCAGAATACGAATAAATTGTCCGAAGTGCTGGATATCCTGAGCCGTTTCATAGCAAATAAATCGTGTTTTGGATATCTTTTGCCAGGATTTGTAGCAACTGCGATCTCATATCCTGCATTTATAACTTTTTCTCTAACATCTTTATTAAACGCTCCCAAAGGATAGCTAAAAGCGTCCACCTCTTTATTTAAATGGCTCTTTATTGCAAATTTAGAATCCCTTATTTCAGAATCCTGCTTCTGGGCTGGCTGAGCAGGGAGCCAGGAATGAGTCATGGTATGACTTCCTATTGCAATAAATCCGCTTTCGGACATCTCTATAACCTGGTCCCATGTCAGATAACCATCAGTACCTATCATTGCAGGAATTATAAAAATCGTGGCTTGTAAGCCAAACTTCTTTAGAACAGGGTACGCGCTTGTATAATTATTTTCATATCCATCATCAAAGGTAATGGCAATTGTCTTTGAAGGCAGCTTATTTTCCTTTAGCATCCCTGCAAGATCTTCAAGTTTAACAACATTATATTTATGCCTTTTTAAGAATTTCATTTGCCTTTCGAAACTCTCCGGTGAAACGCTCAGCCTTGAAGTTAGGCTATTCTCATCGATATTATGGTACATAATAATCGGCACGACATACTGCGCCTTAGCGCATAAAATACCTATAATTACCAAAACTAAGATTGCTGTTAAAATTATAAAACGCCTGTAAACTTTTATCATAAACAACCTTTCATAACCTCTTTATATAATTCTTCCGTCCTATCCGCCATTACATCTATAGAAAACTTTTTAACTACTGTCTTTCTTCCTGAGCGCGCCATCCTTGCGTAAAGCGCTTTGTCCTTTAATAATCTCAAAACAGGTTCTGCCAGAAGCGCTGGTTTAGACGGCTCTACAAGAAACCCGTTTACGTTATTCTCAACAATACTTGATACGCCTCCCACATCTGTTGCCACTACAGGCTTTCCTGAAGCAAGCGCTTCCAAAAGCGCCAGGCCCAGGCCTTCGCGCCTTTTAGGCGTAAACATAAAAACATCCATTATAGCCAGGCTATTCACTGTGCTTATCTGCGGTTTAACAAATACCACATTTTCCGTTAGATTAAGCCTTTGGCTAAGTTTCACTATATCCTGTTTTTTATCTCCATCGCCTACAAACACAAGCTGCACATTAGGCTTCTCTTTGAGTATCTCATAAAGCGCGTACAAAAGCACGTCGTGACCTTTGTCAGGAGTAAACCTGGCTATCATACCGATTACGCTATAGTCTCTTTTTACCCCAAATTTGTCTTTAAGTTTATATTTTTCTTCTTCTGAGAAATCTCTAAGAAACTTTTTTATCTCTATGCCATTATATATTAAAGAAACCCTATCTTTATCCACCCCAAAATAATTTATAAGGTTTTCATTTACCGCATCGCTTATTGCAATAACCTTTTCTCCCCATGAGGGTAATATCGCCCTCCCTATATTCTTATGAAAAAATCCATGGCACGTGGTAACCATCGGAATTCCGCATAATTTTGATACAAAAAAACCTGCCACCTGAGTAATCCTTGTCTGACTGTGCACAATATCTATGCCAAGCCTTTTTACTATTTTTGAAATTTCAAAAATACCCCTGAAAACCTTCGGGCTTAACTCAGATTTTGTAAGGATATCTATATTTATATGAGAAATGCCGGAATACGTCAGTTCAGGCACGAGCATGCCGCCATTGGATCCAACAAAAACTTCATGGCCTTTTAACTTCAATGCCCTGGCAAGCGAAATAGTATACGTAGTGATCCCGCCGATATTAAGATGAGTGGTCAATAATAAAATGCGCATAATATCTGTAGGGGGCGGATCATTGATCCGCACCCTACCCTATTTTCTCCATCATCAATCTATAGACTTCCTCAACGCTAATGCGCTCCATGCATATGTTGCGCTTGCATTTAGACTTATAGCACGGGCTGCATTTTAAATCTTTTCTTACAGCAATCCCTTTTTCGGTCGGCTCAAAATGCCTGGCAGGGTCAGTCGGGCCAAACAACGCTATAAAATCAACGCCCATGCTGGAAGCAACATGCATAGGAGCGCTGTCGCCTGTCAGAAAAACCCTGCACCTCTTTATCAAAGCGCCAAGCTGCGTTATGGATGTCAGACCCACTGCATTCACGGGTTTTATACTAGATATCTTCATGAAATCTTTCACGCTATCCATAACATCCTTTGAGCCTGTAAGAACCACCCTTATATCCTTTTCAGCCAGCATATCAGAGAGCCTTGCAAAATTTTTCAAAGGCCATCTCTTTGTTTCCCATCTAGCGCTGGCGCCGATATTGATTCCAACCAATATCTGGCTGCTGCTAACCCACGCATTCTTCAATAATTTGTCTATATATGAAAAATCTTCTTTGGAAGGCCATATCTCAAGATATCTTGAGGCATTCATAGTATCTATATTTATGCTCTTAAGCAGCCTAAATTGTTCCACGAGAGGCGTTGCTTTTATCTTAAGGTACTTTATTCTGTTATTTACAAAAAAACTTAACCTGGCGTTATCGTAACCAAATCTTTCCGGAATGGCGCCAAGCCATGAAATTATATGGCTCGTTTTATTGTTCTGAAAATCTATAGACATATCAAAATTTTTGCGCCTTAAAATACCTGCTGTCTTCAATAATCCTTTTAAACCTTTGTCGCGGCCCTTCCTGTCATATAGGATCAACTCATCTATATAAGGACAGTTTTTAAGTATGTGTTTGGACTCAGGCCCTATTAGAACGCTTATGCGAGCGTCTGGAAAATTATTTCTCAAGGCCCTTAAACTCGGGACTATAAGTATTACATCGCCTATTGCCCCAAGTTTTATAATAAGTATATTCTTCTTTTTACAGGCCTCTTCATAGACTTTAATAGTATCCTCTGCCATCCTTATGAGACTGTATTCCCGTTCTATCTTTTTTCTCGCTTCTATGGCCAGGTTTTTAGATAATTCCCTATCTTTTAATACTCTTATTACTGAATTCACCATTTCAAACATATCGTCCGGCCTCACCAGTATCCCAGTGTGTTCATGCTCTATAATTTCTATTGCGCCGCCTATGCGCGTGGCTATAACAGGCACGCCGCTCGCGCTTGCTTCAATAATTACCCTGCCGAATGCCTCCTGGCCTACTGAGGGAAGCACCAATAGGTCAAGTTCAGACATAATCTTTGGTATATCATATTGAGGCCCGAGGAACTCTACGAACTTTTCCATCTGAAGCTGCTTTGTAAGAGATTTTAATTTTTCCATATATCCGGGCTTATCTTTCGGCGCATCTCCTACGATCAAAACTTTAACCTTAGGAAACAGCCTTGCCACTCTTGCTATTGCCTGCAGAAAAAATGCATGGCCTTTTATAGGAGTAACTCTGCCTATAATTCCTATCTTATACTCTGACTTTGAAGAAGCGCTAGGCATCTTGAATCTGAATCTATCAAGATCCACGCCTCTGGGGATCATCCTTACCCTTTCATGAGGCACCTTAAAATCCTCTATCATATGCCGGCCTATAACAGAGCTTGCCACAATCACAAACCTTGCCCATCCTGTTACGCGGCTTATAAAATGATTCGAATAATAGCCATGAGCAGTTGTGATAAACTTGGCGCCTGTGTGCCGGGCTGCAAAAAATGCGATGATGTTCGGAACCCTGGAGCGGCTATGCACAATATCCACGCGCTCATCCTTTATAATAGCTTCCAATTTTTTAATAGAGCTTATTATTGTAAACGGGGATTTTTTATGGACAGGTAGTTCTATATGCTTAACTTTCATTTCTATTAAATTCTTTACAAGCTGCCCTCCTCCGGATACAACAATAACCTTATGCCCTCTCTTAATTAATTCTTTAGACAAATCAATCGTGCCTGTCTCTACCCCGCCCACATCAAGTTTTGGAAGAATCTGAAGAATGTTCATAGTATTTTTTGGTCTGGGCAGACCTAGATTAACCCTTTTAGTCTTTCTACTATTTTCTCTCTATCATCCAGCCTCTTAACCTCTGGCCTTGTCTCCAATATTTCTTTTATCTTATTATAAATCTCGTCAGGAGCTGCCGTTTTTATATAACCTTCTTTTTCAAAATTAGCAACAAGCTTTTCATACTTAGTCTGGCGCTCTGGCGCTCTGGCGCTCTGGCGCTCCCTGAATACTACAACATGCTTCCCAGAACTCGCAGCTTCCGAGATCATAGACATACTCTCCGGAGAGATTATTATAATATCGCTTAACCCAAATATATTAGCTACAGCGCCATCTATATTTTTTTCATTTGCGATAATAAGTAATTTGCAGCGCTTATTATCGCTCAATTTTTCTTTTAATAATCTATCTACTTCAAGCGAAGTCCTTCTGGATGTAGAAACAAATATATCGAGATCTTTCTCTTCACTAATCTTTATAAGCGCATCTACCACTTTTTCAACCCATCCTTTATTCAGTTGAAATCCTTTAGCATCCCCGCCTATCAGCAAACCTATCCCATTGTTCGTAGCTCGTCCTCCGGCGTTCGTAACTCGGATTCTATTCGGCGCCCCTTCTATGATTAATATATTTTTCGTTGGTCGTAACACATCATGGCGCGGAAGAATAATTAAATCTATCTTCTTACTGCGAGCAAGTCCTGGCTTCATTATTACAACATTCTTTGCGTTGTTCTCGTATTTTAAAAATATATTCGCCGGAACAGTAGAAGCCCCGCAAGAAATAATAATATCCGCATATTTATTTTTTACAGCCTCAAAGGATTTTTTTGTCAGGCAGAATTTAAGGCATCTCAAGCACCCCTGGCATCTTCTGGAAGCAAAAACGCTGGAAAGGTTTAAAATTATCTTCATGAATTTATTTTTAAATTTCACATCTATAACTTGGATTTTAACAATAGGTTTCTCCTCTATGGCTCGAGCCTTAAGCCTTGAGCCTAGGGCATCCTCAACCATTTCTGCCACTCCTATTGCCTGATTAAGATGGCCTGCTTTCCCGTCTGCCAGAATCAATACGCTTCGCTGAGGCGTGCTTTTCCATCTCTTATGAGCCCATAGCCATTGTTCAGGAAATTTCCTTATATAATCTTCCAGGATATCCGCTATCATTTGAAGATTAACTTTTACATCCTTTTCTTTATCTCCTGTACTTACAAGCCTAAACGGATCCCCCGCCCTGGCTATATGTTTATCAACCCCGACTCTCCAGATAAATGAAGGAAGAATCTTTGCGCCTGTCTTTGAACCAAAAGCTATTATGCCCTTGGCAGTTGAAGCAGGCCTGTTGAAGAAATTTACAAATACGCCGTTTGCGCCTGCATCCTGATCAGAGAGCATGGCAACTATGCCGTTATTATTCAAAGTTCTGATTATGTCTTTTATTGAAAAACCCTTTGTTATAACCTTGCAGCCTGTTGACTGCCTGAATTGGTTCAGGAGATTATTTAATCTTTCATACTTCTGCTCGCGCGCAAATACAGACATGGTATAACCATTTAAACTTGCAACGAGAGATGCTATCTCCCAGTTCCCGAAATGAGCAGTAAGAACTATTACGCCTTTTCCTTGTTCCAGGCTGAGTTTAACAGCATCTGCGTTTTCAAGTTTTACATGGCGCCTCAGATAATCCTTGGCCATAAAAGGCAGTTTCAATAACTCTATTACGTTCATACCTAAATTTTCAAAATGAGCCCTGTTTATCCTTTTGAGATCCCTGGAAGATTTTTCAGGAAACGCTGCTTTTAAATTAGCGTACGCAATCATCCTCCGTTTCAAATTGGCGTGATATACAATATCCCCCATACGCCTTCCCATCCACAAGCTAGGCCTCAGCGGGATGCGCCATAAAAAAATACTGAAGGATTTAACTGCTATAAATCCCAAAAAGTCTATTATAAAATCCATCTTCATTTTCAATTATCTCCAGCCTCACTTTTAATACCAAATATTTCACCCTTTGCTCTTTGCTCTCTGCTCTATGCCCTATACCCTCCACTCTCTGCAGCTTCACCGCATCCTTCTCGGTACTAATAACTGTATCTATGTTATTCTTTCTGCAATAATCATTTATCCTGTCCAAGTCTTCTTTTTTATACATATGATGATCTCTGAAAATAAAATGTTTATTAATCTTTAATCCCAGACGCAGGACTGTCTTTTCAAAGCATTCTGGGCTGCCGATTGCTGAAACCAGCGCAAACTCTTTATTCTGTAGTTCCCCTATATTCACCTTTTCCTCATTTGAAAGCCTATAAAAATATAACGGCCTATGTATGGCTTTTGCAATAATGGCTCCTGGATTTATGAATCTTAATTTCCTTTCCAGCTTTTCCAATTTATCTTTGCTGGAAACTAAATCCGCCTTTGTGATTAAAAATATATCTGCCCTTTTAAGCGAACTAAGGCCTTCGCGTAATATCCCTGCTGGTATCACACAGCCATTCCCAAAAGGTTTCACAGCATCTACACATACTATATCCAAATCTCTTCTCAACCGGACGTACTGAAATCCGTCATCCAATAAAATAGTATCCGAAAGATTGCTCTCTATGGCTTCCAAGCCTCTTGCAACTCTGTCTTTTCCAACCAAGACAGGTACATTTGAAGTTAATTTTGGGAGAAGCTCTGACTCATCATTCCCGTATCCTCTTATCAAAATACTTACTCTGTGATTTTTCTTGGCAAGAATATCTGCAATAAATGCAGCCACAGGCGTCTTCCCTGTCCCTCCCCATGTAATATTCCCAACGCTTATAACCTTTGCGTTAATTTTATGTTTTCGAAAAATATTAAAGGCATAGAAAACATTACGCAGAGTTATTATAAAAAAATATAAAAAAGAAAAAGGTACGCAGAATAAAAAAACTATTTTTCTAAAAACCATAAATTCCTTAGCCCATTTAAGCTATATTTGATATATGATAGTATATTTATAGGGGATTGTCTATTAATTTGAAAGGATTAAATCTATTGTTCTTTGGCTGGAGCCTGAATTTTTATTAATGGTATCTTTGGCATTTATACCAAGTCTTTTTCTATCTTCCGGATTATTCAATAGGAATCTTATAGCTGAATAAAGCCCTTCCTTGTCATCCACTTCTATGCCTGAACCATTTTCCAGAAATATTTTTGTCACATCATGAAAATTAAAAGTATATCTGCCGAATATTATCGGTTTTCCAAAGCTGGCTGGCTCTATTGGATTCTGCCCGCCTTTTTTAATAAGACTGCCTCCCATAAACACCATATCTGAAGCAGAATACATAGATCTTAATTCGCCGATAGTATCTAGAAGAAAAACGCTTTGCTCGTCGCTCGTTGCTCGTCGTTCGTCGTTCGTGATTCGTGATTCGTCGTTCGTATAAATTTGAGAAATCCTGATAGATTTAAATCCGGTTTTAGATAAAAGTCTTTCTATTTCCCCGGCGCGCTCTATATGGCGCGGCGCGATAAGAAGCCGAATATTATCATGCTCCTTTTTTAATCTCGCGAAACAATCTATTATAACCTCTTCTTCTGGCTTGTGCGTGCTGCCTGCTATAATTAAAATTTCATTCTCATTGAGATTTAACTTTTTCCTGAGCTCTGTTCTTTTAGTATCAAAATTTAAGAGAGGAATATCAAATTTCAGATTGCCTGTTATAAAGACCTTTTCTTTTTGCGCGCCGAGAGCAATAATCCTCTTTGCGTCCTGGGCTGACTGCATTAATATAAGAGAAAATTTCTTTAGAAGAGCTGATATGAAAAATCTGCCTTTTTTATATCTTGAATAAGACCTGTTTGAAATCCTTCCGTTCGCTAATATAAGCTTTGAGCCTGCTTTGTAAAGCGAAAGTATCAGGTTTGGCCATAGTTCTGTTTCCATAGAAATAAATATCTCTGGCCTAACCGTTTTCACAACTCTATCTACTATAAAACTTATATCAAACGGAAGAAAAAACACGCCTTCATTTCCACTAGCTATGGTTTTAGCGACTTTATTTCCAGTATGGGTAACGGTTGAAAAAAGAAGTGTGTGCGACGGGAATGCTCTTCTCAAAAGAGGCGCCAAGATACCTGCTGCTTTAACCTCTCCTACGCTTACAGCATGCACCCAGATAATTTTGGTTTTTGAACAAACAGATTTTATCTTTTCAGGCAGTAACCCAAATCTATCCTTCATGCCATATCTGTAACGCCTTGTAACCACAAAATACGGCAGATAAAATATACCCAATAGAAAAAATACTAAATTATACAGAATTCTCATTATTTATTCGTAATAAGTCGCGCAGGAGGCGTCTGACTCCCACACAGATACTGACTTTAGAATTAGGCCTTTTTCTTTGATGGAGCTCTTGAGCTTAGCGTAGATAAAACCTGCTATATTTTCTGCTGAGGGATTTTGTTTTTTAAAGATATCCAGCTTATTAAGGTGAACATGGTCTAATTTTTTAAGGACTGTTTTTAATTTAGCTTTAAGCAAAGTAAAATCAACTGATATCCCTATATTGTTCAGGCTGTCTTTCTTGAATCTTGCCTCCACCTTCCAGCTGTGGCCATGCAATTTCTCGCATTTACCTTTATACCCTATAAGGTTATGGGCACTCGAAAAATCTCCTTTTATTAAAATTTCATACATAATTTGCCCTTTTAGCTTTGTTAATCTTTGCGCCTAAAAACTTTTCTCCAACCCTCACAAAATGCTCAACTGCGTCTGTTGCAAAAAATCTGTGGCGCGGCTTTCTAGCGCCTTCGCGCAATGCGCCAAAACTCATCAGGATATTATGAACCTCGTCTGCTACTGAACTTGCGGAATCAATTATCTTCACCTCTTTGCCTACGACCTTTGAAATTACAGATTTCAAAAGCGGATAATGAGTGCACCCTAATATCAGCGTATCTATCTTTCTAGCCATAAGCGGCTTAAGGTATTTTTTAACAATATTAAATGTAATCTCTTCCTTTAACCAGCCTTCTTCCACAAGAGGCACAAATAAAGGGCACGCCTTTGACACCACCTCTATATCTTTAGAGAAATGCTTTATTTCTTTTTCATATGCCTTGCTCCTTACTGTGGTATATGTGCCTATAATACCTACTTTATTATTTCTTGTTATCTGGACAGCCTTTTCAGCCCCTGGCTTAATAACGCCCACTATCGGAATGCTGAATTTTTCTCTGAGGATATCCAGGCTTGTGCTTGAAACAGTATTGCAGGCAACAACAATAAGTTTAACTTTGAACTTCATCAAAAAATCCGCATTCTCAACTGCAAATCTTTTTATTGTCTCAGGGGATTTTGTGCCATACGGAACCCTTGCAGTATCCCCCAGATACACAATCTCTTCATTAGGCAGCCTCTTGAATATCTGCTTAACTACAGTAAGTCCCCCTACCCCTGAATCAAATATGCCTATAGGTTTATTTTTCATATGGAGACAAAAACTCTCAAGGGATTTATTGAAAAGGCGGTTTTAAGGAGGAAACCTTAATTAGCAACTAAAAGCCGTAACATGCGCTCGTTAAATTCAAGCGCAATCCCAGCTTCTTCGATTCTTGCTATCCTTGCCTTTCCTATAAGGCGGGAGAACGGAAAATCTCTTGTATTATCTCTGGGAATAACAAGAGATACGTGTAAGTTATCATCAGGCTTTAGATTCTTAGAAGCCGCATCTGTTACAAACGCCCCGTTATAACTTACATCGCTGGTAACACCGTCCATAAGCTTTTCTTTTCCATCGTCTGAAACATGTTTTAGCGTTATAGGGAGAGACATGTTTAATCTTTCAAACTTTCTCTTCTCTATAAAATCACTCGCTCTCATCTTCGCCCCCTCCTTCATTAGCTATTGGAATTAAGTATACCACAACTTATTGTATTTTGAAAGGTTTTTTTATCACCTCTATTTAAAACTTTCTGGTGACTTCGGCGCCAATGATATGATTATTAGCGGTTGATCCGGCGTTTTCTAAGTTAGTAATATCATCAAGTTCGTAAAAAAGCGTTACTTCAACGTCCTTTATGTTGTACGTTTTTAAAGCATCAGTAAGGCTGAATTCTAATCTTATTTGATTTGTGGTTTCTATAAAGGCTTTAGTAAGGCCGCGCCTCATATGGCTGAAAGTAGCGCTGAATTTATATTCATCCGGAAAATTAAATATTCCGGAGAGCGATACATCTTCTGAATCCCCTCCCGCATGATGGCCTATAAAGTTCCCTTTATGCATATAGCCTGATATATATTTAAAATGCGTATAAAAAATCTTATGAAACCTGGCAATCTCAGCTTTTACGTCAAAACCAGGGATTTTAAAAACATCTGTAAAATATGCGCCGGTTATAGACGCAAGATCTACTGGAATACTCTTTGATTCATCTTCCGCGCCCCATTCTGTATAAAGCTTGGCGCCTGTTGCTATGGGCAAAAATCTGTCTATACGCCTCAAGAATAGTTGAGCGTCCCAGGACATGATATGGTTTTCCGGGTCATCTGCTCCGCCGCCTGAGCTGAAGAAAAGAGAGCTATTTCCTATGAAATCATGAAAACCATACCCATTAACGCCCTTGCCTCCGAACATCATAATATGGCCTACGCCAAATTTTAAGAATTCAGCCGGAATATAGTCTAACTTCCATCCTGAAAACATGGCATATGAGGGGTTGAATTTTTTCTCTAGCCTTGATATAAACCATGTTCCGCTCCATCGGCCCATGTTCTTAAAAATCCAGGGAAGCCTGAAAGGCCAGATATTGTTAATCCTAAAGGTGTCCATGGGAAATGCATTGTCAGTCATAAGGATTGAGCCGTGAAAACCTGGCCCCCACCACATGGAAGATCGGCCGATAGCATATTCGGTATTCCAGCCTGTAGGATTAATTCTCAAATGAGCGTCTTCAATATTAACATCAGTGTCTTCAGAAGAATATCTTATGCCCGGCGTAATTGAAAAGGCGCATAATTCAGATAATTTAGCCCACGCAGTGGCTTTAATCCTGGCGTTAAATCCGTCTTTTAGAATCCAACCGTCTTTATTTTCAAAAAGCATGCGATCTTTGTCAAGCTTGGCATATACTTTTTCAATCTTTACGTCATTCAGAATCTTTAGTGTATTTTTTGGGAGAGGCTGGTTAAAGGTGCTGGCAACCTCAACGCCTATACTGACGAGCTCAATCCTGAATTCATCTATCAGTTTATTTAAAAGCGTTTCCAGGTAATCCTGTTCATTCCAGTCAAATTCTTTATCATAATCGCGGGCTTTATCAATGGCTGTTTTTACGATATAAGCCATTTTTATGCGGGAGACAGGACGAATGCCAATATCAGCTATATCGCAAAGTCCTATGATGGCGAGTTTTTCAATAGCGTCATAGCTCCAATGCCTCAAAGGCACATCAACCGAAGGCGATGCTTCAAGGATACAAGGAGCCAAAAAAATAAAAGATAAAATTAATATAAAGGCGCGGAGCTTCGCTCCGCTACTCCATAACATTATTTTTTGAACCATTCGATAGTTTCTTTTAAGCCTTTTTCCAAATCAACTTTCGGCGACCAGTTTAGAAGCTTCTTGGCTTTGGTTATATCCGGCTGGCGGACCTTTGGATCGTCTATGGGCAGAGGATTGTAAATAATCTTACTTTTGCTATTAGTAAGCTCAATGATCAATTTTGCCAGCTCTATGATTTTTAATTCATGAGGATTGCCGATATTTACAGGATCATGGACATCGGACTGGCTTAAGCGGAAAATGCCTTCTATGAGATCAGTTACAAAACAAAGGCTTCTGGTCTGAAGGCCTTTGCCATAAACAGTGATAGGCTCATTTTTTAATGCCTGGGTTATAAAGTTGGGTATAACACGGCCGTCGTTTTTTCTCATAAACGGACCGTATGTATTGAAAATACGAATTATCCTGGTATCAAGGCCATGCGCTTTATGGTATGCCATGGTAATGGCTTCTGCAAAGCGCTTTGCCTCATCGTAAACTCCCCTGGGGCCGACACAATTAACATGGCCATAATAAGATTCTGGTTGAGGATTGACTTTAGGGTCGCCGTACACTTCGGAAGTAGACGCTAAAAGGTATTTTGCCTTTTTAGCCTTTGCCACGCCAAGCGTATTATGTGTGCCCAAAGAGCCGACTTTTAGCGTCGGTATAGGATACATCAGATAATCAATAGGGCTCGCAGGCGAAGCAAAGTGCAAAATAAGATCAACCTCGTCTTTTAAGTCTATATGTTCAGATACATTATATTTTATGAATTTAAAATCAGAGTTTCTCTCAAGGTGGGAAATATTAGCAAGGCTTCCTGTTATAAGGTTATCCATACAAATAACCTTATAACCTTCTTTTAAAAATCTATCGCATAAATGGGAGCCGAGAAATCCTGCTCCACCTGTGATTAAAACTGTTTTTGGCATTTAACCCGCCTCAGATCATCATCCATCATCATCTTTACAAGCTCTTCGAATTTTACTTTCGGCTTCCAGCCCAAAATGCGTTTTGCTTTTGAGTAGTCTCCTATGAGCTGATTTACTTCGGCAGGCCTGAAGAGTTCTTTATCCTGTTTAACGTATTTTCTCCAGTCAAGTCCTGCGTAATTAAAAGCAAGTTCCACGAATCTCTTTACTGTATGGGTCTCGCCTGTTGCCACCACATAATCGTCAGGCTTTTTCTCTTGGAGCATAAGATACATAGCCTCAACAAAATCGCCTGCAAATCCCCAGTCGCGCTTGGCCTCGAGATTTCCAAGCTGTAATTCTTTAGCAAATCCTGCTTTTATGCGCGCTACGCCAAGGGTAATTTTACGCGTTACAAATTCATATCCTCTCATAGGGGATTCATGGTTAAATAAAATGCCATTACAGGCAAATAGGCCGTATGCTTCTCGATAATTACGCGTAAGCTCAAAACCAGCTACCTTGGAAATACCGTAAGGAGAACGCGGATGAAAAGGCGTAGTTTCAGTCTGCGGCACCTCTCTTACCTGGCCGAACATCTCACTGGATCCGGCAAAATAAAATTTACATTTAGGGGCTCTATGCTTTATGGCTGAAAGCATAAAGAGGGTGCCGTTAATATTAGTATTAATCGTGGAAAACTCATCTTCAAATGAATAACTCACAAAGCTCTGCGCTGCTAAGTGGTAGCATTCGTCAGGTTTTACTTTTTGCACAATATTAAATAGGCTGGCGTAGCTTTCCAGAGAGCCTGCATGAAGTTTTATCTTCTTTAATAAAGGTTTTAACCTCCAAAGCCTGTGATCAGGGTCTTCCAGAGCTACGCGCCGCACTATGCCATGAACCTGATAGCCCTTATCCACCAATAATCTGGATAAATACGCCCCGTCCTGGCCAGTGATACCGGTGATTAAAGCTTTTTTCATTTTACTCCTTTAAAATATTCGATAGTCTTCTTAAGGCCGTCTTCAAATCCTATTTCTGGTTTAAAGCCGATTAGTTTTTTTGCCTTGGAAATATCCGCAAGCGTATGTTTGGCATCGCCTGTTCTTATTGGGCCAAATGCTGGTAATATACTTTTTCCAAGTATCTTATTTACATATTTTACTATATCAAGGACGCTATAGGCTTTGCCGCAGGCAATATTAAAGACTTCGCATTTAATGCCAGGGGTAGTAGCTGATTTGATATTGGCATGAACAACATTGGCCACATAAGTAAAATCTCGGGTTTGCTTACCATCTCCATGTATAGGCGGAGGAACATCCTTAAGTATGCAGGTTACAAATTTAGGAATTACTACAGCGTATTCATTTTCAAGCGATTGGCGCGGGCCAAAGACATTGAAATATCTCAGATTAACTGTTTCAAGGTCATAGATTTTGGAAAAAATCCTGGAATAATATTCGCCTGCGAGCTTAGTAAGGCCATATGGAGATATAAGTTGTGGTAAAAAGTCTTCTCTTTCAGGAAATTTATCTATATCTCCGTAAATAGAGCTGGAAGAGGCCATGACTACCCTTTTTACTTTGGCGTCGCGGCTAGCTGTTAGAATATTCAGGGTGCCGTTAATATTTACGTCATTATAGAGTTCAGGATTAGCCAGAGATTTAGGAACGCTTCTTAAGGCAGCCTGATGAAGCACGTAATCAACGCCTTCAACTGCTTTAGCGGCAAGCTCCTTATTTCTGATATCACCTTTTATAAGCTCTATTTTATTCAAAACTCCCTGCAGGTTTTCCATCTGTCCGGAGCTAAAATCATCTATCACTTTTACCTTATCGCCGTTTCCAACTAGAGTATCCACTATGTGCGAACCTATAAAACCAGCCCCGCCTGTAACTAAAAATTTCATAATATCCTTTCTATAGCTTTATTATATTTTTTGCGTCTTTAAATTCTTTCAACGCATTGCGCGTGTCAAAAATCAGTTTTGCGTTATCTACGACAAACTTATAATTTATATCAGTATGGTCTGTAATAATGACCACAAGGTCGCTTGAAGAAATAATATCTTTAGTAAGCTTAACTGTGGTGATTTTCTTGCAGCCATCCAGTTCAAACACGGATACAAGCGGGTCATGGCAATGAACATGCGCGTCTTTTTTAATAAGGGAATCTACTATTTCAAGCGCAGGCGATTCTCTGATATCATTTATGTCTTTTTTATACGTTATGCCCATTATTAGAATATTCGATCCTTTTAGGGGCTTTTTCTTCTCGTTTAATATGTTGGTTATCTTATCAACTACATAATGCGGCATAAAGGAGTTTATCTCGTCCGCAAGCTCAATAAACCTCGCTTCAAACCCATGTTGCCGCGCCTTCCATGACAAATATAACGGATCGAGAGGAATGCAGTGCCCGCCTATGCCGGGTCCTGGATAAAATGGCATAAAGCCGAAAGGTTTTGTCTTGGCAGCATTAATGATCTCCCAGACATCAAGGTTCATTTTATGGCACATGAGAGCAAGTTCATTGACCATGGCGATATTGACGCTGCGAAAGGTATTTTCAAGGAGTTTTACCATTTCCGCGGAACGTGTAGAAGAAACAGAGACGACATCTTTTATTGCCTGGGAATATAAAAGCCTGGCGAGCTCTGTGCATTCAGGAGTTACCCCTCCGACGATTTTAGTAATATCTTTTGTTTTATATTTCGGGTTACCTGGATCCACTCTCTCAGGAGAAAATGCGAGGAAAAAGTCTTTGCCGATCTTTAGGCCGTTCCCGTCTAATTTTGGCATTATGACTTCTTCTGTTGTGCCCGGGTAAGTGGTGCTCTCTAAAATAATAAGCTGGCCTCTTCTTTTATTCTCAGCTATTGCCTCGCTTGCCGCAAGTATATAGGAAATATCCGGCTCTTTTGTCTTACGCAGCGGCGTGGGAACACAGATAATAATGACGTCCATTTTACTCAAGAGCCTGGTATTAGTGGTGGCTTTTAATTTACAGGAAGCTACAAGCTCTTTTACATCTACGGAAGGCACATCCAGGATATAAGAAATACCTTTATTGATGCTCGAGACCTTTTTATCGTCGGTGTCAAAACCTGTGACGCTAAAGCCGGCCTTAGCGAACTCCACTGCCAGGGGAAGCCCAACATACCCCTGTCCGATTATCCCGATATTCGCCTTTTTACTCTCAATTTTCGCCTTTAATTCATTAAACATTTCGTCTTAATCCCAAACAACTTGACATTTCAACATTGTTGAAGTGTCAAGTTGTTTTAAGTTTTTGCCACCAGGTAGTATTGGCTTTATACCAGTTTATTGTTTCTTTTATAGCTGTGTTAAAGTTTTTGGACGGCTGCCAGCCTAATTTTTTAATCTTTGCTGAATCTAAGGAATAGCGCCTGTCATGGCCCAGCCTGTCAGGCACATGAGAAATCATTTTATCGGTTTTGCCTATAAGTTTCAATATAATCTTTGTAAGCTCTATATTTGGGATTTCAAAACTGCCGCCTATATTATATATCTCTCCGATTTTGCCTTTATGCAGGACCAGGTCTATAGCGCTGCAATTATCAATGACATATAGCCAGTCGCGGACATTAAGTCCATCGCCATAAAGTGGAACTTTTTTATTTTCCAAAAGGTTCGTGATAAAAAGCGGCACAACCTTTTCAGGATACTGGTATGGCCCAAAGTTATTACTCGAGCGGGTTACGATAACGGGAAGTTTAAATGTCGTATAATACGCCAACGCCAGATGATCCCCGCCTGCCTTTGCCGCTGAATATGGGCTATTGGGATGAAGAAAACTGGTTTCTTTAAAAGAACCTTTTCTGATACTGCCGTAAGTTTCGTCAGTTGAGATCTGAATAAATCTCTTAATTTTATGTTTTTTAGATGCCTCTAAAAGCGTATAGACGCCGTGGATATTTGTACGGATAAAAGCTGATGCGTCTTCTATGGAACGGTCCACGTGACTTTCAGCCGCGAAATTAATAACTACATCGCAGGATTTTATAGCACTTTCCACAGCTTTCTTATCGCAGATATCGCCTTTTATAAAAGCGTAACGCAAATCTTTTTCAATATCTCTAAGGTTGTCGGGATTTCCGCAGTATGTAAGCTTATCCAAGTTTACAATTTTATAGGCAGGGTATTTTTTAAGCATGTACCTTATAAAATTAGAACCTATAAACCCGCATCCGCCAGTTACAAGAATTTTCATTTTTTATCAGCTACCAGATTATTAGCGCGTAAGAGCGCTTCGTGCGTACCGCAATCCGACCACCAGCCATCTAGAATGCTAAATGTCATCTGGCCGCGTTTTATGTACTCGTTATTCACGTCTGTAATTTCAAGCTCGCCTCTATTGGAAGGCTTTAAGGTTTTAATTATATCAAAAACCTTTTTATCATACATATAGATGCCTGTAACAGCGTATTTTGATTTAGGATGTTTGGGCTTTTCTACAATTTTTACAATCTGGCTGCCTTTTATTTCGGCAACGCCGAATCTCTCAGGGTCATCAACTTTTTTAAGAAGTATCTTGGCGCCTTTTGGCTGTTTGGAGAAATCATCCACGTAATGCTTAATTGACTTTTCTATTAAATTATCGCCCAATATTACTACGATTTTATCATTGTCTGCAAAATGCTGGGCAAGCCTGAGCGCTTCCGCTATACCGCCTTCGCCTTTCTGATAAGTGTAATTTATGGCCTTAAGCCCGAATTCAGAGCCATTGCCTAGAAGCCGCAGAAACTCGCCTGCATGATTGCCGCCGGTAACTATCAAAATATCTTTTATGCCGGCTTCCACTAGAACCTCTATTGGATAATAAATCATCGGCTTACCATATACCGGCAAAAGATGTTTATTTGTTATCCTTGTCAATGGCTCAAGCCGCTTGCCTAAGCCTCCCGCTAAAATTATACCTTTCATAATTCACCTCTATTTATTCCAATCGTATGGTATATCATTATCAAATGCATCTAAGCGGTATTCGTCTGGAACTTTATAATTATAAGTCATAGTAGGAACGTTAATGACTATTGCTTCTATATCGCTTACGCATTTAAAACCATGGTATATAAGTTTTGGTATTTTAACAAGTATTGGATTATCAAGAGAAACGACAAAATCATTTATTTCCTTATATGTAGGCGAATCCTCCCGGCTGTCGTATAAAGCCAGACGCATTACGCCTGATATACAGGTAAAATGATCATCCTGCAGTTTATGATAATGCCAGGCCTTAGCTACGCCAGGATACGCCGTAGTCATATACACCTGGCCAAATTTCTGAAAAATAGGCTCGTCAGAACGCAGGATTTCCATAAGTCTGCCGCGCTCGTCCGGGACAATCTTGAGTTTTTTTACTTCAACTCCTTTTATCATATAAAATCACCTTAACGGCCGATGGAGATGTATTTAAAACCGAGTTTACGCATCTTAGCCGGATCAAATATATTTCTGCCGTCTATTATTAAAGGATTCTTTAATAGTTTTTTCACACGGCTCAAATTTATATGTTTAAACTCCTGCCATTCTGTCAATATTAAAAGCGCATCGCTATTCTTAGCCGCATCGTAAGGATCTTTGCAGAATGTAACGCCTTTTAACAAAGGCCTGGCTTTTTCTAAAGCCTTTGGATCATAGGCCCTAATCCTGGCGCCAGACTGGGCTAAAGAATTTATTATATCTATAGAAGGGGCAAAGCGCATATCATCTGTATTCGGCTTAAACGCAAGGCCGAGAACGCCTATAGTTTTATCCTTTACAATCCAGAGTTCCTTTTCAATCTTTTTAAGAAAAACCTGCTTCTGGTTTTCATTGACTGATCTCACTGATTTTAATATGCTGAATTCATAGCCCATCTTATCTGATATATGGATAAATGCATCCAGGTCTTTTGGGAAACAGAATCCGCCGTATCCTATGCCGCTTTTTAAAAACGCCCTGCCGATTCTTTTATCAAGCCCCATGCCATAGCTTACCTTTTCTATGTCAGCTCCTGTTTTTTCGCAAATATTAGCAATGGAATTTATAAAAGAAATCTTTGTGGCAAGAAATGAGTTTGAAGCGTGTTTTATAAGTTCTGCGCTTTTTATGTCAGTGATTACTATTTCAGCTTTTATAGGTTTATATAACTTAGCGAGTAACTTTTTCGCTTTTTCGCTTTCCGCGCCTATTACAATCCTATCGGGATGCATAAAATCATATATAGCAGTGCCTTCTTTTAAAAATTCAGGGTTTGAGGCCACGTCAAACTCAATACCTTTTTTATTATTTATCTTTACAGTATGCTCAATCCATTTGCCTGTTTCAACAGGAACTGTGCTTTTTTCAATTATGAGGCGGTAGGACAACATGTTCTTAGCGATCGCGGCGGCTACGTTTTCAATATAAGATAAATCTGCCTCGCCGCCTTGTTTAGGCGGAGTGCCAACGCAGATAAAAATAATAATAGACTTTTTTACAGCGTGCTCAATACTATCTGTAAAAACCAGCCTGCCAGCGATAACATTTTTCTTAACCATTTTATCAAGGCCTTTTTCAAAAAAAGGCATCTTGAGCTTTTTGAGAAGGGCTATTTTCTCAGGATCGTTATCAACGCAAATGACTTTATTGCCAAGCTCTGCGAAACACGCTCCTGTCACTAACCCAACGTAGCCTGCGCCAATGATTGCAATCTTCATCTTAACTCCTATTTAGGGTGCGGGTAATAGTCTTTGAAATCAAAAGGCACTTTTGGTGAAGCCTTGAGCTTCATGACAAACCAAAGCGTAGTGCCGCTATCCCTGCCGGAACTGATGCTTGTCTCAGCCAGCCAGCAATGTAAATCCTTGATAACAGTAAGCCCTTTATCCTTAAATCTATTTATATATTTATGGCCGCTAGTTTCTACCTCTTTCAGGTCATATCTGGAAAATACCCTGTATGCCCATTCATTATTCGGCTTATAAAATAATTCTGAGGTAAGTTCGCTGATCTTATCCTGTTCATATCTTGAGCCAATGCCATACTGCCAGTCTTCGAATCTATTAATGTATAAATCCGTATTCAAGGTCTGAAAATCTTTAGTATCAGAGTCATAACGAGTGTCTGATTCAAACCTGAGCCATTCAAAAGGAGTAAGTTCAAGGTCGCCTTTTATAACGGAAAACTGGCTGCCTCGGCCTTCAGGCTTATAAAGATAATCGCCTGTTATCAATAGATATCCGAGGTCTATTGTTTTTAAACTCTCGCCGATCATGCGTTTAGTCTGAAGCCTATTTTCTAAGCCAAGAGTAAATGTGTCTTTCAGATCAACGGCGTCTATGTCGTCCAGCTGTTTCAGCTTTGTAGGATCAATCGATGGCTGATGAATATATTTATATTCTATCGTAGGGGTAACAATATGATGCAATTTATTAAAATCTACTCCCAAGAATTTACCCGAGGCTTCATATGTCTTTGAAAATTTCGCGCTCATGTCAACGCCTGTATAAAATGCGGTCCTGAATTCATCTCCACCGTCATTCAGATTCCTGCTGTAAACCGTATTTCTTGCGCCTACAAATGGCGCCACGCTCAAAAAATTTGCAAGTTTAAGCGGAGCGGATAATTTATTATACATATCAAACCTGGTGACGCTTAAATCATTCGCATTATCGCTGGTCTTTTGATTGAGATTGGTAAAAGTATTATCTGTCTTAAAGTAAATCGGCAGGTCAAAAAGTTTCTGGTCTTTAAGGTTAAACCTCAGTTCAGAGAGCCGTTCTGTGACTGTCTGAAAATGATTAACCCTTTTACGGCCTAAGACGCTCAGAGAATATTCAGGCTGCCTATCCAGGGCATATATATAAGATTCTGGCGAAGATTCTCTTTCATATTCTTCCCGGTAAAAATAGTCTTTCGTCATGGTGGCATCGCTCATGCGGTGATACTCCATGATAGCCATTGCGTGGTCATTTATATCCCAGCGATGGCGGCCCTGAACCCTGTACCTCTGTTGTTCGCCCTTCTCGGGCTCATTTCTATCAACGTTGCGTTGATTTGTATAATATGTCCTTAAAAGCCCATTGCCAAAATTGTCCAATGAATACTTATAATCAACTCCTTCTGCAAGGCCCCATTTAGACCTTTCGTCAACCCTGATAGTAAGGCTATTTTTCTCATCCATTTCGTATCTGTAACTATTTAATGCAAAAACTCCCCACTTACTCTTCTTGCCCGGTATAACATTTATACTCGGCCAACCGCCTGTTTTTAAAGCAAAATGATATTTGGGTAAATACAAGACCGGGGTATCTCCTACTTTAACAGCAACATCTTTAGCAACTACTTTATTAGTAACGGGGTAAATCATAACGCTCTTAGAGACTATTTTATAGTGAGGTTTTAGACGATTACAGCTTGTTATATACCCCTTTATAACTTTGTAGGCGCTGTTTGACAGAAGTTCTATTCTTTCTCCGAATGCGTACCATTCTCCTGAATTAGCCCTGGCTTTTAAAATAGCGCCGATTTTCGTGCTAAAATTATAATTTACTTTTTCGCCTTTTAATTCAGCCCCAGGAGTTATTAAAACTACATTGCCTTCTGCCTCGCTATCTTTGGTTTCAGTATAAACAGTAATCCTATCGCAAGTGAGCCTTATCCCCTCATAGTCAATTGTAATGTTGCCTTTACCTATAACCTTTTTCTCTTTAGGGAAAAATTCTACCTGGTCGCCGTTTACCTCTATAGGTTTCCCGCCATCTTCAGTATAACCAACAGAGTACAAGAAAATCCCTGTCAAAAATATTCCAAGATAAATGTATTTTTTCATACAAATTCCGCTATGTTACAAAACAAGTCATACNNCATACTCGTTTTGTAACATTAGAATAAAGAAGCGACGCACCAATAATGCCTGCGTCAGCGCCGAGCTTTGCCAGGACTATTTTTACGTGTTTGGCCTGGTCTTTCATAGCGCGGCCTTTTATTTGTCTTTTGAGCGGGTTTAGAATAAGAGAGCCTGCTTTACTTACCCCTCCGCCAATAACAATTTTATCAGGATTTAACAAGTTGACAACTTCTACAAGAGCTACGCCTAATTTTTCAGCAACATCTGTCCAGATGGCTATAGCCTTTTTATTGCCAGATTTAGCGAGACTGGTCAAAGTTTCAAGCGTGATATTGCTGCCAAATGCCTTTTTAGCCCTTTCTAGTATATATCTATTTCCTATATACCTTTCAAGGCAGGCAATACCGCCGCAGTTACATTTAGGCCCGGTTTCATTGATAGGCATATGGCCTATCTCGCCGGCGCACATAGAGCCGCCTCTATAAAGTTTCCCGCCTATAATAATACCGCCGCCAACTCCTGTCCCAAGCGTAAGGCAAACTAAATTATCGCAGTATTTACCTGCGCCGAATACGAATTCGCCAAGCGTCATGGCATTCACATCATTATCAAGCTCAAGGTCTAAGCTCAACTTCTTCTCTAATATGGATTTAAGCGGAACTTCTTCCCAGCCTTTTATATTGGGGAAATAATGAACAATGCCTTTTTTAGAATCCACCGGGCCTGGAACGCCGATGCCGACCCCGGAAACTTTCTTACTTGAAGCTTTAATAATATCTCTTATATTATCTATAATAGCATCTATAAGAAAGGCTTTATTTGAGCTGGGAGGCGTCTCGATTTTGCGCCTAAAACAGACCTTGCCCTTGTCATCTACAAGGCCCATCTTTACGAATGTCGCGCCAAGGTCAATGCCTATAGTATACATAGGTAAGTATAGTACATTAAGTCAGGAAATAATGCAAATGATTTTTAGGTTGGCGCCGGAGCTTTGCTTCGCTATTCTACGCGATTGCGGCCATCTTCTTTTGCCTTGTAAAGAGCCCTGTCTGCTGATTCAATGAGGGTATTTTCGTCCACGCCATCTTCAGGGAAACTGGCAATGCCTATACTAATCGTACTAGAAACTTTTTCATCGTATGCCTTAAATACAGAATGTTCAATGCTTGAGCGGAGACGTTCTGCAACCTGGAATGCGCCAACTTTGTCTATCCCTGCCAAGACCACGCTAAACTCTTCGCCGCCGTATCTGCCGATCATATCAATCTCGCGAAGATTTGATTTAAGAATTTTAGCAATCTCTCTTAGTATGACATCTCCGACCAGATGGCCGAACTTGTCATTTTTCTCTTTAAAATAGTCCAGATCAACCATAAGAAAAGACATGCTGGATTTCCTGCGCATGGAACGCCGGATCTCTCCTCTGAAACTCTCTAAAAAATAGCGCCTCGTGGAAACTTCCGTTAGTGAATCTGTAATAGCCATTTCCTGGACCTTTTTATACAGAATTACCTTCTGGAGCTCGATTGCAAACTGGCCTGAGAGAATCATAAAATTTTCGAAATATATCTTGGAAATGTTTTCGATATATAGTATACCAACTATCTTTTCTTCTGATACAAGCGGTATGGCTATTAAAGTCTCAAAACTTTTTATAACAGAGAGTCTTCTTAAAAAAGGCAGGTCTTCCTGAGACGTGATCAGAATTTCTTTCTGCGTTTCAAAAACTATATCTATGAGTTCCCTGTCAAAATTATCAGGCGCGACTTTGGCGTAAGAGCGCCCAAGCTCAATCTCATAAATAGAATCTATGGCGTCCTTAGACCCTTTCAAAAGCACAAGCCTAGCAAGCCTGAATCTGAATGATTTTTTAAGGACTGAGGAGAATATATTAAATATGTCCTCAAAGGCGAGGCAGACAGACATGTCCTTCGATATCTCGTATAGAGAGGAGACCTGCTGCATCTTTCTCTCTATCTCAAGGTTTGATTCTAACTGCTTTTTATCCGCCTGCAGGAGACGATCATAGATTTCTCTAACAGATTCAAGTTCGGTTCTCATGCGGAATTTATAGGCGTTAAAATTTTTTCTGAATTTTTCTGTAATAAAAGGTATGACGTTAAAAAATAAAATAAATAAAACTGTCTCGTATGAAACGCTCTTTATTTTGAATATCAAAATAAAGAAGCTTATCAAGCCAGACAAAACCAAAGACCAGGATAATTTTACCCTGTAGCTTAAAACCAAAAGTAACACATAAAAAATAAAATACATAAAAGGGTTCATAATGTTTTAAGATTGCTTCGGCGCCTACGGCGCCTCGCAATGACAATCTATCTGCATTTCTTTAATCTATTACTACTCTATCTTTCCCTTCGCGCTTGGCTTTATAGAGGCGTTCATCAGCTTTCATGATCAATTCGTCCTGTATCTTAGCGTCTTCCGGGAATGCGGCCACGCCAATAGAAACTGTAATATGAGTCTTTACTCTGCGAAGCTCTATATCTTCTTTTTTCACAGCCTTTCTGATATTATCAGCAATGCGAATCGCCTCTTTTTTCGAAGCATCAGGCAGGAGTATTGAAAATTCTTCTCCACCATAACGGCAAGCTATTCCTGAATCTACAAAATTTAAAAGAACTTTGGAAATTGCTTTTAGTACCATATCGCCGGCTGTGTGGCCGTATTCATCGTTATAATTTTTGAAATTATCTACGTCTATCATAAGAAAGGAACAACTTGAATTATTCCTAAGACAATGGGACAATTCTTCTTTTAGCCTGTCCAAAAAATATCTTCTCAAAAATAAGCCTGTAAGGCCATCTCTAATAGCAAGGGCCAGAGTCTCTTTATACAAGGCTGCGTTCTGAAGGCTTACTGCTCCTATATCGCATATAATATCCAAAAGCCTGAGGTCTTCGGAAGTATAGTTATAAGGCTTAGAGTTTTCAAGCCTCAATATGCCTATAACTTTATGGCCTTCCATTAAGGGGCACGAAATAACAGAGCGAAACAGCCTTTCGTATCCATTAAACTTATCTTCGCTAAACCTGAAATCTTTTTTTATGTCTTCTGTTAGAAAGGCCTGGCGCTGTTTGAAAACCCAGTCATCCAGGATGTCGCCTTTTTTTGTTTTTATTTTTTCCGGGGAAATTTTGTTTCTTGAAAGAGCGAGGTGTAACTCCTGTTTTACGGTGTCCACCAAAAATAAAAGGCCGGAATCTGATTTACCCACGATATTAAAAGCATTATCCATTATCTTTCTTGCAACATCCTCCATGGATAACGTGGAATTAAGCACAGAAACGACATCCTTCAGGGAATTATACCTTCCTTCTTTCTTCTCTAAAGATACGGCTTCTTTTTTATGCCTGGCGTGATCATCCTCAAGGATATTGATGTTTTCTCTTATCTCTTCTATACGAGTCTCCATGATATGAGAATGATAGTTATGTTTCTTTATTTCATTTTCGGCAATTAAAAATGTTATAAAAAATACAGGGACGTTCCAGACATAAAAGAAATGCGTGGTAATAGATACGAGGATTGTCAAAAAAATACTTGCGCCCAGAAAAAAAAGGCTTCTATTGTACCCGAACTCATGCAGGCTGAAGATTATGATAAGATTATATAAAAAAATATCCGGCAGTTTAGGAAGACTAGTGCGGAAAATAAGATAGGAAACGATTATAAAACTGATGCTAGATAATAAGATTGTTGTTGTGAGGTTTTTATCTTCTGATTGCATAAGCACCCTTCAACGTGCTCGCTATAGTTTAGCCAGCGCAAGGGCTCTCTTGCTCAGGGTTAGGTTTATATTATTATTTCTTCTGTGTCTTTATTGAAGAAGTGGGCCTTTGACATGTCAAACACAAGGTCTATATCCTGATTAACTTCCGGCTTGTCATGCCCCCCTACTCTTGCGATAAGCGAGCTTTTTCCGATTGTGATATACAGGTATGATTCTGCGCCCATAGGCTCTACCATTTCAACAACGGCTTTTACTATATTTTCAGAAGATGCCTGAGAAGTAAAAAGTTTGTCATATATATCTTCAGGCCTTATGCCGAAAAAAATTTCTTTGCCTTCATAATGGGCCAATTTTTTGTACATGTCTTCTAATATCTTCACAGTAAAGCCCTCTTCTGTAAAGAAAAACTTGGAGTCTTTTTTGATTATCCTCCCCTTTATAAAATTCATAGGAGGGGAGCCCATGAAACCTGCTACAAATTTATTTACCGGCTTATCGTAAAGCGTAATAGGGTCTGCTACCTGCTGAATGACGCCGTCTTTCATTACAACTATGCGGTTACCCATAGTCATAGCTTCTGTCTGGTCATGGGTTACGTATATCATGGTAGATTGGAGCCTGATATGGAGTTTATTTAATTCTGCTCTCATCTGGACGCGCATCTTAGCGTCAAGATTGCTCAATGGCTCGTCAAATAAAAATACCAGCGGCTTGCGTACAATGGCCCTGCCGACCGCGACTCTCTGGCGCTGGCCGCCTGAAAGTTCCTTGGGCCGTCTGTTTAAAAGTTTGGCGATACCTAGGATATCAGCTGCTTCTTTAACTCTGGAATCTATTTCTGATTTAGGATATTTGCGCAGTTTGAGGGTAAATGACATATTTTCGTAAACAGTCATGTGGGGATAAAGCGCGTAATTCTGGAAGACCATAGCAATGTCTCTATCCTTGGGAGGCACATCATTCACCATCTTATTGCCTATCCAGATTTCGCCTTTTGTAACATCTTCCAAGCCTGCTATCATTCTTAATATAGTGGATTTGCCGCAGCCTGAAGGCCCTACAAAAACAACGAATTCCTTGTTCTCAACGCCAAGGCTTATAGTGTGAACAGCCTGTATATTGCCAGGATATATCTTGGAAACATCCTTTAAACTTACTTGCGCCATAGATTTATATTTTATCTGACTTCCGCAAACATGTCAAACATTTTTAGGATACATTTTTAGGATAAATAGGTAATAAGCTGTAAGACAATATTTTTAAGGTTTTTGCGATGGCTGACTATATCTATAAGGCCATGCTCGAGAAGAAACTCCGAGGTTTGAAATCCTTCTGGAAGTTTCTGGCGGATAGTCTGCTCTATTACTCTAGGACCCGTAAAACCAATGAGGGCTTTCGGCTCTGCTATTATAATGTCGCCCAACGTGGCAAAACTTGCAAGGACTCCTGCCATGGTAGGATTAGTAAGTATTGAAATGTATAAAAGGCCGGCCTTATTATGTCTGGCAAGGGCAGCGCTCGTCTTAGCCATCTGCATTAGAGAGATCAAGCCCTCGTACATCCTGGCGCCTCCGCCTGAACCTGATATTATTATTAGAGGCAGTTTATTTTCAGTAGCGTATTCCGTGATTCTCGTGATCTTCTCGCCTACCACCTGTCCCATGGTGCCCATTATGAAACGTGAATCAGTGACGCCTAGAGCAATCTTATTTGCCTCAAGCAGCGCTTTGCCTATCACGCAGGCATCTATCATACCTGTAGCTTTCTGGTCCTCTTCTAGTTTTACAGGATACGCTTTAGGGCCTTTGAAACCTAAAGGATCCCCTGATTTCATGTCTTTATCAAATTCTTCAAAGCTATTTTCGTCAACGAATTGATTTATGCGCTCGTATGCAGCAAGTGTAAAATGGAAATTGCATTTAGAACAGACCTTAAAATTTTCATCAAGAGTTTTTTTATAGATGATCTCGCCGCAGTCTTCGCACTTTACCCATTGACCGTCAGGCACGCCCTTGCGCTTCTGCGGCATATTATGGGTTCTAGATTTTGGATTACCAAATAGAGGCATATTAAAATACATTTATCACAAGGCCTGTAAGAACCTTGGGATAAAAATATGTTGATTTCTGCGGCATGCGTCTGCCTAAGAAAGCAACATCCTTGATTTCCGTAATCTTGACAGGGTTAACTAAAATAGCAAAACTGAATTTACCCTTGTTTACTTCCTTAATAGCATAATCCAAATCTTTTGTAAAATCTATAAAAAAATTCTTTAGAGGCTCGATGATAAGATCTTTGGCAATAGTAACGTCCATGTCCTTCTTATCTTTAAACATAAGGCCTGTGAAATGCTTCTGGCTATAAATTACAAATCTGGCTTCGCTGGGCTTGGCTTTACCAAGAAAGGCTTTAAGGTCTTTTTTAGATTTAAGGGCTTTTGTAATAAATTTTTTCCTTAAATCTTTTTCCAGGCTGGAAAGCTCTTCTTTATCCATGCCTCCTATTAATCTATGGTAAGGCAATACCACAAGGCCGTCGCCAAGAAGGTCTGTAAAATAGGTTAGGATGTAGCCGTATTTAGGGTCTTTTTTGAATTTACTGAACCTAAGGCCCACTTCGTATCTATGGTGGCCGTCTGCGATGAAAATCTTTTTATTTTTTATGGAACTGCAAAGCGCATCTATGATTTTTTTATCACAGACCTGCCAGAATTTATTTCTAATACCGCGGCTATCCACTATATTTACTAATGGTTTGGACAACATTTGTTTCCTGAGAATATCGGAGATAGATCTGTCGCGGTCTTCGAATATCGCGAATACAGGTCCGAGATTTGCTTCAATAGCATGAATGAGTTTAGCCCTGTCTTCTTTTGGAGCAGACAGCGTATTTTCATGAGGATATATGGAAGATTTTTTCGTATCAAATTCTTCGAGCTTTAAAAGCGCGATAAAACCGATTCTTCTTTTTTGCTTTCCTTCGAGTTTGAATTCCTGCAGGTTTATATATATGCTGACCTCTGAATCTTTTTTCAAAACTCCATTTTTCTGCCATGCTTTAAGATAATTCTTTGCGCGGGTATATTTATTTTCTTTATCATTATCGCCAGGCATTGCCTTTCCCAAAAGCATCCGAACAATATTATACTGACTTCTTCTGTAAAGTTCTGACTGTTCCTCTTTGGAGATTACGTCATAAGGCGGGGCAACTACTTTTGAAAAATCTTTTATCTTCTCCGGGTTATAACGAGCGCCTTTAAAGGGGATAATATCTGCCATAATATAGCGCTCCTATTGTTCCGCCAACAACATCTGCTGTTATATCAAAAACATCGCCGGCCCTCGCAGACACAAAAAGCTGGTGAAATTCATCCGATGCTCCGTAAGCTACAGCTGTCAGGATTGCCAGTATTTTAAAATTTCTACGGAGAACATCCCGGGAAGAATTTTTAAAAGCTCTGGCAGCTAGAATGCCGAAAACAACATATTCGATTATATGCAAAAATTTGTCAAAATAAGGTACGGAAATCTGAGGCAGAGGTTTGGGGATGCTTGAAATGTAAAATATAATTCCCGCATACAGGTATAAAGGCGCCCAGTATTTAAGGAATTTCTTAATCAATGCTTGCATCCTTCCTTACATGTATTGCATGGGCTGGAAGGGCTATCCTTTTTCGCCTTTTCCTTATAGCTGGAGCTCCTGTAATCAGTAGCGTAAAAACCAGGGCCTTTGAATATAAAACCGCCGCCAGAACCTATAAGGCGTTTTACTTTGCCCTTACATTTTTTATCAGGGCAAGTGGTTAAAGGCTTATCTTTCATGCTCTGAGATATCTCAAAAGTCTTTTTGCATTTTGCGCATTCGTATTCGTATGTGGGCATATTTTAAACTCCTTTATTTCTTGAATAACCTTTTTACCTTATCCATAAAAGACGCGGACATTGGATTAACGCTCCCATTACACACTCTTTCAAATTCTCTTAAATACTTTTTCTGTTCTGAAGTCAAGTGGGTGGGCGTTTCCACTATAACTTTAACAAGCTGATCGCCTGTGCCGTAACCGCGCAGGTTTTTTACGCCTTTCCCGCCCAGACGAAATACCCTCTCACTTTGAGTGCCTTCAGGAATCCGCATCATTACATTGCCTGTAAGAGTAGGGACTTCAACTTCTCCGCCAATAGTGGCCAAAGGGAAACTGATAGGCACTTCGCAAATTATATCATAACCGTGCCTCTGAAATACAGGGTGCTCTTTTACATTTATATAAATATAAAGGTCTCCGGAAAGGCCGCCTCTTGAGCCAGAATCTCCTTCGCCCTGGACGCGTAAACGTGAACCTGTGTCAACGCCTGCAGGAATAGTTACCTCTATTTTTTGAGCGCCCCTGACTTTACCAGCTCCATCGCACTTGGAACATGGGTTTTTTATAGTAGAGCCTTCTCCTCTGCATTTAGGGCAAGTCTGGGAAACATTTATAAAGCCTGCTGAATATAAGACCTGGCCCCTGCCGTTACAGGTGGGGCAGTTAGTTTTTTTAGTGCCTGGTTTGGATCCGGAACCGCTGCAAGCATCGCATGTTTCATGCCTTGGGATATTTATAGTTTTTTTAGTCCCGAATGCTGCTTCTTCAAAAGAGATTTCCACTTCAAATTCAAGATCTCTTCCTCTTCCAGACCCGCGGCTTCGCCTATGGCCAGAGCCTCCGAACATTCCAAAACTTCCAAGGATCTCCTCAAACATATCCCCGCCAACGCCCATGTCTTCAAAGATACTTGAAAAATCAGCGTTTCTAAATATATCCTCAGACGAATATTTAGAATCAATGCCTGCGTGGCCAAACTGGTCATACTGGCTTCTTTTCTGAGAGTCAGAAAGAACTGCGTAAGACTCTGATATTTCCTTGAATTTCTCTTCAGCTTCTTTTTTCTTATCAGTGGTAACGCGGTCAGGATGATATTTAAGCGCAAGATTTCTATACGCCTTTTTTATATCATCTACGCTCGCAGTTCTCTGAACCCCTAAAATATCGTAATAATCCCTCTTTGTCGTCATTATTTCTCTTTAAATTCCGCATCAATAACGTCTTCGCCGTCTTTTTTCTTAGGCTCTTCGCCGCTAGATGCTTCAGAAGGCCCTTGCCCGCCAGCTCCTGTATCTCCTGCTCCTGGCTGGCCAGGTTTAGCCTGTTTCGCCTGAGCTTGCTTATAGACCTCTTCGGCCAATTTATGCGCGGCCTGGCTAAGCTCTTCCATTGACTTTTTAATCTTTTCAGCGTCTGTGCCTTTTAAAGCTTCTTTAAGGTCAGTAAGCTTTCTTTCTATGTTGAGCCTATCGTCCTGGCTGACTTTGTCGCCGAAATCCTTCAAAGACCTTTCAACAGAATACGCAAGAGTATCTGCCTGATTCTTTATCTCTATTTCCTCTCTCTTCTTTTTATCCTGGTCGGCAAATTCCTCGGCCTGTTTTACCATCTTGTCTATCTCTTGCTTTGACAATTTGGTAGGGGCAGTGATTTTAATAGTCTGCTCTTTGCCTGTGCCTAAATCTTTGGCCGAAACATGCACAATTCCATCGCGATCAATATCAAATTTTACTTCAATCTGAGGTATGCCTCGCGTCGCAGCAGGAATGCCTACTAGATCAAATCTTCCCAGCTCTACATTGTCGCCTGCCATCTGGCGCTCGCCCTGCAAAACTCGTATGGTAACCGCTGTCTGGTTATCCGCGGCAGTTGAGAAAACCTGGCTTTTCTGCGTGGGAATAGAGGTATTTCTTTCTATTAATATTGTGCTTACTCCTCCCAGCGTTTCTATGCCTAAAGAAAGCGGGGTAACGTCAAGAAGCAGTACATCTTTCATGTCGCCGGTGATAATCGCGGCCTGGATAGCTGCTCCGAGCGCAACGCATTCCATAGGGTCTACGCCGCGTTCAATTTTTTTGCCGACATAATCCTCTAAGAATTTCTGGACAATAGGCATCCTGGTCGGACCGCCCACCATAATGATCCTGTCAATATCTTTAGTGGAAAGATTGGAATCCTTTACTGCCTGGTCAACAGGGTGTTTGCACCTGTCGACAATAGTCTTTATAAGGTCTTCAAGCTTTGCCCTGGATAAAGTCATAGTCATATGTTTCGGGCCTGAAGCATCCGCTGTAATAAAAGGAAGATTTATATCCGTAGAGACTGTGGAAGATAATTCTATCTTGGCCTTTTCCGCGGCTTCGCGCAAGCGCTGCACTGCCATCTTATCATTCATAAGGTCAATGCCTGTTTCGCGCTTGAATTGCCCTGCCAGGTATTCCAGCAGGACTTTATCCATGTCAGTGCCGCCCAACTGTGTATCTCCGGAAGTTGCCTGCACGTGAAATACGCCCTGGTCCATTTCCATTATAGTAACGTCCAATGTCCCGCCGCCGAGATCGAATACCATAATCTTCTGCGATTTTTGAGCCTTGTCCAGACCATAGGCCAGACAGGCAGCTGTGGGTTCATTTATAATACGCAGGACCTTTAAGCCCGCTATCTCGCCAGCATCCTTGGTAGCCTGACGCTGATTATCGTCAAAATACGCAGGACAGGTAATGACCACACCCTCTACCTTCTCGCCCAGATATGCCTCTGCGTCCTGTTTTATTTTCTGCAGGATAAAAGCAGAGATCTGCTGAGGGGTATATTCCTTGCCGAAGATCTTAAACTTGAAGTCCGTGCCCATCTTGCGCTTGGCTGCCTGAACAGTGCCTTCGGCGTTTATAGCTGCCTGGCGCCTGGCAGGCTCGCCTACAAGCTTCTGGCCGTCTTTGGTAAATGCCACATAAGACGGAAATGCTTTTCCGCTGGCCACTCCCGCTCCTTCCGCGCTCGGGATTATAACAGGTCTTGTACCTTCCATTACCGATGCTGCTGAGTTAGATGTCCCTAAATCTATTCCTATAACTTTTGCCATAACACACCTCCTATTTTTTAGATGGCTTTTTTGCCACTTTTACCTTAGACGGCCTTATGACACGGCCGTTAAAGGTATATCCTTTTTGCAATTCTTCTATTACATAATCCTCAGGATGAGCGTCTGTCTCTTCCTGCATCATTGCCTCGTGTTCATGAGGATTAAATGGTTTCCCTTTGGCTTCTATTTCTTTAATGCCCTCTTCTTTCAAAAAATCACTCAAGTCTTTATGGATCATCTCTATACCTTTATATAGGATGTCAAAATCATGCTTTATCTTGCCTGCCTCAACTGCCCGCTCAAAATCATCCAATATCTTTAAGATTTCCGCGATAATTTCTTCGTTGGCGAATTTTATGAATTCTATCTTCTCTTTTTCGAGCCGCTTTTTATAATTGTCAAAATCCGCCTGCAGCCTCAAAAGCCTGTCATAATATTCATCTGACTTCCCGGCCTTATCTTCCAGGGCCTGGAATTCTTCCGCAGTCAGAAGGATTTTATTTTTCTTCGCGTATTTTGGTTCCTGCTCGCGGCCGGGTTCGTTATCGTGATTATGCTCAGCCAAGATTTTCCAATGCCTTTCCTAGTTCGGCCGAAATGTGCTTTAAAACAGAGATGACCTTGCCATATTCCATCCTGGTAGGCCCCATCGCAGCTATTGCGCCCACTGTAACGCCATTGATATTATAATTACAAGTGACTATTGAGTAATCCTGTATATCGTTATAGATATTTTCTTTTCCTATATGGATATTTATACCTTCATGCTCCATGTCTTCATTTAAAAGACTCAACAGCTCTTTTTTATCTTCGCACGCCATTAAAAATAATCTCGCCTTGCGAATATCCGTGAATTCCGGATGCGACATTATACATGCTGCGCCGTCAAAATACAAGTGATCATCCGCCCTGAATAAACTCGAGACAGACAAAATATCAGCTGCCCTCTTTAAAAATATGTAGAACGAATCTCTTTCTTCCAGGAGTTTGCGGGTCAGGTATGATTTTATCTCTCCCAGAGATACGCCTTCCAGTTCGCTGTTCAAGAATTCTGTTATGCGCGTAAGTTCCTGCCCGGTGAGATGCTCTTCAAAATCCATTATTGAATTTTTTACAAAACCTGAAGTCGTGACAATAACAGCCATGATCTTGGAATTATCCATATTAAAAAGTTCTATATGCTTAAAGATGCTTCTTTTCAGCCTAGGCATAAGCACTATGCCGGCAACGTTCGTTGCAAGGCTTATGGCCTTGGAGATATTTTGCATTACATGTTCAATGTCGCCAGTAGACTGGCGTATTAATTTATTTATTATGGACTCTTCTTCCTTTGTAAGATGTTTGGGTTCAAGTAAAGAATCTACATAGAACCTATAGCCTTTATCAGTAGGGACCCTGCCTGCAGAAGTGTGCGGATGCATAATAAGTCCTTTTTCTTCCAGGTCTGCCATGACATTCCTGATTGTAGCAGGGCTTATGGTATTCCTGAACCTCTGAGCAATAGCCCTGGAGCCTACAGGCGTAGCGCTATCCACATAGGATTCAACTATTGCATTAAATATGCTTTTTTGTCTTGACTCAGTATCAACTTTCTTCATATGTCACTCCTTGAACTGATTAGCACTCTAACACTTAGAGTGCTATTTGTCAAGTAATTTTTTTGGGGAATATGCTTTATATTAGAATTGATCTATAACGCAGTATTAACTATCGGCCTTGTGCTCACTTGATCAATACTGCCTTTTTCAATAACATCTTTAATCTGGCAGAGTGAGTGATTCCATATCACATCATGCATAAAGGCAGGAAATGCCGGCTTAAAAATGAACCAAAATATCTTTTTTAATAAATTCCCTCTGTCAAAATTAAACGCCACATATACAGATAAAATACAATCTTTTTTTCCATTATCATTTATATCAAATATTAATACCCCGCCTTTAGCAAAACTATCCCGAATCCTATAAACTAGAAAACGTCCATCTACAAAACTTTCTAAAACTATATCATAAAATAAAATATTTAGGATATTGTACCGAATTACACTGCCAAGTTCATTACGGCCTCTTTCGGTCCTCTTTACTTTTATCCACTTTGGCCTAAAATATTCCCTATCTTCTTCTCCAAATTTTCCTAACTCTTCTACTACTCTTTGTTTATCCGCTCTTATTTTTATAGAGTAACTTCTTTCAACATCAAGATTTCTCTGCAGTTCTGTGCTTAAATTACCGCCAAGCTTATCTATAAACTCTTTTCTTTTAACTGCAATCTCCTCTTTATAAATTCCAACAGGGTATCTGCCAATATCTCTCCAGCTTAATCCAAAAATTGATTCTGTTAATATATTCCTTATAGTTACCAGCGCTCCCCCTATAACGAGCGACCATATAGCAATAGGATGAAACATAGAAATAAAAATATTCCTATACATATCATCACCGCTTATTATCTTCCAGAATATATCTTCTAATCTTCTTGCCCCTTTAGTCTTAGACTTCCTTTCTGTTAAAACTGCCTGATATATTATTCTGCTCAATATAGAATGGCTAAACATAAATTTATTTAACATAAATATAATATGGCCAAACCAATTATCTATCTTAAGCTGTCTAATGGCTTTCCCATGCCCTTCCCTTAAACTGTTACTATCTATTCCAATATCTAAAATAGTATCAGATAGAACACTGGCTGTTAAATACGCAGTCCAGATACCATCCTTATAAAGCCTTGAAATAACCGCGTCTCCTACCAGAGCTATCCTGTCTCCTAAAGGATTCTCTGCGCTCCCGGTTATCATACTAGGATTACATATACAGACAGATTTAAGCTCAGCATTTGGTAATAATTGTTTTATATGGGGTAATGCTAAAAACTTTTTTATTATGCCAGGGTTATCTCTGGGGACGCTGGAATCAATTGTAGGCCCTATCAATACAATTGTAATAAAATCACCTTTTGGAATTATAGAAACAAACTCTAATTTTAAATCGTTTGAGCCGTACAAGATATAATGTATTTCATCTTTTTCGCCGCGAAATTCATTTCCAGCCTTTAATTCAAATATCAATGCCTTTCGAATAGATGGAGGCCTAAATCCTGGCAATATTTTCTTAAAAGCCCCAAAAATTTTATTATCTTTGGTTTGCTGGCCTGGAATTAAGTTAACGCCTCCTGCAAATACGACAAAATCTGCCTCAACATCTTTTTCTGCGCCCTTGCAGGTAATTAATGGCTTACCTGTCTCCGAATATTTAATATCCTGTACTTCTCCCGTAATAACCTCTGCTCCTTCTTTAATCGCCTCTTCTAACATAAACGAATCAAAGTTAGCATCCTTAAGTTCCCTAGCTTCAGGCCTGGCTCCTCTAAAAACAGATATAATTTTTCTTCCTAGCGGAACAAGAAAATGCAGCATCTTCCATTCCATATCCACTGTTATCTGGCTAACTCTCCCTTGTATAACATCATCCGGGAGAACAATGCCTAAATTATCCAGAATTTCGCACATTTTCGGAGATAATGCACCTGCGCAAAAATTACATCCTTCTCTGTGCGCGCTTGAATTCTTAGGCGCGCCTAAGTTAATTTCTTTTTTCTTCTCTATGATAGTAACTGTTACTTTCTTGTTTATTTTTTTTGCTTTTCTGAGTAGGTTTATTGCAAAAAATGAGCCTGCAGGCCCGCCTCCAATCACTACAATATTGGCTCCGTCTTCTAATTGCATTCTAGGAGCGGATAGGGACAGATACCATTTTTTAACTGATACAAATACTGCTTCAGGATGGCTAACTAAGGCATGGATAAGGCTAGATAAGATCCCTGCTACGCTGAGATAGGTTACAAAATCCGGCAGGTCTATACCTAATGATGAACTAAACCATCTTGCAAGGATAAATATTGACAAGAATATGCCTGCTTCTATTAAGCTTCCCAGTACACCTGCAGTATCTATAGAGCGCTTTTTTATCGGGTCGTCTGTTTTTACTTCAACATACACTGGGCCTGATTCATCGCCATATTTAACCTCTGTTTTAACTCCTAATTCCTCAGCCTTTTTGGCATGGAACATTTCATGTAACGATGTCTTGTAGCCGATATCCTTATAACGGATAAGGTATCTTCCGTTTATTATTAATATTGCCAATGCTATAGCTGCAACTCCTGCTATAGTTATTGGATGGCCTAATAAGAATAGGGCGGCTACTGTCGCTATACCACTTGCTACCAATCCCCATCTCCATGCTGGCCACGAGAGGGCGGAGGAAAAAGAGGGAAGGTGAGTATCTTCATTCTCTTCGATCGGCTCAGGTATTTCTGCGATTAAAGCTGCAGCCCGCACAAACTCCTCCTCTTTGCTGCTCCATAACCCCAGTTGTTGCGCTATTCGCGCCTCAGCAAGAGAAGAAGCTTCGGCCATCACCGCGACTTCTGGAGTAACTTTGTTTCTCTTCCTTCCATAACGAGTTATATAACGTTCCTCAAGAATATCTAATAATTTCCTCACTACGCTTAAGAATTCTTCGTAGTTAACAACCGCCTCCGCCGCCTCTTGCAAGTTCAGTTTAGTCATTCCTAATCTTGTATTCTTTACCTCGTAAAGAAATTCCTCTCCCAACTCCACACAGGCAACATGAGTAATCACAGAGGCACCGTCTTCTATTGTTTCAGCGAGGTTCTGGATATCTTCAAGCGCATCCTTAAGAGCCTGAATTTCATCTTGAAGCTTAATAGCGCTATTCACGCTGGTTAAAGAAGGAACTTTCTCGTAAAATTCATCTAAATATTTTACAATCCCATCCCTATATGCGATATAGGCCTGACAGGCCTTCTCATATTCCTGTGCTGTTTTTACGATAGCCCCTACTTGCTGGTCTAGCCAAGAGTCATATTCAACAACTCCACTTCCGGTTACAAGCCAACTAAGAAACTCCTCTATCGCGGCTACAGTAGTAGTGGTATTGAAATCGTCTTTCCGACAGTCTTTAATCATATAATTCAGTTGCTTAAGGATATTTGCGTTTACCCCTCTACCCAATTGAGAAATTTCTCTTTGCAGGCCTCTCTCCAAAGCAAGCAGCTGCCCTTTTAATGTCTTCGCTGAGGATTCCAACTGTTCTAAAGTATCCCTGACGCGCACATCATAATCCGCAAGGAGTTCATCTTTTATCTGAAAGCGGACTTTATCAGGTATACTTAAATGACTCCTGCTGCCTGAAATCTTCATAGCCGCAAGCGCTCTTTTTACGTCTCTCCTCGTGCCCCTAAGAACGCTTATGCCTCGGTCAACGACATGAGGCATAAATCCACCGAATTATTCTCTGAAATATTCATCTAATTCCTTGATCTCAGTTAATGTTCTCCCGCCGCTCCATATGCTTCTTACAAGCTCCAAACGGTCCTCTATAGCATACTCTACAAACTCTACATAAAACTGCAGGAATGCCCAATGTAAAAAAGCCAACCTGCGGCGTAATTCCATATCTTCTTTTGGAATCGCCCGATATAAAGTATTCAAGCGTCTTCTTACGTCTCTCTCTCTATTCTTATGCGCTCTCATAAATTGAGAGGCCTCAATTACTGCCAGAGGTTCTTGACTGTAATGCGCAGTAGGTTCAATGGCTAAAACAGGCGCAATTTCTCTCCATAGGAAAGCAAATACATTGCGTTCAGCTTGTCTTCTGTATAGGTATCCCGCGCTTCCATATTGTGCCTGTAAAATTGCCGCCCAGTTTTCAATTACTGCCTGCGGGTCTTGACTGCATAAAATATCCGTTTCTATCAACGTCACCAAATCCGCCACATAGAGCCACTTCATTCTATTCTTCATAAACGCATCCTCTACAAAATTGCTATGAGGCTTATCACCGCCGCCCATGCGCATCAACCTTGCATAATAATAGGGAGATACCAATCTTAATGCAGCAATAGCATAAGCAGGATTTCTTACGCCATGTATCAGTGTCCGCAATAATATATAATGGTGCATTCTTCTATTATCGATGGTTGCGCCTGCCAATCGAGCTGCGCCAAAATTTAACTCGCCATCAGCCATCAGCCAATCGCTTTCCAATAATTCGCGTAGATCAGGATCGGCAGAATAGAGCATTGCATCACGATCTGACATAAAAATTTGCAGCCCCTCTGTGCCATAATAGTTCCGTCTATTTAACTCTGCTATTAACGCCAGTAGATACGGATGCATTGCCTCTGGCCCGTTTAGAATATCATTCTGGGGGTTTACAAAAATATGCCCTGATTGGCCTGCTGCGACCCTAGCAACCTCATCTATGCTAGAGGACCTTCCTACGTTTACTGCCTGACGAACCTCACCTATCACAGAGCTATCTCCTCCGTCTTTGAAAAACTCATCTCCAAAGTAGATTACTGCATCCAGGTCAAGCTTAAGAAACTCTACCAATCTCGCTATACAGGCGCCCTTATCACTGGCTTTTAAATCAATAGAAGTTGTCCCGCCTATCTCTACAATGATGTTGCCAAAGCCTCTGGCTGCAAGTTTAGTGCGGATTACCTCTATCCAAACCTTGCGCCTTCTTCCTGCTGGGTCAAAGGCAAGTTTCTCTGCTTTGAAAACATCGAAACCCGGAACACATAAGGTAATTTGCAATACGCTGCCATTTTCACCCCGATGTACACGTATTCTCTCTCCAGTAGGCGTAAAAGGCATAAGATTGCCTCCTCCGGATGGTTTATCTATAGAGATATGCTCACCCACTACCTCTTTCAAAACCTCCACAATACTCTCAACCACACCTTCCTCTATAGGGTATTCTTTCGAGAGTTTAAGGAACTGGCTTATATCTTTATCGTCGCTGCTTACCGCGTCATTATAACCCCAAATCTGCGCTCCACTTAATGCCGCCACATAGAAATTAGAGAAAATCTCGCGTTTTTCTAATAAGGGTCTTTTTGCGCTTTGTCTTGCAGCATTAATCCTCTCCAATGCAGCCAGAAGTTGGGGCAAAACGTCATTTTCAAGGCTATTCTTATTATTACCGGTTAGGATTATAAAGGGGCATCCTGCCTGCAGTATCTCAATCACCCTCATGGCCATAACCTCGTCTAATTGGCCTTTCATAGGAATAAGCGTTCCGTCTTTATCCGTAATGATAACTGGGTATCTTATAGCGCCCCAAGGCGTTTTCTCCACAATCTTACCTATCGCAGTAAGCAGCGCGTCACGGTCGAAATATGCATTCTTTCTGTATGGTGGCGGCCTTGTTTCTGTTCTAATCCCAACTGTAGCAGGATTTTTTAACTGTCTATTTATCAGTTCATCCCAGAATGTTTTTAGTTTTTGCCATTCTCCATCGGGTATATCGTCTCTGTGCCCGCCATTTATTATATCTCTATCTTCATGTTCCAATACAACCTTAAGATTGCCCCTCTCTATTGCATCAAGGGTATTAAAATGAAAGTAAATAGAATTCTGAATTTTACTTGCATGGGCTAAAACGGCAGCTTTAGTAAAAGGACCGCTGTCAGTAAGCAGGATAACTATTCTTCTTGTTAAGAGGGTTTCGTTTTGGCCTGAATCCTTGGAGAGCCGGTGTATGCGTTTTAGAAGGCGTCTTAGTTTAACTATATTATCAGGAGAGCGGGCAAAGTATGCTTCAAGTTTATTTCTTGCATTTTCTCTTGCATCGCTATCATCATAAGTAAAAGCCTTTATCAAGTTAGCTGCTATATCTGGTAACTCTCCTTCAAATAGCTTATCTATATCGGCTTCACTTGATACAGTGTTTACATCCAGCCCAATTGCCTCACCATTTTGTATGGATAAACTTATATCTTCATCCACCTCTTCTTGAGAAACATTTTTTTTCTTAAGATTTTTGGGGGTAGAATCCCTTTCACCTCCTGTTAAATTACTTGTACTTCCTAATAAAGATACCCATTTCGCTATTCTGCCTGCAATTTTATCTGAAACCCCGCATATGCTGGTTAACTGCGCTTTATCTAAAATCTTAAAATTCAAATTGGTTAATTTTGAAAGTTGAATCATCTGACTAGCATTAAGTAGCCCAATATTAGAACCTCTTTTCCAGCCAGTATCAAAATGCGTAATGCCTATCTCAACGCTTCTTCCAGATGACACCTCTAAACATTCAATAGAACCAGCCCCTTGGTATCCTTGCGCAAAATTTGCTGTAGGCCTTGTAACCTTAAAGAATCCTGTTACACTCTTTCCCTCTTTAGTAATAGTGTCCTTAAGATATACCGCACAACTAGTGCCCTTTTGCATAATCTGCTGAAGCGTATACCAACCTAACCCTTCTTCGAGATTAGAAAGCTGGAAGGGGATACAATTAATTTCTAACGCGCCGTGGCCGCCGGATACAGCGCTGATTCCACCCTCTTCTAATGCGCTATAGATAAGGTTCATAACATAAAGGGCTTCCTTGTGATCAATATCCATATTGTTACCAATCGCTTGACTAAGGTATGTCTCAGGCGCATTTTCTGGGACAGGGTTCTTCCTGCATTCATCTCCTCCTATAACTATTGCCTCATCGCCAATTCTAACTAAGGTAATGACATCTGCTATGGTGTGGCGGCTTTGGCCTAAATATCTTCCCTTTTGGTCGTAAATTCCAAGAACTCTTTTTAAACTCTTTTCCGCCCGGCCGCCCAAAACAGATATTTCAAGTTCCCCGTGGTTTGCGCTATACAGGCGTACAAAACTATCGCTTAGCTCAGGAATAAAAACTTTTTTTCTTTCATCAAAATTTGCTAAACAACCGGCTTCTTCTAACTCGCTCATAAATGAATCAAATTTATTGGGGTCAAAATCTGAGATTAGACCTGTTGCAAGCGTTATTCCTGCTTGAAGCCTCTTGCCTTTAATGGAAATTCCTCCGAAGATATACCTGTTTCCGCGATTTTTCATTACCTCTCTTGCCCACGGATGAAATCTAAATATAATCTTATTACCGCTTTCTCTAAAAAATTCTCTCGCAAGCTCAATTGCAATATGGTCAAAGTCTAAATGGTCAAACCAGACCTCTTCTATATTTGAGCTATCTATTCCGTGTTTGGCTAAAACCCTTTTAAGCGCTTTTCTATGCATGTTCCAGCCGAGCCCTATAATGATAAAATGGCCTTTTTGTATCTCTATAACCCTGGTATTACCGCCAGCAGGCGGAGCTATCTGCAAAAATCTTAACCCATTTTTTAATACTATCTGCTCAACTGTATATTTTGCGGCGGGATCCTTTGTTACCTCAAAATCTGCATCTGTATCTTTCAATAAATCTGCTACCGCAAGCTGGGAATCCAACAGGGCAAAATTCCCCTTAATATAGTTTCCATATACCTTTTTGATTGTTACGCGCTTTTCCTTCGAGCGTTCTTTTGCCAATGTGTGCCCAAATCTAATAATATGTAAAATTTTATTAAGGAGATTTTTAATTTTGCCGTCTTTTTCCTCTTTGATACAGGCCTCTATAAACTGCTTAATCTCATCCTGCTCGCCATTATCCAGTAATCCCCTTTTAATCAAAAATTCTTTAAGCCTCTCTAGTCTCTTGCGTAACCCATTAAAAGAGAAAAGGCCTAATAATTTATCGCGTTCATCCGTAGATATGCCATTTAAAATTTCATCCAGTAGAAATTTAACTGTATCTTGTGTTATTGGTATTACAAATTCGTCCTCTGGTTTGACTATGGCAGCATCGCCTTTAAATATAGCCTCTATAAGTTGCGCAATAATTTCCTCGGCTAAGTCATTTCGGAACTCTTCGGGATTTTTTTCTTCTTCCTCAAAAATAAAGCGGTAAATAGAGCTTGATGCAAGCCACTTTCTCAGAGATAAGAGCGCTTCTTCTTTTAACGCAAATCCCCTCAGCCTATCCATCCTTGAGAGATGGCTAATTTCCTCTTCTCGCAGTATAGCCCCACCTGTTTGCCGTTCTTTAATCTTTATTTCCTTTTTCAGCCATGCTGTCCATATGATATGAAACCATTCGTGCCCTATATCTGCGATTTTTTTAGGCGTAAGCTGTCTAAGCCAGCTGCGAGGCAGGTATACAAAGCGCACCCCTGCGATTCCGTCATATCTTTCCATAGATTCAGTATCTACCCAGCAAATGGCAGAATGAAAGGCAAACGAGGTATCGGGTAATTGCCCTGCCAAAAAACTGATAAGCGGATTAGCTGCTCGCGCAAGTTGTATATGTTCTGAGTTTATAGAAAAGAAAACCTGCGCGCTTCTTTTTTTTCGAAGATACCTAACTTCTCCCAGAAAAACATTAGGATTTCTGAATTCCTTCTGTAGAAATCCTACAATATCCTCTATTTCCTCATAATATCTCTGAAGAGAACTAATCTCAATATCTGGCTCCTGGTGGGTCTTTCCTGTATCAGCCATTATGCGTTTTGGGCCCTTCAAAATAACACGCATTTCTCCTTTTTTTGGATAGACAAGATAGAATGAAAGGGATTTATTATCCTGAAGCTCAACCTCTATCAGAAAGAGCTTATGCACCCAGTTATTTATATGCCGAAACTGCTCAACTGACTTTAATTTTATGTGCCCATCGAAGATAGCTTCTTGAAATGCCTCAATCTCAGATTTTAATTGCCCAAGTATATTTTTTATAGCCTCACGGCCTCTTTCAGCAAATACTTCTATATCCTGCCATGAAGTATCTCCCATATCGCTATCATAAGGGGTATTTCTCGTTTCTATAGCCTGCCGAATCTTCAGGGGGATAATTTTCTTCCAGACACCCTCTTTAATTGCCTCTTCATAATAGATTATTGCGGCAGTCAGATGTTTTGGCATACTGCTATGCTGATAAAGACGCCAGTACATAGCTCCAAGGCTGGCATATCTAATTCCTCTATTCCACTCCAAGCTCATTACAGGCGCAATTGCTAAAATCATTACTGCATAGGATATGATTTCATTAGGAAGCTTGGGCTGGTTAAGAGCTTGCTGAGTTTTTTCCTTAATGTAGATAAGACGCTGGATATAGTCTTGGTATTGCTCGACAGCTTCGCGCCTTATATGGATCAATTTATCTTTTTGAGAATAATAGGCAATGTAACTGGTGGAATCGTGCTTAATTTGATCAGATTCTGTAAATTCAGCAATAAGTGACGGAGTTTTCTTTTTAAAGAGAGAATCAATCCATCTTATTGCTGATGGCCCATCTCTGATTTGAAGCGTATCTTTTAACAAGTCAAGCGTATGCTGTATAGAAATAGCTAATCCAAATAAGAATGCAGCTAGTGGCACAGTCACTATATTAAGGTATGGCAGCCAATCAGGTATATCTATCCTAAACAAAACCTTTAAGATAACTGGGACAATGCCTGATACTAGCGCAAGGACTGAAATACTGAAAAGTTCGGATGGGATAATGTGATGGGTTAATTGCTTTAAATTGTTTGCAGAGCTATTCGATCCTATATGACTATAAATACTGTCTACAATATATCTATCAACATTTATCTTTTCAGGCAAGACTTCATTACGCTCAGTAACAGAGATGACAGAATTCGAAGCTGCCATTCTGCCTTGTTCCAAGAGATCGTTAAACATATCTCTGGAAGCTTCAGGGCCTTTTGAGAATATAGCATGCGTAAAGCCCACAAAGACCCTGCCAATTTCTAAATCTTTCATTAACAAATCGCATAATTCACGCAGCGTGCCTCCAGTGCGAAGCTCATCATCTGTGACTAAAACATCAGCTTCTTTCAATTCATCCAAATCAATTTCTGCTTCTTCTCCTTGGATTTTTCTAAATATCTGCTTTTCAAATATAACTTTTGTCTCGCTTATACGTATTTTTTTCACATATACAAATTCCACATCTAATCCTAATGTTCTCAAAAAGTTAACAACATTCTGCGCATAGAAATTAGAACCTTTATCTGTTGCCATCACAAATAGTTTTTTAGGCCCTAAGTTAAATTTCTGGACAAAATATTTGGCAACTTCAGGTAAAACATCTATATCTATAACATCAATGCCCCCAGTATATCCTCCTACTGCCAATATTCTATCCCCAGTCTTATCATCATATTTCACTGCATGGATATTTGCGCCAAAGAGCGCGCTGACTCTAAAATCTCCACCAGAAAAACCATCAAGAATATCCAAGAATGTCTTGAAACTATTACTGCCTGCCTGGCCTATTTTATTTACCTCAAAATGATGCTGGCGGGAATACCTGATATATGGATCTACTATAATAACCTCTTTTACCCCTTTAGCTTTAAGCAGCGCAACTGTCAACTGAATCTTCAAAACATCTTCATCAGTAGCGCTATCAGCCACAAGCATAACATGCTTTAGATTTTTTTGTAACTCAGGGAGTGTTACGAGTGGCCATTCATCAGCAGATGGGGTTACTGATACTTCTGCATATCCTATATTAAACTTTTCTGCAAGTGTCTGCGCCAAACCCTGTTTTTGCGCGCCAAGACATAATATCTGATCTGGTTTAGGTGTAATACGCCGCGTTTTAGATGCCTTTTTAAAATCATGCGTGCCTTTGCTTAATCTTTCTATAATGCCTTTAAGAATAACAGTATGAAGCCTACCTTCTGGAGTATCTAAATATGCAAGTTGCAGCCCTGATACTGTAACCTTAGCGCCATGGTCTTTAAGCATCCCTATAACTAACTCCAATAAAACAAAATCGCGCGGATTAGAAATATTTGCATTCTTGATAATAATATGCTTGCCTTTGATTATCTTTAAATCATATAAAAGGACATATTGTTCTGTATCTATAAATGCTCCGGCTAAGATCTTTAATGACGTATCTTCACCTCTACGAAAAGCAGCCCAATCGAATGAAATTTGTTTCTCAAACATATTCTTAACAAAAAGATCCTTATTAGAAGTTCTACGCTTGATGATTTCAGATGTCTCAATCTGCCCTGTAGCCAGGGCAATATAGAGTTGCTCTTTTGATTCAAAATTAAAGTTGGTTAAATCCTTATCCATTAATTGAATCTTTTCCTTCTCTAATATTTCCTGCCCGATATTTTTTGCCATCTCCCTGATATCTGATAAATCAAATAATCTTTCTTTTATTGCCCTATCTCCTTCTTCTGCCAAGGCAAGGCAAATATATAATTCATCCGCATCAGCCAAGTCATATTGATAAACAAGCGGCCTTAGAAAAGTACGCATCTGAAAATCTCTTTTAATATCAATACCTAAAGTCCGCGCCAGCGCTTTCTTGCCTCTTTCTATTTTTTCAGCCCGAAATTCTGCAGGTTTGCTCAATGAAAGTAGCCTAAGCAAAAGAATTGTGCGAAGATGTTTTGCTGTTCTTTCGATTTCTGCTTTACGTTTTTCACCTTCGCTACCTAAAAGATATTCATTTTTCTTCTTAAAAGACAAAATTTCAGCTCCAGGAGATATTTCATTATTTAAACCTCTCTCAAGATGCTCACGTATAGCGACGCTTATCATATCATGATAAATAAGAAGTGCCTGTTCCTCTTCATCCTGTATTTCACGTGGAGATATTAAATCCAAGCTGGTTTTTGCGATAGTTATTCCGCTAAAATTGGCATCAAAACGATCGATGCGGGGCAGAGAAGCAAAATCAGCGCTTGTAGCGCCTCTCTTTAGCCTTAAGGCTCTGCCATCCGGATGGTAAACTACGTAAACCCAGTTTCTTATAACCGGGGAACCATGGATAGCGTTAAAATCTTCAAAGAAATCTCCTGTCAGTTCAATAGGGACAAGTTTTCCCATATCATTTTCAACTTTGTCAGGAGAAAATTTTTCCCCGGTTTCTTCACTTGCTTTCTTTACCCAGTGAGCGTACTCACCTGTTCTTTCTTTCAAATACTCAGCTTTATCCCAGAATATCTGGATTTCTATATATCTACCCTGCTCATCCTGAAGATTAAGATGATAAACTTTATATAGTCTATGCTTTTCCTCTGCTCCCACTGTCTTTACACCATAGCGGTTTGAGAGAAATTCTAATACCCTAGCAAGATAATCTCTCGAATTAATCAAAATCTTTATTCCAAATATATCCCTTTCAGACTCTGGGCCAGGATATTCGTCTGGTTTTCGCTGTGTTTTCTCCCTGATAGAATAAATATTTTTTGTTCTTAGGCTGAGCGTCTCGATTATAAGCCCAGGAACTCTGGTTTCTAAATTTTTCAACTCATTTTCAAGTTGCAATCTTTCATCTTCCTCCCATCTTCTCTTAGCTTCCTCATAATCCATTCCCCTGCCAAACATTTCATATTTTAATAGCCGCTCTCTTGTAGCTAAATATACATCTCTTTGTTCCAAGAAAAATATCCTCTCTCTTAGTTCACCTGCCACGCTGGATAATCCTAACCTTTCAGCAAGGGGAATATAGATTTGTTTTGCTTCTCTAATCACATAGTCAGCATATTGTTTGAGATTGGAAGGAATATTTCCTACGACTGAGATACTGGCTAAGCGGTCGCAGAATGCCAGAAGCATAACCTCTGGCGAAGCTGCCTCTTGTATTATAAGATTCATATGGTTATAGATAAAATAGGTCCCTGATTCCGGTGGAAAATAAGGTATCTTTGTAACGTCTCTTACCTTTGTTGCAAGTTTGGCAATATGTTCTGCCGCGGTTTTATCAAGTTCTCCTTCACTAATCAAATATGTTTTTATGCCATCTATATCCTGCTCTAAACCATGCAGTAGAGCAGCGCAGATAAGGTTCTCCTGAATAGATAATGGTAAATCAAGTTCTTTAGCTAGTTTTAGGACATGTGCAGCATAAAGCATAGCATGGTCAATATATCTTTGTGCGCCACCTAAGAAGAAACGACCATTATAAGCCTTATGGGCAATTTTTAAAGCTTTGCCAATAGTCTCATTTTCTTCAGCCAGAGAAATTAGTGGAGCTAAATCGGTCTTAAACATTGTTTCAACCTCTGATACTTTAATATGCGTTTCAGGCTGCGCCAGTTCTTTTAATACTCCAATTAACAATGCTTTTCTTTCTTCTGTTGGATTTTGTAAATAAGAAAGGAGTAAAACAAGCAAGGGATGACGGATATCTCCCTTGCGAGGAATCCCTTTCTCGCTAAGCAACCCTACTGCTTCATTTAAAAATCCCTCCATCTTCGCCCAGGAGATAATTTCAAAAACCTCTTTTCTTTGCGCTGATGTAGCAATGGGTAGATTTGAAAAACAGTCATTAATACATACAGAAAGAAGGTTAAGGTCAGGAGGCGTTAAATCTTCTTTCTCAGAACACTCCCATAATAAATCCCAGAATTTATCATCTCCTGCCAAAGCCAGAAGCTCATTATACTGGCTTTTTAGTTCATCATTTACTAAAGTCCTGCTAAAATACCTGCGGAATACTTGCCGCATAAGTTCTTTAAATCCGCCTCGATAATAGGAAGCGGCATATTCTTCTATCTCTTTTACTATTTCTAAATCTTCTTCAGGTAATTGCTGTTTAGAAAATATTGCGCTATGTAGAAGTGGATTGCCTAAAAGAATAGCTGCCTGCAGCTTAGCTATTCTTAAATCAGACATTTCACCCCATGCCTTGCATAGCCATGACAATTTCATAAGAGAAGCTTGTCTTCTTTCTGCAGTAAATGAACTCATATGATTAAAAACATTATCAACAGTTTTTTCTATATTCTCGTCACATATCTCTAATAAATTTAATACCTTCTTTAAATAAGACCTTATCTTGTCAACTTTTGCTTTAGGCGTTTCCACATCTCTTAATCCTGCAGAAGCTCTTAAATTTCTTCTAAGCGCTTTCTTAACGTCTCTATCCTCAACAGGAAGCAGAGTAGATACTGCAAGAATTGCTCTTTCTCTTCCAAAGGGCTGATTTATTAAAACAAAATACCTCAGGCCTTCTTCCTGCGGGCGTTTATTTATAAATATATTCTTATACTGGGTTTCAAATCCACTTGGCTCCATAAGCATAGCTATCTTAGCAAAGATTTCCTGAGCATTATTTAAATCTTCTTTACCTAATTGCGCCTGACAGGTAATAGCCTCATCAAAGATAGCGACTGCCTCAAGTAATGGCCAGTTTGCTCTTGCTTCATGCAAAATAGATACACCAGCTAATCTGTATGCTTCTAATATATTTCCTACTGCTAATTCTTTTTGCCTTCTCTTATTAGCGTCCTCTTTATTTAAATAACGAAAATTTGCTTCAGCCAATAAAACATAATCCAATGTCAGCGGAATAGAAATAGAACCTATTTTAAAAATATCCCCGTGAAACTCCGCAAGTCTTTCGATTGCTTCCAGTCTTTCTTTTATAAAAGCTAACTTCTTAAGCTCTTCCTGGGACAATCCGCAGGTCTCAAGACGCCTATAATTCTCATATAATTTTTCTTTAAGATTATTTAAAACATCATCTAAAAGAGCTTTTTCCAAACTCCCGTCATCTTTACATATAGATAAATATGCAAAATGGCCAAAAAGCATTAGAGAAACTGTTTCATTAAGATATTCTATCTGACGTTCTATGCTGGACTTTCCTTGTTCATCTTTAAAAGCGTCTATCGTCTCAATATTGCTCATTCTATCTTCAAGTTTTATCAGCAGACAGGGTAATCCCCAGGGTTTATCTTTTTGGGGAGTCTTATGTATTCCGCTATACAAGCCTTCAAGATATTTTCTATCGCGTTTTGCCTCCTCGCGCTCCAATTCTTCAGGAGGAAGGCTTTCATCCACATCATCTTTGGTCAGTAATTGTACATAATAACGGACTCTTCTGCCAAATCTCTGCTCAATTTCATCTAAGGTGGCCTGTTTAGATTCAATTATGTCATGCAACATGCTTGCGGCAAAAAGTTCATCTTCAAAATTAGAACCTTTATCTTTACCAGAAAGGTTTCCGGGTAATATCCAGTTTAGATCAGGATATCTTTGCTTCATAGATTTAACCCTGCCTGCAAATCTTTCAGCTACATTCATTACATGAAAAATAGCAAGGTCTCCGCTGTCGCGGAAAAATCCTGGTTTTTGTATAGAGACATTAGACTTCTCAATGAGAAAATCAAAAGCCTTATGAAATAAAGGCATTTCTCTGTCAGAGGGTAAATTCTCTTTAAGATGGGCGTATTGGCCTACCTCAAAACCGCGCCTTACAATTCTTGCCCGCAAATGCTCTCCATAGACAAACATAATAATACTTGCAATAACTGTCACAGTTATACTAAGAATAAATAGAGCCCCGGAAGGCGAAAAAAGCATTACTGCTAAAATAGAAATCATGTTCAGAGCTAAAAGTTTCGGGCGTAATAGTTTAATCGAATTTATTATAAGATTGCTGTATAGCCTGCCAAAAAAATGGGATTGAGCGGTTGCTTCTGGCCTAAATTCATCCAGTATAAGCCTTATCACCTGTTGTTGAACAAAGGTAGTCCAAAGAAATCTCTCTGCCAGCATTTTCACTCCAGAAGGAAAGATGTTAGAAATAGAATAAATCCAGTGGGGATTGCGAAAATCTTCCCACTGTTTTCTGCTTAATGTTGTGGTAAACTTTTGTGGAGCAATTTTGTAAGGCGCCTGAAGGAGCCTGTAAAGCCCTATCCCGGCAATAGGGTTAAGAGGGGTGAGGGTTAAAATAATTAATGCGAATATGCCTAAAAATACAAAGATAATATTTATACTGAATAAACTTTCTATTGTAGAACTATCAAGTAAAATTGAAGGGTTAAGATTATCAAACGGCACTATAGCAAAAGAGCTTAGCGCTGCAGCTAACCATGGTAGTTTAAAGAAATTCCGGAGATTGAAAATAAGCCTGCCTATATCCCTATACCCTTTAAACTGAAGAACAAAGCCATTGGAAACATCCTTAAATATCAGACTGGTCTTTATACCAAAAGGAAATTCTGGAGCAAGGGTACTTTCGCCGTAAAATCTATCCAGCCATGAATCTTTATGAAATCTTACCCATCTTGCATTGGCAAGGTCATTATGTAATTTCATATTAACCTCATCTGGACTTCCATCTAATCCCATAAGGGTGGTTAGCGGCACTGCAACCCCTCCAACTACCCTGCCGATAAGCCCATCCAATACATGACGCTCTGTCTTAACTCCTATCCACGCTCCTGTATTTGCGGAAGCAAGTATCTCCTCTTTTGTCAACATAGGCCGCAAGATTAGGAGATCTCCTTTTTGCATTTTTGAAATGTCAAGTTCGTGAGCATTGGGTATTTTGTCTCTGGCAATGCCCTCATGAATCCATTTAGCCAGCATATAATCGTACACCAAATTAAACGCCTTTTTAAAACCATGGGAACCGCTATTAATTATACTTCTATCCCCCGGGTCTCCTAATGCATACCAAGCGATCTTGTCATTTTCATCCACATAGCAGAACCTTGCAAATGGCGCTCCATTAAATTCTCCAATACTCTGATTAAGGTCCGTCATCTCAAATAAACCAATTCTTTCGCTTTTACAAAAAACCTTAAATTCTTCCCAGTCCGACGGTTTAATCCTTGCAAGCATGTCCCATCGCCCAATCTTGATTAATTTTTTTCCTGTAGCCGGTTCTTCTGCCTCATAATCAACAACCTGCACAGGCACCAATTCTAATCCCAATATCCTTGCCACATTCCAGCGATTGGTCCCATCTACTATCACATATTCATACAGACTGCCCGTGGGCGCCTTGGCAACTATTATGGGCCACGAGAAGAAACCTGAATGTAGAATAGACCTTCTTACAAAAACTGCGCTAAAGCGGGAATTTAACGCAAATAAAAGAAATGGTGTTATAAAATTTCGTATAAAAAATTCTGCTATAATAAATTTAGGGACCGGCGTATCCATAATAAAATCAAGCAATAAACTGTCGTCTAATTTCACAAACCTGTCTTCTTTTTTATCATATTTTATCTGGGAAAATATAAGAACCCTTGGCCATGAGAATATGCCTGTAGCTGCAATAACTTTATATAATTCGCTTGCGTCAGCGGCCTTTTCGTGCGGCGTAATCACCTCCGGATTTACCAGTTTTATGGTAGCAATTATATCGTCTTTTTCCAGCTCATCAAGATAACTAAAACCCTGTGGCAGCTTTTTTCCAGCTTCGCTGTAACCTTTACTTAACTGACCACACGCCTCTTTAATCCCTTCTATAGTTGCGACAGATACATGCTGTAATAGTTTTTTAAGCGCGTAAAACGGCAAAATTAATATAAAGAATAGCTGATATAGACTCGAATTTATCTCCATTGATTCATACTGTTTTTCTATCAAATTCCGTCCCCAGGAAGAATTTAAATCCCTGGATACAATTCTGTAATGCTTATTTATATCCCTCCAAAAAATATTCTCAACAAAATGAAGTATGGTATGAAGGATAAGCCCGCTCATCGGATCAAGCAGACCTAATGCGACCAGGATAAAGGCAGGTAATGTTGTGAGGAGTTTTCCACCGGAGAATGCGAATTTGAGCTGTTGGAGGTTTGTAGCGCCAGGCACTTCTGCGAGCGCTCCCGGCAGATGAAGCAAATGAAATAGCAGGAAAAAACCAAATAGTATCTCTTGAGACGGCGGGCCGAAAGAAAACGGTATGCCAAAGATAAATGTCCCAAGCAAATTAATGATTGTTGTAAAAAGTATTCCTCCTAATACAGATTCTATAAGAGTCGGCATTAACGCCTGTCCGACCCATCCTGAGCCAAATCTATCATAAAACGGTTGCAACAATGGCATCCGTGCAGCATCAGATAAATCCCTGTCGATTCTTTTTCCTGTCATATAACTTTTCCCGTGGCCAGGCCAGATGCGGATACCTTCTACGCTTAAAAGCGCTTCTTCTGTTTTCTTTAGTGTACCTTCATCCAAATTAAGCTGTCCTGATAATCTTTGTAAAGTAAATACAAACCGCGCCTGTTCAGGTTTAATCGTTTTGGGTATACACACATCTCCGCTTATTATCCCCAGCGGGTTATATTTATTATCAGTAAGCATAATAATTATGCCATCCTGCGTATGGCCCCCTGCCTCTAAAACCAGAATCTTAGTATCTCCAAATCCTTCTTCGGCCAGCATATTAAATCCTAAACCTCCAAATTCTCTTGATACTGAGCTTTCTTTATAATAAAAGATATTTTTAATTCCATCTGGCTCTCTAAAATCGCTCATTATCTTAAATACCATTGTGCAAAGATAATCTAATAAATGTTCATCTTGATTATTAGCTTTGTAATGAAATCTGCTCTTTAGGATTTTTTGAAAATCTCTGTGAACATATACAGGTTTTTCAGATTCTCTTGCAAGGTTAAGCGCTCCACCAGCGTGGTCCATATCTGCGTGGGTAATGATAATTTTTTCTATCTTTGAAATCTCAATACCAAGCGCCTCTAAAACCTTCTTTAGCGCAGGGTAGGTTACGCTCATTGACCCATCTACCATAATATAACTTCTATTTTCAGCATCTCCTTTTGCAATTATCTCAACATTTGCGCCATCTTCAAATCTTATCTGGGTAATCTCAACTTCAGAAGAAACTCTTATTTTTTGGCAGGATATAAATGGTTTATCTGTTTCATTAACAAATTCAATAGTAGTTTCTATATCCGATAATTTAGTTTCTTTTACTCTAAATTCTCCTCCAATTTTAGCTATCAGGGTTTCTGCTCTGCTTATTGAATTATCTAACGCCTTCGAAATATTATCAGCCATTTTAGCAGGATATCGAACATCTGCGGGCCTCGTCATTCTAAACGGAGCTATTAATTCCGCAAATAATCTTGTAAAGATTTTAAGGAGGGTTTGTTTCTCTAAATTAAAATAATTTTCATTTCTTAATAAATAATATAAATCTAAAAGAAATTCGCCTATCTTTTCCGGGTTCGACGGAGCGCGGCCTCTTAAATCACCACATAGCTTATCTAATTTTTCCTTATTTACTTCTCCATCAATAATAGCCTGAACAGCCAGGTCAATAATATTATCGTATATCGTTCTTAATTCAGCTCCCTCAGCATCTCCCAATCTGTTTTTTATGGCCTCATTATTCAAAATAGAGTTTGTTATAATCTGACGTCTCTGCTCTCCTCTATAGAATACCGGCACATTTGCATAACCACCTTCGATATCCTCTGGCCTGCTGTTGAGTTGGACAGGCCCAACTACAGGAACCATGCCTTTTGCTAAGGCATTTCTGCAATGAAACCAGATTGTATCATCAAAAACTCTATATTCCTGATGTTCAATTAAAAACAGGCCAAAATATTTATGCGCCTCAGCAAGTTTATATTTCTTGTCTTTAAGCCATAATAGATACGCAAACAACTCGTCAAAACCTGCTTTATTGTATTTATCTTCTGTTTCTTTTTTAACAACTGCGTATGGGTAATAATTTATGCCAGAATGTCCACCCCAAATCACATTAAATTGCTTAAAGAACTTATTTATATAGTCATTTTCATTTTCTATCATAACCTTTGCATGAAATTTGTAATATTCACTTGCCCTGCTATAAGCTGCTATCACTATTTGAACATCATCTCCAAAGATAGTTTTAAGATGTTTTACATATTCTATAACTGCATCTACAGTCTGTGAACCCAAACCTCTTAATTTTATTTTCTTCCAGCTTGGTTTAGGCGTTCTGCGGCCGCTTGATATAAATTTAATCCATTCTCCTATAAAATAAATCAATGCCTTGGGCCAAAGTGTTATGCTTCTTGAGAAAATCCAGTAACACCAGAGAGTAACCTCGCCCTTTAACAACACCTCCTTATTTTCAAATTCATCTCTAAGCATGTTGTACGTATTAGGGATATCTCCTTCTTTAATATAGGTTATAACTCCGCTCACAAGCCTGCCAGCTAATTCGCAGACTATAACTCTTTCAGGGTCATCTGCAGGGAAATTCTCTTTTCTTAGCGCAAACTCGCCAACTCCATTCTGGACTGAGCTTTCAAGATTAAGCCTATAAACCTCATTATTTTTAAGTTCTCTTAAAAGCGGAGCTCTATAAATACGAATCCCGTCTTTCCCTTCAATAATGGTAACATTGATTAATATATTAAGTGGCAATGTATCTGGATATTTTGATTTTAGTTTGTCTAATTTTGCTTTAACCCTTGGAGTTATATTTTTGGTAATATATTTGGGGCGTATATAGATTTTATCAAGGGCTTCCGGTTTCCTGCGGGCAATTTCATAATAAACTTCTTTTATTGCTTCATAATTATTATGTCCGGTTAAAATTACTTTTTTATCTTCTGATATAACCTTTAAAACATTATTAATAACAAGTCGTAGCCAAATCGCGCGCAGTACAAAAGGCGGCGCCCTTGCGCTTATCTCACTAAAAGCATCACTATTGGAAGGCAGCGTATCTATTGATAATAAATATATTCTAAAAACTGAGTTTATTGCTATATGCGCAATTAGCGGCCCAAGCGCCACCACAGCCAAAGGCAGGCTAAATCCTAAAACTAACAATGCGCCTGGTAAGCTAGCGCCTATTGCGACAAGCGCAGCTGGTAATAATAATCTTTTATCGCTTATATGCCCCAGCAAGAAAGGAATCTGCATAAATACGCCGACTACCCCGAATATCAGTAACCCTTCAGGGCTGGTAATAGGCTGGCCTGTTATATATATAGCAATGGAACTTGGTAAAACTGTAAAGCATAACCATTCCAGTAAAGGCTGAAAAAATAAAATACGCTTCAGGCCATCAATGCCAACTGCCTTGAACATACGGGTAAATATTGGCAAAAGCCCGCCTATTCCTTGTCTGCGCCATAATCTTCCCGCATCGTTATGCCACCCTACATTAGGCCGATGCATGACAGCGCTATCTGCAGTAACAAGGCTTACTTCCTGCAATTTTCGTTCAGCCGGCATTGCGCTACCCCACCCTCCACTACTTGCCCATCCAGGCCTGCTCCTGGGATCAGTAGTAGTCCTGCCACTTTCCATAAACCTCACGAACTCTTCAAGCAAAGAACCAGGTTCTGTTTCTTGCGCTTTTATAAGTTGGTCTACCCACTCAGGCTGTCGACTCTTTTCGATTGCTCCTAGAATCCCATAGCCAAATACATCTTGTATTGGAATACCTTTATCTTCTTCAGCAGGAGGCAAGCGGCGTACCAGCATCCGTCCTTTAACTGAACTGCGGCTATCTTCCCACTTAATAGCTGTCTCTGGAATACCGAATTGTTCTCGCATATCCTCCAATAACTTTAGCAGAGGATCAGAAATAGCCCTCAATTCCTGCATACGCTCTTTAGCTATCCTTAATGTTTCTTGTCTGGCTTCAAACCCAAAACCAACCTCTATAGGTCTAAAAATACGTTCATCCGGAGAGAGTACCTGAATTCTTATATATAAAATAACTGGCGCGCCATTGTTGCTCAATACATAAGCAATATTATCTACTCTAAGAAAAGGATTTTTTTCAATCAATACTCTCAATAAATTTTCATCGCCAATCATTCTTATCCAGTCTTCCCCTCTAATTTCCAAAGTTACTTCTCCTGGCCGCAATTCCTCTTCTAATTGTCGGAACTTTGCTTGCAGCGAAAGCTGCAGCGCTTTTTGGCTCTTGCGCTCTTCAATCAGATAATCAATGCGTTCCAGCGCTTCTCCAAACAACGCAAGCTGCTGCCCCATGTTTTCTCTCGCGGCTTTAACTGACGCAATCCAGTCCGTATAAGTCTTTATCAGGAGCGCTCTCTGCGCCCGTGTTGCAAGCAGGCTTTCTGCAATATCTGCGAGGCCGCGACTAATCATTGTCTCAATATCAGCATTAAGGCTAGCCATAGCCAGCTTTTCAGCCTGGCCTGAAGCAATAAGCGCTTGATATTCTTCTGAGCCGGACATATTGACTGCTTCAGCTTCGGTAAGCCTTTCTTCTGCTAAACGCGTTCTTTCATATTGACGGCTTAAAACATCATGGGCTGTTCGCGCTACTAACATCATAGCTTGCAAAGCTTCATTCCATATCTTTTGATTAGGCAGTAATGCTTTGGCAGTTTCTCCTGCTGTGTTAATGGCATCCTGCGCTTGTTCAACCTGCAGGCTAAGCTCCAGCAATTTCGTTTGAACACTCTTACTATCTACTCGTTTGCCTATCAAGTCATCGCGAAAACGCCCAATTTCCTTAAGAGCAGTATCGCCTTTAGCCCTGGCTTGTATTATATTACCAATCTCCTTATCAGCAGCGCTTCGCGATTTGCCTAATTTATCCAATGCTTCTTGAAGCTTTTGTCCTGCCGTGTCAACCTCTCCGCTCAATCCTCCTGAGCGCAGTCTTATAGCTTCGAGACTTTCTTCCATTGTCATAGTGGCACGCCGTAGCTGCCCGCCAGCTGCTCTGGCATTTGTAATTACATGGGCTGTCTCAGCTCTAATAACTTGCTTTTCAATAACCATCTCTTCAACAAGGCTCGCGGCTTTTAAAAGCAAATCAGCCATGCGCTGTTTATCTACGCGGAGCGCTTCTTTTTCCTGTTCCAGATTAACTTCGAATTGCCCCTGACTAACCGCGTCATCTGTAATCGCAGGCTCCCATTCAAGCTCCGCATCTCTAACACCTTTATCTACTTGTTCCAACAACTGCTCTGCAAGCGCAACAAGCTGTTTACCCGTGTTCACGTGCTGCTGGGCAACAGCCAAATTTCTTTGCTTAAGAGAATTCCTGCTCTTTTGCACTTGGAGCTCTAACGCATCTAATACCTCTTTTGTTTTAGCGACCCCGCTATTTAGCTTTTCAATGGATTCGCGTAAGGCTGAAAAACGCGCCAGAAGCGCTTGTTTGCGTTCGTGGTCAAAAGTATGAATTCTATCTATATGAACCTGGCTGTCATCTGCTAACGCAGACATCTGGCTATGTAATGCCTTAACTTGTTCAGCCTTTGCCCTTGCCGCAGGCAATGCATCAGCCCAACGTTTTTCAACCTCCTGCCTTGCCTGGCCAATCTCATCTTCAAGCTTCTGAGATAATTTTTCCAGCTCTTTAAACTGCGAAAAGAGTCCTGTTATTTCATTTCCTGCTGTCTCTACATTTATTGACAGGCGGCCCATCTCTCCCTGAATAGCTTCCATCTCGCCTTGGACATCTTTCACTGTTTCCTGCAAGGCATTGCCTGCGGTTACTGCCTCTTGATACGACTGTACAATGGTATCGCCCAATGCCGCAATCTGCTTTTTAAACTCATCATCGCTAAGCGCCTGCCGAATCTGTTCAGAAACCAATTGAATAGCAGGGAAAATTACACTAAATGTAAGCCAGTTTAATAAGCGGACAGGCCATGAATTCCGCAAGTTAACTGCTATTTGACTAAAATCAATACCTTGGTATGCGTCAGCTTCTACTGCAGAAAAATCGTTTCTATTTCCTCTAATTCCGCCAAGAATCATTCTAAACATTCCTATGGCCATCCACGCCGTCCAGGGATAAATCAAATAGTCTGCGGCGCTCACTCCAAACTTAGGCAGAAATAAGAGCGCTAATGTCGCAATGCCCAGGCTTACAGTCCCTGCTTTCCAATCTTCTTTCATAAACCAGTCAAGCGGCGCCCATGAAACAGTCAGTAAAAAGAGCGCAAACCATACTGCCACTACCCCTGATATCCCTCCAGCCAGATACCCGATACCAAAAGGAGCAATAATAATAGCTGTTAACGCTATCACAGCTCCAAGAAATTTCTCCAAACCTGACAGGCCAGTCAGCGAACGCTGAAAACGCCATTCTTCTATTTTATTGCCTAATTTAACTCTCTCTGCCTGAAATTGCGCCAGGATAATCTGCAGCTGGCTGATAATATTAGCTAAAGAATCAGGGCTGTCCGCCTGTTCCGGAGCCATGCCTGTCGCGCTTTTACCAGGCTCCAATGCCTCAAGAAATCCTAACAATATCTCAAGAGTCCTGATTTGGCCTTTGACAACATCTATGCCGGAAGTTGAGGCAGGAATTTTATCAACATCAACCACCCTCTCAACAACAGCTTTAAGCTGCCTTTGAATGCCTTCTAAAGCATTAGGTTGAGACGCGTATTTACCTTCGCCCATATTATTGATTAGATTGGTAACCTGGTTGGTTAAATGAATGAGTGACTGGATAGCATTACCTACAACAGCTTCAGCCTGAACAGTATCAACTTTCTGCGCTTTGGCTGCTGCAGCAGCATTTTCAGCCTCAGCTGTTACTGCTGTATTGATTTCCTCACTAACCGGTTCGCCCTGCTCTACTGGTTTCTTTGGAACCTTACGGAGCGTCATCTCGGCTAACGGAATAACCCTTAAACTGTCATTGCGAACCCCCATAAGGGACGAAGCGACCGAGGACGAAATGTCCGAGGAAGTGCCGAGCCCTCCGGGCGAGGCCAATCTCTCTCTTCTGCTCTGACGCTTCTCTTCTAATTCTATTAATAAGGCTATTAAAGGATGCTTGATTTGGTAGATTGGCACCGAATAATATTCACCTGAAGGTATAGAGTTCCTCATTACTGATTTAATAAATTCTATGGTATTAGGAAATTCTTCTTCTGTTAAGAAATTAACAATTCTCGGATCAGGCTTATTAAGGAGATCGGCAAAATATCCTTCAAGATATGCTTTAGCCAGTTTTAACTCTGTGGCTACGCGCTCTATTGCCTGTTCCGAATCCGCGCCCATCTTTATAGAATATTCGTTATGCATAACAAATTCAGCTATGTCTAAAAAACGAAGCCCGACTGCCTGGGCTATATTGTCTGGCAATACCTTGCTTTCTTTAAAATCATGGAAGCGGACGCTCCTTAATTCAGCACCTGTCAAAGAAACATTGGTATAATGTTGTCCTGGCCATGTCCGGCCTAGATTTTCTTGGATCCACCTTGAGAACCTACCCATTTTATAAATAGGCCCTAAAACATGGCGGCCTCGAGAAAACCCTGATGTATTCATGATTTCGCCCCACTGGTCAAACATCCTTTTCTCCTGCCCCTCATGCATAAGCATTACGCTAAAACCAGTCTCATCTCCTTCAAAGACTTGTCCTGGATAACGATAATGACCGCAAGGATAACTTACATCATAACCAGCTTGCCGCAGCAGTAATAAAGTTTCGGTTTCGGTCAAAGCGCCTTCTAATATTAGTCCGCCAAGTGGATCAAATCCTCCCCGCTCTATAGCCCCTTTTGAATCGATATTCAACCCTCTTCCCCTGCGATGAGGTATTAAAAGAGGAGGTAGTAGCTCAAGAGCAACTGAACCTATTAATCTTACTGCTTCAAATGTCTCATTGCCTATACGAATTGGGTTAAGTAATTTAAGATAAATGGCGCGTCCAGACAGAGTTATTGCATTAAAATCATCCTCTGTCCATTTAGCAAGATCCCAGCTTCCGATACGTTCAATCTGCTCAATTACCTCAGGAGGTAAAATCTTTTTTGCTTCACTAGTTAAGCGGCCTTCTATTGACCGAGGAGTAACCCGTAAAACATGCCAGAGGCCATTACGTATCTCTCTGCGCAATTGTTCTATATCCTCAGAAGCTGAAACATATAGTTTTAAACGCCTGCCTCCTTCTATCTCAGGTGGCTGCCATGCGCCGGTTGTTTCGTCTAAGATAAAACCACACAATTTCTGCAAATCAAAACCTTGATAAACACCTGAAGCCCGTAAGTATTCTCTCACTACTGTATATTCTAAAAATTCTCTTGCTGTTTCTTCTGCAAGACGCTCAGTCTCAGGCGTCTTAAAACCTCTTAACTCTATAAAATGCCTTTCCCCATCAATAAAACCGCGCAACATAGCATTTTCTAAGCTCATATTGTAACGCTGGCTGGAAGAAGACTGTAGAAGCCTTAAAAAATATGCGTCTACCAGCTCCGGTCCTCCCACTGTTTCCAATTCAGCCATCACATCAGTAGCCAGAAAAAGCCTGGAAAAACCTGGATTAAAGCTATGTAAACCCAAACAATAATCATTACTGCCAACAACAATCCCCTTAAACCCATATATATAATAAGCGCCTTGACGCAAACCATTAGCTACAGCTTGAAATATAGCTCTATCAGTATCATCAAGAGAATTTTTTCTTAAAGCATCTTCAACTACCCTGAGAATCCGCTCCTGATAATGCGCAGTAAGGTCATTGTCTTTAATCTGACTGCTCCGGCCGCTAAAAATATCTGCCCACTTCTCGCCAGAGAAGTAACCCGTCCCTGCAGTTTCAGAATCGTTGCCTGCTGGCGCTGGAACAACTGCTGGTTGGCTCCTCAGCGCACGCAGCATATCCCTATCCACCCCAGAAGTAAACATCTCTAATGATTCCTCATGGAATTCTTGCGTCCCGGAATCCTCCATTAATTTAACTATGTATTCGCGTATCCCCTCCCTGCTTAAAAATCTTGAATCCATATATTTTTTTATAAGGGTAAGGATTACCTGTAATTCATCAGGACCCATGAGACTGGCAAATCTAAAACCTCCTTCCAGCACTATAGGGTGCTTATAAAAAGTCGTTTGATAAAAATCTATGTCTATTAGATTAAATTCACTTACAAGCAGCTCGTAAAGTTTAATGACAAAATACGATTTCGTAACTTTATATCTTTGTTCTCTCTCCCTTTGCAATACTGCTTCCCTGTTAAAATAAATCCCGGGTCCGTTAACTTTATCATATTCTCCAAGCCTGGCCAATAGTTGGATATATCCATCGCTCTCACGCAAATGATTAAAGGCAGACGCATCCTTTCGCATTTCTTCAATGATACCCCATCCATTCTCATCCAGCGCAAGAATTCCCATTTCAGAAGTAAAACATGAACCTGCCTCTTCTCCTTCGATTTCAACCGCTCCCAATTTTCTGGCAAATTCAAATATATCATTCATAGCCCGAATGGTTTCTAAATCGCCTGCTTGAGCAATCCGATTTTTTGCCTCAGTTATTACTTTTAAGGCAAGTTGCGCGTTTGTCTCCTCTACGTCAGGATCGAATAAACTCAATTTCCTGACATAAGGTTCCCGCTTCCATGCAAACATAGGAAGAGAACCGAGCCCTAACTCTCTATCCCATTGCAGCATCTCTATAATTTTCTCCGGACGGGCAATAATGCCGAGTATCGCTTCAGGTGGGATATCCTCAAACTGCTCCTGCGAAATAGATATAAAATGGATTTCGTCCCGATTTCCTACAAACAAATCAGTGCCTATAACTCTAACTTCAACCTCGTACTCATGTTTTTCGAGACCTAACAACTCAAGGCCTTCCGAGTAACGAATTCTAGAGGGGCCACTTGGATCAAAAACTGACCCGACTAATTTAAATTTGCCTTTATTGGCTTTTACCCATTCAGGGTCTAAAACAAAGGTAACATTATCTTTGCTTTTTGATGGCCCAAATTTGTCAATCGCAGTCGTTCTACCCGAAGCAAACATTTCATCCGGACAAAGCGCAAAAGAAACTGCCTCAGGATATACGGAAGTGCGTCTTGTCTTATCTCTGTTAAATGAACAAGATAACCCCTCTCTCCTGATATCTTGATACATTTTTCTTGTAAGTCCTTCTATGCCTCTGGCTAAACATCCGGCTGGGTATAGAAATCTACCCTGAGGATGCGATTCAGTTGCAGATACAGAATATGCCCCGGTAATCGCCAAGGCCCACTGGGTGATAAAATTAGCGAGAGTGTGAGCAATCTGGTCATCAACAGACATCGCAGCAAGCGATTCAATAGTTTTAGAAAAAATTTCCTCCGCAAACTTTTGCAGCGCAGCTTGACGCTCTGCATGAAAAGCTTCAAGGGCATTGGCTAATGCTTCTGGATTATCGGCATGTTGCTCTTGCAGCGCTTCAAGCTTCGCCTCATACTGCTTAGCGAGTTGCTGAGGCCTATCCCCAATCCATTCGGAAAGTTCCTCTAAGACCATGTCAGTTGGAGCCTTGGGCTGAAGAGGTTCGGTCGACAACGCCTCGATATTATAAGATTCACGCTGAAGCAGTGTAATGTAGAAATTCCCATCTGGGCCTTCCCAGCTTACACGTTTCAGACCTGATCCATAGGCGTTGGCAGTGTCCGTTTGCACACCCAATCTCTTGAGATGGCGAACTACCTCGCGAGCTGGTTGCTCAACCAACCGCTCTATATCAGCTTCAGTCTCAAGTGGCTGTTTGGCACCGGCAATAATCCGTCTGACAGGGTCAATCGATGGAAGTTGCTGGCGCAACGTGTCTCCCGTTTGGAGGAGATCTGGGTACAAATCTGTGAAGCGATATGTGTCAGGCGGAACCTCTACCAAGCCCTGAATTGTGCGTACTGTCTGAAACGATTGTCCGTAGGTCTTTGTATAACTCCTGGCCGTTTCTTTGAGAAATGCCTCCTGTAAAACCATGGCACGCTCAACCACTGCTTGAAGCGCCTCTCCGCGAAGGATCATACTATCCCACACGTGCTGCGCGAAGATGCTCCAGTCAACGGCTTGCGGCAGTAATACGCCATGCGCTTGAGTAACGCCACTGACAAACTCAGGTAGTGTAAGCATAGTTCGCCGAGTCACAAAATAGCACTCTCCATCACGCAAGAGCAGTCGGACTGGAAAGTCTTCAATCGGGCTTGTGCCTGGAGAAGGCTGCTTTTCAGCCTCTTGTCTCATCGCCTCCGCAATCACCGTAACTAACTTTCTAAACGAGTCAGCTTCATCGACTCCATCTTTCTTGCGGCCAAGCGCGATATCATAGAGCTCAGCAAGTACCCCAGCCGTGATGGGGTGTCTGGCAATCAGCTCTCTATTAATCCGGCCAATTGCCTTACGCAGGCTCTTGTTTTCAATATCTTCTGTTGAAAGCGGTACATAGCTTGGAGTATGCTCTTCAATCACTACCTCTGTATTCAGATGTTCTGCAACATAGTCCTTAGCGCCTTTTTTAGCTATCTCTCTGACATCTTTGACCCGCTTCGCTTCGACTAAAAGGTGCGCCTCGTGTTGCTGTAATGTGGCTGCAGATTCATCTGCGTCACCCTCTACCATTAGAGTTAGCTTTAGCGCTTCGAGTACATCGTGAACTAGATCCGCAGTAGGTAGATTTTGGTCGATTGAAACAACAGTAATATCATCAGCAACATCAGCATGCATCTTTGACACAGCTACTGGTTCCACTGCTGCTGTGGCCCATAGACTGTTATCACGTGTATCACTGGCAAATACCTCAAGCGCTTCAGCAGGCAGCCCATCACGCGCTCCCATTACCAAAGCCGCGCCTGTTTTTCTATTTGCATCATATGCTAGTTTTGGCGCAGGTTCTGCCTCAGCAGCAACTATAGAAATATCAAGCGTATCACCTGCGCCTAAATTCAAAATACTAGAAGCAGTAACTAAACCAAGGTGAGCAAGTGGAGATAACAATTTACTGGCATTATTGAATGTGTCATCTTTTATTATAAGCGGTGAGGTAGTTAAACTTACTCCCTCTGCCCCATTTGTAGTTAAAATAAGGTTAGCCGCCACCCAAGCAGCATCTGGGTTATTGGTGGCTTTAAGTGTTTGGTTATAGACTTCAGAAGCAAGAGAGGTAATTAAATTATTCCATCTAGCAGAAATTCGCTCAAAAATAAGGTAGGAGTCTGTCATATCGCTTGGTATAAGCAAATCTTCTGATTCAGGCGGCCCGTTAAAACCTGCTGATTCAAGAGCCATCCTGCATTGTTCAAAGGCCTCATTAAAATCTGCACCTTGCTGTGGACTGACTTCTTGAGTTGGATCAATAACGAGCGCTTTGCCAAGTTGAGCAAGCGTTGTAATATATGTATTAAGCCGCGAGTTGTAATCATCCGGCAAAATAGAAGTATCTACTCCTGCCTTTTCCAAAGCGCTAAGAATACCCTCGATTGAATCGCCATCAGCCCGATTCACAATATCGCCTAACCATCTACGCTCCTCAGGCAACTTGTTAGTATCAATAGACACCCGATGCTTAACTCGCAGCCAAATCTTTATTGACTTGCCAACTTTGCGAGCCGCTTCCAAAATAACCTCAACTTGATTTCTAAGCATTCCTATTTCAGGATTTACCATATCTATATAGACTGAACCGCTGTTAGAATACCCATTGTGTTCCATTCGACCATAGGCTTGCGCAATCTTGGAGTCCCATTTCTTAAGGCGCTCGGCAAAAAATTGCGTGAAAACTACGTAATCTGGGGCTGCCGGGAATCTCTGATTAAAATAGCGCAAATTAGGAATAGAGAATTCAGAGGGAAGGCCGCCAAACGGGAGATGAAATGTCTCGGGTAAGCCTCGAAAGACCCCGAACAGCACGGCATCGAGTAGCGGTATGCCGCAAACCACTCCTTCCAGTACCTCATCGTAAGGAAGAGTTGCAAGTTGACTATTCACCGTATCTAGCACTTGTGTTTGTTCTTCTAGCGTAAGCGGGTTGCCATGCGTTCTGGCAAAGAATTCACCCGCCGCATCAAACACCTGTTTGGCTAGAGCCTCACGGTTGGCATCAGCCAACGCTATCTTCAGCACGTCGTCAATCTGACTGATCCAATCCCTGGAAGCCAGTATAATACCACGCCATGGTGATTGGGACATAGACCACTGTCCGGCAGCCAGCCTCTTCTGCACACTGGGCGCCTCTATCATGTTCAACACCACGCGGTGGATGTTTGGATTATTGCGGGAATTGTAGAAAATAGGTTTCAAGCCAAGCAGGAAAGCTGCCAGGCTAGGAATCCGCCTGATTGTCTTGCGCGTCTCCGGACTGAGTTCTGCATTGAGCTGTTGAAAAAAAACATCATCCAATGGCCCGCTTGTAAGCGCATCGATTGGATCAGCATTCAACTCCACCTGCTCCATCTTATTAATTACTGCCTCTGACTGATTTAAAGCAGGAAGTTGCCCCCATCCCAGCGCATTCATAATATTGCCAAGCACTTCAATATTCCCATCTACCACCTGATTAAAACGCTCTGGAGAAAGTCCAGCTAAATCGCCTGCCAAATCATAGGCCAGACCTGGCTTGTCCTCGACAAGCGCTCTTATGGTCTGTGCAACGAGAACAATAGCAGTTTGAGGATTAGATTGCTCTAACAATCCAACCAAGGCAATAGCTATAGCTTTACGGTTCATCTGAGCCTTTTCACCTGCTCCATCCCCTACTACAGCCTGAATTACAATTGCAAGGCGCTTGGTAAAGCCTTGAGCATCTGTAACTGTCGCAGCAACCAGCCGCAGCCCTTCAGCAAACGTCGCAGGATCAAACAACGCGGCCAGGCGCTGGTTGATTAAAGCTATAGGCTGCATTTCGCTGGGCGCAGATATAACAACAAAATGTTCTTCTTGCCATTCATTAAGAACTTCTAATATTCTTATTAGCTTAATCTGATATACTCCTCCGTCAATATGTTGGTTCAAAAACTCTTTAACATGATTTCTTTGAGTTAAAGTCCATTCAGAACTTTTTCCTAATTTTATCGCTGTTAACATCTTGTATAATTCAGCTGGCCCGGATAACACAATGGCCTTACGAGCTGCAGCCAGGCCATTTATTTGAGCTCTGATACTAGACATCTGAGGAAAATGAGCTATTGTTTTTGCATTAGGATCCATTAGCTTAAGTTCTGCATCCTTAAGATTATGTTCAGCTTCTTCATTAAGAAAATCTTTCTCAAGCTTAACGAGCCTTGTATTTATCAAGCCTATAAGCATTTCCCAAAGCCTCATTGCTATTGCATCGCGCAGTAAAATGTCTTTACTATCAGAAGTATCTTTATACTGCTCCCAATTTGTCCATAACAAAAATGGATCAGGCTTATCTTTCTGCCACATTGTATCTAAATCTTGGCGGCTGCGATGGCCGATTACTTCACTTAGCCCAAAAATATTCCTGGCATCTCCGACTAATCTACCTAATCCTTTAGGCATGTTAGTTGGCCCCTGCTGTATAACTTGAATCCATCCAGAGAGCGCATCAAGAAAAGGCGCAACTATTTTTTCTCTGGCTGTGTCATACAAACTTTTTCCTTCTTGTGTTTCGATAACAAGGCGCGCTGGCGATGTCAATGTTTCAGCTTCAAACAATGGGAGTTGTTCACCTGTATCTGAAGCGCCCCCTGCTTCATTATCAGCTGCTTTGAGCAGCCCAGCCATCTCCAGCATAAGTTCCACGCGCTGACCAGGCTCAAGTGCGCCGGATAACACGACTTTTTCAATTTCATCAATGCTTTTATGAGTTTTGCCTAATAATGCCGCAGAAACTGCCAATGTAGTTCCCGCAGAAAGCGCTAGTTGTGAAGTGCCTGGTTCCAGCAGACTGCCTGTTAAACCAGTAGTTAATGAAAGCCAGAGGTCTGACCAGAGCTGATTTAGCGCCAGAGCAAGCGCAGGATCCAGATAATATACTGCGAGCCACATCAGTAATACTGGAATAACCACGATACCTGCCTTGGCCCGTATAGACAGGCTCTTGCCAAATTCAATGAGAGCTGTAACACACATAAACATATAGAACCCTGCTATAGCTAATGCGCTCCACACAGGACCCATAAAATCGCCTTGGCTTTGGTCAATCAAAGGCGGTTGTAATGTCGACCCTGGTGCAAAAGGAGTAGACGATGGAACTGGTGTAAAAGTAGGTAGGGGCGTAGAAGTCGCGGTTGGTGTCATAGTAGGCGTCCATGTCGGTACAGGTGTTAATGTAGGTATTGGCGTGCCTGTTGGCCATGGCGTAGGTAACCCAGGCACTCCAAGGCCATAAGCAAAAACATGCGCATTGTAAATGAGCAATGGCAGGCCATAGCCCACAACTATATACGCCGCAGCAGCTGCAAAAAACATAATCATGGGTTTAGGCAGACCGTCAGGGAGTTTCCATGAGAGCCAGATAAATACCGACACTGCTGAGATAAATGCGAGTATCGGAAACAACAACTCAAACTGCAATCCCCCTCCCTGGCTTTGCATAGCAACCCCGAATACAAGATTAAGCCCGGAAGCCAGAATAATTAAAACGATTGGGAGTAACTTTACATGAGTTCTTAAAACTGCGGACAAATCAGATTTCCAGTGCGATATACGCGTCCCTGCTGACTTGAAAGACGCCAATATAGTCCCAGCAAAAAGCGCCAGTTGTGGAGAGCCTGAATCCAATGGTAATATAGCTCCTTCCATAGCTGGAGATATAAGGGTTTTCACAGCCAGTATAGGCAGCAAAACTTCAAAAATCCCCAATATATAAAATGCAACATCATAGATTTTATACAATGGGCTCAGCCATAACGGCATAGGTTGGCCATTTGTTATCGCAATGCTATATGGGTCATTTTTAAATTTTGTATAGGCTTTGAAATATCTCTCAATAAAATGATGATAAATATGAAATCTATAAAAAAGTAAACCAACAGCGATACCTAAGACAATGGCTGGAAATGTATCTAAATTCATTACCGGGCCCATGAAGTAACCTATAATCCCATAGGATACTATAGCATTGGCAAGCTGAAATAGATCAGCAGGATTAGCGCCACGTAACGATTTAAAATCGCGCGATTCCATATGCTCTGACAACAAAGGTTCAATAATATTAGATAAAACTCCTCCTCCATAGAATCCTAACGAAACAATCAATAATAACCATACAAATTTATGGGACATCTCTAAGTGTGCTGCAAAATAAATCCAAGCCAAAATAGTCATGATAATAAAAGGCGCCTTTTTAACTATTTCGCCCCTATCTAGAGGTACGATAATAGAGTCGCTATCATAGGCTTCTTCGTTAAAGAAATGTTCTACTTCGTCTATCTCCTGGGCGCGTTTCGAATGCCACAACACAAATACTAACAAGGCAATCGAAATAATCCCAACTGCTATTGCTGATAATAAAAATGCAGTTGAAAATGGCTCATTAGTTCCTTGCTGCTGGAAAAACATGACACTAGCGCCTGCAACCGCGGTAGTCACTGTTGAAACAACCGTTTTCGCTTTAGGTAAAGCAGCTGCGCTGGTCACAGTAGATATGCTGGTACGGCCAATGGTTGGGCCTGTAAATGTTACAACTTCTTCTGGTGGCAGTATAGCTAATTGTTCTTGCATTGTTGTTGTAACAGCTCCTGGTGGAGCAAAAACTTGCGTGGTAGTAGTATACGACGCAGAAGTTTCATCAGTTAAAGAAACAACCGCAGCCTCTACCCTTGAAGTAGACGTTGCTGAAGGTAAAACTGCTTCAAGAGGATCTGTCATTGTGAGATCAGCGCTACTGTATGCAAGAGGTACTGTGGCTGTAACCTCTGGTTTAATGCCTTCTATTCTTACATCAGGTAGAACAGATTCTGTAGAAGTAACAACTGTGTGTAGATCAGGAGCTATAGCTGCTAAAGTAGTAACGGGCTCTGTTGTTTGCCCTCCTGCTACAGCTAGCAGCATCGTAACTCTTTCTGCAAGAGGCTGCGCTTCAGCAATAATTATGCCTAATACCCTAAGAGTAGGGGGTACTTGATTATTATAATCCTTTCTAACCCCTCTATTAACAAACCCCATAAGAGGCCTTAATTTCTCATTAAGCCCTTTTATCAGTTCTTTAAGTGGTTTTCTTTTCCCTGCCAATAAGTTTCTATAGTTCTCTTCATCTATAGTTGTCTTTGAATATGGCGAGATAACTACATAAGAATAGTTATTGTCTTTTAAGAGCTTTGTTATGCCTTGGGTGTGGAATCCGCCTGCTATCAGGGCTGTTAATTTAGGTTTACGAGTTTCTATCTCGCTTGTTGTGTTATTAAACATTGCCAGGTCTCTTTTATGGGCAAGTCCGTAGAAGTTCTCGAGATCTGGTAGGTTTTTATCTATTAGGTCTGGGTTATAATTTATGAAAGAATCTATATTGTATTTTTGAAGGTTTTCTTTTAAGTAGCTTTCAAAGAATGTTACTTTGAAGCTATCCTTATCTTTAAGATAATATTCTAATTCTTCATTCGAGACTTTGAGATTAAAGAAGCTTTCTAAGAAATGTATGTTCCTTAAGGCTTTAGTGAGGAGTTTCTGGTTAGGGTTGTCTGAGATAAGGTCTTTTATATCAAAGGTGAGTTCTTCTATTTCATTAAAGAGCTTATTGGAATCAAGGGAGTTTATTTTCTTTAAATATGATACGAAGTTAATTAAGTTAGTATAGCTATCTAAGTCTTTTATGTGTCGGCGGGCTAATTCATCCAAGTAGCTATAGAATGAGAATGGGGAGATTTTCTTATCTTTGAATAGAGATGCTTTTATTGATAATGACTTTAATTCATTTTTATTGTCCTTATCTTTTAAGATAGATTGGAGGCTTGATAGGATCTCTTGAGACTCTTTTATAATCTTAGATTGGTCTATTGTCTTTTCAAGGTTCAGGGTTTCTTTAAAGATAGTTATATTCTTATAGTTAGATAGGCTTATGTCATTGCGAGGAGAACTTTTAGAGGTGGCTTCCGAAGTAATCTCTTTAGCTAAGTTTAATAGATACTCCAGGTATTTAGTAGTATCTAATTTAGATTCTTGGTATTCAATTTCTTTGGAATCTAGGTCTAGTAGAGCTTTTGAATATATCTTTGGCTTTAGGTTATTTAACTCATCTTTTATTTGATTTATAAGATTCAGGGCATCTTTGGAGAACTTTATTATCTTATTGAATTCTATGATATGCTGGAAGTATGTATCCTTATCTTCTATGCCCCAGATAGGTAGATTGGGATATTTAGTTATAGATAGATACTCTTCTCCTGTAAGCTCTCCTGAGTTAATAAAGACTCGAGCGACTTTTTCCCTTACATCTTTATCTGGGAAGTTTGATACACTAGATGTGTCTACTATTCCACTTGCTCCTTCTGAACAGACTAAGTTAAGATCATAATCTTTGATCAGAATCTCTAAGATATTTGCTAAGTTAAGAGATGCTTCTGGGTTAGTGTGGAGATCCTGGATATGGATTACTGTTCCTTTTGAATTAGGAGAAGTGTAAGAATCTATTACTTTACCAAGAGTATCATTGATATATATATTAGCTATATCATTAATATAAGAAGCTTTTAAGCTAAGAGTAGAGTCTTTGTGATATATAGAATCTTTTGTATTATTATTCTTTTTATGAGATAGAGCGTCTTTTATTGTTTCTAGGCTTTGTTCATTCTGGGAGCTTATGGTAGTCTGATCGACTTTTTTATTCTTAAATAGGCTTCTTGAAGTGTATTGTTTTTTCTGGAGAGGGGTAAAGTCCGTTGCCCAGGCTATGTCATATGTAAGAAAAGCCACTATAAGAACTGTTGATATTATCTTAATCCAGGTTTTATTCTGCCAGTCTAACATAATTACTCATGGTTTTTTATTATTGCATAAATAAACTTATTTTAAATACTTTTTAAATACATTTATTTTAGAAATAAACAACTACTATTGTAATATTATACACTATATTATCAATGTTGTCAATAGCAGGGGGGGGTTATATTAAATGCTTTAGGCGAACTGGGATAGTTGCTTCCAGGTAAACTGATTCTAGTCTGTCTTCTCTGTAATTCACCTTGCCATTCTCATAAATTAAGTTTACCAAATCCATTCTGTTGTTGGGTACGTCTATTTTGATATCAGTGACAAGGCCTGAAAGCAGTTGAGATATCTCTTCTATGAGCATGGGCATGCCTAGGCCTGTCAAACTGGACACGAGCGTAGATTTTTCAAAATCTTTTTTCAGGCGGTTTATGCGATCCGGGCTGTCCACAAGATCTATTTTATTCAGCACTTCTATAACAATTTTATTTTCCGCCTCTAATTCTTTTAATACCTTATATACAGCCTCATCCTGCTCGTGGATTTTTTCACTTGAGGCATCCAATACGTGCAAAAGTATATCAGCCATCTTTACTTCTTCAAGCGTTGACTTAAACGCCTCTACAAGATGATGCGGCAGGTTATGCAAAAACCCGACCGTATCCAAAAACAGAACCTTCTGATTATTCGGAAGCGTATAACTCCTTGCAACCGGGTCAAGAGTGCTGAAAAGCCGGTTCGCGACCAGATTTTTAGAATTGGTCAATTGATTTAAAAGAGTTGTTTTGCCTGCGTTTGTATAGCCTATGATCGCTACTGTTGTAAGCATTGCTTCACTGCGTCTTTTGCGTAAAGCTGTCCGCCTTTTCTCTATGTCTCCCAATTTTTCTTTCAATTTTAAGATACTGCGCTTGATCTTACGGCGGTCATATTCCAATAACTTTTCTCCAGGGCCCCTGGTGCCTATGCCGCCTCCAAGCCTGGACAGATGAATGCCTTTTCCTGTAAGCCGCGGCAGTAAATATTCTAACTGCGCCAGTTCTATCTGGACTTTGCCCTCTACGCTCCTGGCATTCTTAGCAAAAATATCCAGTATAAGCTGGGTCCTGTCAATAGTCCTGATATCAGCCATGCCTTTTTCTATATTCCTAAGCTGAGTAGGCGTAAGGTCATTATTAAATATCACTAGATTTGCCTTTTTCTGGTAAACAAGCTGGCATAATTCTTCAAACTTACCTTTACCTATAAATAAATCAGGGGAAGGTTTTTCCTTGTGGCACAATATCTCGGCCACTACAGATGCGCCGCTAGAACACGCGAGTTCTTTGAGCTCCGCAGCCCTTGCCTCCAGCGGCCACTCGAACCTTTCATTCATATCAACTGTCACTAATACCGCTTTTTCCATACCAATAACCCCTTACCCATCCCTAACTTTACAAATGGTGCCAGGCACCAGTTGTAAAGTTAGAGGCCCAGATTATGCGGCGGTCGGGACGGAACCAGGTCAGCTGTTTTTTGGCAAAATGACGGGTGTTTTTCTTAAGAAGCTCTTTGGCATCTTCCAGAGAATATTCGCCTTTTAAATAGCCCAAAACTTCACCATACCCCAATGCCTTCTGGCTGGTCATGCTAAGTTTTTTCTTGGAAAGCTTTCTTACCTCTTCAACAATGCCCTTTTTAAACATCTGATATACTCTATCATCTATATTTTTGTAAAGTTCATCTCTATCAAGCTTGAGGCCAAAGATTTTAAAGTCATATTTCAACGGCTTTGTATCTATCGCTAATTCAGAAGGCCGCTTTTTTTCCGTATGGTAAATTTCAAGCGCTCTTATAACGCGCCTTAAGTCATTTGGATGTATTTTTTTAGCTCGATCAGAATCTATTTTCCACAATTTTTTATATAAATAGCTTTTGCCGTATTTCTCGGCAAGGGCCTCCTGTTTTTTTCTAAACCTTAGATCTTTTTCAGCTGATGGGAAAAGGCCATCTATAACAGCTTTGATATACAAGCCGCTGCCGCCAACAAATAAAGGGTTTTTTTTGCGCTTCAGAATCTCTTCTATTTTTTCAAGCGCCATAGAGCGGTATTCAGCAACGCTAAATTCTCTAGTGGGCTGAATTATGTCTATAAGATGATGTTTTACTTTTTCCATGTCGTCCGCAGAAGGTTTAGAGGTAAGTATATTCATGCCTTTATAGACACACATTGAATCGCAGGAGATAATCTCGGCATTTAACTTTCGCGCAAGTTTTAAAGACAGGCTGGTTTTCCCTGAGGCTGTAGGGCCTATTAAAAATATTACTGGCATTTTTTATTTAATAATATGCTTCTTTGTAAATCTAGAAGCAAAGTGTGGCGCCTTTCTTTTTCTTCAAGGCTCACGTCATCTTTAAATCCAGCTGCTTTTGTAAAAGGCCTGGGAGAATATTTAAAGATATAAGCTGCGTCAAATTGAAGTTTTTTGACTATATTAAAGGTATCATTAAAATCTTTCTCTGTCTCGCCCGGAAAACCCACAATAATATCTCCGCTGATATTGCCGCTTTTAACAATTTTTTTGTAATCACCTGCGAGCTTTTTATATTTCGCTACTGTATATTTTCGATTCATTCTCTTTAGTATTTTATCCGAGCCGGACTGGATAGGTAAATGCAAGATTTTTACTATAGATTTTAGATCCCTTATTGCTCTGAATAATTCCAAGCTTGCATCCTTCGGATGGCTGGTAAAAAAACTTATTTTAATATCACCTTCGCGCCCCTGGGATGGCGCCCCTGGGATGGCGCCCCTGGGATGGATAGAGGTTAATTTATCTATTTTTGTAAGGAGAGCGACAAAATTGATTTTTTCCTGAAGGCCTTTGCCATATGAATTAACATTCTGGCCTAATAGTGTAATATTTTTAGCGCCTTTTTTTATCAATGACTCTATTTCTTCTAAAATCTCCTTTGATGGCCTGCTTCTTTCCATGCCCCGAACATAAGGAACTATGCAATATGAACAAAATTTATCGCAGCCTTCCATTATTTTTACATACGCAGTTTCGCCGGTTTTTCTGTTTCTGGAAAAGGCTGGGATTATTTTTGATTTATAGCCTTCCAGATACATAATACGGCCTGCGCCGTTTTTAATTCTATCAATAATGCCGGGAACATTATCTAAATCAGCTGGCCCGCATAAAAAATTTACAATAGGAAGCCTTCTAAAAATCTCGTCTTTCTGCGCCTCTGCCATACACCCGATAATGCCTACTATAAGGCCTGGTTTCTTGGCCTTTAATTTTTGGAGCTCCCCTACCTTACCATATACCCTATCCTCAGCATGTTTCCTGACGCTGCAGGTATTAAAAATAACCACATCCGCAAATTCCAGACTATCGCAAAAGGTATAACCCCGCTCTAATAGCAAGTCCTTTAACCTGCCGGAATCATGCTCATTCATCTGGCAACCGAAGGTACGGATGTAGACTGTTTTTTGTAACTCATTGTTTTTAAACATATTATGTAAAGTCGCTCTCATTCATCGCCTATATTTTTAAGATGAATGATTATGATTTACCGTCATAATTGATCCCATAAAATTGATTTCTTTGAGTGCCAGCTGATACACCGCTGCACTGGTTAGTCGGTTGGTGTTAATACGACAATTTGCGGGAATTTTACGAAAGTGTTTGAAGAGCTTTCGGACAAATTCATATTTATTCCGGTATTCCGCACCGTAAAACCACCTGCCCCCTCGATCTCGTTTCTTCTTTTTACGAATACGCGCGGCAAGGGTCTTACGAGACGCGTCCAACTTGATCGTAAAGACCTGCTCAAAAGGCAATGCTGTTCTTAGGAATTCTTCTCTACGATTCAACCCTGTGGTTTCGAGTATACAATTCTTCCATCGGCGCCGCGATAGCTCCCGAAACAACGCAATCCACGCGTCGGCCTCACCCATAGGCGTCTGTAGAAATCGCGCCCTATGGTAACCGATATGAATCACCGGCACTTTTAATACCTTACTTAATCTTCGAGATAATGTCGTTTTCCCAGCACCCGGCAAGCCGATAATGTGGATAATAGGAATGGTCTTTCTGCTATTCATGCGTTATTTTATCCTATCAGGCGTTCCGCCGTATAAATCCGGCGTCAAATCTGCCTGCCAATATTCCTTTGTATCAACATCCATTATAGTTAGCTTCCCTGACCATCCAGCTCCGGTATCGATATTCCAAACATTACACACATGGATCGGCTGTAACGTGTTGTAAAGCTCGGTGGTCGTGTGGCCGACGAATATGTCCTTGTACTTGCCTAATTGACATTTATGCCCGTCTACCTGCTTCTTCCATGCCAAGTCAAGGAGCCTTCTATCCCAGACCAATGCCTGCGCGCTATGACTTGAAAGCGATATATCCGGATTAAACCCGCCATGCACAAAAACCTGTTCGTCTCGCTCGATCCAGAGTTGTCCGCCCTTCAAGAAATCGATGTGCGCCTGCGGCATGGGACCGCCGTTATAAGACGCCATTGTCCGGTCACCGCCCTGACTCGTCCATATCTCCGGCTTATCGCCGCGCAAAGCCCAGTCCAGAGCCCACATATCATGATTGCCAATGACCAGATCGCAGTGCTTAATTTTCAAAAGCTCATCAATGCACTGCTTAACGTCCGGATACCCATCACAAACATCGCCCATCACAATCAGACGGTCTTTTATATAATCGAATTTCGCGCGCTTAAAACACTGCATCAACGCCTTGTAAGCGCCATGGATGTCCCCGATAGCGTAGGTCTTCACTCCTCAACCCTTCCCCTGATTCCGCTAAACTTATCAAAGGCATCCTGTCTCACATTATCAATATAAGCATCTGGGCCGTTTTCCTGCTCTACAAAAAGAGGTCCTTTTGAATCCACGCTACTGAAATACTCTTTGAGATTTTCGTTTACCTGTTTTCCTTCTTTTCGTTTTTTAATAAGAGCAACCACATCATCAGCAAGTTGTTCCCTTTTAGGGCAGAATCTCAGCATATAGTAAACGTAATACAGATCCTTCCTTAATTTCTCCTTATTCTCCCGATCGACAAATGTAAGTAATTTGTGGAAAGTAAACATCGATTCGGTCGGTATCTGAATACTCTTTAGGTCCATTTGCGCCGTTAAAACGGAACCAAGCAGTAAACTGAAATGCTGAATCTCATTGATCTTGATCTCTTGGCCTACGATTTTATTTACAAGCTTTCTCGAGACCTTGGGATCAGTAATAAATTCAACTTCGGCTTTCACGTCTCCAGAGGCGTCTTTAACAATAGGAACGAATGGAAATGACCTATCCATAGAAACATGGCGCTCTCCGTAACCCAGTCTTTGCACACAGGAAGCGACAGTATCCTTGCCGTTGTAATCCTGTGCGCCAACACCAAAGTCTATGTCTCCAGTTGTTACTGCCATATTGGGGACATTCTTCCAAATATATCTGGCGTAGATATATGGCACCCAACCTCCGACAAGGACCAAATACGGCAAGAAATCTGCAAGATCGTCTATGACTTTGATGAGGAGTTTTTCTCCGGAAAATTCTTTAGACAATGTTCTTTCCTTCCTCTTTTAAGGTTTTTAGCAAATATTCCGCATGATCTCTGCCTCTCTGCGGAAAGTGGTACAGATCCAAGTAAAGCTGGAGATCCGAAACAACGTTGTAGTCTTTTATCGTTTGGGTATTGAAAAATACAGTATTTTTATAGTACGGTTTTATTAAATAAATATTACCGCCTTTCTTCAATTCTTTAAGGTCAAGAGACTGTCTTAAGTCCAGCGAAGCATTCTTGAATTTTTCAGCCGACAAATAGCAATATATCGTTGGTGTATTTACGTAATGCGTAATAAAATTCGCGCCGGTATGAAGCGTTAAGGCGTACTTCTTGGATTCATTCTTGGCCGCGAAATATTCTTTTAAGCGACTTAAAATATCTTCACGAGCTGAGTAATAAAGATGTGCTTCATTAAGCTCAAACTTATAAACCTTGAGCCATTCCTCGAGTAGCTCCTCTTTGTTTTGCAATACGCTATGAGCAAGCCTGCCGGAACGAATTCCGCCGACAAACCCCTTCACGCGTAATGCGGATAATACCGCGGCCGCGCGCGCGCGACCTACGCCAAACTCTTTCTCAAAGTCTCTCGCAACCCACTTCCTGTCGGGCTGAGACATCATGACGCGTATGATTATGTTGGCCTTATCACCCAAGAGTATTTTCATTGTAGTTACTCCCTCTTCTAAATGTCCATTTCCTATAAATGTCCACTTAATAGTGGACATTTCCTATTAGTGGACATTTTACCATGAACCAAACCGGAGTCAAGAAAAATGTATGCACCTGACATCTTCATACCAATTTATCACTCAAATCCGCTTTTCCTGCCTTACTCCAGCTTAATTAGCGTTTGCGCTATCTTCTCCATAGTCCCCCTATAGCGCAGCCATCTGACATCCAAAACTCTGAATGAAAACTTTTATATTGTCTGCATTACATACTGGACAGGGCTTCCTGGATAAAAGGCAGGATTGCTTGGGCTTCATCCTTGGTCATTCTCCCGAGCTTTGCAAATCTAAAGCCGCCTTCCTGGTCTCTATTTTCCCTTACTATCTGCAATTTCTTAGGGCCATTATTGTAAGAATGGACACTCACTGTGATTTTCCCATCATCATTTTCATTAGATTTAGCAAATACTTCCTTATCAAGACTTGCATCGTACGGCATACGCTACCCCCTTTTTTTATTCTGTTAGTCCGGCTACAAAGCCTGATGCCCATGCCCAGGCAAGATTGTACCCGCCTCGTTCGCCATTTACATTCAGGATTTCTCCTGCAAAATAAACTCTCTTTTTTAATTTTGATTCCAAGGTGCCTTCTTTTATATCTTTAATATCCAAGCCGCCTGCTGTAAACTCCGCCTCGTTCCAGCCTTTTGCGCCTATTATATCAAATCTTTTGTCTTTTAACATATCTACTATTTTTTCAACGCTTGCGCCTTTGAATAAATCCCTGAAAACAAGGCTGAATTTATTAGGCAGAATGCCTATCATTAGATTTTCAATTGCAAAATGCCTGGAAATTCTCGTTTCAATCTCTTTCTTAAGGCTGGGTTTATCAATAAAAGGCGCCATATCAATCGAAACCTGCACGCCAATCTTTCCAAGCCTATTTATCGCTATTGAAATATCCTCGCTTATATCCAGTATAGCAGTGCCTGATAACCCATATTTTGTAAAAAGTAATTCCCCTTCTATTTCTTTTTGTATCTTACCATCTATTATGCTTTTTGCAATGCATTGTATTTTCTGGCCTTGAAGCAAATGGCAAAATCTGTCTTTTGCTAAAAGCGGCACAGCGCTTGGGACAGGTTCTATTATTTTATGGCCAAACGCTTTGGCTAAACCGTAACAGCTTCCATCAGAACCAAGGCTCGGATAGGTTTTTCCGCCTCCAGTTATTACAATAGAATCGCATGAGATGGTTTTGCCGCTTTTAGATTTCACTATAAATCCATTGGCTGAGCCAGCAATATGATTCACTTCAAAATCAAATTCTATAGATATCTTTAGATTTTTAAGCTCTTCTTCTAAAACTTTTAAGACGCTCGCAGCTTGATTTGTGACAGGAAAGATTCTTTTTCCATCAGAATAGAGCTTTAACCCGAGTTCATTAAAAAATTTTTCTATTCTTTCTCTGCCGAACCTGGAAAATACGCTTTTTACAATTCCCCTTGCTTCAGGATTATAATGCGCCTCGCTTAGATCATGGTTGGAAATATTACATCTTCCAGCTCCTGAAATAAGAATCTTTTTTCCTAGCTGCGGCATCTTTTCGCAAATAACTACTTTTTTACCTTTTCGGCCGGCACTAATAGCCGCAATTATACCTGCCGCTCCGCCTCCTAGAATAGCAATATCAAATTTTTGCATTTATACATTCGCGGCCACAAAACCGCGACCTTCAGGGTACGAAATAGCGATTGGCCGCTCAGTATTCCGCCCAAGGAATACTGAACTTAAGCCCATGCGGGCTTCATTTCCTTACTTTTTTCCTGATATCGTGCTCATCCTCGATCTCGCCCACTATTTCCTCAAGCAGATCCTCCATAGTCACCAGTCCCTGAATCTTGCCGTACGAATCAATTATAATAGCCAGGTGGGTGTGGCCTTTCTGGAATTCCTTTAGTAGCTCTGCCACATTCTTGGAATCAGGCACAAATATAGGCGGATATATTATATCCTGCAAGATCACAAGGTCTCTATTGACGGAAAGATTCAATAAATCTTTCATGTTTATAACTCCGATTATATTGTCCGGATTATCTTTATAGACAGGCAGCCTGGAATGGCCTGACTCAAGGACCTTATCCAGTATATCTCCTATATTTGAACCTATATCGATCAAAATCATTCTATCTTTTGGTATCATTACAGTCCTGACGACAGTATTGCTGAATTCGAATACCTTAGAAAGCATTTTGTATTTATCTTTATGGCGGGGGCTTTCCTCCTCACCTATCCTGATGAGCGCTTTTATCTCGTCCTCCACTACAAGAGAGGGTTTGCCTTTTGTCTTTCCACCAAGAAGATTTACTATAAAATTTGTAATCACTGAAAGGCCCTTGACCGCAGGAGATAGTATAAATACCAGAACCTTTACCATTCTCACAAGAGCCAGCGATATCCTTATAGGATTTCCTGCTGAAAGCGTCTTAGCAGCCACCTCTAAGACTATTATAAGAAAAGACGCTATCAAAGTCGCCAGGAGTATGCTTTTGGAGTTTTCGCCGATAAAAGAAATCACTATAACCGTAATAATAGAAGCTATGAATGAGTTTACTATATTATTGGCAACAACTATTGTCCCGAAAAATCTTTCCGGGGCTTCTAGAATCTTTAATATCATCCTGGCGCTCTTTGACCCGTCAGCTGCAAGCCGCCTCAATTTTATAATACTAGCCGCAATAATAGACGTCTCTGACGCAGCTGTCAAAGCGCCTATCAAAAGTAAAATTACCAGCAATAAAAGCTCTATGGTTATTTTCATTTTTGTATAAAGTTTACCATATCATCCGGCAACGGCAAATTAAAATTCATTCTTTTTCCTGTTACAGGATGATTGAATTCTAATGCCTTTGCGTGAAGCGCAACCCTTTTAAATCTCAGTTTAAAATCCTTCCTGAAGGCATATACGCTCTCTCCAACCAAGGGATGGCCAAGTCCTTTAAAATGTATCCTGATCTGATTTGTCCTTCCGGTAACAGGCTTCACCTCGACTATCGTAAAATCCTTTCTTCTTTCAAGGACTTTGAATTTCGTGATCATGAACTCTCGTTTTCTTTTCTTTTTATTGTAAACATTGCCTTGTAAGGTGTCAGAGTTTTTCCGCACAGCGCCGTGAACAAAAGCGATATACGTCTTTTTTACAAGATGTTTTTTAAACTGCTCCATCATGGCATCTTGGATAGATTTGCCTTTTGCGTAAATTATAAGGCCTGATGTCTCCCTGTCAATCCTGTGGCATGGATAGGCGTTGGCCAAAGCGCCACGCCTATCCAACTCCTGATTCAAAAGATCCGTAAGGGTATTTGTTTCTCCTTTTGGGGTAGGCACCACTAATATCCCGGAAGGTTTATTGATTATAAAAATATGCTCATCTTCATAAATTATATCATATCTCTTTTGATTATCTGGGTTCATTTAACAAGATATTCTTTTAGTTTCTGCCATGTCTTTGGGCCGGCCTTAGCATCTACTTTTAAACCATTCTGAGACTGGAAAGCTTCTATAGCCTTTCTGGTATTTGGGCCAAGGATGCCATCTATCTTGCCTTCATAAAGATCGGCATTTTTCAAAGCCTGCTGTATATCCTGGACACTTGGTTTTTCAACCGTTGCCGCCTGACTAACAGCAGGTTCCACAGAAACGCTTTTCCCTTGGCTAGCCTGCGGCTCTTGAGCAACATCTACCACCGCCTCTTCTGTAACAGCAGACTCCATGGACGCATTTTCATCTACAGCCTTTTTGAGGCAGCCGGTCAAACCCGTCAGTAACACAAAAATCATAATTAAACGCATTACCATACTAATCCCCCTTTCGTTTATACTATTTTCTAAGATAAGCTGATAACTTCTCAACTATTTTGTCGCAGTAATATCTTAAAAATCTGGCTTCATCTTTCACAGGCATGCTTATAATCTTGACGCCATTGATATATTTCTTATCTCTATCAGATTTTATATCTCCTATCCATCTTATCTCAGCCACCATGGATATAGGCGGAAGTGCATCTTCAAGATCTACTTCAAGCTGCACATAAACCCCCGGCTTTAAGAGTTCCCTGGACTCAAAGGACGCGCCTTCCGCAGAAATATTCTCCGTCCTCGTAAACTGAAATACCTGTTCGTAATCAAGCACTTTATACTTGGCGCTCAGCTTTAATTCAACTCTGGGATACTTTCTTTTTTCCTTGAAGATATCGTTTATCATAACACCTCCATTATAAGTTTCTTTGCCTCATTAGGCGTTGCAGACAAGAATTTAAACCTGTGTTCGGATATTTTTAATTCCTTTAAGCATTTATCAAGATGGTTAACTGCATTTATATTGTCCCTGTCAAAAGAAAGCACGGAGATAAAATTCACAAGGGCTTCTTTGAATCTTTTTTTATTAAAAAGTATTTGCCCTATCTTAAAATAAGTGTCTCTATTTAGAAAAGGCCTGTTGCACTCTAGGCTTGCCGTTTTGTTAAAAAATTCATATGCCCTGTCAAAATTACCATCCTCAAAATATATAGCTCCTATCTTAAAATAGCTTAGGGCTATCTCATACTGGTCTATGTATTTTTTTTCTTCAGAGTTAAGGTTTTCTATAAATTCCATATATTCTATTACGCCTTGTTCGGTCTTCAACCTATCGCCAGAAATTTTGAGGTTGAAAATATTATTCATATACTCCCCTATAACAGAATCCACCCTTTCGATAATATCCTGAAGATAATATTTTGGATTGAGTTTTAGCGCGCTTTTATAGTTTTCAATAGCCTGTTTGAAAAACTCCGATGCCTTTTCGTAGTTCTTCCAATACGATTCACGCCGCGCCCTATTATGGCAGTCAACAGCCGTTTCTAGAATAGGCTTGATATTTGCGCGCTCATTGTTCCATTCTTCAAGATTCTTTATCTTTTGCTCTATATTATCAATATTATTATCTTCCATATCTGGACAATATAGCATAAAAATGCAACAATGTTAAGAAATTTGTAACATTGCGCGAGGAGGACGATTAACTGTAGGTTGATTTTATTCGTTCATTATGTTATATTTATCATATGTTAGGGGCAATAATAAATCTATTCTATCCTGCCCTGTGCAGGGCCTGCTCTAAAAAGATAAATGAATTTGACCGCAACATCTGCGATGATTGCGCTAAGAAGATAAAAGAAAGACTCCCTCCTTTCTGCGTAAAATGCGGCAGGCAGCTTAAAGGAAGTTCTGAATTAATAGCCACATGTCCAGACTGTAAAAAATATAAGCTATATTTTGACAGGGCCTGGTCAGCCTGCTGTTACGACGGGCTGCTAAAAGACTTGATTCATGATTTCAAATATAAAAAAATAACCTCTCTTTCAACAGATTTCACAACTTTAATTATTAGTTTCATGAAAAAATATAATATCGGAAAAGACGCTCAGATGATTCTACCCATACCAATGCATCCTGATAGATTATTCAGAAGAGAAATTAATCACGCCGATATCCTGGCCAGAGCTTTAGGAAAAAAACTTGGTATTTCTTATTCCAGAAACACTTTAAAGAAAACAAAAGATACACCGCTTCAAAGCAAACTTAAAAGAGAAGCTAGAATAAAAAACTTATACTCGAGCTTCTTTTTAAAAGACAGTTTAATTGTCCGCAATAAAAATATAATGCTGGTAGATGACCTCTTTACAACAGGCTCTACTGTAAACGAATGCTCAAGAGTCCTCAAGGATGCAGGCGCAAGACACGTAGAGGTTATAACCCTGGCGAGGGGAGATAGCGCATGAAAATACTGCGTAATTATATAATAAAAGAAATTATTGTTATGTTTGTATTTTCCCTCATCATATTCACATTTACTCTTGTGGTGGGAAATATTATAAAGCTCGCAGAGCTCGTAATAAATAAAGGTGTGGATATAAGGCTCGTGGGTAAACTTTTTCTTTATCTAATACCGTTTTTATTGAGCTACACCATACCCATGTCTATATTGGCCTCTGCGCTGCTTGTATTCGGCAGGCTTTCAGGAGATAATGAAATCGTAGCTATCCGCTCAAGCGGCATAAATATCTACAGGTTAAGCTTTCCCCTGCTTGTAATAGGCCTTTTATTCAGCCTTCTTTCAATAGTATTAAATAACGATCTAATACCCAGGATGCATTTTGAATCCAGAAAAATTATAAAAAATATAGGCATAAAAACTCCAGCCGCATATCTTGAGCCAGGCGTATTTATAAAAAGTTTCAAGGGCTATATAATATTCATACATGGAATAGATAAAAATAAACTCAAAGGCGTCCGCATTTATCAGCCGCAGGATGAACATTCCACGAGAACTATAATAGCTGAAAGAGGAGAATTCATAACGCTTGATAATCAGAATGCGATCAAGTTAAAGCTTATCAATGGCACAAGCGACGAGCCAAATCCTAAAAATCCGATAAATTTCTATAAACTGAACTTCAAAACGTATTACCTTACTCTAAACATAGACGAATCAATGGCGCCTAGCGGTTATACAGATAAAAAATCCAAGGAAATGAATTTTCAGGAAATAAAAAACGAGATCGATCGTCTTGGCAAGTACCATGTAGACACCCCATCGCTTATCACGGAATTCCATAGGAAGATTTCAATATCCTTTGCGAGTATAGTATTTATAATTATAGGCATACCTCTCGGCATATTCACCAGGCGCGGAGAAAAAACCATACAGTTTGCCATAGCTCTAGGGGTAATTGTGGTATATTATATATTAATGGCTGCGAGCATAGCTTTATCTTTAAAAGGCATTTGGAACCCGGGCTTCTGGATGTACATGCCGAATATAATAATCGGAGCTGTAGGTATAGTACTGCTACGCAAAACCATAGAATCTTGAACAAACAACTTTACAAATTGACATTGTCAAAATGTAAAGTTGTTTAGGTTAATATATGCGAATATTAGATAAATACATAACTAAATATTTTATACTGCCTTTTTTATATTGCCTTATGGTATTCATCGTGCTCTACATTATTATAGATCTTTTTGGGCGCATGGATGAGATTCTGAAACAAAATATTAACATTGGAATACTGTGGGAATATTACCTATCAATAATACCTTTGATTGTCATACAGACCGCGCCGGTGGCAAGCCTAATCTCCGCCATATATGTCCTAGGCGCGCTCAATAAATACGGAGAGATAACAGCCATGCGCTCAGCTGGGATAAGCATATATAGAATACTAATGCCTTTTATATATATCGGGTTTGCTATAACAATATTAGTGTTTAGCATATCTGAAAAAATCCTGCCTCAGAGCATGAGAAAAGCAGAATCTATAAAAGCAAATTCTATAGAAAATATTGATAAAAGTAAGCCTGTTAACAAAATAATGATATCCAATATCGCGCTTTACGGCAAAGATAACCGCCTCATATTCATAGACAATTTCGATCCAACCTCTAAAACCGCAATGGGTATTACCATACTGGAGCAAGACAAAAAAGACAATGTGTCATTAAAGATAAGCGCTCATGAAGCGAAATGGCTGGATGGGAAATGGGTTTTTTCAAATATATTAACGTATAAATTGGACAATAAAGGAACAGTTATCGGCTCGCCTGAATTTTTTCAGGAAAAGATAATTTATATGGAAAAACCTAAAGACCTTATATCAAAAGGCACTAACTATGAATACATGAGTTTTCGCGATCTATTAAATTATACAAAGAATTTTTCCAAAACATCTCCCAAGCTGATAACAAGGCTCCGCGTGGATTTGCATCAAAAAATAAGCCTTCCTTTTATAAACCTTGTGGTGATATTAATAGGAGCTGGTTTTGCATTGAGGGTAAGGCAAAGAGGCAAAGCCACTGCTCTATTAGGCATAGGTATGAGTATCGCGATAGGATTCATATATTATGCCTTTATGGCAAGCTGCATGGCCCTCGGTAAAAGCGGAACTCTTCCAGCATTCCTCTCAGCTCACCTGGCAAATATATTATTTGGATTAATCGGGGTAATAATGATAAGAAATTAGTAGGGGACAGGCATGCCTGTCCCCTACAGAATTATTTACGTTCCTAATTCCCAGCTGGAAAGATATTTCTTCTGGAACGCGGTAAGTATGTCTATTTGAATGCCCATGCTCTTGAGTTTAAGCCTGGCTATTTCTTTATCTATTGCTTCAGGCATCCTGTAAACCTTCTTATCAAGCTTTTTATGGCTCTTTACAAGATATTCAGCAGCAAGCGCCTGGTTTGCAAAGCTCATATCCATTACTATCGCAGGATGGCCTTCTGCGCAGGCAAGATTCACAAGCCTGCCCTCTCCTAAAAGATTAATGCGCCTGCCGTCTTTCAAAAGATATTCTTCAACTCCGTTACGGATAACTCGTTTCTTTGAGCTCATTTTTTCAAGAGCAGGTATCTCTATCTCAACATTAAAATGGCCTGAGTTAGCTACTATTGCCCCGTCTTTCATCACTTTAAAATGTTCTCCTGCAATAACCGTAGTATTGCCTGTCAGGCTTACAAATAAATCTCCTTTTTTAGCAGCTTCCTTCATCGGCATTACTGAATAACCGTCCATTACTGCTTCGAGCGCTTTAGTAGAGTCCACTTCTGTAATTATGACATTGGCTCCCATACCTCTTGCGCGCATGGCAAATCCCCTGCCGCACCAACCGTAACCAAGCACAACCACAATTTTACCTGCTATTAGAATATTTGTAGCCCTTATAACCCCATCCACTGTTGACTGGCCTGTGCCATAACGATTATCAAAAAGATGTTTTGTGTCTGCGTCATTTACAGCAATTACAGGAAAAAGAAGCTTTTTATTCTGCTCCAAGCTCCTTAACCTTATTATCCCGGTGGTAGTTTCCTCTGTGCTGCCTAATATATTCGGCACAAGATCTAGCCTGGATTTATGGATAGTGGACACAAGGTCTGCGCCGTCATCCATTGTTACGTTCGGTTTTAGCCCTAGAGAGCTTTCTATATGAGAATAATAGGATTTATTGTCCTCTCCTCTTATTGCAAAAACAGGGATATTAGAATCCTTTACCAGGGACGCAGCCACATCGTCCTGAGTGCTGAGAGGATTAGAAGCGCATAGATTTACCTCTGCTCCTCCTGATTTCAAGGTATTCATTAAAACCGCTGTCTCTGTAGTTACATGAAGGCACGAGCTTACCCTTACCCCCTTTAATGGTTTTTCTTTAGAAAACCTCTCTCTTATAAGTTTCAGAACAGGCATATTTTCATCTGCCCATTCTATTCTTAATTTTCCGGTAGGAGCTAATTTTATATTGGTTATGTCATATTTCATATCGCGCAGCTCTTTTTTAATAGACAAACCTTGTCAGTTTCTTCCCATGTAAAACCCTCTTCCTCGCGGCCAAAATGCCCATAGCTAGCTGTCTTTCTATAGATAGGCTTAAGAAGATCCAGCTCTGTTATTATGCCTCTTGGTGTAAGGTCAAAATGTTCCCGTATAAGCGCTGAAATCTTTTCTTCTGAAATCTTTCCTGTCCCAAAGGTTTCAACCATTACTGCCAATGGCTCTGCCTTCCCTATTACATACGCAAGCTGAATGCAGCATTTCTTGGCAAGGCCTGCGGCTACTACATTTTTTGCAACATATCTTGCCATATACGCAGCTGAGCGGTCAACTTTTGTAGGATCCTTGCCTGAAAAAGCCCCGCCTCCATGGGATACGATTCCGCCGTACGTATCCACTACTATTTTTCTTCCTGTCATACCAGTATCAGACTGCGGCCCGCCTATTAAAAACTTGCCTGTCTGATTTACATAATATCCTGTTTTATCGTCAACTAGTTTACCCAATATAGGTTTTGCTATTTTTTCTATAATCTCTTTTCTTGCCTTTTCTGTTATGTGTTCACCGCCTTTATCCAGTATCTCCTCCGTGTGCTGGCACGCCAGAACCACTGAGTTTACCCTGACTGCCTTGCCATCTTTATACTCAACTGTTACCTGGCTTTTAGAATCAGGCCCAAGATATTTCAGCGTTTTATTTTTTCTCAACTCAGCCATTTTCCTGACAAGTTTATGCGCCAGCATAATCGGTAAAGGCATTAGTTCTTTGGTCTCATCGCACGCGTATCCAACCATAAAACCCTGGTCGCCCGCGCCGCCTTTATCAACGCCCTGCGCAATGTCAGGAGACTGGGCATGTATCGTATTTACAACAGCGCACGTCTTATAATCCATTCCATATTTAGGGTCTGTGTAGCCTATTTCCTTAACCACTCTTCGCGCGGTATTTATTACATCTACATAAGCAGTGGTGGTGATTTCTCCTCCTACTATAATAAGGCCCATTGTTACAAATGTCTCGCACGCAACGCGGCCCCTTGAATCCTGACGCAAAACCTCATCCAGTATTGAATCTGAAATCTGATCGCACAACTTATCAGGATGACCCTCTCCAACTGATTCCGAAGTAACGTAATATTTTCCTTTAGGCATTTTTACTCCTTCTCCTTTCTGAGTTCCTTATCAGCTTCTTCTAATGATTTTTTATCTCCTATGTCAAACCACTTTTTATCTTTAAACACGTAACCAAATACCGATTCTCTTTTATAAAGCCATTCCAGAAAATAACCTGGCGCATCTTTCGCATTATCCATTCCCATGTATCTCGTCATTATGCCCAATCTTTCCTTTGGGAAAAAATAAAGACACATTGCCGCAAGAGTAGAGGCTGGATTGGCAGGCTTTTCCTTAAAATCAATGATCTTATTATTTTTATCAATGGATACTATACCGTAACTGGCCGCAAGAATCAAGTCTTTTATATCATAAAGGCCTATTGTAATAGAAGGCTTTTTCGATATGCAAAAATTTGTAAATATAGAAAGGTCTGCCTTGAAAAGATTATCTCCTGCAAGAACCAGCAAATCATCCGATATATTTTCTTTTTCTATGACAAACTCTATGTCCCCAGTGGCCCCGAGCCTGGTCTCATTAGAGGTTGTGCCGTCATCTATAACTGTTATTTTCTTTGAACTTGAAAAATTTTGTTTCCAGTCCTCAAAATTCTGGTAGAATTTCTTATTTGTTGCAATAAAAACCTCATCCACTTCTTTCAAAGGCTCAATGAGATCAAATATATATCCCATGACAGTTTTGCCAGCTACTTCAAGAAGCGGCTTTGGAGTATTTAATGTCAATGGATACAGCCTTGTAGCATACCCTGCGGCTAATAATAAAACCTTCATATCTTTCCTAGTTCTTTTTTCAGATAATCTATTGTCTCTACCGGGGTTGGGTCAATATTATTAAGAATGGCCAGATAAAAACTCACAAAATCTCCTATATATAAAAGAGAGTATATCCTCGCAAGCCTTCCGCCATTATCTTTTTTCAATACCATAACCTCTACACCTGATTTTTTTATAATCTCGCTGGTAATTCTTACGCGTTCCTTTGTTCTTTCATGATCATCTTTATCGTAAAGTATTATGGCCTTGAAATCTTTAAGAAGGTTTTCTGGAAACCTCCAGCCGACTATCTCGTTGTGATTCATTTCAGGCAGCGTATTGCTGGATGAAAGCGCCTTTCCGTTTTCTGCGATCTGCTCTCTCCATCTATTGCTTACAGCTTCTGTGGTATCAGCCGTGCCATATATTATGGGATACTTTTTATAGAGTTTAACAGCTATTTGTTTGGAAATATTTTTTTCCATAGAGACGCTAAAACCTATTTCTTTATCTCTGACATCGGTAAGTATAGAAAAAAGTTCTTTTACATCATTTTCTTTATCTTTTATGAGCCCAAGCTTTACTAAAACACCAAGCACTGTTATAGACATGTAGCCAATAGCTGTCCTGGGAGGGTATCCCGGAGGAATTGATATATGAGTACTGCTGTTTTTTGAAGACAGCTCTTTTAATCTGCCGCCTGAACCCATTGTAATTATAAAAGCATTTCTTTTAAGGCCCTGTTTAAAACAAGAAAGTGTCTCTTCAGTATTGCCAGAATAGCTTGAACAGAATAAAATCGTTCTCTCTCCCACAAAATCAGGCAAGGTATAATTGCGGCATATTGATACAGGTATCTTGAGCTCATCACCCAGGTAAACCCTTACCATGTCAGGCCCTATGCCAGACCCTCCCACGCCTGCAAATACTATATTATTCACTGCGGGTTTATTTATATTGATGGATTTTCCAATTGCGTATGCATCGCGGCATTGTTCAGGCAAGTCTGAAATAAATTTCAGCATATTCGAACAGTCCAGTTTTTTTATGAATTCCAAATTGTCCAGTTTATTCATACTAAAGATTTTTTATTGTTTTTTAGTCTTCTTGAGCCATGGAATAAGCTCGTTCAGTCGTTTATTTGTAAAGGCCTCTATCTCTTCGCCCGTAGACAAACTTAATGCCTTTTCTGCGACTTTTCTGGCGTCTTCAAATCTCACATTGCTGATAACGTATTTCACCTCAGGAATTACCACAGGGCTCATGCTAAATTCGTCCAGCCCCATCCCCAGGAGTATAAGGACAAACCCAGGCTCTGCTGCCATTTCTCCGCACATGCCTACCCATATATTTTCTTTATGACCTGAATCTATAATATTTTTTATAAGCCTTAATACAGCCGGGTGAGTAGGCTTATATAAATAAGCTATCTTTTCATTAGCCCTATCTACTGCCAGAGAATATTGTATAAGGTCATTGGTCCCTATGCTAAAAAAATCCACTTCTTTGGCAAGAAGATCGCAGGTTAAAGCAGCTGATGGTATCTCTATCATTGCCCCTACTTCTATATCCTGGTTAAAATTAATCGACTTATTTCTCAGATCCTCTTTTGCTTCTTCTAAAACTTTTATCGCCTGCCTGAGCTCTCCAAGGCCAGATATCATGGGAAACATAATCTTGATATTTCCGAATACGCTTGCGCGCAGTATCGCCCTTAACTGCACCTTAAACACCTCCGGCCTTGCAAGGCAGAATCTTATAGCCCTCCATCCCATGAATGGATTCATCTCGTGCGGGACCTTGAGCTGGGATAAAAATTTATCTCCTCCAATATCCAGCGTGCGTATAATAACAGGGCTTTCAGCAAGCTTGACAGCTACTTTTTTATATGCCTCAAATTGCTCTTCCTCGTCAGGAGAATCATTTCTATTCATATAAAGAAATTCCGTGCGGTATAGCCCTATACCTTCTGCTCCATGCGCAATAACAGAGCTGACGTCATCCGGCAATTCGATATTTGCCGAAACCTCCACTTTGTGGCCATCAATAGTGACAGCAGGCGTATCTTTAAAATCTAAAAGCGTTTTTTCAAACTTTACAAATTTCTGCTGTTTTGCCTCATATTTTTTAAGGGTTACCTTATCCGGATTTACTATCACCATCCCATCTGTCCCATCCACAATCAGGATATCCCCTGGCCTTATTTTAGTTGTCGCATTTTCAAGGCCCACTACAGCAGGGATTTCCAAAGACTTTGCCATAATTGCAGTATGCGAGGTCCTGCCGCCTATATCAGTGACAAATCCCATGACATTCTTTTTATGCATATTAGCGGTGTCAGACGGAGAAATATCATACGCAACCACTATTACCTGCTCCTTCAGGTCGCTAAGGGTCTTTTCCTGAACTCCTATAAGATTTTTTAAAATCCTTTTGCCTACATCTTCTATGTCGCTGGTCCTTTCTTTCAGATATTCATCATTCATTTTTGAAAAGACGTTTATATATTTACTTATAACCTTTGAAAATATATATTCCACGCATTTACGTTCTTTTTTAAGGCCTTCTATAACCTCCTCTATCAACATCCTGTCTTCCATGACCAGCAAATGAGCGTTAAATATCTCTGCGTGTTGGGCGCCCATTTCGCGTGAAATCTTTTTCTGTATAGCGAGTATCTCGGAACGCGTCTTTATAAGAGCTTCTTCAAAGCGGATAATTTCGGAAGGGACAGTATCCTGTTTGATATCCCTTTCAGTTACTATAAGCTGCCTTGTATCAAATAAAAATGCTTTGCCTGCGGCTATTCCAGGCGAAGCCGGTATGCCTTTTAATAACATTATGACATTTCTCCCAGTATTATCTTTTCAAGTTCCTCGATTGCCTCTTTTGCATCAGGGCCATTTACTTTGATATGAAGCTTAGCGCCTTTTTCTGCCGCAAGAGTCAATAGCCCCATTATGGATTTTCCGTTCACTTCCTGCCTGCCTTTTTTTACAGCAATATCGCTTTCGTATTTATTGGCTATCTGCACAAATATTGCCGCAGGCCTGGCATGAAGCCCCTGTTCATTCTTAATGGTTATTTTTTTTTCTATTAACATGTCGGATTCACCTAATCAATGGATATCTTTTTGCCTTTTGTCTTAAGAGTAAGGTCTATAATAACCTTTGAGAGTTTTTTGGCATCATGCCTTACATGATTTTGAGCATTTACCACATCGCCTTCTATTACGTTATAACCGTTCTCTATAATTTTATCTGAGTCAGCTAAAACAGGATAAGCGCCTTCTTCTTCGTATTTCTTAAGAAGTTCTTTAGGCACCTTCCCTATGTTTACAATACAATAACTAAGTATATCAGGCCGCGTATGAGTTATAAGAGCGTTCAAGTGGTCAAATGCTGTATAATTATCTGTTTCGCCGGACTGCGTCATCACATTGCAGATATAGACCTTAGGCGCCTTGGACTGAGCAATCTTCTCAGCTATGCCATCCACCAGGAGGTTTGGTATAACGCTTGTGTATAAACTGCCGGGCCCAAGGACTATTATGTCTGCCTCAGCTATTGCCTCAAATGATTCTGAGCTAGCTTTGCAATGCTCAGGGTCTAAATATATTTTTTGTATAGGAGAATTCTGTTTTGCTATCTTTGTCTCGCCTACTGTCTTCTGCCCGTTACGGTATTCTGCCACAAGCTTAACCTTGTCAAATGTAGAAGGGATAACCCTGCCTCTTATTGCAAGGACTTTAGAGGATTCTTTTATTGCTTTTTCGAAATCTCCTGTAACCTTGCACATCGCGGTTATAAATAGATTTCCGAAGCTATGCCCGCTTAGTTCTGACTCGCTCCCAAACCTGAACTGAAACAACTCGCGCATCAAAGGTTCTGCATCCGCAAGCGCAACAAGGCAGTTTCTTATATCTCCTGGCGGAAGTATGCCAAACTGCTCTCTCAGTCTTCCGGAAGACCCGCCATCATCTGCAACAGTCACTATCGCTGTAATATTGCTTGTCTGCTCTTTTAAACCATGAAGAATGGTTGAAAGGCCTGTCCCTCCTCCTATAACCACTACCTTTGGCCCTTTTTCAAGCTGGCGGTAATGATACATAATATCTACAAGTTCTCTTTCTCTCTTAGGAAGAAAAACTGCAATGAATGATTTTATCATCCTCTTCATGCCATATATAACTATCAATGCGCCCAGGATTACAACAGCGCTGCCAATAATCTTTGAACCAGGAAATCTTTTGAGTATGAGTATAATAGATCCTATCGCAACCAATAAAACACCTGTAGAGGAAATAAATATCCAGCGTTTTATTTTCATTCCTGGATACAACCATTTCAATCTTTTCATATCTAACCTATACCCTTCTAATATCTTCCTCTTTTATAATCTTAACCAGGGTTTTTTCGCTATCTGCGCTTTTTAACGAATCCCTGAAATATTTATCTTTTAATAATTTTGAGATGCGCGCCAGCGCTTTGAGGTGCGGCCCTGAAGATTCTATAGGAGCCAACAACAAGAAAAATATATAGGCTGGCTCTCCATCCAGTGAGTCAAACTTTATGCCGCTTTTAGACACTCCAAAAGCGCCTATGAGTTCACTCACATATTCGCATTTTCCATGAGGTATAGCAATGCCTTGGCCAATGCCGGTTGAACCAAGCGCTTCTCTGTTTAAAAGAACTTTTACAACAGGGTCTCTGTCTTTGGGCTTCAATTGGCCCGACTTGATCAATAGATCCGCAAGCTCTTTTATGACGCTATTTTTATCCTTGGACTTTAAATCCGATGATACTGCCTTTTCATTCAAAAAATCTAGAATACGCATACACCATTTCCTCCTTTAAAAGGTTTAACTGATGAAATTTGGAGCGGGTGATGGGTCTCGAACCCACGACAACGACCTTGGCAAGGTCGTGCTCTACCAACTGAGCTACACCCGCGAAATTCAAACGCTAATCTTTAAGAATAGAGACTGGCGAACTTCTCTATCCAAACCGCCATTATAGAACGCAAATCTTTACTTGTAATATATACACTGCATGTCCCATACTGCAATTTATTCTTTGTAACAGAACTACGGCTATCTGCTATATAGGACTTAATAAACTGATTTAATGGAATATTCAATAACTCCGACCAATATAATTTAATATTATTCTCATTTAAATCCGGATATAGAAACAGTCTAGCTCTAATTCTACCCTCTGCTATATTGAGATATTTGTGTAGGAATCGGCAGTACAATTTTAACAATTCAGGATCAGAATTATTCAATTCCAGACAATAAGCTTTTTTCTCTGCAGTTTTTCCCTCCGCCCAATAAAGCATTATACCCGCAATAAAAAGTGGATCATTTTTATACTGTTCAAAAGATTTTTCTGCTTGCTCTTTAATTTCTATATCATGTTCAATTCTATATTTTGCACGAGCTTTATTCATTATTGCGATTTTATCTATAACATTTATCATAATTCATGGTAGGCGGAAGAGGAGTTGAACCTCCAAGGATTGCTCCATACGGTCCTAAGCCGTACGCGTTTGCCAGTTCCGCCATCCGCCCTTGTACCAGTCGCTAAGCTATCCGTTTTACTGCTACCTTTTTCCGCTCCGGTTCATGGTACCCCCAACAGGGTTCGAACCTGTGACGCCCTGATTAAGAGTCAGGTGCTCTACCAGCTGAGCTATGGGGGCGTAATTAATCCAGACGTTAAGTCTAGATGATATCACAGGTTAAAAAATTCGTCAATAATTTTCAAAATTTGCGAAGCGAATTTGGCGCGCCCGGGGTGGATCGAACACCCAGCCTACTGGTTCGAAGCCAGTCGCTCTATCCATCTGAGCTACGGGCGCATCTGTTTCGTTCTAAAGCTGCTTATGCTCTGCAAAGCTATAATGCTTATTATCTCCTATTATTATATGGTCCATAACATTTATCTCAAGGACCCTGCAGGCTGTTGTAAGACTTTTAGTAAACATTATATCTTCTTTACTGGGTTCAGGATCTCCTGAAGGGTGGTTATGCACCGCGATTATGCCTGTTGCAAAATTCTGAAGCGTTTTTAAAGCTATCTCCCTGATCTGCGGGCTGGCCTGGTCAACAGTCCCTTCTTCTATTTCAATAATATCTATTATATTATTTTTACTATTTAACAGCAATATCTGAAATATCTCTTTTTTAATATCTCTTAACCTTGGCATAAAAAGTTTAACTGCGTCTTTTGGAGACTTTATTGCCTTGGATATGTCTTTAGGTTCAGACAGAAACCTCCTTGCTATTTCAAAACTAGCTCTTAACTGCGAGATCTTTGCATCCCCTAAACCTTTAAAACTTCTCATCTCAGAAATATTAGTGTGGCTCATATTTCTAAAAGTCTTAAAATGCTCTACCACCTGCCTGCCTAGATCTACTGCGCTTATGCCTTTCACGCCTGTGCGGAATACTATTGCCAAAAGCTCTGCATTTGTAAGCGTATGCTCGCCATATTTAAAAAGCTTTTCCCTGGGCCTTTCGTCCTTGGGCCATTTTTTAATACCTTGTTTCGCCATACACGAATCCTTCATACACTCACTCTCATCAAAGTTGACACTTTTGACAATGACAAAAGTGTCAACTTGTTAAGGTTCCTGCGAGCTGGCCGCAGGCAGCCATAATATCTTTACCTTTAGATTCTCTTACTATTACATTGATGCCTTTTTTAAGAAGATTGCTCTTGAAAATTTCTATATCTTTTTTCAAAGGAGATTTAAATTCTAAACCAGGTATATTGCTATAAGGTATAATATTGACTTTTGCTTTTAACCTCCTTGCTATTTTTGCCAGATCATCTATATCTTTTTGCGAATCATTTATATCCTTAAGCACCATATATTCAAGCGTGAGCATCCTACCGTCATTACTTATGTAATTTTCGCAAGCCTTTAAAAGCTCCTCAAGAGAATATTTTTTATTAACACTCATTAATTTATCCCTCAGGCCGCTATTTGCAGCATGAAGCGATATTGACAAATTAACCTGTAAGCCCAATTCTTTAAATTTCTCTATGCCTGGTATGATACCGGATGTTGAAACAGTAATTCTTCTGGCTGCTATACCCATTGCCTTAGGAGAATTCATCATTCTTACAGCCCTGGATACATTTTCATAATTATCAAAGGGCTCACCCATGCCCATAAACACAAAATTTGTCATCCCATGTTTCAGACTATACGCAAGGTATAATATCTGGCTTAATATCTCTGATACGCTCAGATTTCTTTTAAAACCATTCATGCCGCTTGCGCAAAATGCGCAAGCATACTTACAGCCTGCCTGAGTTGAAAGGCACGCTGTTTTTCTTTTACCTGAACATATCAGCACTGTTTCTATCAGATTACCATCGCTAAGCTCAAACAAAACTTTTTCAGTTCCGTCAATAGACTTGAGGCGCTTCAAGGGTTTTATTGCGCCTATATAAAAGGATTGGGCTAATTTATTCCTGAATGATTTCGGCAGATTATCCATGGCATCAAAATCTTCTATGCCCTTTTTATAAATCCAGGAAAATATCTGCTCAGCCCTGTATGAAGGCTCTGAAATCTTTTCCAATTCTTGCTTAAATTCTTCCAAAGCAAGATTCTTTATATCTTTTTTATCCAAGATGTATAGTCGTCAAGGAATTCATGGCAGATTAACCTTGTTCTTTTCTGAACCGTTCTAGTAGCCTTCTTATATCACCGTCTGCTGATCGCATAATCTGGGTAGCTATAAAAATCAGGACGGAAAACTGCCAGGAGTCTTCAGGCCCTACCACCAGGCCGTTAGTAACATCTTCTCCCCGCTGTAATTTATCGGAATAATATCCGATCGCCTTTTCGAGGTGGCCTTCATAAATATCAAGCGAATAGGTTTTATTATTATATTTTAAGGATGGAAAAGTAACCCCTCGGACAAGGAGAAAATTCAAAATCATATCCTGTCCTGAATGAAATTCCTTTTCAAAATCAAACCCTTCGAATTGAGGCAGGTTAGAGGGAAGTATTATAGCGGGCTTTTCAACCATTACCTGGCCTTTCCTAACCACAGTATCTCCCAGATTGACCAGAGATTCAGATAAAAATATATACGGCACCTCTGTAGCCTCAAAGGTCAGGAGATCCTTAGGCCTCGGCCTTATTATTTTAGTATGTTTTAAAGCTTTTTCCCAACCATCTTGAATATTCATAGTGTTATTGTTATATCATAAAAAATAATATAAGGCGAGGAAAATTATCAGGTTATTTCTTCCAAATTCCAGGTGAATGCCTTGATGCCTTCGCGGCCAAGTTTTTTACGCAGGTTTTCAACGCAGGTAAGCAGTTGTTTTGTATCATCCTCTCTGCAGGCTACATATAAAATATTATTCTTTCCAGGCCATATATCATCTCCCATATGCGTGCCTGAAGTATTCCCTTTACCGAATACACCTGGGATCTTTGTGTAATTCTTCAGCACGCACCCATGTAATACCTCCATCACCTCCATATCCATTGCCTCATTATAAACTATCATCACCATTTTCATATCATCCCCCGCACCAGGCAAGTTTACACTTGCGACAATGTCAGAAGTGTAAACTTGCTGTCTTGCCTTTCTTTTTCAGTTTTGATTCGAAAACCGCGTAAAGAGTCGGGACAAACAGCATTGTAATAAATGTAGACACTGTCAGTCCGCCTATCATGGTGATTCCAAGCGGATTCCATGTTTCTGACCCCTCGCCTCTTGACAATGCCAGCGGCAGAAGCCCTACAAGAGTAGTAATTGTAGTCATAAGAACAGGTCTGAGCCTTTCTTTTCCGCTCTGCGTAACCGCTTCCACAATATTAAGGCCCCTTGCTCTCAATATATTAATATAACTTATAAGGACAATCGCATTGTTTACCACTATACCCATAAGCATGACCATTCCTAAAAAACTTATCAAGCTCAAGGTTGTATTCGTCAATGCAAACGCAGCAAAAACTCCGGTAAACGTAAAAGGCACGCTGAACATGACAATAAAAGGGTCCAGAAGCGATTCAAATTGCGCTGCCATTACCATGTAAACAAGTATTATCCCCAATACGAGTAGGAGCCACATATCCTTAAATGCTTTTCGCTGTTCTTCAGCATCCCCTCCGAAATTTACCATAATACCATACGGCATCACTATGTTTTGCAATTCTTTTTTAATATCCTCTACTACCTTTCCAGTGGAGCGGCCATAAGTATTGCACTCCACTTTTACAACCCTCTCTCTGTTCATGCGGTCTATCCTGACAGGGCCAAGAGCTTCTTTCACGCTTGCAAAATTCGCAAACTTCACCTGTTTTTTTGTATATGGGGATACTATAGAAAGATTTTCAATATCTTCTATTTTTGAACGGGAGCTTTCCTCAAGCCTGACATATATATCATATGTTTCTCCTTTCTCCCTGTATTTTGTGGCAGTGGAGCCTTCTATATAACTTTTAAGGCTTAAGGCTATTACGTTCATATTTAAACCAAGATTTACAGCCTTTTGCCTGTCAATCTGGATCTCAAGCTCAGGCCTTCTTGATTCCCTGGATATAGTAATATCAACAGCGCCCGGCACTTTCTCCATCATCTGTTTTACCTTAGCTGCAAGTCTATCTGTGTCTTCAAATGAATTGCCTATAATCTCTACCTGCACTGCCTTTCCGCCCATTCCGCTTACAAGCCTTCCTATAGGATTACCAGTTGTTACATCTGTTTTTGTAACCCCGGGGATAGCAATAATCCTTTTCCTCAAGGCCTGCGCAACCTCTGTAACAGGCCTTTTTCTTTGCGTTTTAGGCACAAGTTTTACGCCTGCTGCAACAATATGCGTGCCTGAAGATTGCCCAAGGCTTCTGCCAATGCCTGAAACCTGGCCGCTCCTGACATACATATACAATGCCTCAGGCGCTTCTTCTTTAAAAATCCCTTCTATTACATTAGCCGCCTTATCAGTCTCTTCGACTCGCGTGCCAAGTGGAAGGTCTATACTGATCCTTATGTCTCCTGAATCCTCTTCAGGAGAAAATTCATTTCCTATAAAACGGGTTAAAAATAAACTGGAAATAAATATAGCTGAAAACCCTATTAAAACTATCTTTTTATGCCTCAGGCACCATCTAAGCGAAGCAGCGTAAATATTTTCCCATGATTTAAACATATTTTCGAATACCTTATAAAATTTTTCAAAAAACCCTTTTCTTTCTTTCCTGACCCTGAGCCACCTGGAACATAGCATAGGAGAAAAAGTAGCTGCTGTAAAAAGAGACGCTATTAAGGTAACTATTATTATGACAGCTAATTCTTTAAACATTATGCCAGTCACCCCTGTAATAAAAAGCATAGGCACAAATACAACCACTGTTGTAAGCGTGGAAGCTGCTATTGATAAAAACATTTCTGATGCGCCGTATATCGATGCCTCGCTAGGCCTCTGGCCTTTTTCCATATGGCGGTAAACATTATCAACAACTACAATAGCGTTATCAACAACCATGCCGCTCGCTATAGCGAGGCTTGAAAGGCTTATGATATTTATTGTCTTTCCAGAAAGAAATAAATATATAAAACTTATAAGAAGCGAAAAAGGTATTGTAAGCGCAATTATTGCGCTCGGAGCAAATTGCCTGAGAAAAAACCACACTACCCCGACAACAAGAAACACCGCGGCCCACACATTAGATTTTAAAGACTCTAAAGAATTTATAATATCTTTTGAAGTATCAAAGATTACAATAATATTTACATCGGCCGGCAGTGTCTTTTTAATATCGTCCAATTTTTTCTTAACTGTCTCTGCCACCTCAACAGTATTTGTGCCAGACTGTTTTTGGACCATCATCATGATGCCGGGATTTCTATTTACTCTTACAATAGAATCAACCTCTTTAAATCCGTCTTCTACCCGCGCGACATCTTTTAAATAAACAAATTTATTGTCTTTCTTTCCTATAATAACGGAATTTATCTCGTCAGGGCTTGCGAATTCGCCTGGCAGCCTCAATAGATAATCTGTAAGCCCTGCTTTAATGCTGCCCACTGGCTGAGTTATATTTTCCTGCTTTAATATAGCCTGTATGTCCAATATTGAAAGGTCATAACCTTCTAAAACATCTCTGTCCATCCAGACATTTATTTGCCTTTGAAGCCCGCCTCCTTGAATCTGAACAGCGCCTACGCCGGGAAGCTGGCGGAGCGCGTCCCCAATCCTTTTATCAACAAGATCATAGAGTTCCGAATATGTTTCTTTCGCTGTTATGCCAAGGAATACGATAGGTATATTTGCCGTATTAAATTTAAATATAAAAGGGTTGTCCATTTCATCTGGTATATCCGGAAGAAATCTTTTTGCTAAATCAATCCTGTCGCGTATGTCATTTGAGGCCTCATCTAAATTTGTCCCCCATTTGAATTTAAGGGAAAGGCTGGACATGCCCTCTGTTGAGCGCGATGTAATCTTTTCAAGGCCGGGGGTAGTGCCAAGCTGGTTTTCAAGAGGCTCTGTGACTTTTGCTTCTACGTCAAGCGGGTTCGCTCCTGGATAAGCCGCAATTACAGATATGGACGGCGGCTCTATTTTAGGAAACATGTCGATCCCGAGCTTTGTAATGCTATAAAGCGCAATGACAAGTATTACGCAGAATATCATGAGATTTGTTACAGGCCTTCTAACTCCAAATTCAGGAAGATTCACCCCGCACCACCCTTATTATTGTTCTACTTTCACGCTAACACCGTCTCTTAACCTCTGCTGCCCCATTATGACAACAAGATATCCTTCCCTAACGCCTTCTTTTGCCTGAAAATACTCATTTTGTCTTATGCCAAGTTTAACCTTTCTCAAAACAGCTTTATTATTTTCTACAATATATACATACGTATCTTCGCCTTTACCCATAATAGATTCCTTTAAAATTAAAGGCGCGGCTTTTTCCTTGTCTATTATTAAAGACACTCTGGCAAACATCCCTGATTTAAGAAAATGGCCTTTGTTATCTATTGTTATCTCAATAGGCATTGAACGCGTTTCCATATCCAAGACAGGGCTTATCTTTGTTACAACGCCTGTAAATTCCTTGTCAGGATAACTATCTACGCGGACACTCGCTTTCTGCTCGAGCGAAATACTGGCAAGATGCTTTTCGGGTATGCTAAGGCCTATCTTTACCTTATCCATAGAGACTACAAGCGCGACAGGGCTTTGAGTTGTAACATTAGCGCCTATATCTACATATATCCTGCCCACAATACCATCTATAGGGCTTTCAACAGGCGCTTTTTCAAACTTTAACCCCACTTCGTCTCTGTCTATATAAAAAATTGCGCCGCCTTTTTCAATCTCGCTTCCATCCTGCTTTACCTTTTCTATAATCTTACCGCTGACCTTTGGATATATAACTGCCTCTTCCAGCGCCTTTATATCTCCCACATATTCCAATGTCTTGTAAATATCTTTAAGCCCAACCCTCATTACTTTTACGGGAATCAGCTCGTCCTGTTTAGTTACTTCTTGCTTTTTTGTACAGCCAGATAGAAAATTCAAAATGCAGAATACAAATACCAAAATAATCTTTGTTTTCTTCATCATCCCTCCACCATTATATTATTTTTTATTAGGGCCAATCCCTGGCTTTTATCTAAATTGACAATGGCTATATTATAATCAATAAGGCTTTTTATATAATCAAGTTCTGCGCGGGCTAAATTTTCCTGATAATCTAAAATATCATGCGTTGATACATGGCCTGTGGCATATCTTTCTTTTTGTGCTTGATAATTTCGAATTTCTTTCTCCTTAGAAAGCCGGGATGCCTTAATCTGCCGCATCGCGATATTAACAGCCCTTATCTTATCCCTAACATCTAATATAATATTTTGTTCTAATCTTTTAAAAGCTATGATGGCCTGGGCTAATTCAAGTTTGCGTTGGTCAAGTTTTGCGCGTTCGCTCCCTCCCCATGGAACACTTACCTTAAAACCAACACTCCAATCCTTGTAATCGCCTTTTGTATTGTCTAATGCATCCTGATAATCCTTGCCCAATCCATTTAGGCCAAAACTGCCAGCTAAGTCCACCGTAGGAAAAAGCGCATCCTGGGCAGTTAATATCTTTATATCTTTATTTTTTAAATCCACCTTGTTTGAATTATAATCAGGCCGATATTGAAAGGAATTTTTCAGACACTCAAGTAAATCCAAATTTTGTTCATTAAATTCTGGCTTATCATCAATCAATTCCAGTTTTGCATTCCATAATTCCGGGTCGTCTACTAAATTAGTAATTAGTTTTAAATCATCCTCTGCCTTTTTTAAATTTGCTTCTGCGCTGATTAGCGCCTTTTCCCTATCAGCAACGGTTGTTTCTATTTCTAATAAATCTAATGAACTTACCAAACCTTTTTTATACCGGGCTTTATTTATCTCTAACAAGTCCTTTGCGCGTTCCAATGAAGAGCCGGCGATGGAATAATTCTCTAAAAAATACATGAGATTATAATACCTAACCTTAGTTTTGGTAATGATATCCATAACAGTTTCTTTAAAATCTTCCTCGGACACCTTTTTATTATTCTGCGCTATGACAATATCGGCAGTATTAACTAAAATACCAGAGTCTCTAAAAACAGGCTGTGTAATAGTTATCTTCGGCTCTGTAGTATAATAAGGGTTCATAGACTGGAAACTAGAATTACTTTTATATCTCTCATTTATAAAATCTACCGCATACTCTGTCCCTGTAATTAATTTTCCTGACATACCTGCGTTAAAATCAATATCTCTTGTATAAGAGATATTTGCCCCGCTTAAACTAGATGAGGAAGCCTTCGTATTACTATGCAGCGTATAATCAGCGCTAAAGATTGGCTCAAAATCTGCCCTGGCTATCCTCACATCATCTTCTTTTAACTTCGGGTCGATCTGCTTTATAAGTATCTCGGAGTTGCTTTTCAGGGCATAAGAAATCACATCTACCAAGCTAATCTTTAAAACTCTATTCTGAGTACCGGCTGCTATAAAAAGAAGCCTGTCTATTACTCTTGACATTTCCTCATCGATTTTTATATCTGCTGCAAAGGAAATGCCGCCAAATGTGAATAAGACCATCCATATTAATAAAGTACAAATAATCCTTTTCATATCACTCTGCCTTTTTATCTGTCAATATTTCTTTTATCTTCATCAAAACCCTCAGATAATCAGAGCGGTCTTGTTCAGAAACTCTGCCGAATACGTCTATTATCATGCGCCGCCTCTTCTCGTTTATCTTTTTGACAAGCTCCATGCCCTTTTTGGTAAGGCTCACATTGATGATTCTTCTATCTTGAGGCTCAGATTTTCTTTTTACGTACCCGTATTTTTCAAGCCTGTCCACCATGCCTGTCATGGCAGCTGTTGTCACTGACATAAATTTGGCAATGCCGCACATCTTTGAATCGCCGTTATTATGCAGAAATCCCAGGATAAGAAACTGCGGAAGAGTGATCTTGCCCTTATAAAGTTCAGCGACGTTACGCCTTGAAAATTCCTTTATCATAACAGGCACCACATCGTTAATCTTATCAGCAAACTCCGTAATAGTGATAGACATATTTAATCTCCTTGATAGTAAATATAGTTAACTATCAACTACATTAAATATATCATATCTCTTAAGCACTGTCAATACCAAAAGGATTGAATGTTACAAAATGAGTATGACTTGTTTTGTAATATTAGAAAGGGTGGTTTGTTACCTTTTTTGCAATACTAATAATTCTTTTTCAGTATCTACCTTAAAAACAAAATTATTCAGAAAAGACATGCCTAATAAGCCTGGGCTATTTCCCATTTCCCCTGAATCAAGCACCACTGCCTGCACATTATAGACCTTTGCCCCGCCTACCCTGACTTCTTTTATATTTACCTGCTTGCCTTTCACTGTGCGGCCATCAGCCACCTGGCACAAAACATTCTGGCTTTTATTAAGAGGTATGCCTAATTTTTTAGCGAGATTAGTAGATATAACAGTATCGCTAGCCCCTGTATCAACAATCAAATCTGCGTTTATTTTTCTATTCAAAAGTACGCCTGTAGTAAGGCTGTTGCCACATTTTGTAAGTTTCACGGTATGCTTTCCTGTCGCCATGTTAACTACTGTCCTGACTCCCTTGCCTGTCACCACAGCGGTTTTGCCTACAACCTTAGCAGTTGTTCCCACAACTTTTCCTGTAACCTTGACTGTTGTATAGACTACCTTGCATGTGGTCCCGACAGCAGTGCCAGCGACTTTCAGAACAGAACAACCACTTAAAAACATAAGCCCGGCGATAATTGCGTAAAATTTACATGCCTTGTAAAAAATCATAAGCTCTCCTAAGTAAAATAGCTAAATTGCGGAATCTGATCATTCGTTCTGCCTTATCTAAAGGCAAAAATTTATAATCTGTTATTTCCCTGCCATCCACTATTATATCCTGATTTTTTATTTCGCACAAAAAATATGTCACATATTTTTCTATTTTCTCACCTTTAAAAGGCGGCCTTTTACTTGTCGTTTCATACATAACTTTTTCTTTAAACCCATCAATAAAATGTAAATTTTCAAAGCCCACTTCTTCTTTTATCTCTCTAATTGCAGCTTCCTTTGCAGTCTCGCCTTGTTCCAGATGCCCTTTTGGAAAACCCCATATTTTATTTCTACTGCTGTATATGATAAGAAAAAATATATTAGCGCTTTCTTTTTTAAAAATAACTGCGCCTGCTGAAAATTCTTTATTCATTTTACTCTTCTCGTCGCAATAAGATTTACACCTAATCCTGAAAAATTTTTTACAACAATATCGCCTGTACTTAAAGGCCTGCTAACCCTGACTTTTTTAATCTCTTCCATTGCCTCAAAAATCCTGGATTTCGGTATCGGCTTATCAGTCCTGACAGGGATCATTTTTAATCCCAGGCCCTGGCTTAAAACACTAGAGGTCAGGATCCTGACCGGATTTTCAATCTCAGATATTGCATATTCTTCTCCCTTAGGGCATTTATTGCCAGCGACCTTGATTATTCTGGAATTTTCTATATCAACTGTCAACCTGCACCCTTCCGGACATTCTATACACGTTAACTTTTTTATTGTCATATATGCCCCTCTAAACAACTTTACAAAATGACATTGTCGATTTGTAAAGTTGTTTGGGTTTATTTACAACTCATTATATATTCCGCAGCGAGTTTACCTGTAAGTATGCTATCTTCTGTAACGGAATCCACCATATCGTATATTTTAAAAGAATTTCCGCATACAAAAATTCCTGGCACAGATGTTTTATTCTCTTCTATCTTAACCCCTGCCATCTCTATAAGCTCGTTCTCGGAAATAAGGCCCACTGATATCAATATAGTGTCGCATTTAATTTCAAATAAAGAGCCCGGGATTTCATTAAAATTATCGTCTACTTTCATCACGCTTACCTTTTCTACTCTATCTTTTCCGTAAATCCTTGAAATTTTATGGTTAAAATAAAAAGGTATATCAAAATCCTCTACGCATTGCACCACGTTACGCAAAAGCCCTCTTGTTTCTTTCTGGATTTCAATAATAGCTTTTACCTTTGCGCCTTCCAGCGCAAATCTCCTCGCCATAATAAGGCCGATATCCCCTGAGCCAATAATTACAACTTCCTTGCCAGGCAAAAGACCTTCTATATTGATCAATTTCTGAGCTAACCCGGCTGAAAAAATCCCAGCAGGCCTTGTGCCTTGTATATGAATCATCTCTCTTGTCTTTTCCCTGCATCCTGTAGCCATGATAACTGCCTTTGCCTTAACTGTTTCCAATCTGCCTGGTTTTAAAAATGTAACAGTTTTATCATTCGTCAATTTGACCACAAGCGATTTTAAACTAACTTCTATATCCTGTATATCTTTAATCTTTTTAATAAACCTGTCAGCATATTCAGGCCCTGTTAAAATCTCTTTGAAATAATTAATGCCAAAGCCTGTGTGTATACACTGATTTAAAATCCCGCCCAGATATTGGTCTCTTTCGATAAGCAAAATATCCTTTACGCCGTTTTCGTATGCTGAAACAGCTGCTGCCATTCCTGCGGGCCCGCCTCCGACTATCACTAAATCTCTTTTAATCATTTATCAAACCTCTGCCACCTACATGGTGGCCCGGTCTCTTTTTACTATCTCTGAACCTCTGCCTCTTTTCGTTATCCCTGTTAAAGGCATTCGGGTTTCTTCAGCCATAATTTTCATAATCCTTGTGGCGCAGAAACTTCCATGGCATCTGCCGGACTGCGCGCGAGTCCTGAATTTTACGCCATCCATTGTCTTTGCCCCGCGCTTTATTGCATCCTTGATTTCTTTAGCAGAAACCATTTCGCACCTGCAGACAATATCTCCGTAAGAAGCATCTTTTTTAATAAGCTTTTTTGTTTTTGAGAATGGGCTCGCAAATATATGCGCTGTTTTTTTTCGATGAGCGTGGAATATTAATTTCTTTTTAAGAGCCAGGCCGTTATTTTTTAGAATATCTGCGACTAAAAGCGCTATCGCAGGGCTAGCTGTTAAACCAGGAGATTGTATGCCTGCGACATTTATAAATCCATGGGCTTTACCTTCATGCCTTATAATAAAATCATCTCCTGCCACAGGCCTAAGGCCTGCAAAATAAGCGATTATATCTTTATCATTTATTGATGGAATCAGGCGCCTGGCAGATAATAAAACCTTGCTAAACCCTGAGTCAGAAGTAGAAAGATCTTCCTTATCTTCAATATCCTCAGCCGTAGGCCCTATCATAGGATTTCCATCAGCAGTCTTTATAATCAAGACGCCTTTTGATATTTTGGAAGGCAATGGAAAAATCAAATGATTTGTTAGGTTTTCTTTTTTCTTATCAAGAATAAATTCTTCACCTTTGCGGGGTTTAATCTTAAAATCATCTATGCCTACCATTTTAGATATCTCATCTGCAAATAAACCTGCCGCATTGATAAGATATTTTGTTTTAAATAACTCTTTGGAAGTAACTATTTCAAAATATCCATCGACTCTGATTATATTTATAACTTTTGTCTCAGTATGAATTTCAACGCCATTTCGAATTGCATTTTCAGCAAGATCATACACAAAGCGGTAAGGGCTTATAATCCCTGCTGTAGGAGCATAAAGGCCGCAAACTGCAGCGTTATTAAGATTCGGCTCGTTTTCCTTCAGCCAAGCTCTATCAACAATCTTTAACCCATATACGCCTAGAATCTCAGCTTCTTTTTTAAGGCGCAAAAGCTCTTTTATCTCGGCTTCATTAAACGCAACAATCAGCTCTCCGACTTCTTTAAAATCAACGCCTAATTCTTTTGAGATTTTCCTTATTAGGAAATTCCCCTGCGCGCATAATTTTCCCTTTAAAGAACATGGAGGGTTCTGGGTTCCTGGATGGATAATTCCTGAATTTGATTTTGAAACACCAAAGGCGAGTTCTTCTTCTTTTTCAAGCAGCGCAATATCCAGTTTGTAGCGGGATAACTCTCTGGCAATTGAAGTACCAATTACACCAGCCCCTATTATGATAACATCATATAATTTCATTTGGTGAGCGTTCTTTTAACTGCCTTAACCCAGCCTTTGTAGAAATCTAAAGCATTGGATTTGGACATTTTAGGCTTGAAAATCCTATCCTTTTCCCAGCATCTTTTTATCTCGCTAGTATTTTTCCAGTATCCAGTTGCAAGGCCTGCCAGATACGCAGCCCCCAAAGATGTAGTCTCTATCACTTTTGGCCTTACTACATTAATCCCAAGCATATCTGCCTGAAATTGGCATAAGAAATTATTTGCTGATGCCCCGCCATCAACCTTCAGATCCTTTATTTTCAAACCTGAATCTTTGCGCATAGCCTCAAGCACATCTTTAGTCTGATAACACATTGCTTCAAGCGCTGCCCTTACAATATGATTTTCATTAGTACCTCTTGTAATTCCAAAAATTGCTCCCCGCGCATCTTGGTCCCAATATGGCGCTCCTAAACCTACAAGAGCAGGCACAAAATAAACGCCTGCGTTATCCTTAACCGACACTGCCATTTTCTCAGATTCCGAAGCGCAGAATAAAAGCTTAAGGCCATCTCTTATCCAGTGTATAGCAGCTCCTGCAATAAATATTGCTCCTTCAGCTACATAAACAGGGTTACCATCAGGCCCGCATCCTAAAGTAGTGATAAGTCCATGCTTTGAAACCACTCTCTTTTTCCCAGTATTTAGTAAAACAAAACACCCTGTTCCGTATGTATTTTTCATAGTGCCTGGCTTAAAACACGCCTGGCCGAATAAAGCTGCCTGTTGGTCTCCGGCAATGCCTGATATAGGAATACCTGCTGAAAGTTTTCCTATTTTTACGGTTCTTCCAAAGACGCCTGATGATCTTTTAACTTCAGGCAAGATCTGTTTTGGAATCTTAAATTTTTTCAGCGCTTCATTATCCCATTCCAGCTTTTCAATATTAAAAAGCATTGTGCGGGATGCGTTTGTATAGTCAGTGGCATGAACTTTACCGCCTGTGAGTTTCCATAAGATCCAGGCATCAGTAGTGCCAAATAATAATTTACCTCTTCTGGCTTTTTTAAAAGCTCCTTTTACATTCTTTAAAATCCATTCTATCTTGGTTGCTGAAAAATACGCATCTATAGGAAGGCCTGTTCTTTTTCTGAAAAATTCTGTCTCGCCTTTAATAGCTTTAATCTGGCTGCACCTGGAAGCTGTACGCCTGCACTGCCACACAATAGCATTGTAAACAGGTTTACCTGTATCTCTATCCCATAAAACAGTTGTCTCGCGCTGATTAGTAATACCTATAGCTTCAATTTTATTCCCAGGAATTTTTTTTAGGACTTTCTGGATAGAGTTATTAACGCTTTGCCATATCTCTTCAGGGTCATGCTCTACCCATCCTGGTTTTGTAAAATACTGCGGGAATTCTTCATATGCGCTTATTATTTTTCTGCCGCGCCTGTTATAAACAACAGCCCTGCTTCCTGTAGTGCCCTGGTCTATAGCTAGGATGTATTTCATTGTACCATTTGATAATAACTCTTTAAAGAAACAAGGCTCTTTGCTACCATGATGCCTAAAAAATAAGTCAAAATAAGGACAATAACGCTTACAAGTATCTTTCTCGCCACTGTAAAACGCGGATTAAACCAGAAAAGAGGCAATGCAAACGGGCCGACGCAAAGAAGCGCCATTATAAATATAGCCATACTAAAATACCATTTGCCTTTCTTCTTCTTATCAAGGCTTTCTCCGCAATGCTTACACTTTATCGCTTCGTCCTGTATCTCTTCAGCGCAAAAAGGACATTTTTTCATATCGTCTCCTTGTTATATACCCTTATATGTTACAAAACGAGTCATACTCGTTTTGTAACATTAGCTTTGATAATCGCAGAACTACGCTCTATTATTTTACTATATAAAAGCAAAATATGGTATATTAAAAGCTATGAAAATAAAAATTGAAAAAATTATATATCCGGGCAAAAGCTTAGGTCTGAGCAACAATAAAACTATACTCACAGATGAAGGAATTCCTGGCGAAACTGTAGAGATAAAGCCTCTTAAAGAAAAGAAGAATTATATTGAAGCAAAAACCACAAAAATAATAAATCCTTCTGAATTCAGAATAACTCCACGCTGCAGCCATTATCAAGCATGCAGCCCTTACCAATACATTGACTATAAAACACAGGTTGCCATTAAAGAATCGCAGTTAAAAGAAATATTTCCAAATACGCCTATCATTGCTATTGCCTCTCCCCAGATATGGGGATACAGGAATAAAATTAAACTAAGCGTAATATGGGAAAATGAAGCCCGCACGGGTTTAAGCCCGAAGTTCCTTGGGCGGAATACTGAGCGGCCATTACCTATTTGCGACTTAAAATCCACAGTTTCGTGGCCGCGAATGTATAAAAAGGCAGGCCTCGCATATCATGCTCCTGAATCCAGGGACAAATTCATTCAAATAGAGTCATGCTGTTTAGTCAGCGAAAATGTTAATAAGTTCCTAGCGCAATTTATTGAAATAGTAAATAAAGAAAACTTGAATTTTATCAAAGAAATTGAAGTAAGGGAAAGTTATACCACGAAAAAACTGATGTTTACAGTCCGCCCTTCTGCTAAAATTGAAAATTGCCAAAGCAGCCCGTACATTGAAGAAACGGTTTTAGGAAAAACTTTTAGGATAGGCTCTGAGTCATTCTTCCAGATTAATGTTCCAATGCTTGAGATTGCGCTGAAAGAAATGCAAAAATCCATGCGCCTGGATAAAAAAGAAATAATAGCTGACCTCTATTGCGGCATAGGTACGTTCGGAATAGCCTTAAGCCAGTTTGCCAAAGAAGTTATCGGGATAGAGTCTAATCCTAATAATATATCTTTTCTGAAAAGTAACCTTAAGTTAAATAAAATCGAAAATTTTAAACTTTATGAAGGGGCTTGCGAAAAACTATTCCCATCAATGCTAATCAGTAGTATTGATATTCTAATACTTGACCCGCCACGAAAAGGCCTGAATAGCATGCTTTGCCAAAATATCCTTTTGAGTTCAATAAAAAAGATTATATATCTATCTTGCAATCCCGCTACTTTCAGCCGGGATTTAAAGATCCTTAGCTGTTCATATATAATCAAAACTCTTTTTCTTTTCGACTTCTTCCCTCATACGCCTCATATCGAAACCCTGGCGATATTGGAAAAGAAGTAGGGGACGGTCGCGACCGTCCCCTACTGTTCTACCTTCGCAGCTATATTAAGATTTTTTATGCCTATCTCATTAAGATCGTCAAGTATGGATACAATCTTCTTGAACCTGACCATTTTATCTGAAAAAAGGATTACTTCCAGTTCTGAATTATCCCTACGCGCCATCCTGACTTGAGATATCAGCTCTTTCCTTGTAACAAGTTTATTGTCAATATACATGACGTTATCACTACTAACAGTAATATTTATCTGCCTGGTATTTGTGAAAGGTTTTCCGCTTGCAGCCTCAGGAAGGTTAACCTTGATGCTGGATTGGAGGATAAGAGGCGTGGTTATCATGAAGATCAGCAACAAGGTAATGGCAACGTCTGTAAGAGGGGTGATATTTATCTCTGATACTATTTTTGGCTTTGCCGATCTCCTGTTCATCTCTTCTTCCCGGCTATCAAATCCAATATTTCAGAGGCGCACAATTCCATGTCTGTTATAAAATTATCTATCCTTTTCATGAAATAATTATAGGCTGTAACTGCAGGTACAGCAATACACAATCCAGCAACAGTAGAGATTAATGCCTCTGATATTCCGGTTATAACAACGCTTATGCCGCCTGTCCCTGTTGCAGAAATATTATTAAACGCTTTCATTATTCCAAGTACTGTACCGAGAAGGCCTACGTAAACAGACATGCTTCCTATTGTACCAACCACTGCTGTGAAATGGCTTAACATGTTTGTCTCTATAACAATAGTTCTCTCCATGTTGCTTGATATCTCTTTTTCTCCGCGGCCGAAAGCATCCAGCCCTGCCCATACAACATTTGCAAAAGGAGTGCCTGCGTCTTTGCACATCCCCATGCACATAGACATGGCATGCCTTAAATTATCGCGATCCAGTTGATTTTTTATATCCATCATAAAATCTTCTCTTTTAACCCTGGCCCGCCTATGGTAATATATGACCCTCTCTACGATAATAGCTACAGATAATATAGAACAGGGGATAAGCGCATACATTGTAACTCCACCAGCTTTTATTGCCTGAAGCATCCCCATCTAACCACCTCCTGTGCTTAAGATAACGCCTGTTTTATTTTATCAGGTATGGCCTGGGGTTTTAACGCCTCATTAACGCAGGCCCATACTGTCTTGCACGTTACAAGCGTAAGTCCTTCCCTTTTTATCTCATGCAGAAAATGAATTGAGGAAAAACCTATCTTTTCAATATTCGTGAAGATACGGATTACATCTCCGTACATGGCAGGCGATTTATAATCTATATCTACGTGAACAACCGCAAATAATACGCCCTGTTTAGCAAATTCCGGCAGGCTAACGCCATTTTTGAGGCAGAATTCAAAACGCGCTTCCTCAAGATGCCTGAGGTAATTAGCATAATACATCACGCCGCCTGCGTCTGTATCATGGTAATAGATTTTCTTTTCTATGTAATGGTCTGCCATAATTTAACTTAAGAATTATCTACAAATACAAAATATACTATTATTATTGAAATCATAACAAGAGACGCTACTTTTAATATAAATGGGTCAAAACCCCCTGCTGCATATCCCTGGACTGTAAACATATCTATAAGCGGCTTTTCAAGCCACGTAGCAGCCAATAAAATAGAGGCTATGCTTATGCAAAAGAAAAATGCCTTGCCTTGGTTCCAATTTCTGCCTATCCCCAGTATCAGATACAAAACCATAAAAAATATCCAGAACAATGGATTAGTGTAATAGAAGTGAAAGCTTTGAATGCTTTTAATGTAAGGCAGGAAAGTTGTTTTTAATACTTCTATATATAAAGCCATATCCATGATATTGATAAATTCTACAGCATCTGGAGTTTTAATGCAATTAGAAAATTACAGATTAGGTTTCAAGATGTCAAAGACATATCTGTAAGAAATTTTGCTTTCAAGAGTCCTTCATCCCATTCACCTTGCGGAGTAGAATCCCATACAATGCCGCCGCCTATTCCCATCTCTCCTATTCCTTCGCTGATCAACAATGTGCGGATAGGGATATTGAAAAAAAGATCTCTATTGGGGGCGATATACCCAATAGCGCCTGTATAGATCTTACGCTCCTCGCGTTCAAGTTCTTTTATAATCTGCATCGCGCGTATCTTAGGCGCTCCTGTAACAGAACCTGAAGGAAAAAGCGAGGCAACCAATTCATAAATAGATATATCTTTTTCTACATGTCCTGTCACAGTGGATGTCATCTGAAATAAAGTTTTGTATTTCGCCACTTCGAAAAGTTTCGGCGCCTCTATACCCCGCCCCACCCTTCCAAGGTCATTCCTGAGAAGGTCTGCAATCATCACATTCTCAGCTCTATTTTTGAAATCATATTGAAATCGCAGGCGCGCCGCAATATCAGAAATCATATTATCTCCGCGGCGCCATGTCCCTTTCATAGGTTTTGTAACAGCATGCGTGGATTCTTTTTTAATGAACATTTCAGGAGAGCAAGACAGGATGTGAAATCTGTCTGTTTCGATATACGCAGGATAAGGCACTGGCTGTTCTTTTAACAAAAAATTGTAAAGAGAAAAAGGATCTCCTGAATATTTAAACAGCAATTTAATGCAATATGTAATCTGGTATACTTCCCCCTGGGCTATATAATCACGTATGGTTTGTATATTAGAGGAATAATCGTCCTGTGTTATATTTAATTGAATGTTTTCAAGGGTATTTTGAAAAGGTTTAAACACGGGACGTATTTTGTGTCTAACAGGCTCTTTATACGCTCCAAGATATATAAGCGGAAAATCATGTGTTTTGTTCTCTCGCAGTCTTTCTTCAAAATAATACCCTGCTTCATACGACAAGAAACCAGCTAAATAATATCCGGCTTTAAGCGCGTTTTCAATATCTTCGAAACAAGTAATAAATGAATCTGGGCTAAAGCATGATATGATGAATTCCGGATTTTGGAATAAAAGCGGCTTTTTTTCAAACTGAATTAATACTTTCATGCCTTTTGAAGAAGCCTCTATGCGCTATCAAGACGCTTACAGATGCGCCTTTGCTTGTTTCAATTTTTCTGAAAACTTATCTTTTTTAAACATGGCTATCCAGTTCCTCAGGACAATCCATCCTCCAAAACGTATAAGATAGTTGCGCCACGGCCTATACCACATTCTCCAGCCTGCCTTAATATCGTGCAAAAAGAAAATGATTGACGGAAAGAAAACTATGTTCAGCGCTAGCATGAACATGTATCTGAACTGGTAGAATTTACCCATGATTTTTCTGCTTGAAGACTGCATGTCCTCTGCGCTCATTGGTTTGTCAGGTTCAAAGAGCGGGAAATTACCGTCATAGTATTCCCATCCAACGTCCTTTAGAGGATAAATCCTATTCTGCGCCTCAAGCCTTTGCCGCAACTCTGTGCCAGGCAAAGGCACAGGCAAAAGAACCTGTATAGTGTCCAACCCGGCTTTTCTGATAAATCTTTTAAGCCGCTTTACTCTCTCCTCGCTAGACATGCTGAAATTCACGCCCTCTTTCAACGGATAACCAAAAATAAACATGCCGTGAATCAGAAAACCGAATTTACGAAATACTTTTACAAATGACAGCATGTCCTCGGGTTTCAAGCGCTTATTCATAGCTTTTAATTCTTCCTCAATAGGCGATTCAAACCCTATTGCCACTGTGCTGATGCCTGCCTGGCGCATTGCTGATAAAAGTTCAGTATCCTTGGCTTTATCCAGCCGTATCTGAACAATAATATCCAGCCGCCTTTCTGTATCTTTTTGGTAATCCCTTAACATATTGCAAAACCGTATCGTCTCATTCCTTTCCTGGCCAAAAAGATCATCCACGATGAAAAAATGCCTGGCATCTTTAGTCTCAAGAAGAAAACTTATCCTTTCTAGAAGGCGTTCGGGTGAAGAGCACCTGGGCTTTCCTTTTACTGTGCAGAATTCGCAGTCCATTCCGCACGAACGTATTCTTTCAATTGAATAGAGCTTGATTTTCGCATAACGCACCAGGGAAAAATCCGGCAATGGAAGGTTATCAAAATCTTTTAAAGGCTCGCGGCCAGGAGTAAAAACCACCCTATCGTCACTTAAATAAGCAATACCTTTTACTCCGCTAATCTCCTGCTTGCCTTCAAGCGCCCAAAGAAGTTCTTTTATGGCCTCTTCTCCTTCTCCGATAACCACATAGTCTATGCCTGAAGACAACGCTTCTTTAATATTCTCTTTGCAAAAATGCTGCCCCCCTGCTATGGTCACAACTCCTTTACTTTTGTAAAACTGCGCTACTTCGTAAAGCCGGGGAATCGTACTTGTAAGGCCGCCATAAAAACCAGCTACATCGCAAGGCCTATGGCTTTGCAAAAATTCATGGTCAGCTCCGCCAGAAATTAGCTTAGGCCCGTACCTGCGCAGGTTATTCTCGTCTATAACCTCTGCATCCCATTTTCCCATTTCGTTTACACTGGTGGCTACGCATACCGGGCCCAGGGCAGTAGTTCTGGCAGCAACATATGAATAGATATTGAACGCTGGGTAGGCAGGCGCAATAACTCTGAGCCTATATCGTTTTCTGGAAATATCCAACATGGGATATTACCTCTCTTTCTTAACGGTAAAATTTAGATCTGCTTTGCATAGGGCGCTTTTGCCTGTAATTATGTCTTGGGCGCTTATCTGAAGATTGATACGGGGATTGATGGGAAGATTGAATAAATTGCTCCTGGAAAATATCCGGATTCTTTGAAATAGGCAGTGGCGCTCTCATGAATTTTTCTATATCGCGGACATTGCCCCTTTGATCAGGCGTGGCAAAAGAAATCGCATGGCCTTTATTGCCTGCGCGGCCTGTGCGGCCAATACGGTGCACATAGTTTTCAGTGTCATCAGGAAGGTCATAATTAATAACCAGCTCGATACCTGTCACATCAATCCCGCGGGAAGCAATATCAGTAGCTACAAGCACCTTGTATTTACCAGATTTAAAACCTTCCAGCGCTTCGCGGCGCTGGCTCAAAGAGCGATCAGAATGTATTTCTGCGGCGCTATGCCTCATATCTCTGATCGAGCGCGTAATCTTTCTTGCGTTATGCTTGGTGCGAGAAAACAAAAGAATGGGCCCATGGTATTTTGTAAGGATTTTACTAAGAAGCTGTAATTTAGAATCCTTCTTAACAACGAATAATTCATGGGTAACTCTTTCAGCAGCAGTGCCGGAAGGAGCAACCTCTACGTTGATAGGAAGCTTCATATGTTTAGCAGCCATCTGCATAATCTCTTTTGGGATAGTTGCTGAAAAAAGCATGGTTTGTCTTTCTTTGGGCAAAAAACGTAAAATTTTCTCGACCTGCGGGGTAAAACCCATATCAAGCATGCGATCCGCTTCATCAANNCATATCAAGCATGCGATCCGCTTCGTCAAGCACCAGCATCACTGCGTCATCAAGCAATATATTCCACTGGCTCATATGGTCAATAAGCCTGCCAGGGGTTGCAATTATCACGCGGGGTTTATTGCGCAGAGCCCTCACCTGTTCATGCATTGAAGCGCCGCCAATAAGACAGGCTGTCCGTATTCCGAATGGCCGCGCAATTCCCTGAAAAGCCTCGTCAATCTGAATAGCTAACTCGCGGGTAGGCGCAAGAACCAGGCCTATGCCTTTTTTCTGCGCTAAGATCTGCACCATTGGAATGGCAAAGGAATGGGTTTTGCCAGTTCCTGTCTGTGCGATGCCGATAATATCTTTGCCTTCGATAGCCAGAGGGATTGCCTTTAGCTGAATCGGCGTAGGCACCTTAAACTTTATGCGCTCTAAGATATCAAGAATCTTCGGCGCGATACCCATGCCATAAAAGTTCTCAGTTGGTTTATTTATCATGGCTATTTAGCGCCTTTAAAAGCATGTTCCTGCAATAATTGTCCGAGATGGACATGGCAGTAGTCTTCATGATTATAGATGCTTAAGATATGCTTACAATGCAGATATTTGCATTTCCTACCCTTATTTGAAGTCCTTACTTTTTTAATAACCCCTCCTAACTTTTTCTTTATTATACCCCTTTATTTACATTTGTCAACGCAAACTTCTCCTTA
>DNHS01000021.1 GCA_003485765.1 Candidatus Omnitrophota bacterium | reverse complement strand
CCTATGTGGAATTTCAGTATACCGTATTATTTAAAGCATTATATAGATGTGATACTTCAGCCCAAATATCTTTTCAGGTATACTGAAAAAGGGGCTGAGGGGCTTGTGAAGAATAAAAGGATGGTTGTTATTACAAGTCGCGGAGGAGATTATTCGCCTGAAAGCCCAGGCCATGCTTATGATTATCAGGAGCCGTATATCAGAGCTGTATTTGGCCTTACAGGCATAACTGACATCACTTTTATAAACGCTCAACCAATGGGCGCCCTTGGCCCTGACACGCAAAAAGAAAAGATAAAAGAGGCGCAAGAAATTGCCAGAAAATTTGGAGAAACGTTTTTTAATAAATAATATGACTGTAAAAAAGATAGCTATTGTAGGAAATCCTAATGTAGGAAAGAGCGTACTTTTCAATGCTCTTACTAAACAATATGTTACTGTCTCAAATTATCCAGGCACTACTGTTGAGGTGTCCAGGGGCAAAATGAATATAAATGGAATAGAATATGAGGTTATTGATACACCTGGCATGTATTCATTTCTGCCGATTACAGAAGAAGAAAGGGTTGCGAGAAGGATACTCTTGAATGAAAAGCCCGATATTGTTATCCATGTTGTGGACGCCAAGAATTTAGAAAGGATGCTCTCTTTGACATTGCAGTTGATAGAGGCGGAATTGCCTGTTATACTTGTGCTTAATATTATGGATGAGGCCCATAAAGAGGGCGTGGTAATAGATACGCATATATTAGAAAAAGAGCTTGGCATACCTGTTGTGGAAGCTGTTTCAACGATTGGAAAAGGCATAGAGGAATTGAANNTGGTAAAAGAAGCAAAGTCTCATTTTGCGAATCCCATTACGTATGAATTGGCATTAGAAAGGCAGAATGAAGTAAAACTAGTTATAGAAAAGGTGGTAAAGATAAAAAAGGAGGCCATTGGAGCGAGTGAAAGATTGAGCCAGCTGACAATGAACCCAATAACAGGCATCCCTATTCTTTTATTTGTGCTTTATTGGGGTTTATATAAATTTGTAGGCCAGTTTGGGGCAGGCACAGTGGTTAATTTTTTAGAAGGGATATTATTTGAGAAATACCTCAACCCATTTTTTATAAAAATAGTTACTCATATCATTCCATGGAGAATTTTACAGGAACTTTTTGTAGGGGAATACGGGGTAATTACGTTGGGCATTAGGTACGCTGTTGCGCTTATACTGCCAATAGTAACATTCTTTTTTATAGTATTTTCTATAATTGAAGATACAGGATACCTGCCGCGGCTCGCAATGCTTATAGACAGGATATTTAAGAAAATTGGCCTAAGCGGCAGGGCAGTCATACCAATGGTCCTGGGTTTTGGCTGCGCTACAATGGCAACAATGGTTACAAGGACTCTGCCTACAAAAAGGGAACGCATTATTGCAACTATGCTTCTTTCCCTTGCTGTTCCATGTTCAGCTCAGATGGGTGTTATATTAGCCTTACTAGGAGGTAATCCCAAGGCAATGTTGATATGGGCTGGGATAGTTGGTTTGATATTTTTATTTGTAGGGTACCTGACCTCTAAGATATTACCTGGGGAAAGGCCTTCTTTTTATATGGAGGTACCGCCTCTCAGAATGCCAAGTGTTTCAAATGTTATTACTAAGACCTTTGCCAGGGTAAAATGGTATTTTATAGAGATACTGCCATTATTTTTGCTGGCCAGTATTTTTATATGGTTGGGTATGCTCCTGCATATATTTGATTTTATAGTAGGTCTTCTGAAAAAACCGGTTGAGTTGATAGGGCTTCCGCCTGAAGCCAGCACAGCTTTCTTATTTGGTTTTTTCAGGAGGGATTACGGGGCAGCAGGGCTGTATGACCTTAATAAACAGGGGCTTTTAAACGGGACACAGCTTGTTGTCAGCTGCGTGGCGTTGACATTATTTCTCCCATGTATTGCCCAGTTTCTTATGAATATCAAGGAGCGCGGCTGGAAGACAGGGCTTGGGATATCAACTTTTATATTGTTTTTTTCATTTGGTGTTGCGTATATCGTAAATTTTATTTTAACTAAGCTAGGGGTAATATTATGATGCTTACAGACAGGGAAGAGGAAATATTAGAGGCGCTTTGGGGAGAGATAGTTGAAAAGAAAAACCATACATGCGATATAAGCGTATTAAAAGATGATGAGGCTATTAAAAAATTAGCTGATTTAGATTATGTAGATGTTAAGAATAATCAGGTCAAGCTGACTAATAAAGGAAGAGAAAAGGCAAAGAATTGTGTCAGGCGGCACCGCCTGGCGGAAAGGCTTTTTGTAGATGTTCTTGATATCAAAAAAAGGTTGGTGCATGAAGCGAGCTGTAAGTTTGAACATCTGCTTCACAAGGGCCTGGATGAAAATGTTTGTATCTTACTCGGTCATCCTAAGACCTGTCCGCATGGAAGGCCTATCCCAGAAGGCGATTGTTGCAAGGATGCAAAAAGGATACCAAAAAAATTAATTATGCTGTTAAGTGAATTGGAAGTAGACAAGAAAGCTACAATCTCGCATTTAGAGACGCAAGATCAAGTCATGTTACAAAAGATAATTGCCATTGGAGCGCTGCCTAATACAGGCATCAAGCTTATTCAGAAATTCCCTTCATATGTTTTCCAGATAGGTAAAAGCCAGTTTGCGATTGATAAAGAACTAGCATCCTGCATATACGTCAGAGTGATTTAGTGTAGTATTTTTTAATTTTTTTCTTGACAAACTTTTTAAATGATACTAAAATAGTATCAATTAGAACAAAAAAGAGGACTGACACTAACGATGAAATTGATAACCAGAGACACAGATTATGCTATAAGGGCAATCTGCTTTATGGCAGAGAATAAAGAAGAGATCACTTCTGTTTCTGAGCTGGTAGAGAAACTGAAAATACCAAGACAGTTCCTGAGGAAGATACTACAGGCCTTAAATAAAAAAGGGGTGCTCACCTCATTTAAAGGCAAATCCGGCGGTTTTAAGTTGAGGCGCAAGCCGCAAGACATTTTTATAACTGATTTGATAAAGGTATTTCAGGGCCCGCTGAAGCTGAACAAATGTATTTTTAAAAAAAAATTATGCTCCAGCGTGGATAGATGCATTCTCAGAGAAAAGATTGGAGAGATCGAACAACGCGTTGTTTCTGAATTAGGGCTTATTACCGTAGCGTCTTTATTAAATAAGAGGTAGGATATGGAAGAGTATTTAAATAAAGGCATAAAAGACGTCATTTCAAGATTTCCAAAAGTCGCAGATATTCTTAATGAATATAATATCGGCTGTGTCCCTTGCAGCGTAGGCTCTTGCCTTCTTAAGGATATTGTCCAGATACATAATCTTTCATCTGAAGATGAAGAAGCATTGATGACAAAAATTGCAAAGGTCATTTATCCTGATAGGGGAATAAAAATGCCTAAGATCCAAAGAAAAACTCAGCCAAAATCAAGGGAGATAAAATATTCTCCACCTATAAAGAAATTAGTCGATGAACATGCCTTGATAAAAAAATGGCTGGTATTAATACCCGCGGTTATTAATGATTTAAATATAGAAACAGAAGATGGCAGAAAGTTGATATACGACGGCGTTTATTTCATTCGTTCTTATGCAGATAAATTTCATCATGCCAAGGAAGAAGATATATTATTTAAATATTTTGATGAAAATTTAGATATTATAAAATCTATGCATGAGGACCATGAAACCGGCAGGGGCCATGTGAAAGCCATTATTGAGGCATTGGAGAGAAAAGATAAAAAAGCGCTTATTGAACATTTAAATGGATATAAGGAGCTTCTTATGGGGCATATAAAGAAGGAAGATGATATCCTGTATCCGTGGATGGATAGAGGGCTTTCCCTACAGCAAGTGGGGGAATTATTTTCTAAATTTAATGAAGCGGAAGAAAAGATAGGTAAGGAGGTGGTAGAAAGATGCGAAAGATTTGTAAAAGGGGCGGAGGAAAAGTTATTAAAAAAGCAAAAAGAGGAGGAGAAAACATGAACACATTTGAAGGATGCCCGGGTTCAAAAATGCAGGATCTTAGGAAAAAAGAAGAAACTAAAGGGGATGAATCAGGTAAGAGGGAGTCTCAACTTGGTCAATGGCCAATACAGCTTCACTTAGTTTCTCCAATGGCGCCGTATTATCAGAAGAGAGATGTTCTTTTATCAGCAGATTGCGTAGCTTATACTGTAGGAGATTTTCATAAGGATTATCTCAAGGGCAAAAGCATTGCCATTGCCTGCCCAAAATTAGATGAAGGACAGGACGTGTATGTTGAAAAAATAAAATCCCTGATAGATGACGCTAAGATCAATACATTAACTGTTATGACTATGCAGGTTCCTTGCTGCGCAGGCCTGGTGGCTATAGCCAGGCAGGCCTTAGAGTCCGCAAAAAGAAAGATACCTATTAAATCTATTGTTGTCAGCTTGCAAGGCGATATTCTTTCTGAAGATTGGGTATAAATCATGAATATTCAAACACAGAATGATTTTATAAGTATGGCCATAGATGGAGCTAAAATGGCAGTGGAAACTGCTTCCGGCCTTATTGAAAAAACTATTAAAGAAAAAGGAGATAAAATAGCTATAGGTTTTCCTGACACGGCATTTTATCTTCCTTTTATAAATGCCTTGCTGAGCAAAGAGATAAAAGATATTTCTCAGCTTCAAGGTGTGATAGATATAGCCAAGACTTTTATTAAGGAAGAAGATGATTTGAATAAAGCATTGGATAGCGGCATAGCTACTATTATTTCTTCAGAG
>DNHS01000022.1 GCA_003485765.1 Candidatus Omnitrophota bacterium | reverse complement strand
CGTATGAATTACGAAGAATTAATAAAAAACTATTCTTGGATAATTGAGAAAAACATAAATGCTATAATTAGTCCCGATAGCGATGGTTTTCTATGTGGATTGTTAATGACAAATTTTCTTGGCTGGAAAATAAAAGGATTCTATGATGGGAAAGTTTTATTGCTACAGGAAGGCATAAAGGTCGAAGATTGTGTTTTCTTAGATATGGACATATATAGATCAAATATAAAGAGCGTTGGGCATCATATGGTTATGTTTAATAAACTCCGTCTTCCGAGTAGTTGGCAAAATTTTAAAAATTGCATACAGCCGAATAATATACGTAATTATGATTTCTATAAAGAATTTACTTTGAAATATCCCCTAGCTACTATACATCTATTACTTGGGATTATTGGGACAATTCAAGATATCGATATACCAAAATCAGCTGTTTGCCCTCTCTTGTTTACAGATGGTACTTGGATGAATCTTTTTCAGTATACAGAGAATTCTCTTAATTGGATTAAATTCTTGAATTCGGAAGATGTAAAAAATCCCTTGAATAAAGTATTCTGCAATGAGCATTATTCTGTTCATGCAATGATGCTTGCGATGAATGATTTCTTAAGGAAAAGGGATAGTATATGTGCTTCAAGAGAAATGGGATCTAGAGAAAGAGGGGATAGACTAATAATTTCTACCGCAGACGGACCATATAATCTTGATAAAATTGGCAAGGCCTATTCAATAAAAAATGATGCTAAGAATAGAGCAGAGCAGTTTTTAAAACTACTATCCGAATTAACGAAATGGAATTATAAAGCTGAAGATTGGGCCTGGGAAGATTTAGACATTCGTATCTTTTCCAAGGACATTTTTAGTAAAACCGGACGAATTAGCAATAGAGATTTTGAACAATTTATACAATCTAATCCTTTATCTTATGCAATTACAAGTAATCAGAGACAGTAGTTTGNNTCTTAATTCGGATTCCATCTGGCTGATGGCCTCTTTATTTTCCTGATTTTTCTTATGAAATTCAAAGATTGACAAACCTCCTAATTTAGATTTAATCTTTTTTTCAAGATCTGATATAAAACCCTTCCTTTTTCCATTAATCGACGGCTCGTGGCTAAAAAGCATCTCTATATCAGGGTTATGGAATAATCCGCCGGATCTTCTCAAATCAAGATAGAGTCGATACCTTTCATAAACCTTATTAAAATGGCCGTTCAGCCGCGTATCTTTATAATAAGACAAAAAATCTAATACGGCTTCCTGCGGTTTCACCTGAATATGAGAGAGGGCGTCTCCCGCGATTCCGAATAAAGAATATTCTCTATCTTTATGCCGGCCGGAGAAATTTATTATCACTCTGTCGCCTGANNTCCTCAAAGTCAAGACAAATTCCATAGCAAAAGCCCGACTTTTTTCCATAGTGACTATGCCTTGCCACCCCCTTCCTTTTTAAGATTTTTAGCCCTGTAACTAGGTCCATTTATCTTGATAACCGTAGAATAATGGACAATTCGGTCTAATATAGCCGAAGCAAGGATATTATCACTAAATATATCCCCCCATTGCTCAAAAGCCTTGTTTGTAGTGATAATAACAGAGCCCTTTTCATATCTTTTGGAGATTATCTCGAACAGATCGTCAGCGCTATAGCCCGGCAGCTTCTTAAATCCCAGTTCATCCAGAATCAATAAATCCGGCGAGAGGTAAAAAGATACCTTTTCATAGTAGCTATTATCGGCTCTTGAAGTATTAAGGACATAAAGCATCTCTGTAACAGAGGTAAAACATACCTTGAATCCTTTCATGAGAGAACGTATGCCTATGGCTATCGATAGATGAGTTTTGCCTGTTCCGGGATTACCGATAAATACGATATTCTTCTTCTCGTTTATAAAGTTACAGGTCGCGCAGTCATTGATGATCTTTTTGTCAATGGATGGCTGGAAAGAGAAGTCGAAGTCTTCCAGGGTCTTGTGCGAAGGCAGTTTTGCTTTCGCATAACGTTTCTTATAGCTATTATTTATACGGTTATTTGTCTCGTCCTCGAATAATAGCTCCAATAGCTCAACATGCGATAAAGATTTTTCATGGGCATAAGATAATCTCTCTTCGAGCGAATTGTATATCCCTGATAACTTAAAATCCCTTAATCTAGACTTTAGCGTATTCATATTCGTTTATCTCCTCGACGTTAAATTCAACAGGTAAGTTGTAACTGCCGTTGTGGCATATGTTCCTGATAACATGGTAGTGATATACCCTGAACGCAATAGCCCTTTTACAGGCAAGTTCAACAATCTCTTTGGGATAACTTTTGACGAGCGACAATACCCCCTGGACAGTCCTTGACCAGTCTCGAGGATGTTTTTCTATTACCATGAAGAAGAGCTGCTCGGCATATGGGCCGATATCCGCCATCTTCGCCTGATATCTCTCCTGGTACTCAGTATCGGAGAATCTCTTGTACTTAGGGTAGTGGTGGACATTGGTCTGGAACCTGCCCCTTTCAGAAGCGCGCGGATGGACGGATATCTCTTTACCTTGATAGAATATCCGGACAAGCTCTTTTGTCATATCTATATCAACCTCTTTTCCCACATATTCAAATGGCACAGAATAGTAGCTGTAGTCGATAAAGACATGGCAGTCATGATAGACCTTACGGCTTCCGACTTGAGGCATCCTGAACTCTTCTACAGGAAGCGGCCTTAATTTGGATTTTTCTTCGGATTCGAATACTTCTCTTGGGATCTTCCGAATCGTTCCGTGCATCCTTTGATTGCAGGTATTATCCAGCCAATATCTAAGCTGGTTATCCAAGTCATCGCCGCTTGTAAAACTTCTACCCAGAAAGAAGCTGCATTTTACATATTTTATACCGGACTCTACCTTGCCTTTGTCGTTAGGCCTTCTTACGCGGCAGGGGATTGATTTAAACCCATAGTGACTAGCGAAGTTGGAATAGAGGCCCTGATAGATAGGCTCGTAGAAGTTTGCCTCAAGGATAGCCGCTTTTAGATTATCTATCCTTACATATTCCGACACCCCGCCAAAATACTTGAAGGCATTGATATGACATTCTATAAACGTTTCTACTCTTTGATCATAGACTTTCTGGTAGTAATCGAGTCTCGAACAAGATAGGCGCATATTAAAGACCCAGGTTTTTCGCTTCTTACCATTATTGTCGAGGGTCAGGCCTACATATCCAAAATCTACCTGCGCTTCTTCGCCAGGAAGGGTTTCTATTCTCATAAATATCTCATCCCGCTTTTTTATATCCGCCAGATAGGTTTTGACTGTTGTGTAACCTATCTTTATTCCCTCCGAGCGTAATCGCTCAAATGTTTTTAAGCCGTTTAACCCGTCTTTTTCAAGCCATTCTAGGATTTTCTCCCTGTAAGGATCCAGGATCCTTGGATGAGGCTTTCTTTCAGGGTATTTGCCGCCGCTTTCTATAAGCTTTACTATCTTATCTACGGTCTTCCAGTCGTGCCCTGTTAATCCGGCTACCATTGTTTTATTCTTATGTCTTTCCCAAAGCGTTTTTATTGTTGTAAACATCGCTGCTCCTATCATCTTTACACCTCCCGGTAATACTTTTGCACCGAAAGGTGATCTTTTCAATCGTTAAAACTAGTTTATCCACATATCCACATTATTAACAAAAAGAAAAGGTAGCCAAAAGAAAAAGGGCTGCTACTACTATGGAATAATCTCGGGCCTTTACTATGGAATTTATTTTAGCTTTGAGAATTATCGCTACGTCCGTTAGTT
>DNHS01000045.1:22442-22654 GCA_003485765.1 Candidatus Omnitrophota bacterium | reverse complement strand
CATTTTAAATCTGCCAACATTCTCCCTGACGCGCAGATTCCTCTATATTACGCCATTGCAATGGGTATTGATGCCATAGCTGCTTTATCGGTCGGCAAACTATATGATGTAATGAAAAGCCGCAGAAACAACCACAATGCCGGATTAAACTTGTTGATCATCATCCCTCTTATGACGCTTTTAATGCCGTTGTTTATATTCTCTCAACGTCA
>DNHS01000045.1:2182-22351 GCA_003485765.1 Candidatus Omnitrophota bacterium | reverse complement strand
GTAACTTTCTGAGCTCGGATATGGGGCTAAAGAAATAAGCGCCCAGACTTTAAAAAAGTAAAACCTTCGTTGGTCAAATAAGGCTGGCGGAGGTTTTTTTGTTTTTACCCCGCAAATAAAAAACTTGACAGCACAAGCATTTAGTTAGTATAATAATTGCGAAATATATAAACTACGAAACCCATTATAAGAGAGAGGATGTGGGAAAATGAATAAGAATATGGAAGAAAAGATGTACGAGATGCATGCCGAAGTTTGTAAAAGCATGGCTAATCCGACACGTTTGAAAATCATGAATTTGCTGCGCGAAGGAGAAAAATCCGTTGAGGAGTTAAAAAAACGATTAGGGCTGCCTAAAGCAAACCTTTCTCAACACTTAAGCATTCTGCGTCAGCGCAGGATTGTATCTACCCGCAGGGCAGGTTTAAATATTTACTACAAAGTTACCAATCCAAAGATGATTAAGGCCTGTGATATTCTACGAGAGGTGCTTCTTGAACAGCTTCAAGAGGGTGAAAAGTTAGCGAGAGGAATAACTAAAAAAAGATGATTTTAAAAAGGAGAGGTCTAAAATGCTTAGAAAATTAACCGAAATCGTGACAAGATTTCCTAAAAGCACCATAGCGATATTTCTAATCATAACCATCTTTTTTGCCATGCAATTCCCTAAAATGAAGATTGATACTGACCCGGAGAATATGCTTGAACANNAGTTTACGCACATCAGATAATGTTACGTCTGAAGGCGGGACATTGGTTGTAAAGCGTTTTATGGAAGATATTCCCCAGGATAGAGCTCAAATAGAGAAATTGAAAAAAGACCTATACGCTAACCCATTCTATGTAGATAAAATTATATCTAAGGATGGAAAGGCAGCCTCTATCTATATCCCTATAGAGAAAAAAGACCAAAGTTTCCGTATATCTAAAGAGATTGAGAAGATACTTAAGACCGAACTTGCTCCTAATCAAAAATATTATATCGCAGGTTTACCCGTTGCTGAAGATACGTTTGGCCATGAGATGTTCGTTCAAATGGGCATTACCGCGCCTATGGCAGGATTTTTTATAATGCTCCTTTTATTCCTTATCTTCAGGAAGCCAATAGCCCTTATCCCGCCGATGCTCGATGCAATGCTTAGCGTAATCTGGACGATGGGGCTTCTGATTGGTATGGGCTTTACAGTTCATATTATGAGTTCAATGATACCTATATTCCTAATGCCTATCGCTTTATTAGACGATATTCATATCTTAAGCGGTTTTTTTGACCGCTATCCCGCCATAAAAGATAAGAGAAAGGCGCTCATCGCGACGATGAAAGACCTTTATCGTCCGATGTTTTTTACTTCTATTACTTCAGCGGTTGGCTTTGGTTCTTTGGCCTTAGCGCCCATACCTCCAGTAAGAGTATTTGGCCTCTTTGTTGCCTTTGGCATAATGGCAGCATGGCTATTTACCAATACAATTGTTCCGGCAATCATCATGCTCATGAATAAAGAAAAACTGACCGCCTTTCTAGAAAAAAGGCAAAAGAAAACCTCTGTCTTTGACAAAACACTTAAGGCATTTGGCAGATTTTCATTTCATAGAAGTAAGGCCATCCTCTTAATTTCTCTGGTAGTTCTTATCATAGGTATCACTGGTATTTATCAGATTCGTATTAATGATAATCCTGTGAAGTGGTTTAAACCGAGCCATAAGATAAGGATTGCCGATGATGTTATGAATAAGTTCTTCGGCGGGACCTACATGGCCTATCTAGTGGCAGAGGGTGATAAAGAGGATGCGATAAAAAGGCCGGAGGTCATGTCTTATATAGACGGGCTGCAAAATCATCTTGCAAGCCTAAAAATCGTCGGTAAGACTTCTTCGATCGCGGATATCGTAAAGAGAGTAAATTACGTTCTTCATGATGAAGATAAGGCTTTTGATGTTGTGCCCCAAAGTCAATCGGAAATAGGACAATACCTTTTTCTTTTCTCTATGACCGGTGATCCAGATGACCTGGATAATTTTTTGGATTATAACTCTCAAAAAGCGAATATCTGGGTTCAGATGAAAGGCGGAGAGAATATCCAGATGCTTAAGGTTGATAAGTCGGTCGGTAATTTTATGAAAGATAATCCCCCACCCGAAGATATAACTATTAGATGGTCAGGCCTTACCTATATTAATATGATTTGGCAGAACCTTATGGTCTGGGGAATGCTCAAGGCAGTCTTAGGAAGTTTTTGGATAGTATTCTTTCTTATGGTCATAGAATTTCGTTCATTAAGGATGGGGTTTATTTCAATGCTGCCATTGACAATCGCGATAGTCTCTTCTTATGGATTTGTGGGATTTGCAGGCAAAGACTACGATATGCCTATTGCTGTCTGTTCGGCTTTGGCTTTAGGTATGGCAATCGATTTTGCAATTCACTATCTACAGAGATTTAAAGCCGTCTATCGAGAGCTTAAAGATATAGAAGCCGCTAATACCTTTATGGCTGGCGAACCATATAGGGCTATAATGGGAAATGCCATCGTTATCTCTTTAGGATTTTTGCCGCTAATAACATCTACCTTAACGCCTTATGTTACCGTAGGGACATTTTTTGCTCTTTTGATGGTATTTAGCACATTGGCTACCTTAATCTTGCTGCCAGCAATTATGAGATTATGGGGAAGATCATTGTTTCAAAAGGAGGTTTTAAGATGAGGCCGATTAAGATACTCTTTGTAGCCAGCATATTTCTCCTTGATAGTTTTAGTCAAAGATTGTCCTTTGCCAAGGATGAATTATCAGCCAATGATATTATCTCTAAATCTAGATTTGCCTTTTATTACGCCGGTGATGATGGGAAAGCAAGAGTAATAATGGAGCTTATAAATAAAGATGGGCAAAAGAGGCTGCGAGAACTTACTATATTAAGAAAGGATTACGAAGAAGGCGGGAATCAGAAATATTTTATGTACTTTCATAAACCCGTTGATGTAAAGGATACTACCTTTATGGTTTATAAATACCCAGATAAGGATGACGACCGCTGGCTCTTTCTTCCTGCAATTAATTTGGTAAAAAGGATTGCCGCCAATGATAAATATTCCAGTTTCGTAGGAAGCGATTTCACCTATGAAGATGTCTCGGGAAGGAAGCCAGAAGAGGATACCCATACCTTACTACGAAAAGAGAAATTAGGCGAAAAGAATTGTTTTGTTATCGAAAGTATCCCTAAAGGGTCTTCTGAATATACAAAGAGGATTTCATGGATTTATGAGACGAATTTCCTGCCTTTAAAGGAAGAATTCTATGATAAGCAGAATGAGCTCTATCGCCAGTTTGAGGCAGTAGAAATAAAAGACATAGACGGAATAATGACAATAACCAAAAGACTGATGAGGAATGTTAAAACCGGCCATAGGACAGAGGTTACTTTTCAGAGTGTCGAATACAATGTGGGGATAGGGGATGATATTTTCTCTGAGCGGTATTTAAGGAGGCCGCCTTTGGAATGGATAAGATAGATAAAAATCAAAATTACAATTTAAAATTCAAAATTTTGGTTTTTGGGTTATCGCTTTGGGTTTACCCAACTCTTCTTGTATTTGCAGAGGATTTGGTAGTGCACGGTTTCTTACAGACAAATTATTCTGCAAGAATTGCTGATGATAACCCGCAAGGAGCAAAGCAAGGGAATTTAATCATGGGAGAAGAAAGATTTCAACTTAAAAGTTCGTTCTACCCACAAAAAAGCAAAATAGGGTTCTTTGTGAAATCTGACTTTTATCACGACCTTGTTGAAGAAGATTTCAATGTGGATTTTAGAGAAGGGTACATTGATTTTAGCGATGATAAATTTGGCATAAGACTTGGCAAGCAGATATTTACGTGGGGCGTAGGCGATCTTCTTTTTATTAATGATGTATTCCCGAAAGATTGGGAGGCGTTCTATTCGGGCAGGCCGCTCGAATATCTTAAGCAGGGTGTAGGCGCTGGGAAGTTTAACCTCTATACTGATTTTGCATCAGCAGAATTTATAGTTATCCCGTATTTTACGCCGGATAATATGCCTTCAACTGGACGCTTCTTCTTTTTTGACCCATACCCTAATATTATGAATAGAGAAGTCGAGAAACCAAAAACTACATTTGAAAATACGGAATATGCATTAAGGATATATAGATCCTTGGGTGGAGCTGATATAACCGCTTATGCGTATAAAGGGTTTTACAGGGCTCCGGCAATGAGGGCAGATAATTTTACATCGCCGGCGGCTATATCACATTTCTATGCGGAGCTTGGCGTATATGGAGCAAGCCTCCAGGAGAGCGCTTTAGGCGGTGTTGTAAACGCAGAATACGGCTACTATGACTCAATGGACGATAGAAATGGGAAGAACCCAGGAATTAAAAATTCACAATCGAAATTTTTAATCGGGTATCAAAAGGCATTCCCAGCAGATTTTACTGTTGGGCTCCAATACTATGGTGAACTGATGCATCAATACAGCCAATATGAAGATAATCTTCCATCTGCATTTGCCAGGGAAGACAGGCTTCATCAATATATCACCTTAAGGCTTACGAAATTACTCAAATATCAAACATTGAAGATTTCGTTATTTTCTTTCTATAGTCCAGATGATAAGGATTTTTTAATAATGCCTGAGATAAGCTATAATTTTACTGATAATCTCCAGGCAATGCTGGGAGCAAATATCTTTGGGGGAATTGATAACAATACTGCCTTAGGTCAGCACAATAAAAATGATAATATCTATGTAACATTAAGGTACAACTTTTAAAGGAGGGATGCAAAATGACTATGGAAAGGGTTTTAAGGGGTTTTGCAGGATTTTTCATTTTGACGAGTCTCGTATTAGCTTATTCTGTCAGCCCAAAGTGGTTGTGGTTTACAGCATTTGTGGGATTTAATCTTTTTCAATCGGCATTTACCAACTGGTGTCCGATGATGTGGGTTTTAAGAAAGTTTGGAATAAAGTAAGATAAGGAGGAATTTCAAGATGAACGAAAAGCCATTAAGCAAGATGACTCAAGATGAAATAAAGAATGCTGTGAAGGAAAAATATGGCAAAGTGGCGAAGGAGCCTTGCGCCAATTTTAATTTCCCGGTTGGCAAGGCTTTTGCCCTAAAGGTGGGTTATCCTAAGGATATACTCGATAAACTACCTCCATCTATGTATGAGTCTTTTACCGGCGCTAATAATCCTCAGCCGTTTATTAACTTAAAAAAAGGCGAGGTTGTTTTAGATTTAGGCTGTGGCGCAGGGTTAGATGTTTATTTTTATGCCCAGGCAGTAGGGGGGAAAGGTAAAGTTTATGGTTTAGACATCTCAGAGGATATGGTCAATAAGGCAAAGAGAAATCTAGGAGCAGCGGGGATTAAAAATGTGGAAATTAAATGCGGCCACTCAGATAACCTTGGTTTCCAGGATAATTTCTTTGATGTTGTCGCCTCGAATGGAATTTACAATCTTTCCCCTGATAAAGAGGTGGTCATGAGAGATGTCTTCAGGGTATTAAAACCTGGCGGAAGGACTGTTTTTTGTGAAATTGTCCTAAAGGAAAAACTGCCTGAAGGCGTAAAGAAAAATATAGATGATTGGTTTAGATGTATTGGCGGAGCATTGCCCGAAGGAGAGTTCTTCGCCTTAATGCAAAAAGCAGGATTTAAGAATATAGAGATTATCTCTAAAGTTAGAAATGCCAGGACAGGGCATCCTTTAGCTATCTGCGCCAATGTCAGGGCTTACAAGCCCTAACCTTTAATCCCCTTTTTTTAGATAATTAAAAAAAGTACTTGACAGAAAGTTGCTATTGTTATATTATTGAAAATGATTTTCAATTATATGGGATATCTATGAGAAGAAAAGAATTCGAAGTATTTAGCGAGTTTATAGGGTCTAAAGGCTTGAGGCATACGCCGCAGAGGGAGGAGATCCTGGATATTTTTCTTTCCACAGAAAAACATGTGTCAGCCGATGAATTGTATAAACTCGTGAAGAAAAGATATCCCGGAGTTGGTTATGTTACAGTTTACAGGACTATGAAATTGTTATCTGAATCAGGTTTATGCGGAGAAATAGACTTTGGAGACGGTATCTTGAGATTCGAACATAAATATGGGCATGAACACCACGATCACCTTATATGCACAAAATGCGGAAAGTTTATCGAAGCAATGAAACCAGAGATAGAAAAGATGCAGGATAAGCTGGCAAAAAGGCACGGCTTTACGCCTACAAATCATAAATTGCAGATATTTGGCATATGCAGGAAGTGTAAGTTGTAAATTTTTTTATCGTATTATTGAAAATGAATTTCAATAATAAAACAGGGAGGGATTATGAAAACAGCGGTACTATCGGCAATAGTTTTTATTTTGATGTTTTCTTTTGCCAATATAACCAGGGCAGATGAAATTGATGATTTAAGGGCTAAGATGCAGAAACTTAGAGAGGATTATGAATCAAAGATTCAGAAGCTTCAAACGCAGGTTGAAAGATTAGACAAAAAACAGGAAGAAAGGGCAAGCAGAATTGAAGAAAAGGTAGATCAGAAAGTTTTAGGCATGGAATATGTGGGTAGATATGAAGGCCCGTTTGGAAAAGGAGGGCTTTTAATCAAGAATCCTTCTGGGTTCGGAAATGTAAGCGTGGGCGGCTACGCAGATATTGAATTTGAAAATTTTGAAAATTCTAATTCTACCTTTGACCAGGCAAGGTTTGTGCTGAATTTAGGGGCAATGCCGCATGAGAGGCTGCTTTTCTATAGTGAATACGAAATAGAGCATGGAGGACCAAACGCGGCAGACACTGGCCAGGGAGAGGCTAAGGTTGAACAGGCATGGATAAGCTATCTTATAAATGATATGGTAAATTTGAGAGGTGGGATAGTGCTTGTTCCTTTTGGGAAGTTCAATCTTTTGCACGATTCGGATATTCAGGATTTAACCGAAAGGCCTATAGTCAGCCGCAGGCTGCTTTCCGCAACATGGATGGAATCCGGATTTGGCGCATTTGGAGAGTTTAATATAGGAGAAAGTTTAGGATGGAAATTACTGCCTGATTTTTATCTTAACTATGAAAGTTATATTATGAATGGTTTAGACGAAGATATCTCAGATGCAGGCATGCGTAATGCCAAAGGTTCAATAAGTTCAGATGCGAATAACAACAAGGCCTTTGTCAGCCGTCTTGGTTTAGGGTTTAATCGCAATCTGGAATTAGGGCTAAGCAGTTATTTTGGGAGATACGGCCGTTCTGGGAGCGCGACTCGTAATGGCCAGGATAATTTAATTGGATTAGGCTCGGACATCAATTTTAAAAGAGGCCCTTTTGAAGTAGTGGGAGACTTTGCGTATCTTGATTTTGAAGATGGCGGCCTGGTTGACCATGATAACGATAATGCCGCTGATGAAGTCAGCGCTCCTAAATATATGCAGGGATTTTATATTGAGCCCAGGTATCATTTCTGGCCCAAGTTTTTGAATAATACCTTCTTAGGAAGAGGATTTAAAGACCCTAATCTTACTTTAGTCAGCCGTTATGACTGGGTGGATATTGGCGATGATGGAGACACAGGAGATGGTGCTAATAAAGAAAAACGTTTTACCTTAGGCCTGAATTACCGGCCGATTGAAACCTGGGTTTTTAAGATGGAATATCAATGGAATAATTCAACAAATGAAACGTTAGAGCGGGGAGATAAAAACGGTGTAATGGCTTCCATGGCCATGGGGTTTTAGGGTGGAGGATTACCTGAGAACGTAGGGCAGGTTTAAACCTGCCCTACGGTATGGATAGTGTCATAATTCTGAGCTGTTCAAAAATATGCTTAAAATAATAAATTTAGTTTTAGCCATACTGGTTTTTTTTGCTCTTTCAGTCCGGGCGGAAACTTATCCCCAGGCTGAAGAGGCAATAAAAAGTATTTTTCCAGCGTTTCAAANNAAGTCTTTTTTAAGGCAATTTCAAGGCAAATCATCAAAAGACCCAATGGCAGTCGGCCGTGACATAGACGCAGTTACCTCAGCTACGATTTCTTCGGCCGCAGCGGCCTTAGCAGTTAAAAAGTCACTGGAGGTTATCGAAAAGATGCGTAAGTTAATAAAATAGTTTATGCTCTAAACGTAGATTTTTTAATTGCTTTATAGCGAAAAAATGATATACTCATTATACGAAATAGGTAGTTTATAGTTACCATGGATATATTGATATGAAAAAACTATTAGCATTAATTATTACAGCTGTATGTTTATTGTCTTCACTTGCGCCTTGCGATGCTTCGCCAACAATAGACGATGACGCGCAGCATTGTGTTTTCTACTGCAGTTTTAATTGTTGCAGTATCGCGTTGCCACAGATTACGTCAATAAACACGCCTTCTTTTACCACAGTTAAGATTTTTCCTCTTAACAGCATACCGCATCAGGAACTCTTCGTTTCTGGTATCGAGCGTCCTCCAAACTTCTAATTTAATAGTATAGGAATTTCCTTTTTTGGATAGCATCCGATTTTGGATAGCATCCGAAAGGATGCTCCAAGATAACACCCTTTTGGGTGTCATCCGGCAATGGAAGGAATTCAACCTCGTAGCCTGGTAAAAAGTCCGCCCGAAGGGCATTAAATTTAAGGAGCAATATTAATATGAAAATCAAAGTAATTATTTATGCTGTTATATTTTTTCAGTGTTTCGTCCTTGGCCTTGCGAAGGCCGAGGAAAATCTTTCCTTAGATAAAGCGCTTTTAACTGCTTACGACAATAATCCTCGAATGATTGAAGCAAGGAGACTTATTGATGTCGCCAAAGGAGATTTTATAACCGCAAAGACGCTTCCTAATCCGGAAGTGGAATTTGAAATTGGCGGTTTGAAAGAAAATAAAAAAGGAAAACGAAAAGGAAATTTGGATAATATTAAGATACGCCAGGATTTAGGCCCTCCTGGCTCAAGGCTGCTGCAAGGCAATATCGCTAAAAATAAAGTTTTATCTCAAGAGGAATCCCTAAAGGTAGTATGGTCGAATATATATTTAGAGGTAAGGCAGGCCTATACAAAGATTATGTTGGATAAAAAGGAAATAGAACTTGCGCAGGGGAATCTCGATATATTAAGGAGCTTTTTTAGCCGCGTCCAACTTCGTTTTCAATCAGGACAGGCCCTTAAAAACGATGTCCAGCGCGCCATGATAGAGCTTCTTAAAGCGGAAAATAACTATTTCGTTGCAGAAAAAGAACTGAAAATAGATAAAGCCAGGTTAAATCTGCTTTTAGGCAGGCCTTTTGATGTTTCTTTTGATATTGAGGATGAATTAAAAGAAGAAAACGTCGAATTGAATTTTCAGGAATTAAGCATGAAAGCTCTTTCTTTGCGGCCTGACTTAAAATCAGAAGAATTGCAACTCGATTCTGCTGGTAAGAATTTAATAAAAGAACAACTTAATCGTCTGCCGGCTCCTTTTGTGGGTTTTCAGAGGACACTAGAGGAATATGAAAATGATTCAGCTGTAGTTGTGGGATTAAGTTTCCCCTTTTGGAATTTGAACCAGGGCGAGGTAAAAAAAGCAAAGGCGCAAAAAGATGCGCAGCATGTAAAAGTGAATGCCGCTAAAAGAGAAGTTGCTTTTGAGGTCTATGAAGTGTATGCCAGAGTGGAACTGTCGCAGAAGCAGCTTAATTTAGCCAAGAAATCCCTTGAAGAAGCCAATGAACTTTTGCGTTTGGCAGATCTTCGTTATAGCGAAGGCGATATAGATTTTATAAATTACCTTGATCAAGTAAGGGCTGTAACAGAATCGCGTGTCGGTTATTATAAGTTCTTGTTTAAACTCAACGAGGCAGTGAGCAATATGGAAAAGACAATATACGCATCGTTGCGAGAGGAGGGATATTTAAAATGACCCATTCGACAGGCTCAGGGTTATCCTGAGCGACTGAAAGGAGCCGAAGGATGAAATACGCAAAGTTAATCGCAGTTATTATTGTTTCCTTTGTATTGGGGATGATCGCTTCGCAAACGCTTATTAAGCGTGAAGGAGCGCTCACTCATTCTGAAAAGGAAGAAGGACATCTTGAAGGTGAAGGCGAGGTTAAATTAAGTAAGGCTTCCCAGGAGATTATCGGCCTTGAGACAGTTGTGGCAAAACGCTCGCATTTTGTGGAGAAAATACCGGTTACGGGGCAAATTGCGCAGGATGCCGAAGAGATTGTCCATGTAGTTCCTCCTGTAACGGGAATCATCGTTGAGTGCAAAGCAAAAATGGGCGATTTGGTTAAAAAAGATGATACGCTCTGCATCATAAAGCACAATGGTTCGGAGGCGCTTATTGAGGTAAAAACTCCGATCGCAGGCGTAGTAATTGCCGATTTTGCAAAGGAAGGCGAAAAAGCCGATGCGGTATCAGCGCTTCACACTGTAGCAAATCTAACTACACTGCTTGCCACCTTTGATGTCTACGAAAAGGATATCTCGCAGATCCGGTTAGGGCAGAAAATCATTGTTCGTTCCGTTGCTTATCCGCAAGAAACATTCGAAGGCGAAGTTACGTTTATTTCTCCCCGCGTTGATGAAAACACCCATACCATTAAAATCCGCGCAGCAGTGAAAAACCCGCAGAATCTCTTGAAATTCGGAATGTTCGTGAACGCGGAAGTTGTTGTTGAATCTAGAGAAGAGTTTTTCGTTTTGCCGCAGGATGCTGTCCATCGCGTATCAGGCAAACGAATAGTATTTGTTAAAGCGGGAGACGATGATTTTCAGGTTAAAGAGGTGGTTGTTACAAAAGAATCTAAGGAAAGTGTCGCTATCGCAGAAGGTATCAAAGAAGGGGAAATAGTAGTTACCAAAGACGGCTTTCTGCTTAAATCGGAATTGTTAAAGGAAAAAATGGGCGAAGGATGCGCCGAATAATTATAGGGAGTTGATGATATGGATAAATTCATAACTTTTGTTTTTAAGCAACGGGCATTGGTTATTTTTGCGACTCTGATTATAGGCGTTGCCGGGGTATTGGCGTGGATAAAACTGCCGATAGATGCGTTCCCTGATGTCACAAATGTCCAGGCAATGATTTTGACGGAGGCTCAAGGATTGGCGCCTGCCGAGGTGGAGCGTTTAATTTCATATCCTATTGAAATTGAAATGCAAGGGCTGCCTCAGGTTAAGCTGGTGCGCTCACTTTCAAAAGCCGGGCTTTCGCAGGTGGTGGTTGTTTTTAAGGATAACGTTGATACGTATTTTGCCCGACAGATTGTTTTTGAGCGGCTTTCTTCGGCAAAAGAAAATCTGCCTCCGGGATTTGATCCTGAACTTGGGCCTATCAGCACGGGATTGGGAGAGATTTATCAATATACGCTGGAGGCCACTTCGGGCAAAACAAAATATGACCTTACGGGTTTACGGACTATCCAGGACTGGATTATTAAACCGCAAATACGCTCGGTGCCTGGCGTCACAGAGGTAAACTCTTTTGGCGGGTTTGCGAAGCAGTATCAGGTAGTTGTTGATCCTGAGAAATTATCCAAGTATAAAATCGATCTCCGGGAAGTTACTGAAGCATTGGAGAAGAATAATGCCACTGCTCCGGCTAATTTTATTGTCAAGGGACGGGAACAGATTATCGCAAGAAGCACAGGACTTATTAAGTCAATAGAAGATATTGAGAATATTGTCGTGGCTAAGCGTGAATTCTTTCCTATCTATCTTAGGGATATAGCTTCAATACAAATAGGCCATCAGGTGCGCCAGGGAGCTGTGACGCGTGATGGCAAGGGAGAGGTTGTCTGCGGCATGGCTATAATGCTTAAAGGGGCAAACTCCAGGACTGTTGTGGATAGCGTGAAAGCTAAGATCGCCCAAATTCAGCGCCGGCTCCCCGAAGGCGTGAAAATCAATGCGTTTTATGACCGCACCGAGCTGATTCAGGCCTGCATTAAAACTATATCCGACGCCCTTCTTCAGGGAGGGGTGTTGGTTATCGCGATTCTTTTTTTGCTCCTGGGCAGTGCGCGCCTGAGTGCGATTGTGTGTTTTTCCATGCCTTTATCCGCGCTTATTTGTTTTATCGCTATGAAAATGACAGGGTTGTCGGCAAACCTTATGTCACTTGGAGGATTGGCAGTGGCTTTAGGTATGATTGTGGATGCCAATATTGTTGTTGGAGAGAATATTTTCCGGCATTTATCCGAGAAAAAGACGGTTAAGGATAAAATAGGCGTTTGTTTTGAAGCGACAAAAGAGGTTGCCGCGCCGGTTTTATTTGCTATCTTGATCATCACAGTCGTTTTTTTACCGCTCTTTAGCCTTCAGGAAGTAGAAGGAAAGATGTTTAAGCCGCTGGCCTTAACGATTATATTCGCTATGCTCGGCTCGCTCCTTGTTGCTTTGACTGTTACGCCAGTTCTCTGTTCCTACTTTCTTAAGCCAGCCAAGATCGAGGAAGATAACTTTTGGATAAGGCAGGTAAAAAAGTTTTATCTGCCGGTATTAGATAAAGTATTAAAACGCAAAAAAGCCGCCGCGGTTATCGCGGTGATTATATTTACTGCCGCAATGATAGGCTTTAAGTTTGTAGGCACAGAGTTCTTACCGTATTTAGATGAAGGCTCAATAGCTCTCAATATCGTTAAGTTTCCCACATCTTCCTTAGAAGAGTCCAAGCATGTCGGCGAGCTCGCAGAAAAAATGCTTTTAGAATTTCCCGAGGTAAAAACAGTGGTAACAAAGACCGGCCGGGCTGAAATTGCGGAAGACCCTATGGGGCCGGAACAGAACGACGTTTTTATTATGCTGAAACCAAAAAAATATTGGAAGGCGCGTTCTAAGCAGGAGTTAATCGAGCAGATAGACAAGAAATTAAGTATTATCCCTGGGATAAAACTTAATTTTTCACAACCGATTGCTTTAAGAGTCAATGAGCTTATTTCAGGCGTTAAATCGGATGTGGCGGTAAAGATTTTCGGATATGACCTAAGATTATTAAGTGAGAAGGCGGAAGAGATAGAGCACGTTATTTCCGGCATCAGGAGTGCGGCGGATGTGAAATTGGAGCAGATAGCCGGATTTCTTCAGTTAGACATAGATATAGACCGTAAAACCATCGCCCGGTATGGTATCAATGTCAGCGATATTAATGAAGTTGTGGAAACGGCTATCGGGGGAAAAGTTGCCACAATGCTGTTCGAAGAAGACAAACGATTTGGCATTTTAGTAAGGTTTCCCGAGGAAAGGAGGGCGGATGAAAAGAGCATCGGCAATATCCTGATTTCTTCTCCTTCTGGAGAGAAGATACCGCTGGCGCAATTGGCAAAAATTGCCATCAATGAAGTCCCGGCGCAAATAAGCCGTGAAAATGGAGGCCGCAGGGTGGTTGTTGAGTGTAATGTAAGGGGCAGGGATATTGGAAGCTTTGTTAAAGAGGCCAAGAAAAAGATAGCCAGTATAGAAAAAAATTTTCCGCCGAACTACTTTTTAATATGGGGCGGCCAGTTTGAAAATCAGGAAAGAGCGATGAAGACACTCTCGATTATTGTGCCGATTGTTATCCTGGTGATTTTCATTATGCTCTTTTCAGCTCTTGGCTCATTTCGGCCGGCGCTTTTGGTTATTCTTAACCTTCCCTTCGCGCTCGTTGGAGGAATATTTTTTGTTCTGTTATTTAAAATAACGCTGAGCGTCTCGGCGGTAGTCGGATTCATTGCTCTTTTTGGGACCGCTGTTGAAAACGGGATTGTGTTAGTTACGTTCTTTTCTCAGTTAAGGAGAGAAGGATTAGGGTTGAATGAGGCGATTAAAAAAGGGTGTGAATTACGGTTAAGGCCGCTTCTTTTAACGACACTGACTACTATGTTTGGTTTGGTCCCTCTTCTATGGGCAAGCGGGCCGGGGGCAGAGATACAAAAACCGCTGGCAGTCGTCATATTAGGCGGACTCATCTCATCCTGGTGCCTTACCTTGATAGTCCTGCCTGCGTTATACGGCTGGTTCGAAAAAGAAGAAATTGAGTTCTAATCAGAGGAGGAGCGTAAATGGCAAAAAAAACAATTTTTGTGATCTACGGGATATTTGCCGCAGCAATATTTTTAACAGGATGTGCTATATTGCGCCATGTGGTAATTCCCCAGGAAAGGAAAGGCCCTCACGGAGGGGCGCTCACTTTTATAGATCAGAGAGTGCCGGAGTATATCGAATTTGTGGCTATCCCAGGTGACCCTGAATGGACCTTTCAAGTTTATGTTTATGATAAGAATTTAAAACAAAGATCGATTTGCGGCAGTGGTTACCTTACAATTAAGCTTCGCGACGGAAAAGTGGAGGAAACAGACTTATGGGACACCAAACCTTACTCTTGGAGTAAGGGCATAGGATTTCTTGAGAACAAAATGAAATTAAACAACGAAAAAGAATTCTTAGCTATTATCAAGATTTTTAGAGGCAGGAGTGTTGAGCGGCTCGAATTCAAATATCCGTATTAAAACTTTTAAAAGGAGGGGACGATTATGAAGAAAATCGAGGCTTATATTCAGCCATTTATGCTACAGAAGGTAACCGATGCGCTGCACGAGATTCATATTCATGGAATGAGCGTATTAGACGCAAGAGGTTTCGGGCAAGAAAAAGATGAATCTTATCCACATCATTCACGCGAATCTGTTGTCGATTTTACGCCAAAAGTAAAGATTGAAATCATTTGTTTGGATGAAGATGCCGAGAGAATAGTTAAAACTATCCAAGAAACCGCGCATACCGGCAGGAAAGGAGACGGCAAGATATTTGCGATCGATATAGAAAAGGCAGTCAGTGTTCGCACCGGCGCAAAGAACGGCCAGGCAATATAGAAGGAAGCAGATGAGGTCATCCCTCGAATAATACAGTTTGTCTTTGATTTCTCCTTGTGATAATATGATAACAATGGAAAGTCTAAAACGGTACAAGAGAATTATAATTATTTTTATTATAGCCGCTGGCCATGTTCTTTTTATTACTAAGGAGACAATGCTTATGGCTGAAACAAAGTTAATTCAATTACCCGAACCACTTAATAAAGGCAATATTTATCTTGAAGAGGCTATTTTTAAAAGGCGTTCTCAGCGCAATTTCAAACAAAAGGATTTAAGTTTGCAGCAGATCAGCCAGCTTCTTTGGGCCGGCCAGGGCATAACCGCAGAAAAAAGATTCTATAGTCTTCGCACTGCTCCTTCTGCGGGCGCATTGTATCCCATAGAGATTTATTTATTGGCCAAAAATGGCTTGTTTCGCTATCTGCCTAATGGGCATAAGCTAGAGTCCTTGGGCGAGCAGGATCTAAGAGGGGCCCTGGCAGATTCTTCTTCGGGGCAAGTTGCCATAAGTCAGGCGCCGGTTAATATAGTTATTTGCGCAGTTTATTCACGCGTGACATCAAAATATGGCCAGCGAGGCATAAGATATGCGCATATAGAGATTGGGCACATTGCTCAGAATATACACCTACAGGCAGTGGCTTTAGGTTTAGGCTCTGTTCCTATCGGGGCATTTAATGATGAGGAAGTCAAAAAAATATTATTCTTACCGATAAACCATGAACCTCTATACATTATTCCAGTAGGTTATTAAGATTATGAGAGTTTTTTTAAGCATTCTGATAGGGCTTGGTTTAATCTTTGCTTATGTTAAATACCTTGAGTATAAAGGAATATATTATCCCGTTAAAGAGATATTGATTTATCCTTCCTCGGCCGGCATGTCTTTTAAGGATATAGACATAACCGCACAAGACAATGTCAGAATAAACAGCTGGTTTATATCAAACCCCAAAGCTAAATACACGCTTCTTTTCTTTCATGGGAATGCGGGTAATATCGGAGACAGGATTGATAAATTGCAGCTTCTTTATCAGGTAGGCCTTAATATCTTTATTATTGACTACAGGGGGTTTGGTAGAAGCCAGGGAAGCCCGTCAGAATCCGGTTTTTACCGCGATGCATTGGCAGCATATGATTATTTGCTAAATACGATAAATGTCAAACCAGAGCAGATTGTTCTTTATGGGGAGTCACTGGGAACCGCTATAGCTGTAGATCTAGGTTTTAACAGAGAAGTCAAGGCATTGATACTGGAAGGCGCTTTCTCCTGCGGCCGGGATATGGCGGTTAAAATTTATCCTTTCTTACCTAGATTTATTTTTTCTAATAGCTTTGATTCTTTGACAAAGATTAAAGAAATTAATGCGCCAAAATTATTTATACACAGCCGAAATGATGAAATAGTGCCTTTTAATCTGGCTAAGAAGCTTTATAATCATGCCAGAGGGCCAAAGGAGTTTTTAGAGATTGAGGGGGATCATAATAACGCCTTCTTGAGCTCTAGGCGCCTATATGTTTCTTCAATTAGCGCGTTTATAGAAAAACTTTAGGGTAAACGGGGACGCTCCCAAGGCGCACACCAACACACCAAGGGACATCAAGGGACGTGTCAAAAAGGGACACATAACTTTGTAGAGTGTCCCAAAGTGACACGTCCCCAATAACAATAATAGAAGAAAAAAATGAAAAAAGGGCTTGACATAGGGTAGGGGGGTATGGTATACTCTATTCTGGAAAGGGAGGATGGGAATGAAACAGGCAACTACACACGAAGGCCAGCTTGAGTATCTGAAGAAGATAGAAGGCCAGGTGCGCGGCATCCAGAGGATGATCGAGGAAAAAAGATACTGCGTGGATATACTGACTCAGATACACTCTATAATAGGCGCGCTCTACAGGGTAGAAAATGAGATCTTCAGGAAACATACGGAAGGCTGTGTGGTAAATGCGCTGAAAGGAAGGTCTGAAAAAGAGAAACAGGAAAAGATAAACGAGATTATAGGATTAATCTCAAAATTCAGGAAATCGGCCTGAAAAAAGTAGGGCAGGTTTAAACCTGCCCTACTACTAAGGAGATATGAAGAAAACCATTTATTTAGTCATTTTGGGTTTAGCAGTATTTAGTTCTGTGGCATTCGCCATGTCTTGTGGAGCTGATATGAGCCATGAAGGGCATGGTAAAGCGTCACAGGAAAAATCAGCAGCTATTGACGCAGGCAATAAGATTTGCCCTGTTACAGGAGAAGAGATTGATGAAGTTGCAAAAGCAACGTATGAGTACGAAGGCAAGATTTATAATTTTTGCTGCGCAGGGTGCATTGATGAATTCAAAAAAGAACCGCAGAAATATATTGATAAAGTAATCCAGGAATTAGAATCAGCTAAAGATGCAACTTGACACTTGTGACATTGTCAGAAGTGTCAAGTTGGGTAAAGTAAAGGTTAAAAGTATTGCTTAGGCGTATATCCTATGATAATATATAATTATATGAAAAATTGGATGATGAGTAGGGACAGGTCGCGACCTGTCCCTACAATTATATTTTTCATCTTGACAATATTTCTAGTTTTTTTAGGCAATGCCTTTAGCCAGGAAAAAGAAAATATAAATCTCAGCTTATTAATTGAAAAAGCCCTCAAGCAAAACCTGCAGATCGAAGTCGCTAAATATAGATATGAAGCCTCCAAAGCAAGAATCCCTCAGGCAAGCAGTTTGGAAGACCCGCGGTTTGAATATAAATATGACAAGATGACCGCAAGCATGGATGCGGTGATGGAAGCGAAGACTGCTCCTATGCGCACATTCGGTGTTTCGCAGGAAATCCCTTTCCCTACAAAATTGATCCTAAAGGCGCAGATTGCTGTCAAGGAATCCCAGATGGCTTATGAAGAATATAAGGAAAAGGAAAGGGAAATTATATCGCAGGTTAAAAGCCTTTATGCAGGACTTGCGTTTATTTATAACTCAATAGATATAACAAAGGAGAACAAGGCATTTCTTGAACAACTTGCAAAGACAGCTAGTAATCAATATTCTGTTGGAAAGGCAAGGCAGGAGGATGCTTTAAAGGCGCAGTTAGAGATTGCAAAGATGGAAAGTGAATTGATTATGCTCGAACAAAAACGCCAGGTTAGCCAGGCAAAGATAAATGTTTTGCTAAACCAGGGGCCTGACATTGAATTGGCGAGGCCTGAATTAATAGAGGATAAAGTATATACATTTAATCTCGAGGATATGTATAAATCGGCAAAGGATAACAGGCCTGAACTAAAGGCATTTAGATTCGCGTTAGAGAGAGCTCGAAAGACATATAGCCTTGCAAAACAGGGATACCTTCCTGATTTTATGGTTAAGTATGAAAGGATGGAAAGGGATAGCAAGCTTAAAGAATGGGCAGGCATGATAGGCGTGAGCTTACCTATATGGTTCTGGCAGAAACAAAACTTTAATGTAAAAGAAATGCGCAAAGAATTAAAGGCAATGGAGGCTGAATTTAAGAATAAAGAAAATATGACGCTTTTAGAAGTAAAAGAGGCATTCTCAAATGTAGAGGCGCTTAAAAAACTATCGGTTTTATTCAGGACAACGTATGTTCCACAGGCAGAACAACTCTTGAAATCATCTTCAGTGAGTTATGAAGCTGGCCAGGCTTATTTTTTAAATCTTTTGGACAGCGAGCGTATGTTTTTAGAATTTAAATTAGACTATTACAAGATATTGGTGGAGCTGGAAGTCAGTTTCAGCGAATTAGAAAGGTCAGTCGGGGTGGAATTAGAATAATAACAATGAGGTAAATATGAGACCAAAAATTTTAATAGCTGTATTACTAATTTTATTTATTGGTTTAGCATTTGGAACTCAGGGATGCAGCCAGGCTGGAAGCGCTAATAAAGCTGGCCAGGGCAAGGCCGTATATTATTGCCCAATGCATCCAACGTATACATCTGACAGGCCAGGCGATTGCCCTATATGTAATATGAAATTAATAAAGAAAAATACGAACGACGAACGAAGAGCAACGAGCTACAGTCAGGAATCTAATATTGAGGATATTTGCATCGAGCATAACTGCACCATGAAGGATTGCGGCATGCAAGTGAAAGTAGCTTTGAAACCAGGCGAAAGAGTTTCATGTCCAATATGCGGAGAGTTTATAACTACAGCCAATAGTAAGTTAATAAAAATATCAAATCAACCTGCGCCGGTCAAAAAAGAACGTAAACTTCTTTATTACCGCAATCCAATGAATCCTGAAGTTACTTCTCCTGTAGCCATGAAAGACCAGATGGGAATGGATTATATACCTGTGTATGAGGAGGCAAAAGCCCATGCTGCCACAGGGCCTACAGTAACAATAAGCCCTGAGAAGCAGCAGCTTATAGGCGTAAAGACAGAACCTGTAAAGAAAATGAATCTTTCAAAAATTGTCAGCGCTTCCGGGAAAATTGCATACGACCCGGATCTTGTTATTACCCAGGAAGAATTCATCCAGGCGCTTAATAATAAAGATAATCTCAAAGGCGAAGAATTCAAGGATGTTATTGCCAGGGTCCAGTCGCTTATTGATGCATCGCGGAATAAATTAAAACTTCTTGGCATGAGCGAGGATGAAATCACTGAACTTGAAAAGACAAAAAAGGCCCAGACAAATCTTTATCTTCCCAAAAAAGGCGAAAATGTTTGGGCTTATATATCCATATATGAATATGAAATAGGCCTTGTGGAAAAAGGCTCTTCTGTAGAAATAGAAGCGGTTGCTTATCCTGGCGAGGTTTTTGAGGGAAAAGTAGTTTCAATAAACCCGGTATTAGACCTTACTGCAAGGACAAACCAGGTGCGCGTAGAGGTTTTAAACACACTAGATAAGTTAAAACCGGAGATGTTCGTGAACGCAAAGATACATGTTGATCTCGGCGAAAAATTAGCCCTTCCTGAACTGGCAGTGATGGATACAGGGATTAGGAAAATTGTGTATCTTTCAAGAGAAGGAGGGTTATTGGAAGCCAGGGAAGTAAAGTTAGGCCAAAAAGCAGAAGGTTATTATGAGATATTCAGCGGCCTTAATGAAGGGGATATAGTGGTTACCAGCGGTAATTTCTTTATCGACTCAGAGAGTAAATTAAAGTCAACTTTAGAGGGAACAGGGCATAAGCCAGAGGGCGATGGTTTGGCTTCCGATAGCCAAAGCCATCAGCACGGCCAGTAGGGAACGGCTTTAAACCGTTCTCTGCATTTTACAATGAAAACATTTATAGGAAAAATCATTGAATATTGCGCTAAGAATCAGTTTATTGTTTTTGTCTTAGTCGGCGTGGCGGCATT
>DNHS01000045.1:574-2095 GCA_003485765.1 Candidatus Omnitrophota bacterium | reverse complement strand
CTGGTTGATGAAAGCGGAAAGCAATCTTTAGCGGATTTGCGCACATTTCAGGATTGGTATCTGCGTTATTATATTCAAAGTGTTCCCGGCGTAGCAGAGGTCGCGCCGATAGGCGGATTTGTCAGGCAATACCAGGTGAATATTGATCCGAATAAGATGCTCGTATACCGCATTCCTATCATGAAGGTGGTAGAGGCAATACGTAAAGGCAATAACGATGTGGGCGGGCGCTTAATAGAATTTTCCGGCGCAGAATATATGGTGCGCGGCCGCGGTTATGTTAAATCAGTGAAAGATATTGAAGAAATTGTAGTTGCGCTTGATGAAAAGGCCGGAACGCCTATTCTGATAAAAAATATCGCCAATGTTGTTTTAGGTCCGGAGATGCGCCGCGGCGTGGCTGACCTTGACGGTAAAGGAGACGTGGTAGGCGGCATTGTGGTAATGCGCCAGGGAGAGAGCGCTTTGCGTGTCATTGATAGGGTCAAAGATAAACTTAAGGAAATAGAACCATCGCTTCCCCATGGAGTAAAAATTGTGACTACCTATGACCGCAGTGAGCTTATTCTAAAATCCTTAGAAACTATTAACGAGGTCCTGGTTGAAGATTTTGTTATTGTGGCAATAATGATAATTTTCTTTCTTTTGCATATTCCATCAAGTTTAATGCCGATCATAATTCTGCCCGTTGCGGCCTTGATTGCTTTTATACCTATGCTGGGATTGCGGTTCACTGTAAATATTATGTCTATCATGGGTATAATCCTTGCTACCGGAGATATGGTGGATGTAGGCGTAGTGTTGGTAGAAAATGTGCACACTAAATTAAATGAATTAAAAGAAGGCAAAATTAAAGGCGACAGGCCCAAGATAATGATAGCGGCAATGCAGGAGGTAGGCCCTCCTATTTTCTCTTCACTGATGGTTACCGTTGTTGGTTTTATCCCTATATTTAGCCTGGTAGGGCAGGAAGGCCGGCTCTTCAGGCCCATGGCTGCAACACAAATGTTTACAATATTTTTAGCCGCTATACTCTCAATCACCCTGGTTCCCGCATTAGTAATGATATTCTTACGCAAGACCAAGCCGCGTTCTTTAGAAGATCATTTTGCTACGAGGTTCTTAAGCAGGATGCATAAAAAAATACTCGGTTGGACCTTTGTGCACCGCAAACTTACGGTAATCTTATTGCTTTCGGCCCTTGGCTTGACCGTACCTGTATTTTTGCGATTAGGTTCAGAGTTTATGCCGCCGTTATATGAAGGAAGTATCCTTTATATGCCTACCACTCTTCCGGGTATTTCTGTAACCGAAACGCAGAAGATACTCCAGGTACAAGATAAAATTTTAAAAAGTTTCCCGGAGGTAGAAAGAGTTTTTGGTAAAGCCGGAAGGGTTGAATCTTCTACTGACCCGGCTCCATTTTCAATGATGGAGACAACAGTAATTCTTAAGTCAAGTAACGAATGGAGAAAAGTTCCGATGTTTGGCAAGTTTTTACCATTTATAAAACGGTCGATT
>DNHS01000045.1:0-470 GCA_003485765.1 Candidatus Omnitrophota bacterium | reverse complement strand
CCTGTAAATTTACGTTATCCAAGAGAACTACGCGATGATATTGAGAAATTAAAACGGGTTTTAGTGCCTACAATGACCGGGGCGCAGGTGCCTTTAGAGCAGCTTGCGGATATTAAGCTTAGCCTGGGCCCGGCAATGATTAGAAATGAAAATGGGATGCTCTCCGGTTATGTCTATGTGGATGTGGCAGGAAGAGACATCGGCGGTTATGTAAGCGATGCCAAAAAGGCAGTGCGTCAGAATGTAAAACTGCCTGCAGGATATTCTATTACCTGGAGCGGTCAATATGAATATATGGAGCGGGTGAAAAAACGATTAGCCGTATTTATTCCCATGTCGCTCATCATAATTTTTCTTCTCTATTATTTTACTTTCAAATCAGTAGGTTCAACCCTGCTTATTCTATTAGCTATGCCTTTTACTGCTATGGGCGCAATCTGGAGTGTTTTTCTTTTGCGGTTTAATATGTC